>JACPPG010000084.1 GCA_016191115.1 Planctomycetia bacterium | reverse complement strand
CGGCGGTCAGCCGCGGTCCCAAATCCGGCAACGTAGCGACAGACATGCGTTCGGCATCCATGCCACTGATCAATGCCCATCGTCATAAAACACCAGCCCAATTTCACCAAGATCAACTTCACACGGCTAAAGAGTTACCAAACCCCAAGAAACCGCCGCCTGAAAATTCCCCATCCACAACTTATTGCAATAGCTCTTCGGTGCGCAGATGTACGTAGTGGGCGAAGAGGGGCACGACTTCGGCAAGTTTTCTCAAATGGTTGAACGCAGATACCAGTCAATTGCCGGCGCGTCAAAAAGCCGACCTTGGTGGAAGTTTTGGTAGCGCCCGCTTCGTGAAGCGGCCCCCATCCGTTCATTTCTTCGAGCCGCCCGCTTCCTGCGAGAGCGTGAATAGCCGGCCGACGCCAACATAAATCGGCGGCAACCCCGGCGTGTCTCCCGCGGGTTTGCACCTAGTAGGTCTTGATCTCCTCCGGGGCAACTGTCAACACTTTGGCGATAGCCGACAGCGTCTTCGGGCGTACGGATTTGACTTTGCCTTGCTCGATGCGGGCAATGGTCTTGGACGACAGCGGCGCGAAGTCCTCTCGGCGCAGGCCTCGCTGTTTTCGCAGCCGGCGGACCGAGGCACCGAACGACCGATCGGAGGCCAACCGCCTCTTGGACTGCCTCCGGCGATATTCCGGGTCGAACTCGTAAAGGATCGCGTCCGTAGCGGCCTCATACTTTCCGAGACAGACCGTATTCCCGTAGTCGGATACCGCGAACCGGCGGAAGTCTGGCGCTATTCGGTCGCCGGATGGCGGGAACGCCGCGAAGGGAACGACCAGCGAGTCGAGATTTCCCCGCCAAAGCGTAACGGTCTCACTGGCAAAGTCGACCGTCCCCCCGATGAATAGATCGTTCCGATTCCGGGCGACCAAGACCTCGGTCAGCTCATCGGGCGGGAGGAATCCACCGCTGGACGCGAACACGACGGGATCGAAACACTTGCCCAAGGTCGCGATCGTGTCCAACGTCGAACCGTGCAACAGGACGGCCCTACCGAGTCGCTTCGTGGGCCAGTGAATCGACTTCAGCAGCTTGAGCATCGTCTTCCCGTCGGCACTGATCCACAGCGTCTCCTTTCCGGCGTGCGAAAGCAGCGAATCCATCTCGGCCTGGGTTGAGGCCGTCTTTGGCCGCAGCCGGGCGAACCGCTGCTGAACACGTTTACTCGGCGTCAGGAGGATCGTCTTCGCCACCATCGTCTGCGTCCTCGGCCATGGCCACCGGATTGTCCGGGTACTTCAAGTCCCACTGCTCGCAGAGCCACTGCCAGTTCTGCTCAATGATTGCCAACAACTCATCGGGAATGTCCGATGGTCGAGGGCGCTGGTCCATGAACGCCGCGGTCCGGAGATTGATCCGCCACTTGTCGGTGCCGCGGAGAATCGAGACGTGGGGCGGCTCTCGCGACTCCTTCTCTTCTTCTCTTGAATTTTGACCTTCCACCGAGCCGTGCGCAAAGACTTCGGCAGGCGCAGTTCGGCCGGCACTGGAATGACCCCCGATCCTGCCGCGGCTACATCATCATATGTCCTGTTTTGATGCTAGTCAATTCAGGACATTATCGGCGAAATCTCCTCACCCGGCGGTAGGCCTTACCGGTCGATCTCGCCCATCACCACGTCGAGCGAACCGACGATGGCCGGCACGTCGGCGATCAGACAGCCGCGGCACAACTCGTGGGTGACCGACAGGTTGCAGAAGCTGCTGCTGCGGGCCCGGACACGACGGGGGATCGGCGAGCCATCGCCCACGATGAAAAAGCCCATCTGGCCGCGCGGCGCCTCGGTCTCCAGATAGGCCTCTCCCTTGGGGAGCTTCTCGGCCAGCTTCACCGGGATGCCATAGTCCCCTTTGGCGGTGCTGTAGCGATCGATCGCTTGCCGCACCAGGTCCATTGCCTGCATGACTTCCAGCATCCGCACGTAAAACCGGTGCCAGCAATCGCCCAGGATCGCGCTGCGCGGCACGGCTGGGTAGTTGTGGTCGCGCGGGTAGTGGCCATTGCGCTCGACGATCACCTCGAAGGCGTAGCCGTCGTACATATCGGTGTAGCGGTCCTCGCCGTCGCGGCGCAGGTCGTGGTCGACGCCGCTGCCGCGCAGGACCGGACCCGTGCAGCCATAGTCGATGGCCATCTCGGCCGAGAGCACGCCCAAGCCCGCTGCCCGCTTGACGAAGATGGCATTCGTCGTCAAGAGCGTATGGCACTCGTCGATCACCGGCTCGAGCTGGTCGATGAACTCCGCGCACTTCTGCAGCCAGCCGCTGGGCAGATCGTGCGTGGCGCCGCCTACGGTCAGATAGCTGTAGGTAAGCCGGGCGCCGCACGCCAGCTCGAACAGGTCGAGGATCTTCTCCCGCTCGCGGAAGGCGTAGAGGAAAGGGCTGAACGTGCCCAGGTCCAAGCCGTAGGCGCCCATGCCCACCAGGTGGCTGGCGATGCGATTCAATTCGGCGATGATCACCCGCAGGTGCTTGGCCTTGTCCGAAAGCTGCAGCTTGAGCAGCTTCTCAACGACCATCGCCCAGCCCAGGTTCATGTTCATCCCGGCCAGGTAATCCATCCGGTCGGTGTAGGGGATGTACTGGCGGGGCGTCAGGTTCTCTCCGATCTTCTCGGCGCAGCGGTGCAGATAGCCGATGTGCGGCGTACACTCGGAGACCACTTCGCCATCGGTCCGCAGCACCAGCCGCAGCACGCCGTGCGTGCTGGGATGCTGAGGGCCCATATTCACCAACATCTCGTCGGTGCGAACGTCGAACTCGATAATGCGTGGATCGTCGAGGTGGGTGGTGGCCATGGTCGCCTGCGCTTCGTGAATCGTTGTTTCAACTCTTCGGGAGGGCGAAGCTCCCGCTGAGCCTGCTTTGCGTAAAACCGGCCGATCCAGTGATCGGCTCGGCGGGAGCCTCGCCCTCCCTCTTGCTAACGCCCGCGGATGCCGTGGTATTCCAGCGGCATCTCGTAGTCTTTCCGCAACGGGTGCCCTTCCCAGTCCTCAGGGCAAAGGATGCGCCGCAAGCTCGGGTGCCCGATGAAACGGACGCCGCTCAAATCATACGTCTCGCGCTCATGCCAGTCGGCCGTGCTCCAAATGCCCGCGACGCTGTCGACCTCCGGCAGTTCGCCCGGCACGTCGTTCTTCCACCGTGGGAGCATGACTTTCAGCACGAGGCTGACTTTGTTCGGGAAGCTCCACAGGTGGTAGACGAGCTCCAGATGGGGCGCGAAGTCGGCCTTGGCGGCCTTCTTGGGGTCGGTCTCCAGGTAGTCCACTACCGTGATGCAGTTGAGCATGTCGAAGCGCAGCTCGGGATCGTCCCGCAGATACCGGCACACTTCGACGAGACCCTCGGGCGCTACCTCGATCCAGGGATCGATCGCCTCGAGGTTGGCGCCGGTGATATGGTCGCCAAATTGCTTCTTCAGCCGATCGACGAATGCCTGGCCGCTCATGCGATGCTCTCAGAATGCGGATGTGGGACCACAAGGACAGCAAGGTCAGAATGTCGAAGGACCAAATCCGAACGCCGACTCTTCGCATGTCGGGCGGTCTAGCCCGCCAGCGCGGGTTCTTCCTCCTCGACAATCGTACGGCCCGGGACAAGCTCCTTGGCACGTTCCAGGCTGAGGGCGCGGACCCAATCCAGGTCGCCGCGCCGCCACACGTAGGCAAAGCCCACCATCAACACCGCGAAAAACGCCAGAATGTCGAACACCGACATGAGCGCGAGGGTCCGGGCCGTCTCCGGAACCTGCGCGGCATCTTGCGGGCTGGGAAGCGCGTGCCGCGGCACAGCCAGCGCGTCGTAGACGGCCAGCACCGCGGGACTAAGCGTGTCCTTTTCCTGCGCGACGCGCACGGCCGCCGGGCCCGTCACATTCGGGTCCATCAAGTGCGTCGCCTTCCCAAAAACGACGCCCCACGGAAAGAAAAACGCCACTTCGACGTCGAAGATGATGAACAAGAGCGCGATCACGTAGAACCGCAAGTCGAACTGGATGAAGCTAGAGCCGATGGCCGGCTCGCCACACTCGTACACCTGCGACTTCTCGACGCTGGGCACCTTGGGCCGAAGAAGCCGGCCCACCAGCAGATTGACGAACAAAAACACGAAGCCGAAGCCGAAGAACAGGGCCAGGTATCCGGCGATCGACGTGGGAGACATGGTTTCGCGCTCATCTGCCGGCCGAGCCACGCGGGGAAACGGCCAGCATAAGAGGGTGGACGGACGGCTTGTAAACCGTGGATTCTAGGGCAAGTGGGCCCTTTTGCAACCCACGTCGCCGGCGCAGCAGGGTCATTCTGTTTTTCAAAATGGCGAGGCGGGAAAATGGGACTGGCTCCGAGCATAAAAAGCGCAAGCCCTTTCAGACCAACGTTGCGTCTCGGTGCCTGTCCCACTTTCCCGCCGGTGCGCCGCCGGCAAGCTTAAATCTGTGAACGGCCCTGGCCGGCGTTGAGGATGCGGGCATCTGGCCCGCCTTTTCGCCAGCCCGCGATGGAGTGAAACTCGCAGGGCGCCACTTTTTGCGCGATCCGCACTAGCAATCGCAAAGCCGGGCAAGATGCCCGCCCCCCCCGCGCTATTCCTTGAGCGTGGCCCCGGCGGCCTCCGGGTCGAAGCCATCGGGCCAGCGAGTGCGGCTGTTGTACAGGGCGCGGCTAAGTTTGGTCTCTGAGAGGTCGACGCCCGACAGGTCGCACCCCACGAGCAGCGCCCCCTCGAGGGTCGCGCCGCGCAGGTTCGCCTGGAACAGGCTGGCATTCCGTAGCGTGGCCTCGCGCAGGTCGCAGTTCACGAGCGAGGCGGAAATGAGCATAGCGCAATTCAGATTGGCCTGGTAGAGGATGGCATCTTCCAGGTCGGTGTTGGCCAGATTGGCGAACGACATGTCCGCCTGCATCAGGTCGCATTTTCGCAGGCTCGCTCGCGTTAGCACCGTGCCCGACAGATTCGCGCAGCGCAATTTGAGCCCGGCCAAGTTCGCCTTGTCGAGCTGGCGGCAGTCGATGTGGTGCAGAATTGCACCGGTGGTTTTGTCTTTGATCTCGATCAGATCTGCTTCCCCACCCAGAAGCCACTCCTTGGCCCGTTCCGCATTACGAAACCTCCATTGTAAGTGATCGCGCGGATGCTGTCTGGACCAGGGAAGGAAAGGCAAGGGCCTTGCGAACGCGCCCGCGGTGGGCCTGTAGCGATTGTAGCAGGCGAGTGAGCGTCGCTGATTTTGAAAGGGCGCGCGGCGCGAACTGACTTGCGGCCAGGTCCGCGTCGGAAGACGCCTCCTACAGAACCCCGTGGAAGGTCCCGCAACCGCCAGTCGCCACTACGGGCCGAACGAGTCCTCGACCCCCGGGCCTTCGGCGGCGGTGCCGGCCGTGAGCGGTTGACGGCCGCGGAATCCGGCGTCCAAGTCGTGCCAGTGCAGAACTTCCGGCTCGCCCAGTTTCCAGCAAAGATAAACGGGCCGGCCGTCCATGACTGCCGGGAAGTCGACCAGGCCTTCGGGGCCGTTCTTCGGTTCAACTCCCAGTTGGCGGAGCTCTTCGACGTACTCCTGAAGGCGGCGACTGTCCTTCTCCAATTCTTCCTCGATCTGGGTGAGCTCCTCGCCGTATAGGTCCTGCGAGCCTCGTTCCCGGCCGGCCAGCAAGAGAGACAGCCGGTCGCGCCGCTCGACGACCTCGCGCGAGAGCTGCGCCAGGTCCGACACGATCGCCCGCACCAGCGGCAAGGCGGCGTTGGCGCTCTCGACGGTGAAGGTCTTGCGCCCCTCGAATGGATCGCCCGACATCTCTGGTCCTTTACTGATTTGGACCGCCGTGCACCGGCTCGGCGATCACCTTGGAGTTGGCCACGGCGATCGGGTTCAACGTCGCCCGGCCCCAGGCAACGTCCACCGGCAAACGCGAAAAGTCGACGATGCAGCCATCGCGACTGTAACAGCTCAGGTCGTGCGTGGCCCCCATGAAGATGCAGTCCACCGGACAGGGGTCGACGCACAGAGCGCAGAACATGCACTTCGTATAGTCGATCGTGAAGCCGGTGACTTTGAACCCCTTGCCCTGCGTCACCCGCTCCTTGCCGATGTAGATGCAATCAACGGGGCAGGCTTTGGCGCACTGGTCGCAAGCGATGCACGTCGTCAGGTCGTAACGGTGAAAGCCGCGATAGCGCGGCGCGACGGGCACGGGTAGCTCGGGATACTCAAACTTCTGCGTAAATGTCTTGCGCGCGGGGTCATAAGTCGCCACCCAATAGCGCATCGTCACCCATAGCCCACTGGCGACCGTGCTCACGGCGTTCCAGATGTTGCGTAGCCATTCCGACATGCGCGCAAGAACCCTGTCCTCTCTGGCCACGCGCGGTGCGAAGGCACTCTCGACTGGCTGCAAACGCAAGCGAGTTCCGATGGCAAGACGCGGATCACTGGCCGCTTGAATTATAAGCGGGCCCGCACTGGCCGCAAGCTGTCGAATCGGCGGCATGCGCGGCGCGAACCGTCCTCGCGCCGCGCAGGGGCGCGCGCGACCGACGAACCGCATCGCGGGCAAATAGCGCAACGCCGCCGTGCATTGGCACTATCGTTGCCGTGCATTGGCACGATTGTTATGGTCCCTTCGCAAGTTTGCCATGCACCTTGTCCGCGCAGCGCCGGCCACCTCCGTCCCTGGCAAGGGATTGGAGCGGCGTCCGCTTTTTCTGGCCGGTTCCTCTGCTACAGTGGCTCTATCCCCTTGCGGACGTTGGCGGTTCGCCATGCGAGTGCTGTCGCTGATGGCGCGCTTGCTCGTCGGCGTTCGTCCACGGCGCCGATCTTGGGACGCAAATCATAACACTTTGTCCTTTATGCTTTTGCGTCGACGCCGCGGGGCTGTGAAGGAGTTAACCCTGGACGGATGTGATTCTGTCGTTACTGAATCGCATGCCAAAAACGCACAAAGTGCCGAAAAAAACGCTTGGCCGGCCGTTTCGTTCGCTTGACTCCTCTGGGCTAGCACGTAGAGTGAAATGAGGCACATCACCTGGGTGATGTACGGAAAGTGACTCTATTTGTCGGTTTCCGAGCTCGGTTGAGACTGTCCGGATCGCTGCCCCAAAACAAGGAAGTCGCTCCCCCCAGGGAAGCTCTCTGCAGAAGCGAAGGAACGTCCGATGTTGGTCCTATCGAGGAAGAAGAACGAGAGTATTGTCATCAACGATGACATCACGATCGTGGTCGTGGAGATTCGGGGGGACAAGGTTCGCCTAGGGGTCGAGGCTCCCAAGGAAGTGCCGGTGCATCGCAGCGAGGTGTATCAAGCGATCCACCGCAACGACGCGGCCGAAAAGCCGCCCAAGGCCGACACGGCCGGCGCCGGCCCGACCACCGACGGTTGAGCATCTCTGGCGAGCGCTTCGCACCGGCCGGGCGCCGCTTCCGTCACCCGCTTGCGGTTCGTTTCGCCGCCTGACCTTGCACTTTGGCGCACGCGCGTTCGCGCGGCGGAGCCCCCCGCACGGCCTCGCCGTCTACCGCGAACGCAAGTTGAGCCCTCAACGGTGTATTTCGCCGTGGCCCAATCGCGCGAACCGACGCCGCGGCAGGGCCATTCTGTTTTTCAAAATGGCGAGGCGGGAAAATGGGACTGGCTCCGAGCATAAACAGCGCAAGCCCTTTCAGACCAACGTTTCGTCTCGGTGCCTGTCCCACTTTCCCGCCGGTGCGCCGCCGTCAAGCTTGAATCTGTGAACGGCCCTGGACGCCGCGCCCGACGACTTGACGGAGTCGCTTGGCGGGGATTATACAGCCGGTCTCTGGCTTGGCCGCGTGTCGAACCAGGGCCCCGTCGTCTAGCCGGCCTAGGACACAGGCCTTTCACGCCTGCAACACGGGTTCGAATCCCGTCGGGGTCAATGGCGTGTGGCGTAGCTGCGCGCTGGTACAGGCTTTGTGGGCCTGTATCATTTCTGCCGAAGCCCTGGCGGGGCCGACCGGACGGCAGCGGTCACCTCTGTGCGCGTGCGTCGCACGCGCTTACTTCGGCCCGCCGCGCAGCTCGCTTAGCATCTGCTTCAACTGCGGGATCATCGCTTCCGCGGCCGCCTCGCCCACGTCCGCTAGTTCGTAGGCGCGGCTGAACTCGGCAAACTCGAACGCCGATGTGTCGGGCGTGATCATCAGGTCGACCGCTCCGGTCCGCAAGGCCGTGATCCCGTAGGCCTGTACCTCGTTGACCCGCAGCAGCGTCTCCAGCGGTCCGGCCCGGCGCATCTTGGCCGTTGCCATGCCCGGCACGTTGCGTCCGTATCGGGCCGGCATTTTTGTCGCCACGTCAATGCCGACGACGAACGATGCGCCACGCTCGACGACGATGTCGGCCGGCAAATTGTTCAACACGCCCCCGTCCACCAGCGCCATGCCGTCGCGCAAGATCGGGCGGGCGACCATCGGTACGTTGATGCTCTCGAGCACGGCGTGGATCGCGTCGCCGCGGTCCCGGATCACCTGTTTGCCGGTCACCAGATCGACCGTCACGGTGGTGAAGGGAATCTGCAGTTGCTCGAGCGTCGCGTCGCGGAAGAAGTACCGCAGCTTGCCGTCCCAAGCCCCGATGCGAAACATGGTCCACAAATAGAGGCGGTCAGCGCCTGGCATCGCGCGGAGCCAGCGCGGCGGCGTCAGCGCCTCCTTGAAGGCGTCGAGGGCTTCTTGCGGCGACCAGCCGCCGGCATACGCCAGCCCTGTCAGCGCGCCGCTGCTGGTGCCGGCCATCAGGTCGAAACTGATGCCGGCGCGCTCGAGCGCTCGTAGCGCGCCCAAGTGCGCCAGTCCGCGCGCCCCGCCGCCGCCCAGCGCCAGGCCGATCTGCGTGCCGCGCAGGTGCCGTACCAGTCGTTCGACGCCTTGTCGCTCATGGCGGCTCGCGGCTTGATGGGGTTCGCCCAGCACTACTTTGAAGTCGGGCCCGGCGATGCCCAGGTCGGCGGGCTGCGGAGGCGCAAACGGCTCTCCCTCGGTAAGGATCCACACCAGGCGCACGCGGCCGGCTAGGCGCGGATCGGCCGCGATCAGTTTTCGCAGGTTGCGGCAGCTTGTCGCGTAGAAGCGCGGCTCGACCAGCCACCAAATCTCCTCGCAAGGCGCCAAGAGCCGCGGCAGGTCGCCTTCCAGGCCGGCCTGCGTCAGGTCCACCAACACCCGGTCGTGATGCTCGATGACTTGCTGCAGCCGCTCCTGCACGGTGCGAACCTTGTCGTCTCCCGAAAGCGTCTCCGGGATGCGCTCGACGAGATAGTTCCCTTCCGAGGGCCAACCGTCCGGCCTGTCGGTGAGCACCTCGATCGAGTCGCCGTGATCCACCAGGGCGCGGGCCAGCGGACGCACGAGCGCCTGGGTGCGAAGCGTCGAATTCACCAGCCCGATCACGACCGGCTCGTGCCGGCGCTGGCGGCGGCTGGTCTCCCATCGCAGCCGAAAGCCCAACGAGCGGCTGAGGTTGGCGGCAAAACCGGGAACGACCTGCAGCAAGCGATCGAACTGCTCGCGGTTAAGCTCCAAGAGGTCGGTGTCGACCACCGCCGAGACCGTGGCCGTGCGCAGCCCGTCGGTCAGTACGGCCATCTCGCCGAAATGCTCGCCGCGCCCCAGGTAGTCGAGCAGGCGGTAGGTCTCTCCGCCCCGCTCGACGGCCACTTTGACCCGGCCCCGCACCAAGACATACATGGTGTCGCCGGTGTCCCCCTGCCGGCAGATCACCTGGCCGGCGGGGGCGCGAATCGGCCGCACAGCGTCGGCAATCTGCTGGACTTCGGCGGCCTTTAGCCCCCGGCACAGATCGCTGCGGCGCAGAACGTGTAGCGAAACCTCGTTGATGGCTTCCCCTCCGGCGCAGATGATTGACATTGGTCGGCCCTTGTGTCAAGCGAGGGATGGCTATCAGGTTAAAGCGCGAAAGGGGGGCCGGGTGCAACAGCGGGCGTGGCGACCGGCGGCAGCCAAGCCCAGGGGTGGCAACCCCTGGGCTTGGCGAAGCGGACGGTTGCGCCGGAGGAAGCGGGGCGAACGGCATCGGACGCCCTTTCCGATTCCCTTGAATCGCCGTACCCCGCTTTCGATAATCCCTTGGCTCTTGCCTCTCGATCCTCGCCGGCCGCCGCCATGAATGCTTCGGAACAACCCTACGACGCCCTGCTGGTTGTCTCGTTCGGCGGGCCCGAGCGGCGCGAGGACGTGATTCCGTTTCTGGAAAACGTCGTCCGCGGCCGCAACGTGCCGCGCGCGCGACTGCTCGCCGTCGCCGAGCACTACTATCACTTCGGCGGTAGTAGCCCGATCAACGATCAGAACCGCCAATTAGTCGAAGCGATCGAGCAGGAGCTCAAGCGGCATGGGCCGTCGCTACCGATCTATTGGGGAAATCGCAACTGGCATCCGTTCCTGGCGGACACGCTGCGCCAGATGGCCGCCGACGGTGTGCGCCGCGCGCTGGCGCTGGTGACGTCGGCCTTCAGCTCTTATTCCGGTTGCCGGCAGTATCGCGAGAACATCGAAGCCGCGCGGCAACAAGTCGGACCCATGGCCCCGCAAGTTGAAAAGCTGCGGGCGTTCTACAACCATCCGCTTTTCGTCGAGGCGATTGTCGACCGCGCGGCGGCCGCCCTTGCCGAGATCCCGGCCGATCGCCGTGCGGCAGCGCAGTTGCTGTTCACCGCCCACGGCCTCCCGCAGGCGATGGCCGCCACTAGCCGTTACGAGGAGCAACTGCGTGAAGCCAGCCGCCTGGTGGCCAAGGCGTTGCCGGGGAGTCGCGCGTGGCGACTCGTGTACCAGAGCCGCAGCGGCCCGCCGAGTCAGCCGTGGCTTGAGCCCGACGTGCGCGACGCCTTGCGCGAGCTGGCTGGCCGGGGCGCGCCCGACGTGGTGGTCGTGCCGATCGGCTTTTTGTCGGACCACCTCGAAGTGCTCTACGACCTGGACGTCGAGGCACGGGGCGTGGCCGAGGGGCTGGGCTTGAACATGGTCCGCGCCCGCACCGTCGGCACGCACCCGAGGTTCGTAGGGATGATCCGCGAGCTGGTGGTGGAGCGGATGGAGCCTGGCAGCGAGCGCCGCGCCTGCGGCACGCTCGGCCCCAGCCACGACGTCTGCCCCGACGATTGCTGCCCGCCGCCTTAAGGAGATCGACCGCCAAGGCGCCAAGAACGCCAAGAGAAGCAAGCACGAATGTCGAAGCTCGAATGTCAAAAGAAGGCACAAAATCCGAAATCCGAAACATCTCAAATCTCAAATCTCAAATCCACGTTGGGCCTCCGACATTCTGGTCCTCCGCTTTGTGTTCTTCGTGCCTTGGTGGTTCACCGTCCTTGCCGCGGCATTCGTAGTACAATGGGCTGCCATGGAACATCACGCGTCGGACGAAGAGCACTATCGGAAGCTGGAACGGATGTACGTTCGCGCGCCGGGCAATGACTTCTACGCCCCGAAGCTCTCGATCGGCCACGGCACGACCGAACTCGCGATTCCGATCGATCGCCGGTTTTATCACAGCGCCGGCGCGGCCCACGGCTCGGTGTACTTCAAGGCCCTCGACGACGCCGCGTTTTTTGCCGTGAATTCCCTGGTGCACGACGTGTTCGTGCTGACCGTCACGTTCACGACGTACCTCACCGGCCCGATTTCCGACGGCGAAATGCGGGCCACGGGGCGCGTCGTGCACGCGGCCAAGAGTTTTTTTCTGGCCGAGAGCGTGGTGTGCGACTCCAAGGGCCGCGAGATCGGCCGCGGCAGCGGCTCCTTCACCCGCAGCCGCGTCCACCTGACGCCGGAGATTGGGTACTATTGAGCGGCGCGCCGACAGGGCCGTTCACAGATTCAAGCTTGCCGGCGGCGCACCGGCGGGAAGGTGGGTCAGGCACCGAGACGCAACGTTGGTCTGAAAGGACTTGCGCTGTTTATGCTCGGAGCCAGTCGCATTTTCCCGCCTCGCCATTTTGAAAAACAGAATGGCCCTGCGGCGCGCCGCTGTAGCGTTGACCCCTCGTCCTAACACCGGTAAACTACTGGGCTTGCCGCTGCGAACGGCCCGCAGTTTTGGCATCGTTTTTTCTTCCAGTCCACGAACCCGGCCGAGTCCCCACTGAACGCCGGACGCCCGACGTTGCAACTTCGCATCGCGGGACCTTTGCCGGTGTGCCCCGAACGAACGAGGAGTTCCCTGTGTCACAAGTCCTGGTGAAGGAGTTGATCGAAGCGGGGGTCCACTTTGGCCATCGCGCCAGTCGGTGGAACCCCAAGATGCGGCCGTACATCTACGGCCGGCGGAACCTGATCCACATTATCGACGTCCGCGAGACGATCCGCGGCCTGATCCGCGCCAAAAAGTACATCAGCCAGGTGGCCGGCGGCGGCAGCCTCGTGCTGTTCGTCGGAACGAAGCGGCAGGCGGCCGAGACGATCGAGCGCGAGTCGCTGCGGTGCGGCATGCCGTACGTCAGCGACCGCTGGCTCGGCGGCGCCCTGACGAACTTTCGCACCATCCGCAGCCGGCTCACGCGGCTTGAGGAGCTCGATGCACTGAAGGGGAGCGAGGAGCTGGCCGCCTATTCCAAGAAGATGCAGTCGGCACTCAATCGCGAGCATCGCAAGATGCTCCGCAACCTCAACGGCATCCGCCTGATGAATCGGCTGCCCGAGTGTATGGTGATCATCGACCCCAAGAAGGAGCGAAACGCCGTCCGCGAGGCGCAGTCGCTGGGCATCACGACGGTGGCCCTGATCGATACCGATTGCGACCCGGACCTGGTCGACCTGCCGATCCCCGGCAACGACGACAGCATCCGCTCGATCGAGCTGGTCGTGCAACAACTGGCCGACGCGGTGCTGGAAGGCAAAGCCAACGCGAAGGAGATCGCGGCCGCCAAGGCCGAGACGCAGACGGCGGCGTACACCAGCCCGGACGAGCCGGAGGACAAGGATGAATGACGAATGTCGAAGCACGAATGTCTAATCTAAAGAATGACGAAGCCTGAATGACGAAAGGCGGGTTGACTCCCGGTGGGCGTTTGGTGCTTTGTCATTCGGTCTGGTTTTGACATTCGGATTTCGACATTCGACATTTGGTAACGGGGTACCGCGACCGGATGATCGTTCAACGACAGCTTGATGGGAGAGGTCGCCAACATGGCACAGATCACGGCAGCCGCCGTCATGGCGCTGCGAGAGAAGACCGGGCTACCGATGATGGACTGCAAGAAGGCCTTGCAGGAGAGCGGTGGCGACGAGGACGCCGCGGTGACTCTGCTGCGCAAGCAGGGCATCAAAACCGCCGCCAGCCGTATCGATCGCGAAACCACGAGCGGCCGGATCGCCGTGTACGCGGACATGGCCAAGCCGGTCGGCGCGATGATCGAACTGCAGTGCGAGAGCGCCCCGGTGGCCAGCCACGAGGAGTTCGTGCAATTGGCGAACGACCTGGCGCGCCAGCTCGCCACGGGCCCGGGCGCGAAGACGCCCGAGGAGTTGCTCGCCCAGCCGTCACCCAGCAACAAGGACCACACGCTCGCCGAGCAGAAGGACGACCTCTTTAACCGCATTCGCGAGGTGTTGAAGCTCGCGCGCATTATCCGGATCGATGGCCCGTGCGGCGGCTATGCGCACCATACGGGCAGCACGGGAGTGCTACTGCAGGTCGAAGGCGGGTCGCCCGAGGTGGCCAAGGAAATCTCGATGCACATCGCGGCCATGCGACCGAAAGTGGTGGCCAAGGAGGACCTGGACCCAGCCGCGGTGGAGAAGGAGCGCGACATCTTGAGCGAGGCGGCCCGCAAGGAAGGCAAGCCGGACAACATCATCGGCAAGATGGTCGAAGGGCGGATGAAGAACTTCTACGCCGAGAACGTGCTCGCGGAACAACCATTTATCAAGGACGACAAGAAGACCGTCGGCCAGATCGCCAAGGAAGCCGGCATGAAGCTCGAGCGGTTCGTGCTGTGGCAACTAGCCAAGCAGTGACCAGCCGGCGGCCGGCAGGAGTCGTTTAGCCGCCGCGGCCACGCGGCGCCGCACGGCGAGCCGCCGGGTTTATCTCGGCGGGTCCCCACGCCGCCGCCGGTCTCCAGCATTAGCAAAAGGATAGCCAACTCATGGCCGTCACCGGCATCCCTTCTGGCCGCCACCGTCGCGTGGTGCTCAAGCTATCGGGCGAGAGCTTCAGCCATGCCGGCGAGCGCGGCATCAGCATGGAGGAAGTCACGCACATCGCCGAGCAGACGGCCCGCGCCGCGCAACTCGGCGTCGAGATCGCCATCGTCATCGGCGGCGGCAATATCCTTCGCGGCGCCCAATTCACCGCCGCCAGCACCCGCATTCAGGAGGCCACCGGCCACTACATGGGCATGCTGGCCACGGTGATCAATGGTTTGGCCCTGCAAGATGCGCTCGAGAGCGTCGGCTGTCCCACGCGTTTGTCGAGCGCCATCCGCATGGACGGCGTGGCCGAGCCATATATCCGCCGCCGGGCGGCCCGGCACTTGGAAAAGGGGCGGATCGTCATTCTGGCCTGCGGCACCGGCAGTCCCTTCGTGACCACCGACACGGCCGCCGCCCAGCGGGCCCTGGAGCTGGAGGCCGATATCCTGCTCAAGGCGACGCGGGTCGACGGCGTTTATAGCGACGACCCGGAAAAAAACCCGCATGCGGTGCTCTACAGCGAATTGAGCTACCATCAAGTGCGCGAGCAGAACCTGCGGGTCATGGACCCGACCGCGATCGCCCAGTGCATGGAGCACGACATGCCCATCCTGGTGTTCAATTTCCGCAAAGCGGGGAACATCGAGCGGGCTGTCAGCGGCGAAAAAGTCGGTACACTGATTCGCAGCCAGGCCGCCGAGCCCCGGTAGTGCCCGGGCCGACGTGGCTTTCGATCCATCACAGGTGCCATGCGATGAGCGCCGACGACATCCTGCTCGACGTTGAAGAACGGATGGAAAAGGCCATCGACGTGCTCAAGCACGCGCTGACTGGAATCCGCACCGGCAGGGCGAATCCGGGGTTGGTCGACAGCCTCCGCGTCGAAGCCTACGGTTCGCCCACGCCCATCAAGCAACTGGCCACGATTGGCATTCCACCCGACCAGCCCACGCAGATCGTCATTCGCCCCTTCGATCCCGGCACGCTCAAGGACATCGAGAAAGCGATCCAGGCGAGCGGGCTGGGTTTCAATCCGATGAATGACGGGCGGCTTTTGCGACTCAACGTGCCGCCGCTATCGACCGAGGTGCGGCGAAAGATGGTCGGCCGGATCAAGGAGCTGACGGAGGAGGCGAAAGTCTCCGTCCGCAATGTCCGCCGCGATGGAAACAAGCTGGCCGACCAGTCGGAGAAGGACAAGTCTTTGTCAGAAGACGACTGCAAGGGCCTCAAGGACGAAATCCAGGAGCTGACCAAGACCTACGAGTCGCGGGCCAACGACCTGGCAAGGGCCAAAGAAGCCGAGGTCATGGAGGAGTAGCGCCGGCGACGCGCAGGACGCTCGGAAGCGAGCCGCCGGGTTTATCCCGGCGGTCCAAGCGCGGCGGATCGCGCGGCAGGGATTCTCGTCCTCCTTCAACGCCCCCGCCGCGACGCACGGAGCCGACAACGTGGTGCTTACTCAAGCGGCCGGCCGCGTGGGGATGAAGCGCGTGCTCGTGATCGCCCATCGCGGCGATAGCCGGGTTGCCCCGGAAAACACTCTGCCGGCGTTCGCCTCGGCCGTGAAGCTGGGCGTCGACTTCGTCGAGCTCGACTATCACCATTCGGCCGACGGCGTGCCGGTCGTCCTGCACGACAAAGAGCTCGACAAGCGGACGAACGCGCGAGCGTTGTGGGGCGGCGAAAAAATCCCAGTGGCCGCGAAGACTCTGGCCGAGCTGCGAACGCTCGATGCCGGAAGCTGGTTTGCGCCCTCGTATGCAGGCACGCGTATACCGACGCTGGAAGAAGCCCTGGAGGCGATTTACAAGGGCGGCTCGCTCGTGATGATCGAGCGCAAGGCGGGGGACGCCGCGACGTGCATCGATCTCTTGAAACGGAACGGGTTCCTGGGCCGTGTCGTGGTCCACGCCTTCGACTGGGATTACCTGGCCGATTGCCACCGGCTGGCGCCGGGATTGATCATGGGCGCGCTGGGCGAGAAGGAACTCACGACCAAGCGCGTCCAAGAAGCGAAACAAATCGGCGCCCAGATCATCGGCTGGAAGAACGAAGACTTGACGAAGGCCGGCATCGACGCGGTCCATGCCGGCGCGCTCAAGGCCTGGGTGTGGACCGTCGACGAACCGGCGCGGGCCAAGGAGCTGATCGACTGGGGCATCGACGGGCTCATCACCAACGTGCCCGCCAAGATCAAAGAAGTGGCGGCCAACAGCCGACAGCGGGCGGCGGGCGGCGGGCCATAAGTCTGCCGTCGGCCATCACCGCCCGGTGCAGGCCTTGCGAATGGAAGGCTAACTGGTCGCCGCCCAGCGCGGGGCGCTGTACACTTGGAGCGCGCTTGTCGATGCTGTTTGAGGGGGGCGGATGTATGTCGCTTTTCATCAATCCGCGCTCGTGTGCGCGAGTTAGCTAGCCGCCAATGACAGCACCCGCTCGGTAGGGGCCACTGCGGCTGTGCACCCCTCGTGGCGCATTCGGGTCGACCGGCCTTGACCCCCTTCGGGCGGCTTTCCTATACTCCCCCGCCCCTTGATTCGCGTGCATTCACTTTGAGGGCGCTTCTGTCGCCCGGCGCGGATCGAAAAAGGGGACCACGGTTTACGGAGAGACCGCAATGCCCGGCAAGGATGCCTCCCGATCACCGCGCGCGCCGCGCCGGTGGCAGAACCGGCTGGCCGCGTTGGCTGTATGCCTTGGAATCGTGGGAACGGCCGTCGTCGTTCGCAGCGTGCGGGGTCCCGAGCTGGCCGGCGCCCAGAAGCCGGCTGCGCCGGCGCCCACCGCCAAGGGGCAACCGCCAACGAAGGGCCAGGCCCCCGCCAAGGGGCAGCCGCCCGCCGAGCAGAAGACGCTTATGGCGCTCGTGAACGGGCAACCGATCACGCGGAACGACCTGGCGCGTGAATGTCTGCTGCACCACGGCAAGGACGTGCTCGAAAGCCTGGTGAACAAGCATCTCATTGCCGAGCATTGCCGGCAACGCAACATCGTGGTCACGACCAAGGAGGTCGACGTCGAGATCGACCGCATGGCGGAGCGGTTCGGCCTGCCGAGGGACCAATACCTGACTCTGCTCAAGGATGAACGAGGAATCACGCGCGAACAATACGCCAAGGACATCATTTGGCCCACCGTGGCCTTGCGCAAGCTGGCCGACGCGCGTCTCCAGGTCACCAAGCAAGACCTGCAAGAAGCGTACGAGACGCAGTTCGGCGCGGCCGTGCAGGCCCGCGTCATCACCACGAGTGACGCTGCCAAGGCGCGCGAGCTGCACGCCATGGTCTTGCAGCACCCGGAGCAGTTCGGCAACATCGCCAAGGACAAGTCCGAAGACCCCGGTAGCGCCAGCGCCAAGGGGCTCATCCAGCCCATCCGCAAGCATTTGGGCGACCCCACCATCGAGAAGGTGGCCTTCCAGTTGAAAGAAGGCGAAGTATCGAACGTGATTCCCGCGGGCGGGCAGTTCGTGATCCTGAAGTGCGAGGCCCACATTCCCGCGCGGCCGCAGCCGATGGCCGACGTCGAAAAACTGCTGGTCGAGGCGATTCGCGACAAGAAGCTGCGGCTGGCGGCCAAGGACGTGTTCGAGGATCTGCAAAAGGACTCAGTGGTCGAGAACGTGTTTAACGATCCGCAGAAGCGTGCCCGCAACCCGGGCGTCGCCGCCACGATCAACGGCCACGCCATCTCCGTGCAGGAATTGGCCGATGAGTGCATCGAGCGCCACGGCAAGGAGACGCTCTCCGGGCTGATCAATCACCGGCTGGTCGAGCAGGCGTGTCAAAAGCGCAAACTCCAGGTGACGCAGCAGGATCTCGACGCCGAAGTGGCGCACTCGGCGCTGCTGATCGAAAAGCCGCGCCCCGACGGCAAGCCCGATCTCGACGCCTGGCGGAAGCGGGTCATCGAAGAGCAGGGCATGACGTGGGAGGTGTACCTGCACGAAGTGGTGTGGCCGAGCGTGGCATTGAAGAAGCTGGCCGGCGACAAGGTCCAAGTCACCGACGACGACCTGCGGAAAGGATACGAGGCGAACTACGGCCCGCGGGTCCGCTGCCGGGCGATCGTGCTCAATCAGCAGCGCCGCGCCCAGGACGTGTGGGACCAGGCCCGCCGCATCCCGGCGATCGACAAGTTGGCGAAGCGGCCCGAGGAGCAGTTGGGCGCCCCGGGCGCGACGCCCCCGCCGGCCGTGCAGGCCCTGATCGAGGAGGCTGCCAAGCAGTTCGGCAAGCTGGCCAGCCAGTATTCGATCGAGGCTGGCAGCAGCGTCCTGGAAGGGGAAGTGCCCCCCATTCAACGCCACGGTGCCCAGCCCATGCTCGAGCAGGAGGCTTTCTCGCTCCGCGCGGGTGAGCTCTCCGGCATCGTCCAGGTAGCGGACAAGTTCGTCGTTCTCTTTTGCGAAGGTCGCACGAAGCCCGAAAACGTGAAATTCGAGGAGGTCCGCAAACTCATCCACGAGGACGTTCACGAGAAGAAGATCAGGCTGGCCATGGCGGACGAGTTCGCCAAGATCCAGGACGCCGCGCAAGTCGACAACTACCTGGCCGGCACGGCACAGTCGTCGCGCGAGGAGCGCGACCTTTTGAAAAAGGCCATGCAAGAGCAAGATGTCGATCCCTCCATCCGGAGCTCGTCGCGTCCGGCGCCCTCGGCGTCACGGCCGTCTCCCGCCGCCATGCCGTCCGCGCCGCGCCGCTAGACTGCCGCAGCCCGGTGCATCTTCGGCGCTCAATTTGCGCTCTAGGAGGCGTCTCCTGACGCCGACCGCGGCGGAAAGATCATCGGGCACCGGCAGCCTTTGGCGACGCGATTCCGCAATTCCTCGGCGACGGGAGTCGCCTCCAAGGTTTGTTCTCGGCGCACTGGCAAAGCCCGTGGCACACAAAACGGCCCGATCAGGCACGCCGGTTCTCTAATCGCGCCCTACGAGGTATTCTTAAGGGAGTGCTCCGCCCCCTTCTCGCGTTCGGGCCGCCACGATGAACGACGACGCGTCATCCCCCACTTCCGGCGACGGGTTGCCGCCGTTCAAGGTCCAGATCGCCAGCCGCGTACACCGCTTGCCGCCGTACCTGTTCGGACGGATCAATGCGCTTCTGTACAAGAAGCGGCGCGCAGGGGACGACGTGATCGACTTGGGGATGGGCAACCCTTCCGATCCGCCGCAGGAGCAGGTGATCGAGAAGCTGGTCGAGGCGGCCCGCGACCCGGCCAATCACGGCTACAGCCAATCGCTGGGGATTCTCAATCTCCGCCGCGAGGTCGCCAGCAAGTACCTGAAGAAGTTCGGCGTTCGCCTCGATCCGGAAAGCGAGATCGTCGTCTGCCTGGGCTCGAAGGAAGGCTTCAGCCACATGTGCCTGGCGCTGATGGGGCCCGGCGACACGGCCATGGTGCCGGCGCCCACCTTTCCGGTTCACGCCCATGCCGTGACGCTGGCGTCGGGCAACGTCATCTCGCTGGAGGTGGCCGACAACGAGCGGTTCCTGTCCGACATCGCGTTCACCTGCGAGCACTTGTACCCCAAGCCGAAGCTGCTGATCGTCAACTACCCGCACAATCCCTCGAGTGTGACGGTCGAGCCGGAGTTCTTCGTCGAGATCGTGAAACTGGCGCGGCGGTACGGATTCATGGTCATTAGCGACGCGGCCTATGTGGACGTGGCCTTCGACGGTTACCGGCCGCCAAGCTTCCTGGCCGCGCCCGGCGCCACCGAGGTGGGCGTCGAATTCACGACCATGAGCAAGGGGTACAACATGGCCGGCTGGAGAGTCGGCTTTTGCGCCGGCAATGCCGAGATGGTCCGCGCGCTGGGCACGATCAAGGCCTACTACGATTACGGCATGTTCCAGGCGATCCAAGTGGCGGCGATTGTCGCGCTAAGGCACACCGAGGCCGCGGTCGAGTCGCAGGCGGCGATCTACCAAGGCCGCCGTGACGTGTTGGTCGAGGGTCTGCGGCGCATCGGTTGGGATATCACGCCGCCGCGGGCCGGCATGTTCGTGTGGGCCAAGATCCCCGACGTGTGGCGGCAACGGATGGACACGCTGGGCTTCGCCATGAAGCTTCTGGAGGAGGCCGACGTGGCGGTCAGCCCCGGCTCCGGTTTCGGTCCAGCAGGCGAGGGATTCTTGCGGATGGCGCTGGTGGAGAACGAGGCCCGCTTGCGCCAGGCCGTGCGGCAGATCGGCCGCTGCCTGGGTTACGAAGCGCGGAGCCAAAGCTCGACGCCGGCCAGCGCGCCGGTGACGAGCTAGAGCCTCGTTCGGCAAGCCGCAACTGCTTATAATGGTCGTTTGGGCGCCCCGGCGTCGGGCAAGAAGCACTGCCCTTGCTTCCATCAAAAGAGCCTTCAAGCGGGGTATCAAAATGGATCTTGCAGGCGTTCGCGAGGCGCTACACCGGCAACCGTTTGAGCCGTTCGTGATTCAATTGGCAGACGGACGATCGCTTCGGGTACGCCATCCCGACTTTGTCGCTGTAGGTAAACGGCGGATCGTTGTCCTCGGCGAAGATGACTCCTCCTCGTTCGTCGAGCCGTTGTTGATCGTCTCGATCGACTGGCCACGACCCGGCAGCGCGAAGAACGGCAAGCGCGGCCCGAGAAAGTAGTTCGCCGCCGCCGATGCGGCGGAACGGCAAGATTAGCCACGGCGGTCACCGAGACTACAGAGGGCCCCGCTGGTCGGCAGGGCCATTCTGTTTTTCAAAATGGCGAGGCGGGAAAATGGGACTGGCTCCGAGCACAAACAGCGCAAGCCCTTTCATACCAACGCTGCGTCTCGGTGCCTGTCCCACTTTCCCGCCGGTGCGCCGCCGGCAAGCTTG
>JACPPG010000083.1 GCA_016191115.1 Planctomycetia bacterium | reverse complement strand
CGGCACGACACCGGAGTTCGCTGCCCAGTCGGCGGTGCTGGCGGCCAACCAGGGCCTGTACAACGGCTTTCTCGCTGCCGGCCTGCTGTGGGGCCTTTTAAGCGGCCGACGTGACGTGAAGGCCTTCTTCCTGGGCTGCGTGATCGTGGCCGGCATCTATGGCGGGCTCACCGCCAAGATGTCGATCCTCTACGTCCAGGCCGCGCCGGCGCTGGCGGCGCTGCTGGCCGTGCTGGCGACACCGACGCCGCGCGTACGCCACCGCCTCTGAGGCATGCGCCGGCCCGACGTCATCCTGGTCAACGGACCGTCGAGCGCCGGCAAGACCACGCTCTGCCGCGCCCTGCAGGCGGCGATCGAGGATCCTTACCTCGTCGTGGGCTTCGACGATTTCATCTTCATGGCGTCGCCGCGCTACTACCGTGGCGCCGACACCAGCCGGCAGGACGAGCACGACGTCTTCACGGCGCTCGGTGTCGAGATGGTCATGACTTCGCCACCGGGCGCGCCGCCCAGCGTGACCGCCCGCTTCGGCCCGGTGTTCCGCCGTATCCTCGATACCATGGCGCCCGCGGTGCGCGCGCTGGTCGACGGCGGCAATCCGGTGATCTTCGATCATGTGCTGCACGACCGGGCGATGCACGAGAGCTGCCGCAAGGCTTTCGACGGACTCGATGTCTTCACCGTCGGCGTCACCTGCCCGGTCGAGATCCTCGAGGAGCGTGAACGCGAACGCGGCGATCGCGTGCTCGGCCGGGCGCGCGGCCTGGCGGGCGTGGTGCACGGATTCCTGACTTATGACGTCACGGTCGACACCGGCTCCATGACGCCGGCTGCCTGCGTGTCGGCGATCCTGGCGGCGCTCGATAAACGCTAACTGAAGGCGAAGAGCGGATCTGGCTTCCTGTCCGACGTCACCATCTCGGCCAAAAGCTCGCCGACGCCGGCCGAGTGCTTGAAACCGTGGCCCGAGCAGGGCGAGGCGACGATGACGCGCTGGAAGTCGGGATGACGATCGATGACGAAGCGCGCGCCATCGACCCAGGTGTAGAGGCACACCTTGTGCCGGACGCAGGTTGGCGACAGGCCGGGGAAGAACGGCTCCACGTAGGTCTCGTACATCTCGCGCACCTCGTCGGGACCGACGGTGCGGGAAACCTGCTCGGGCGTGGTCGCCACGTCGTACTGCTCGGTCGCGAGCTTGACGCCGTCCTCCAGGCCGCCGGTGGCGGGAAAGCCGTAGATCGATTGCGGCGCCGGCAGCTGCCAGATGTAGACGGGGAAGCGCTCGGGCGAAAACAGCGCGTGCGCGTCCTCGCTGCGGGCGCGGAACCAGTAGAGGACCTGGCGAGTCACCATGAACCGGCTCGCGAGATCGGGCTTGAGCATGCCGGGGAGCCAGGCGCCGGCCGCCACGATCAGCTGACTGGCGCGATAGGTGTCCTTGTCCGTCTTCACCGTGACCGAGCTGCCGTCCTGGGTAAACGAGACGACCTTCTCGTTGAGCGCCAGGTCGGCGCCGAGCGCGGCGGCGGTCTTCAGCTGGGCTTCTACGCATCGCTCCGGACGCACGAAGCCGCTTACCGTGTCGTGGTAGGCCGCGTCGCCCTCGACGATGTTGAGGGCGGGGTAGCGCTGCCGGAGCGCCGCGCTGTCGAGAAGTTCGTAGCTCACCTTGGCGGACTTTGCCGCGGCCACGGTGGCGTCGAGGAACCTGGCGACGCCGTGGTTGGCCGAGCGTTGGCCGGCGCCGGAAATCGCCAGGTAACCGTTCTGGGTCAGCAGGTCGAGGCCCGTCTCGGCCTCGAGTTCGCGCCAGATCTCGTGGCTTCGGGCAGCGAAGGCCGAATATTCCGGCCCCTCGCCGCAGGCGATGCGCGTGATCCGCGTGTCGCCGTGCGTCGAGCCGAACTCGTGCGGCGGGGCATATTGGTCGATGCCCAGCACCTTGGCTCCGCGCTTTGCCAGCTGATAGGTCGCGGCCGCGCCCATGGCGCCGAGGCCGAGGACGATCACGTCGTAGGTGTCGGGCATGCGCCGACCTTTGCAAATTTCCTGCCGCCGATCTATAAAGGTCGCCATGTCGTTCCGCGCCAAGACCCGAGTCGTCAAAAAAGCCGCCACCACCGGTGGGTCGGCAGGGGTTTGCGCGCGCTAATCGTCAGGTAGAAGCGAACGAACCCTTGAAGGCCCCGCCGCTAGACGGGGCCTTTGTCGTTCGCGGGCGCTCCGTCTCCGGCTGAAACCAGGAGAAGCGTCCCATGTCGTCAGAAGAACAACCGCAACTACCCGTCGCCCCCCTTTCGGTCGGCATCGTCGGCGCGACCGG
>JACPPG010000082.1 GCA_016191115.1 Planctomycetia bacterium | reverse complement strand
CGTTATCAGCTTACCGCCGAGGGACGCCGCCTTCTTCCCGCCTTCCTCGCCGCCAGAAACGCCAGTGCCGAAAAGCTCCGCGACCTCGCAGCCTAGAAAAAATCCTCTCACCCTGCGAAAATCTGAATCGTTTGCAGTGCGGAGTTGACGCAATCTCAAATCTGAGATTTGAGATCGTCACGGTGTTGCGTCGGCCGCCAGTCGTCGATCGTCTTGTCGCTGCCTGCCGCCCTCTGCCTACTTCTCCTCGGCGATCTCTGGTGCGTCAGGCAAAGCCTGATTGATCTTATCAGATGAAAGGAACTGGTCATGGTAAGTGCTCGTTCGCCATGTAGTCGAGCGGGGAGGGAAAAGGGGACATTCTACTTTACGACGGATGCCGTAGTATGGGTCGCCTTACAACCCCAAGAACGGCACCGGCACCAGGAAGGCGTGTTGCTCGTATAGGCTGGCGATGCCGTGCCAACTGGTGAACTGCGTGAAGTAGACGATCGCCACGTAGACCACGGCCACGGGCAGCATCGCCAGGCGGGCCGGGATGCGGAATAGCCAATGCCGCGGCCGCTCGCGCCGCTCGGCACGGGCGTACGCCCAGCCGGCCAAGAGGCGTGCCGGGAAGATGAAGGCCACGAAGACCAGGCTCGGCAGCCAGGCCGCTTCACGCGGGATGATCTCGATCTTTAGCAAATACAGCGGCAGCGCGAAGACGAGCGTCGCCACCAGCGCGATCAAGAACGCCACCGGCGCCCGGCGAAAGTGGTTGCGCAACGCCCTGACCTCGAACATAGCCCGCAACCGGTTTTCAACGGCAAAGCGCACCTGGGCAAACGGCAGGTAGAGCACAACGAGCGCCAGGAGCAACCCGCCGACAACGCCAACAAGCGGCGCCTTGGCGCCGGCGGCCAAGAGCGTGATCGGCACGGCCAGCCACACGAGTCCGCCGACGAACCCGCGCAGCCCCAGCCAGAAGTAGTACGGCAGCCGCAATCGGACGACGAAATCCCACACGGCGTCGCGCGCCTTGGCATAGGCCCCCGGCCGCGTGAGCTGCCGCGCCAGGTAGATCGGCCGCGGCCACAGAAAGCTGCGCACCCGCCCGCCGCGGAAACAGGCACTCACGACGTGTACCATAAATAGCGCAGTGAGCAGCCACAGGGCAATCGTCCACCCCCGCTGGGCCGCGCCACCGGGCTCGATCAGCCGTGCCGACGACGCCATCGCGGACACGAACCGCAGCGGCCACAAGAGCAGCCACGTACACAGGACGATGCTGCCCAGCCGCGCCGCCTTGCGGACGCCCACGAATCCGGCCGTCAGGCGGCGCTCGCGGGCGACGCGGCCGGACGCTTCGAGCAGGTAGCCCAGACTGAGCAGTTGCAGCACCGGCAACGTGGCCAGCACGGCCAGGCCCAGCACGAGGGCCGCGGCGCCAAACAGCCAGTCGGCGGCTGATAGCAGCGCGGCCAGCACGCGGCGGACCAGGCCCAGCGCGCGGCGGGCGACTGAAGGCCGTGCGGCTTCCCGTGGGATCGCCACCGGGGGCGGCTCGGTCTGCACCGGGTAAAGCGGCGATGGGTGCGATGGCAAGACTGTGGCAGCCAGCGTCTCGGGCAGCGGCGGCGGCTCGATCGGGTGTGCCATAACGTTCGTTCCCCCATCCACTATAAACTGTTTCGCCGCCGGCCGCCGGGTCTTCGTTCCTTGTAGGAGACGCCTCCTACAGCGCGCGGCGGGAGCTTCCCGGGCTGCCCAAGATACCGCCGCCGGCGGCGAATAACGTAGCGGGCAGCGCCGCAGGGTAGAATACGCGCATACCCGAGCCGAGTTCGCCGCCGCGATTGGGGGACTGCACCGGTGTGGGCCCGCAACCTATTGTTTGCCGGCGTTTGCCTGGGTGGCGCGATCGCGCTTGCCGCCAGCCTGTCGCCGGTCCATGCCCGGCGTGCGCAGCGTGAAGCCCAGCCCGCCCCGCCGAGCGAGTGGCAGGCCACAGTCGATCGCCTGAATGAATCGTTCCGCGCGCGGTGGCAGGCGGCCGGCGTTGTGCCTGCCGCGCGCGCCACCGATCTGGCGATTGCCCGGCGGCTGTCCTTGGCCCTTGAGGGCACGATCCCCTCGCTGGCGGAGATTCGCGACTTCGAGGCCCACGATGAGCCGGACCGGATCGCCTGGTGGCTGGCCGGGCTGTTTGCCGATCGGCGCTCGAGCGACTACCTGGCCGAGCGGCTGGCGCGGGCGTACGTCGGCACCGAGGACGGCCCGTTCTTGATCTACCGGCGGCGGCGCTTCGTCTCCTGGCTGGCCGACGAGCTCTACGCCAATCGACCGTACAACCAGCTCGTCGAGCAACTGATTACCGAAAGCGGGCTGTGGACCGACAAGCCGGCCACGAACTTCATCACCGTCACCAGCAAGCCCGACGAGGACAAGGGACCCGATCCCAATGCCCTGGCGGCGCGGGTCTCGCGGGCGTTTCTGGGAGTGCGGCTGGATTGCGCCGAGTGCCACGATCATTTCTTCCGCGAGTGGAAGCAGACCGACTTCCAGTCGCTGGCCGCGTTCTTCTCGCAGACAGAGCAATCGCTCCGCGGCATTCGCGACGGCGCCGGACCGATCGAGGTCGAGGACGCCCGGACGCGGGAGATGAAGCCGGTCGCCTGCGAGGTGCCGTTCGCCAAGGAGCTTCTCGCAACCGAAGGCACATCGCGCGAGCGGTTGGCTCGCTGGGTCACGCACCCGGATAACCGTGCCTTTGCCTGCGCGGCGGCCAACCGGGCGTGGGCGATCCTGTTCGGCCGGCCGCTGGTCGAGCCGATCGACGACATCCCGGCGGAGGGCCACGTGCCGGAGGCGCTTGCGATCCTGGCCGACGATTTCGTCGCGCACGGCTACGATCTGCGGCGGCTGATCACGGTGATCGCGCTATCGGAGCCGTTCCAGCGCGACAGCCGCGTGGACACGGACGCATCCGAGGCCGACGCCGAGGACGCGACCGCCGCGGCCGAGGCGGCGTGGGCCGTCTTTCCGCTCACGCGGCTGCGCCCCGAGCAGGTCGTGGGAAGCCTCCAACAAGCGGCGTCGCTCGAAACGCTCGATTACCAGTCGCACATCGTGATCCGCTTCGCCCGCGCGGTGGGACAGAGCGAATTCGTGAAGCGGTACGGCGACAGCGGCGAGGACGAGTTCAGCCCGCAAGGTGGAACGATCCCGCAACGGCTGCTGATGATGAACGGCGAGCTGGTGAAGGACAAGACGAAGGACAGTCTGATCGCCAACGCGTCGACGCGGGTGGCGGTGCTGGCCTCGACGGACGAGAAGGCGGTCGAGATCGCCTACTTGACGTGCCTGACGCGGCGCCCGACCGAGGAAGAGGAGGCGCATTTTGTCGCCCGGCTGGCGGCCGACGACGGTCCACCGCGGCGGCAGCGGATGGAAGACATCTACTGGGCCCTGATCAACTCGACGGAGTTTTCATGGAACCACTAGCGTATCTAGCGGATGTACGGCGCGCCGATCGCGCGGCCGAGCACTTCGCCCTCCATCGCCGGGCGTGGCTGAAGACGGCGGCCATCGCCGGCGGCACGTGGCTCACGCCCGTGGCCGAAGCGCTGGCCCGCCGCGCCGAACAAAGCGGGGGGCATGAACCGGCGCAGTCGGTGATCCTGCTGTGGCTGGCCGGCGGCCCCAGCCAGCTCGAGACGTTCGATCCGCATCCCGGCACCGCAATCGCCGGCGGCACGGCGGCGATCGACACGGCCTTGCGGGGCGTACAACTCGCCACCGGTTACGAGCGGCTCGCCGAGCAATTGGCCGATGTGTCGCTCGTCCGTTCGCTCACCAGCAAAGAGGGGGACCACGAGCGCGGGACGTATCTCGTGAAGACCGGCTACCGGCCCGACCCGACCGTCGTTCATCCGTCGATCGGCGCGATCTGCTGCCACCAGCTTCCGGTGGGCAAGACGGAGATTCCGCGGCACGTGTCGATCCTGCCGAACCAGTGGCCCGCCCGCGGCGGCTTCTTGGGCAACAGTTTCGACGCCTTCAAGACGTTCGACCCGGCCGACAAAGTGCCCGACGTGTCGCTGCACGTGCCCGACGCGCGGCAGGCGCAACGGCTGGCGGATCGGGCGATGGTCGATCGGGCCTTCGCGGCTGGCCGGCGACGGCAGTTCGACGCCACGTTGCATGGCCAGATGATCGATCGGGCCGTGGCGATGATGGGCTCCGAGCAGCTCAAGGCGTTCGACATCGCGGAGGAGCCGGCTGAGCTGCGCACGGCATACGGAAACACGCCGTTTGGCCGTGGCTGCCTGGCCGCGCGGCGGCTGATCGAGCAGGGCGTGCGGTGCGTCGAGGTGACGCTGGCCGGCTGGGACAGTCACACGAACAACCACGAAGCGCATGCCCGGCTGGCGCAGACCCTTGATCCGGCCTTCGCGGCCCTGATCGCCGACTTGCGCGAGCGTGACCTTCTTTCGCGGACGGTGGTGCTGTGCGGCGGCGAGTTCGGCCGCACGCCGCGCATCAATGCGCTCGATGGGCGCGATCACTGGCCACACGGCTTCACGGTGGCCTTGGCCGGTGGAGGCATCCGCGGTGGCCAGGTCATCGGCGAGACCGACCCGGAAGGGGGCCGCAAGGTGAGCGACCCGCGCACCGTGGCGGACATCCACGCCACGATCTTGACGGCGCTAGCGATCGATCCGGCGCACGAAGAGACCTCGCCCGCCGGCCGGCCAATCAAGTTCAGCGAGGGGATGGTGATCGGGGGGTTGCTCGATTCGTGAGGTTGTGCGGAATGAAAACAGGGGACGGGGAGTCCCCTTTTGCCACGCCACGCCAGTCGCGCGGCCTGAAGAGCGGACATAGACGACGTTATGTCGGCCCATCTTGACGCCTCGCCGCGCCGTGGCGTATCGTTTTATTGAGGAGGCAAGACCCCGTGAAGGTAACGATCGATATCCCCGACGCAATGCAGAGCTCGCTCCAGGAGCAGCTCGGGCAGAATCTGGCGCAAGCCGCGAAGGAAGCGATGGCGATCGGCTGGTATCAGGCCGAAAAGATCAGCATCGGCCAGGTTGCCGAGCTGTTGGGAGTTTCTGTCTACGACGCCGAGGGTCTGATGAAGGAGCATCACGTCGATGCCCCGTATTCGCTCGAAGACTACGAGCATGACCGGGCAACCCTCGAACGGCTCCTGAACACGTGATCGTCCTGGCCGACACGTCGCCTGTCAACTACCTGATCCTGACCGGCGATGTCGATATCCTGCCGGCTCTTTTTGGCCAGGTCGTCATTCCGGCGGCAGTCCTCGACGAGCTTCGACACGCAAATACTCCGGACACCGTGCGCCAGTGGATCGGTAATCTACCAGCGTGGCTTCAAGTCCGCTCGCCGACCCAGGTCGATCCGCAGCTTCGATTGGGGCACGGCGAAGCGGAAGCAATCAGCCTCGCTGTCGAAATGCACGCCGACTTACTGCTCATGGACGACCGGCGTGCGCGCCGTGAAGCTGAAAGCCGTGGTCTATCCGTGGCGGGAACGCTCAATGTGCTTGAGGCTGCGGCACAGCGGGGCATGTTAGATCTCCCCACGGCCATCGCCAAGTTGCGACAAACGAACTTTCACATCGCCGAGCGAATCATTCAGCGCGCGCTCTACGAGGACGCCGAACGCAGGAGCAAGAAGCATGGCAAGTAGTCTTGTCAGTTCGCACGCACAAAGACCAGTATGCCGGACAGGTTTTCCAGGGCATTCCGCCGCTCATCGGCAACTCCGGCGAATCGGCGCGCGAGCGGTTCTTTGAGTTCCTCTACCGCACCAATGTCAAAAAACGACTCACCGTCCCCTTTTTCACAGCAGCTCGTCCAACTCCTCCACCAGGCGGCTGAAGTAGGCGAGCGCCGTGTCGACCGGCTCGGGGCGCTCCATGTCGACCCCCGCGTCGCGCAACAGGTCGAGCGGATCTTTCGAGCAGCCGCCTTGCAGGAATCGCAGGTAGTCGCGCACCGCGCCGTTGGTCCCGCTCGCCACGCGTTCCGATAGCGCGATTGCGGCCGACAGGCCGGTGGCGTACTTGTACACGTAAAACGCATGGTAGAAGTGCGGGATGCGAAAGCACTCCAGGGCGAGCTCCGCATCGAGCGTGAAGTCCGGCCCGAAGTACGCCGCCAACAGATCGCGGTAGACGGCTTTGAACGCCTCGACGGTCAAGGGCTCGTTCCGCTCGGCCATTTCGTGCGTGATCTTCTCGAACTCGGCGAACATGGTTTGCCGCAGGATCGTGCCGCGGATCGCGTCGATCTCGCGATTGATCAAAAACGCCCGCTCGCGGTCGTCCCGCGCGGCGGCCATCAAATGCTTGCTCAGTAGTTGCTCGTTGAACGTGCTGGCCACCTCGGCCACGAAGATCGTGTAGTTGTAGTATTGGAACGGCTGCGCCTTGGCCGAAAAATGCGAGTGCATCGAATGCCCCGCCTCGTGCGCGAGCGTAAACACGTGATCGAGGACGTCGGGCTGGAAGTTCATCAGGATGTACGGATCGCCGTCGTACGAGCCAGAGCTGAACGCGCCGCTCTGCTTCCCCTGGTTCTCGTAGCGATCGCACCACCGGCCCATCAGCCCCCGCTCGAGCACGCCGCAGTATTCGTCGCCCAAGGGGGCGATCGCGCGGATGACGACCTTGACGGCTTCGTTCCAGGTGTGCCGCGTTTCGAGCTCGCTGAGGATCGGCACGTAGGTGTCGAAGTGGTGGATCGTCTTGAGCTTCATCTTCCGCCGCCGCAGGTCGTAGTAGTGGTGCAAGGCGGGCAGGTGGCGGCGGACCGCTGCGATCAGGTTGTCGTAGACCGCCCGCGGCACGTTGTCGGGAAACAGGGCCGCGGCCAGGCTGCCTGAAAAACCCCGCGCCCGGGCGTAGTACACGTCGCGCTGGATCGAGCCGGCGAGCGAGGCGGTCAGCGTGTTCTCATGCCCGGCGTATTGCTGGTAGTACTGGTGGAAGGCGGCCTCTCGGACGTCGCGGCGCGGCGAGTGCAGTAGCGCCGAGAAGGTGGCGTGGCTCAGCTCGACCATTTCCCCCTTGTCGTTCTTGATCGGCCCGAATTTCAGGTCCGCGTTGTTGAGCTGCCGAAAAACCTGGCCGGCGGCCGAGGCCATTTCGCTTTGCATCGCCAGCAGCTTTTCCTCCGAGTCCGAAAGCGTATGCGGCTTGTAGCGCAGCAGTCGCGTTAGCAGCAGCTTGTAGGGGGCGAGCTCCTTGGCGGCCAGGAACCGCTTCATCTTCACGGCGGGAATGGCCATGATCTCGGGCCGGATGAAGCTGGCCGCCTGGCCGGCGCGGCTGGCCGCGTTGTGGTAGCGGCCCTGCACGCCCTGGTAGGTGCTATTGGCCGTGTCTTCGGCGGTTTTCAGAAAGGCGTACGTGCCTAGCCGCTCGCCCGCGCGATCCATGTCGACGTCGAACTTGAGGCAGGCGGCGAGCGCCGCCGCGCTACCGGCTAGCTTTCCGCGGAACTTCTCGTACTCGGGAATCCGCCGCTCCCACCGCCGAAAGGCCTTCTCCCACGCCGCATCGTCGGCAAACAAGCTCGCCAGGTCCCACCGGTCGGCCGGCTTGACCTGGCTTCGTTTCGGCAACTGCTTCACGCGAATCATGCGTTCACTCCAAATTGAACCACAAAGACACGAAGGACACGAAGTGAGGGACTTTGTGACCTTGGTGCATTCGTGGTTCACCGTCTTCGGCGGCACCGCGGTCAGGCTTGCGGCACGTCGACCCAGCGGCGCTGGTGGTACGACTCGAGCACCGCGTCGGCCACAACTTGCGCCTGCAATCCATCGCGAAAGCTGGGCACCGCCGGGCGCCCCTGGACGATCGCCGACACGAACTCCCACGCCAGGTCGTAGCGGAACACCGTGGCCGGCTTCCCTTCGCTCGGATCGCGCGGACTGCCGGCCGGCTTGAGGAACTCGGCCGGCACCTCCACCGGCGCCAGGTCCTTCTTGGTGTCACCCACCAGGATCACGTTCGGCTCGTGCAACCGGTAGACCGCCGAGCCGTCGGCCCCGTTCACCTCGGCCCATTCATGCCCGAAGCCTTCGCGCTTGTACCCCTTGGCCAGCGTCGTGCCTTCCCACACGCCGACCGCCCCGTGCATGAACTCGCCGATGAAGGCGGACCAATCGTCGACGTCCGACGGTGGGCACGCGCGGCCGTCGGGCGTGATGGTTCGCTCGGCGAAGCGGGCAATCGCGCCGCACACGCTTCCGATTGGGCCCAGCAGGTCCTGCGCGAAGTCGATGCGGTGGATCGTCATGTCAAACAGATCGCCGGCGCCGGCCTTGTCCTTGTATTGCCGCCAGCCCCAGCTTGTCTCCGGCAGGTCCAGGAACCGCTGCGAGCGGAAGTGCCGCGGCTGCCCCAGCGCGCCGGCGGCCACCAGGTGCTTCAGGTACCGCATGGCCGGGGCGAAACGGTACGTGAACGCGGTCATGTGCACGACGCCCGCCGCCTCGGCGGCGGCGAGCATCTCGCGCACTTCGGCCGCGCACAGGCCCAGCGGCTTCTCGCACATGACGTGCTTGCCGGCGCGGGCGGCGGCGACGGCAATCGGCCGATGCGTGAAGTTGGGCGTGGCGATCAGCACCGCGTCGATCGAAGGGTCGGCGCAGATTTCTTCGTAACGTGTCGTGACCCTGGCCACGCCCCAGTCGCGGCGGCGCCGCTCAACGAGCGCGGCGTCCGTGTCGCAGGCGGCCACCAGCTCGGCCCGCGGGTCGAGCCGGATGCCGGGCACGTGGTGATAATCGCTCACCGCGCCGCAGCCGATGATGGCGATCCGGACGGGTCTGGTGGTGCCGTTCATGTGCGTTTAGTCGTTGCGGTTTTTCAAGAGGCAAGGAACCGGCAAGCCTAAGGATTTCCGCCGGCGCCGACAAGGGTTAGGCGGCTAAAGCGGGGCGCTCGAGGAAACACAAGCCCGAAGCGCCTGCGAGGGATCTTTGGCATTTGGTGGCGCAACCCTGGCTGGCGCGTCGGGCAAGTGACTCGCTGCTTGCGATTGCCCACGTTTTTGCGACAATCATCAAAACGTTCTTTGGTCGGGAGCCTTGCACATGGCCGAGGATGATGCTGACTTGACGCCGGCTGCCTCTTCGCCCGCTGACGATTCGGCCGGCGAGGGTTCCGCGGCCGCCCAGCCGATTGCCCCCGAGGTCCTCAAGAGCGCCTACAACGCCTTCAAGAAGCGGTGGAAGCTGACGCGGCTCGACCAGGAGTCGCGGATCGGCCGCGGGCCGCTAAGCTCCGGGCAGAAATCGGTGATCGCCGGCATCGTTCCGCCCGACCAGTTTCCCAAAGCCGTGTGGGATGAACTGGTGAAGCAGGGCCGAATCAAGTACACCGGCAGCGGCTTCTACGCCATGCCGTGAGGGTTGCGACGATGGCCGACTACGCATCCGTATTGTCCGCTGCATTGCAACTATCGGTCGACGAACAGTTGCGTCTGATCGACGACTTGGCGTCCCACCTGCCAGACGACCGACCCCCGTCTCTCTCGCCTGAGTGGCACGCGGAGCTTGAACGCCGGTGCAACGAAATTGATCCTCACGCGCCCGAACCCCCGGCACTGTCGTTCCTTCAAGAGGCAGCCTGTGAAGGGTTTCGTCGTGGAGCATACATCGGCAAACACCCGTCCCTCTCGGTATGCCAGCTTCTTATCCTACCGTCCTTCGAGAATGCAGTTAGCTGGGACGTCGTCCATGTGACGGCTCGACGGGCTGATCCGCACACACGGCTGTACCGCTCGTGCTGGCGCATGGACATCGACGAGCAAGCGATGCGCTCTCCCGTCGAGCGAATGAAACATCCGCGACCGTACACGCCGACTGTCGAAGTCGATTGGGTGCTAATCGATGGCGAGCATGTCGAGTCGATCTTGGCGCGACTGCGCACATTTCGGGTTCCGCTCGCGGTCGCGAATCCATCAGTCGGATGCGATGGCACCACGTTTGAGCTGTTCGTCGGGGAGTTCTTCTGTAACGCACGAATCTGCTGGTGGTGCGATTTGCCGGAAGAATGGCGTGAACTCCAGCCTGTCATCACGGACTTAGAACACCTCTTCAGTCAGGCGTGGGAGTGCGGTGCCAAACCAGCCCTGTGACCTAACCGCTACCGCCCGTTGCCATAGCAACGAATTCTGCGACAATCGACGACCAGTTTGAGCCAAGAGTCAATAGCCGTACGGGATTGCGCGATGCCAAGACCAGTCACCTTATTCACGGGCCAATGGGCTGATCTGCCGCTGGAGGCGCTCGCCCGCAAGGCCGCCGAGTTTGGATATCAGGGCCTTGAGCTGGCTTGCTGGGGGGACCATTTCGAGGTCGATAAGGCCCTGGCCGAGCCCGGCTATTGCGCCGCGCGGCGCGACTTGCTCGAACGCCACGATCTGCAACTGCACGCCATCAGCTCACATTTGGTGGGGCAGGCGGTGCTCGACCTGATCGACGCCCGCCACAAGGCGATCCTGCCCGAGCGCGTGTGGGGCGATGGCAAGCCGGCCGGCGTGAACGCCCGCGCCGCCGAAGAGCTAAAGCAGACGGCCCGCGCCGCGCAGAAACTGGGCGTGGGCGTGGTGAACGGGTTCACCGGCTCCAGCATCTGGCACCTGCTGTACTCATTTCCGCCGGTGCCGACCGAATCGATCGACGCCGGATACTCCCTGTTCGCCGAGCGGTTCAACCCGATCCTGGACGTGTTCGGCGACTGCGGGGTGCGTTTCGCGCTCGAGGTGCACCCCACCGAGATCGCCTTCGACATCGTGACCGCCGAGCGCGTGCTGGCGGCCATCGAGCATCGCGAGGAGTTCGGCTTCAACTTCGACCCCAGCCATCTCTTGTGGCAGGGGGTTGACCCGGTGGAGTTCATCCGGGCATTCCCGGACCGGATTTATCACGTGCACGTCAAGGACGCCATCGTCACGCTCAACGGCCGCTCCGGCATCCTGTCCAGCCATTTGAACTTTGGCGACCCGCGGCGCGGCTGGGATTTCCGCTCGCCGGGGCGTGGCGGAGTGAACTTTGAGGAAATCATCCGGGCCTTGAACGCCATCGGCTACGCTGGCCCCTTATCGGTCGAATGGGAGGACGCGGGCATGGACCGCGAGGCGGGGGCCCGCGAGGCGGCCGAGTTCGTCAAGCGGCTCGACTTCACGCCAAGCCAAGTAGCCTTCGACGCCGCGTTTTCGGAAAAGTGACAACGCCAATCTCTCGTGACAGAAGTACAAGACGGCGGCGCGACCGGCCACTTTCCGTAGGGTTACTCGACTAAAGAAATGGACAAAGGTTTCGCCGGCAAAGGTCGGGCGGGAAGAAAAGGTGTCAGGGGAACGGAATCAATAAAGCGGTTCCTGACAACCTGTCCCGTTTTCACGCCCCCCTTCGACCGAAAGATGCCCTTGCCAATGCGCGTGGTTCCAGCAGCCCGTGACCATTCCGTCATGGTGGGCCATATTTGACGAAGTCGAGTGGGGCCCCTCTGCGCGCGTGTCGAAATGGGTAAGGGTTGGTTGCTTTATGGCGGCCGACTGCTATGCTCTTTCCGACGTTATCAACGTTGAAAAGACATCCGTCACCGGATTCACAATCCACAACGTGCTGCGGTTGGATTGCCGCTTCGTTCCAAGTGCGGACTGCTGTGATGACTAACAAAAGGTTGCTTTCAATGCGAGATAGCACGTGTGATGACGTTCCCTTACGTGCCTTTGATAGGTCTTTGCAACAGCTCGTTGGTACTCTGTGCTGGAACGTATCATTCGGCGTAGCGAATCTGTCAATGCAGTTTGGAACTCCGCATCTCCGCGTCATTCACGAGCCCGTTTCAAATCCGGACCTGCGAATGAAGAAGCGTGGAGCGGCGCTGCACGATGTAGCTCGACGCATGAGGCGACGGCGGATTGCCGTTGTCGGACGGTGGAACCTGTGGATTTATTACGGTGTGTGGCGCATCCAGCAGTCAGGTCAGGGCGATTGCACCAAAAGTCAGTTTCCGCTGAGGACTTGGAGTCGGTAGTGGTCGTTCCAGGCGGCGCAGAGGCGTTTGTTTTTCACGCCGACTTTTTTGGTCTTGTTGTTCTTGAGCAGGCTTAACGACGTTCTT
>JACPPG010000001.1 GCA_016191115.1 Planctomycetia bacterium | reverse complement strand
TTTTCAAAATGGCGAGGCGGGAAAATGGGACTGGCTCCGAGCACAAACAGCGCAAGCCCTTTCATACCAACGCTGCGTCTCGGTGCCTGTCCCACTTTCCCGCCGGTGCGCCGCCGGCAAGCTTGAATCTGTGAACGGCCCAGGCGCTACGATGGGGCGCGATGGGTCGAACGCCATGGATGGCGCTGAAAGCTATAATCCACCTAACGCCTCTCCCTGACATCGTCGCGGCGGGAAATCGCCATGTCTTCGCTGATTTTTGCCCTTTCGCTGTGCTGCACTACGGCGCCGGCGGCGTCTCCGGCCACGCCCTCCGCACGCATTGAAATGGACCTGAGCCTCGAGACCGGCTCACCCCCCACAACGGCGCGGCAGTGGTACGAAAGACTCACCGAGCTCAAGGTCGACAACCTGCGGCTCCGCGCGGCCGGGGCGGCCGTCGAACCGGCCATTGCCACGAGTGGCACCGCCGCCGGGCCCGTTTATAAGGTCACTGCCATGATCAACCGCGCGGGCGAGCTGCTGGTGCCCGGTGGCCGCTTCCGCGCCGCCGACCGAGGGCGGCTGTCCCAGTGGCTCGACACGCTCCGCCAGGAAGGCCCCGAGCGCGCGGCCGGGGCGCCGCGCCTTCCCTTCGGTCTTTCGACCGAGCAGTTCGCGGCGGTCCGCAAGGACCTCGCCCGGCCCGTTTCCTTTGCGACAAAAGACGTTGCGGCGATCGATTTCGCGAACCGCCTGAGCCGTTCGCTGGCGTATCGCCTGGCGCCTGCCACGAGTGCAACAGCCGCGCTGCGGAACGCGCCGGTGATCGACGTCGATCTGGCGGGCATGGCCTCGGGCACGGCGCTGGCCTTCGTGCTCGATCGCGCCGGGCTGGCGTTCTCGCCCGGCTTGGATGCGAAGCGGGAACCGTTCTATGCAATTTCGGCCAAAATCGCGGAGGGGGAGGCGTGGCCCATCGGCCATAAGCCGGAACGAGCCGAACGGCACGTCCTGCCGGCGCTTTTTGAAATGGCCGACGTGGAGCTCAAGGACGTCGAGCTGCCGCGCGTGCTCGCGGCCGTCGGCCAGCAGGTGCAGGCGCCGGTGCTCGTCGACACGGCCGGCCTGGCGCGCGAGAAGATCGACCTCGCCGCGCTGCGGGCGTCCCTGCCCGCCAAGCGCTCGATGTATGAGATCGTGCTCGGTAAAATCCTGGTGCCGAATCTCCTGACGCACGAGCTGCGCGTCGACGAGGCGGACAAGCCGTTTCTATGGATCACGCCCGCGCGGCAACCGGCCGCCCAACGATCGAAGGATGCCAAACGGTGATCCTGCCGGCCCACGAGATTGTGTCGACCGCGGAAGGGCTGGGGATCTCGCACGTCGTGTGGCTGCCCGACTCGGCGCTGGGTCCCTGGGAGAGCGAGCTTCTCGGCTCACGAAAGCTGTCGCTGGTGCGCGTCTGCCGGGAGGGAGAGGCCTGGACGATCGCTGCCGGCTTGCAATTGGGCGGCAAGCGACCGCTGGTCGTCATTCAGTGCACCGGCATGTTCGAATCGGGGGACGCGCTGCGCAACGTGCTCTTTGACCTGCGCCTCCCCTTGTTCGCAGTGATCGGGTATCGCGGATTTCTGGTGCCCGGGTCGACCGACTCGGCGCGCCACTATACCGAGCCCGTGCTCAAGGCGTGGGGGATCGACTACGTGTTAATCGACTCGCCGAAGGCAGCGCCAAAGCTCGCCGAGCACTACCGCGCCTGCCAGGCGGCCGGCCGCGCGGGCGTGGCGCTCGTGGCCGAAGGCAAGGGCTGAGCACCGAGAGGGCGAGGCTCCCGCCGAGCCGCCAGCGATGGACAAGCACGACCAATCATCGAGGCGCAGTGACGCGGGTATGCCGCTTGTGCCGGCGCTCGAGGTGCTGTTGCGCTTGCGCACCGACCAGATCGTCGTAACCACGATGGGCTCGGCGCGCGACTGGCCCAAGCTGTCCAAGCACCCGCTCGACTTTCATTACATCCCGTCGGCGATGGGGCACGCCCCGATGCTGGCGCTGGGACTGGCCCTGGCGCAGCCTGCGCGAGAAGTGATTGCCTTCAACGGCGACGGCTGCATGCTGATGAGCCTGGGCTGCCTTGTGACGGTCACGGCCAGCGGCGCCAAGAACCTGACGCTTATCGTCCTGGAAAACGGCGTGTACGAAGTCACCGGCGGCCAGGCGACCGCGGCCGGCGCGGCCCGCGCGGATTTTGCGGCGCTCGCCCGCGGCGCCGGATTCGAGAGTGTGGCCGCCTTCTCGGACCTGGCCGAATGGACGAAGCGGGCCGCCGACACGCTTGCTCTGCCGGGCCCACGCTTCGTGCTCCTGAAGGTCGCCCGCGTCGCGGACTACGACCTCACATCGCCGGGGCCAATGGTCGAGCGGATCGCGCGATTCCGCGCGGCGTTGGGCACGGGGTAACGCTGCTAAGGATCGACCGAAAAATAACTTCCTGATTCTCTGACCCCTCACGGGTGCCCTCTCCCGCAAGGGGCGAGGGTATTGAAGCCCCGTAGGGTGCTCTGCGAGCACCGGTTTTGCACCGCGATTCGCCGGACGGCGCACCCGATCCATGGTGCTCCTAGAGCACCCTACGTGCTCGCTGCCGGCTGCCTACTTCCCGCTGCCTGCTGTGCGGGTCATCCGCTCCCATAGCAGGCGGTAGTACGTCATCACGCGGATCGGGTCGGCCGTCTTGTCTCCTTCCTCGACCAGCGTCCAGCCCTGGAACCCGGCTTCGTTCAACAGGTCGAAGAGCTGCTGCCAGGGGTAGCTCGAAATGAGATCGTGAATGTGGATCGTGCCCAGCCGATCCTTCACCAGGTTGAAATTGTGGACGAGGCCCTGGCCCGCCATGTCGGTCGCGTTGCAGTTCCAGCAGACCACTGCGCCGGGATGGGTGGCGGCGTCCATGATCGTCTTGACGTTCGGCAACTCGTCGGTGCCCCGGCCGTGCACTTCCAGCCGGATGGTGACGCCGTAGCCCTCGCCGAACGCGGCCGCCTCCGCCAGCGATCGGCCGATCTGCTCGAGCGTTTGTTTGACCGGCACGTCCTTTGGCAGTCCGTTGGGGCGGACCTTCACGCCGGTGCCGCCGCAGTCGTGGCAGAGCTTGATGAAATCCTTGGTCTGGTCGATGTTCTTCTTCACGACCGCCGGGTCGGGCGAGTGGAACTCGCAGGTCGTGCCCAGGCCGACCAGGTCCACGCCACCATCGGCAAATCGCTTGGCGACATCGCGGCGCTCGGCGGCCGAAAGCGACGGCTCGACCCCGTGCTTGTGCATTGTCCGCAGCTCGACGCCGCGGAAGCCGGTGAGCTGGCAATTCTTGATCACGGTCGGCAGGTCCCACTCGGCGCCCCACATGTAAGTGACAAGGCCCAGTTGCATGGTGCGCTCCTCTGGTGTGATTGACGGGCGGTCGCGACGCGGCAGGTCAGGCAGTCGATTGTAGTCGCTCTAGCGCCAGCTCCAGAAGTCGCGCCAATGGCCGCCGGTCGAGCAAGCCGAGAGCTTCATCGGCCGTGACCCAGCGGCGCTGGCGCTCGTGTGCCTCGAGCCACTGGTCCTCGCACTGGTTGACCTCCATCAAAAAGGCGGTGACCGTCAGCATCCGCCCCCACTTGGCGTAGCGGTACTGGCCCAGGGGTTCGCCGTCCAGTCGGCCGCGTAGCCCAGCCTCCTCGAGGGCCTCCTTGAGCGCCGTCTCGGTCGGCGTTTCCCCCGCGTCGATAATCCCCTTCGGGAAGCCCCATCGGCCGCCCGAGATCGAGGTGATCAGACAGAACTCCTGGCCGTGGTCCGCGGCTCGATGAGGAACGGCCGATGCCTGGCGGAGATCCTGGTGAGGGTCTGAGGACATGCCCCATCGTATGCAGCCGGCGTGCTGAGGCGAAAGAGCAGGCATGGTGCGAGCGCGGGCACAGGCGCCAGCCAGGCGTCCCTCCCCATTCTCGGTCTCATTTTGGACCTGGAATCTCAGTTTAGGACGCAGCGGACTATGGGCGGCGCGCTTGGGCCAGCTCATCGGGAGACAGCTTGTTTCTCACGAAACCCGTGAATTTCCGGCGTTTTTTCTCAAGTTGCCCCGCGGCAAGCACAGGCCGCCGGAGGCTTGGCACCGCCTTTGCTTTTTCTTTTCGCCAATCCCGCGAAGTGGAAGAAAAGCTACGGTTTCAGACCCAGTTTCATGAGGAGATGCCAAGGATGCTAGTGCTCAGTCGCAAGGCCGGCGAGAAGATCCGCATCGGCGACGAAATCACCATCGTCGTCAACCGAGTGACGGGAAGTCGCGTAAGCGTGGGCATCGAGGCTCCTCCGCACGTTCGCATCGTGCGTGGCGAGCTCGAATTGTTCACGGATGGCGGGGCCGGAAGAGAAGCGTCGTCGCAGAACGGGCCCTGCGTTGCCCCCGTCAACCCGCAAGCCACCTCCGTGGTCCAGGTGCCAGGCAACCTGGGGCAAGCGCAGCCCACGATCACCCTGCCCAGCACAAGACACTAAAAGAGCCTGCTTCCGCCGGTCGCCGGCCCTTGCGGCGGCAGGCAGAATCGGGTCACGGAAATAGCGCCCGAAAAGCAAACATCGACGTCGTGCCCCGGATGGCGCGGTCGCTCGTGGTAGTTGCCGCAATAGCGATAGCGCCCTTCGACCAGCCGATAACCCACGGGGAGCGGATGAGGGTCCATCGGGCAGACGACGACCTTGGGAGGATCGTCCTGCGAGATTTGGTCGGGCAAGTTGACGTTCCAGAAGACGCCGTGCTCGGTGGGCTCCGCCAGTAGCCTCCGGATCACGTCGGCCGTCCAGCGCGCGGCACGGCCCCAGTCGGCCGTGCTGCCGCGCCGGCGGTACTGCGACACGGCGATGCCCGGCTTCCCCAATAGCGCCGCCTCGCGCACCGCCGCCACCGTGCCGGAGCGGTACAGGTCGGCGCCCAGGTTCCCACCCTCATTGATGCCCGAAATGACCCAGTCGACGTCGGGCTCGACGTGCGCAAGGGCGATGCGGATGCAGTCGACCGGCGTGCCATCGAGCACGTGCCGGCCGTCGGGCCCTTGCGTAAGCGCCAGCGCGCGATCGGTCGTCGTCTGATGGCCGCAGCCCGACAGATGCCGGTCCGGCGCGACGACGGTCGAGGCCCCCAGCTCGGCTACGGCGCGGACGAGGGCTTCCAAACCCGGGCTGTCGATGCCGTCGTCGTTGGTGATGAGGAATCTCATGGGTGCCGAGTCGGAGGGGTTTCCTGCATCGATCATAACGACCGGGACGCCCGAGGATGAAGGGACGCGCGCCCGTGGAAGCCCCCCGGGGCTGCGCGCTGAAGCAGATTTCGCATGAACGGCCAAACAAGGCCGGCAAAGGGAACGGCGGAGTGCGAGAAGGGGCCCGCCTTGCTCGGCTTAGTCCGCGGCAACCCCACACTACGTCCCAACCCGGTCCTGCGACAGCCATTCCTTGAGCGTCACCGGCTCCTTGGGCTCGGGGAAGAGCCAGGCCATGAATGGCGACCGCTCCCGCGGTTTGCGGCGCTTTGCCGCCGTGGCCCTTTTATGCTTGTCGTTGGCAGTGGCGCGCGCTTTGGCTTGAGCCTGGCTTGGCTTGGGCTCAAGGGGGTGCGTCACCGCGGCGGCCATTTTCTTGGTGCTTGTATCCAGCCGGCCGAGCAACGTGTCATCGTCCTGCTGGACCGATTGCTTGGATGCGGCTTTTGCGGACGTCGTCGATCGAGCATCGGGCGTTACTGCCAGCGGTTGGCAACCGCACAGCGCCGTCACGAGTACGACCGCCAGAACAAAAGATGCCGCAGCATCAATTCCGAGCCTTCCAGCGCAACGCCGCGCGATGCGTTCTCGCTGTCGGCCGGCGCGCGAGAAACCCTCACAGTGCCGCATTGGTCGACCCATGCTTTGAGGTGATCCCCGGGGCAGCCCGGGCAAGGGAAAAGGTCGCGAAGTCTCGCAAAAATGGGCCGCGGCGTCCAGGCGGGATTCGCCCTGAAGCCTTGGGGGGTAACGCCGCCGGACGCGGCGCTACGATGTCGCAGGCAAGCCGCGAGCTAGATTTCCGAGGGCACCCCGCTGGCAAGGTCAGCGCCGCTCGGTCCCTGGTGCCGAACAGCCATAGCATGCGGCCGAAACCGGCGGATTGTCCATCTTTCGCGTTTTGCGTAGCATGGGGCGAAGCTGCACCCGAAACTACCGCCGGTACAGGCGGCGAGCGGCCTATGGCAATTCCCAGGTTTGGATTCGTCGGCGCCGGCCGTATGGCGACGGCCCTGGCCCGGGGATTGCTCGCTGCCCACCTGGCGCGGGCCGAGGAGATGGTGGCGGCCGACCCCTCGCGGCCGGCCGGGGAGCAATTCGGCAAGGCCACCGGGGCCCGGCTCGCGGCCACGAATCGGGATGTGCTGGCTGCTAGCGATGTCGTGTTTCTGGCGGTGAAGCCACAGCAGATCGACGAAGTGCTGGCCGAATTGCGGGGGCACGCCACCGCCGGCCACCTGGTCATTTCGATCGCGGCGGGCGTGCCCTTGGCGAGGCTCGCGGCCGGACTTGGCCCGGGGCCGCGCTTGGTCCGCGTGATGCCCAACACACCGTGCCTCGTCGCCAGCGGCGCGAGCGGCTATTGTTTGGGTCCGGGTGCGACCACCGCCGACGGCGAATTGGTCGGCCGCCTCCTGGCCGCGGTTGGAAGAGCCTATCCAGTTGATGAATCGCTGATGGACGCGGTGACGGGGCTTTCGGGCTCGGGCCCGGCCTTTGTTTACATGATGATCGAAGCCCTGGCCGACGGCGGCGTCCGCGTGGGCCTGCCGCGCGACGTGGCGCTGGCCCTGGCGGCGCAAACGGTTCGCGGCGCGGCGGAAATGGTATTGGCGACCGGCGAGCACCCGGCGGTGCTCAAGGACGCGGTGGCGAGCCCCGGCGGCACGACGATCGCCGGCCTGGCGGCATTGGAGTCGGCCGGCGCGCGGGCGGCGATGATCGCCGCCGTCGAGGCGGCCACGCGCCGCTCGGCGGAGCTGGGCGGGGCGGCAAAGACCGCCGGTACGAAGGGATGACATACGCGCCGAGCCGCCCGGTCTACCTCGGCGGTCCGGCACGACAACGCGTCGCGCACGAGTGCATTTGCCAAGCGGAAGTTTGAGAGAGGGATTGACTGATGTCCGTTTTTTGTCTGATCGACGACAAGCACGTTCCCCTGTATCGCGTCATCTGGGTGGCGGCGACGCCCCATTTTTGTGGCGAAGATGATTGCCAGTGCGAAGGGGACTACGAAGTTCGCCTCGAGCAGGGAGAGGTCGTGTGGGCCAACAAGGACGAGCGCGATGCGCTGTTGCGGGCCTTGGAGGAGTGGGCCGGCGGGCCGGCCGGCCCGGGCGATACGTGGGAGTGACGGAGGAGAAGGGAGCGGGGGTTAGGGATTGTGGACTAGGGGCGGCCGTCGCCGGCGACGGAAGGAGACCGTCATGTCGACATTCGAAAGCGACGACTATCAATGGCGCGAGACGTACTTCGTGCTGTTTCGCTCATCGAAGCGCCCGACGATGGCGCAGGTGGAGTCCACGCTCCGCCGTTTGGGCGACCATTATGAATTGACCGACAAGCAAACCGACGAGCGCGGGTTTTTCGAATCGTTGACGCTGGTGTCGCCCGACGATTTTGCCGCCCTGGACATCAGTTACCTGGCTGGCGAAGAGGTGCTCGAGCAAGGAGCCGCCTTGGCCGAGGAGATGCGGCCCGTCGAAACGGCCGACGCCAAGAAGCTGGCCGAGCTGCCGCGCTGCGACGCCCGCTTCGATATCATGCACTTCGAGCAACTGGTCGCGGGGGCCGAAGGGGACGAGCCGGATGAGATGCTCGACCCCAGCACGCTGTTGGTCGTGCTCGAAGCGCTCGTCAAGCTGACGCACGGCGTGGGCGTCGATCCCCAGTCGGGCTCGCTGATGTGAGCGTGCGACAGTCCGCGTCATCTTTTGAAGGACATTCCTTAGTTCGCCATGATTGCCAAAGACATCAAGCCCGGCGCGATCGTCAACTACCAGGATGCGCCCTGCGTGATCGAGTCGATCGCCGTGCAAAGCCCGTCAGCGCGGGGCGCCGCCACGCTGTACAAGTACCGCGCGCGGAACCTGGTCACCAAGCAGAAGGTGGACATTACGCTCAAAGGGGGCGAGTCCCTGCCCGAGGCCGACTTTCATCGCCGCGCCGTGAAGTTCATGTACGCCGACGCCACGCACATGCACTTTCTCGACGAGGTAGACTTCAATCAGTACGCGCTTCCGCTCGAGGACGTCAAGGACGAGGCGCAGTACCTGACCGATCGGCTCGAGGGCGTGCAGGTGCTCATCTACAACGAGCAGGCCGTGGGCCTGCAAGTGCCGGCCACGGTCGAGCTGGCGATCACGCAGACCGACCCGTCGGTGCGCGGCAACTCGGCCACCGGCCGCACCAAGCCCGCCACGCTCGAGACGGGACTGGTTGTCATGGTGCCCGAGTACCTCTCGACCGGCGAGACAATCAAGGTCGACTCGCGGACCGGCGCGTTCCTGTCACGAGCGTGAAGCGCACCTGCGGTCAAGTTTGGCAGCGCTACTTCTTGGCCGTCGGCTTCTTTTTCTTCGCGGCAGCGGGGCGCTTGGCCGTGCTGGCCGCGCGTTTGGCGCCCTTGGCTTTTCCGCCGGCACCCCCGGCAAAGATCGTTTCCCAGCCAGCCACGTATTTCTTCGTCGATCCGGTGTGCATCACGGTCATTTCGCGCGCTCCTACTTCCTCAGTTTTTTGTACTTGAATCGTTTCGGCTGGTCGGCTTCGATCCCCATGCGCGTGCGGCGCTGCTCCTCATAGGTCTGGAAGTTGCCTTCGCACCAGTGGACGTAGCCGTCTCCTTCGAATGCCAGGATATGCGTGGCGATGCGGTCCAGAAACCACCGGTCGTGGCTGATTACCACCACGCAGCCGGCGAAATTGAGAATCGCTTCCTCCAGGGCCCGCAGCGTGTCGACGTCCAGATCGTTCGTCGGTTCGTCGAGCAAGAGCACATTGGCGCCCCGCCGCAGCAGCTTTGCCAGGTGCACGCGGTTCCGCTCTCCTCCCGAGAGCGTGCCGACCTTCTTCTGCTGGTCGGGACCGAGAAAATTGAACCGGCCCACGTACGCCCGCGAGGGGATCTTCCGCCCGCCGATGTCGAAGTTGTCGTAGCCGCCGGAGATCTCCTCGAACACGGTTTTCTCGGCCTGTAGCGCGTCGCGGTTCTGGTCCACATAGCCCAGCTCCACCGTGGGACCGATGCGGACCGTGCCGGCATCGGGCTTCTCCTCGCCCACCAGCATCCGAAAGAGCGTCGTCTTGCCGGCGCCGTTGGGTCCGATCACGCCGACGATGCCGCCAGGCGGCAGGTGCAGGCTCAAGTCGTCGATCAACAACCTCTCGCCGTAGCCCTTGCTGACGTGCGCCAGCTCGATCACCAGCTCGCCCAGGTGCTTGCCGGGCGGGATCTGCATCTCGAACTCGTCCTGCCGATCCTCGTACGTCTCGGCAGACAGCTTTTCGTAGGCCGTGATCCGCGCCTTGCTCTTGGCCTGCCGTGCACGGGGCGCCAGGCGAATCCAATCCAGCTCGCGTTGGAGCGTCTTTTGCCGGGCCGAGGCCGCCTTTTCCTCGTGGGCCAGGCGATCGCGCTTCTGCTCGAGCCACGAGGAATAGTTCCCCTCCCAGGGAATGCCCCGACCGCGGTCCAATTCCAGAATCCAGCCGGCGACGTTGTCGAGGAAATACCGGTCGTGCGTCACCGCCACCACCGTGCCGGGATACTCGGCCAGGTGCCGCTCGAGCCATGCCACGCTTTCGGCGTCCAGGTGATTGGTCGGCTCGTCCAAGAGCAATAGATCGGGCTTTTCCAAGAGCATCTTGCACAGCGCCACGCGCCGCCGCTCGCCGCCGGAGAGGGTCGCCGGATCGGCCTCGCCCGGCGGAAGCTGCATGGCGTCCATGGCGATCTCGACCTGCCGGTCCAGCTCCCAGGCGTTCACCGCGTCGATCCGATCCTGCACGCGGGCCTGCTCGGCCAAGAGCTTCTCCATGGCAGCGTCGTCCAAGGGCTCGGCGAAGCGGGCGTTGATCTCCTCGAAGCGCTTGAGCAGTTGGCGCGTCGGCGCCACGGCCTGCTCGATGTTACCGAGAACGTTGGTCGACGAATCGAGCATCGGCTCCTGTGGCACGAAGCCGGCGGTAAAGCCGTCGGTCAGGCGGGCCTCGCCGTCGAACTCTCGATCGACCCCGGACATGATCCGCAAGAGCGTGCTCTTGCCGGCGCCGTTGCGGCCCAGGACGCCGATTTTCGCGCCCGGGTAGAAAGCCAGCCAGATGTCCTTGAGCACCTCGCGCTGGCCGTGCTTCTTGGTGAGGCCGCCGATCTGATAGATGTACTGCTTGCTCATGGCGCGGGGGGCTCGGACGTCAACGCGCGGCGCGGAGGGCGTCGCCGGCGTCATAATTCTATGAACCGCCCGGCGAGAGTGTCGAATGCAATGTCAAAACGCGAATGTCGCGGATATCGAACTTCCCCACTCCCAACCCGCTACTTCTCCGGCCCGACGAACCGCCCGAGGAAGAGGACGCTGCCGGTCGTCTTCTCGCGGATCAGGAAGACGAACGGATGGTCGGCGCGGAAGGTGGGGGGCTGATCCGCTGGCGCCGCCGTCGCACCGACAGCGATGCCCGTCGCCGCCGCTGCTTCGGTCCCCTCCTCATTGACGTCCACGACCGCTTTATGGATCACGGCCGAGAGGAAGAGTTTTTCCTCGCTCGTCATGCCTGAGAAATCGGCGCGATCCGGCTCGAACGCCAGCGGCATGCCCAAGGCCGCCAGCACGTCCTTCAAGCTGTACTCGGCCTCGAGCTTGAACTTGGGTAGCAGCACGCGGACCTCTCTGTGTCCCAGACCCGCCGTCCATTCGTCGAGCGTGGCGGCCGACAGCCGCGACTCAAGCTCCGCAATGCCGTCGTTCTTCTCCGGCAACAGCACGATCATCGACATCTCCCCCTTGCCGTAGGGCAGTTCGAGCAATTGCAGCCCGTCGGCAGCGAAATAGCCAAAGTGCTCCTTTTGTCGCATGAGCGGAACCTCGACGTCCTTGCCGCCCAGGGCGTGAAAGGGGGCCGGCTCGGTCATTGGCGCCTTGAACGGCTCGGTCCACCGGCCCTTGAAGTAGATCGCGTTGGTGAGCACCAACCGCGTCATCGTGTCGATGGATCCGGGCGGCATCAGGTTCTCGATCTTGCCCTCGGTCTCGCGGCCGACCCAGTCGTTGATCTTCGCGCGGGCCGCCTCCGACTGGCCCTCGAAATCGACCTGGGCCAGGCCGGCGGCGAACGTGTCGCGCGTGCGATCGAGGAACTCGGGCAGGAACTTGTATCCTTCCTGGCCCCACAGCCGGTTGGCCACGTTGAGTTGCACGCCCGAGGCGCTGTCGCTAGCGGCGAACATCTTCGTCAGCTCCGCGAAGGCGACGTATAGCCGGTCGGTGGGCAAATCGAGGTGCAGGACGGCGGCCATCTGCTCTGCCGTCTGGCCGCCCGCGCCCGCGTAAGTCATGGCAAGCGCGGTGGAGATGCTGGCCGGCGAGCAGAAGACGTTGTCGTTCTTCGCCTCGATCAGCCGCTTGTACAGATCGATCGCGAATTGATTGCTCGATTGGGCGACGCTGCGGACGTCGGGTGTGACCACGACGCGCAGCTCGCCGATGGGCTCTAGCGCCGCGGCGTCGACATAGACCTGGCTTCCGTCGCGCAATTCGACGAGCGAGTAACTGCCCGCCGCGCGGACCAGGCGGACGCGCGATTGTGCTTTGAGCTCCCCGTCGGGCGGGCGGCCCTGCTGCGGACCGGTGCGATAGTACGGCGTGTCGGCGGTGACGACGTGCGTCATGCGGGCATCGGTTTTCTTGGAACGCCCGTCGGGCGTGGGGCCGCCAGCGGCGCACCCGGCAACGACGAAAAGCAGCGTAGCGACGAGCGCGCGTTTGACGAGCATGATAGCCTCTCCCGCGGCATAGGCAGCCGCGCGTGAGTCCAGTCGGGCCGTGCGAACAAGACCGTCGGCGATCGCCGTGCGAATTCATTGGTTGGCGACCGCGCAGTGGATTGTACAATGTGTCGCGGAAGTGCGCGTCCGAACCAGGTGGTTGCCTCGCAACGGAAAGGTCCGCGACTTCGTCGAGTGCCGTGGGAGACGAATCGTGTCGAAACAAGGCCGCCAGACACCGCGAAAGCCGGCGACGAAGTTCGCCCACCTGCGGAAGAAGCTCGAACAGTCGCGGCAGCGTGCCCAGCCGGCGACTAAGAAATAGGCTCGATGGAACCAACGGCGGCCGCCACGGAGCGAACGCGTCCCCGCTGGGGGCCGAGGCTCAGGTGGGATCTCTGGCAATTTGGGGAATCTGTTTCGGCGGCGGCGGGCTCGCTTTTTTGCTAGACTGACCCAACTGTCTCTTTACACAAGGGTTTCCCGAGGGTAAAAATAGTTCGTCAGCTAACTATTCTCGGGCATGCCCTACGCCCGATGCGTTAGAGGGGTGGCGCTCGCGCCACGAATAGCGGCAGGTTTCCTTTCTTCTCCTTTTGGCAATCGGTGAGGTCCAAAATGCGCACAGTTTGGCAAACGGCAGGCGTGGTGGTAACGATCCTGGCGTGCTGTCAAGTTTTTGCGGACGAGCCGGCGACGTCGAGCTCGGTGGGCAAGAAGATCGAGAATTTTTCTTTGCCCGATTATCGCGGCAAGGTCCAAGCCCTCGACGACTTCAGGGACGCCAAGGCGCTGGTCGTGGCCTTCGTCGGCGCCGAATGCCCGCTGGCGAAGGTGTACGCCCCGCGGCTGGCGACGCTGGCGAGCGAGTACGAATCGAAGGGCGTGAAGTTCCTGGCGATCGACTCGAATTTGCAGGACTCTCTCACAGAGATCGCCGCGTTCGCACGGATCCACAACCTGTCGTTTCCGGTGCTTAAGGACATGAGCAATAAGGTGGCCGACGCCTTCGGCGCCATGCGAACGCCCGAGGTGTTCCTGCTCGACCAGGATCGCGTGGTTCGCTATGGCGGACGGATCGACGACCAGTACGGCTTCAAGACGGGCGCCGGCTACGCCAAGCCGCGCCTGGCCCGCCGCGATCTGGCCGAGGCGATCGACGAGGTGCTGGCCGGCAAACCCGTCAGTCAACCGGTGGTCAAGGCCGACGGCTGCTTGATCGGCCGCGTCAAGCGCGAGCAGAAAGGCGACGTGACCTACTCGAACCAGATCGCGCGGATCTTGCAGGACCGCTGCCAGGTTTGCCATCGCGCGGGCGAAGTCGCGCCGTTCGCGATGGACTCGTACGACGAGATCGTGGGCTGGGGCGAAATGATCCGGGAAGTCGTGGACCAGGGCCGCATGCCGCCTTGGTACGCCAATCCGGCGCACGGCAAGTTCGCCAACGACGCCCGGCTTTCGGACGAGGAAAAGCAGCAGATCGTGGCCTGGGTCGAGAACGGCTGCCCCGAGGGGGACCGATCGCAATTGCCGCCGCCGCGGCAATTCGCCAAGGGATGGCGGATCGGCCAGCCGGACGAAATCATCTATATGAGTAATGAGCCGTGCGACGTGCCGGCCGAAGGGACCGTGGCCTACAAGTATTTCACGGTCGATCCGGGCTGGAGCGAGGACAAGTGGGTCCAGGCCACCGAGTCGCGCCCCGGCGACCCGGCGGTCGTACACCACATCATCGTGTTCATCATGGCTCCTGGGGCCGTCGATCCGATGGGCGCCGGCCTGGGCGGATATGCGCCAGGCAACCCGGCCGACGTGCAACCGCCGGGAACGGCGATCTTCGTGCCGAAGGGATCCAAGCTCCTCTTCCAGATGCACTACACGCCCAACGGCACGGCGAGCAAGGATCGCAGTTCGATCGGCGTCGTGTTCGCCGACCCCAAGACGGTGAAGAAGCAGTTCCGTGGCGGACTGGTGGGGAACATGGGATTGAAGATTCCGCCCGGCGCTCCCAACTATGAGATATCGGCGCAGCACCGTTTCCGCCGCGACACGGTGCTTCTGAATCTCACGCCGCACATGCACCTGCGCGGGAAGGATTTCCGCTACGTGCTTAACTATCCCGACGGCAAGAGCGAGATCCTGCTCGACGTCCCGGCGTGGGACTTCAACTGGCAGCTTCGCTACGACCTGGCCGAGCCGAAGCTCGTGCCCAAGGGGGCGGTGTTAAAGTGCATCGCGCACTACGACAACTCGGCCGACAACCTGGCCAATCCCGATCCCAAGGCGACGGTCCGCTTCGGCGATCAGACGTGGGAAGAGATGATGTTTGGGTTTTACGCGTCGATCGATCCGAACGAGGACCTGACCGCCAAGCTGGCCGGCAAGGCGGCCGACGCTTCCGATGACGCGAGCACGATCGAAGGCGAGGACGCCAAAGGGGGCCAGTAGCCCCGCGCCGCTTCAATTCATGTGCGACACCGTACCGTCGCGCATCGTAACGCCCGAGCCCAGGGGGATCGCACCCCCTGGGCTCTTTTGTCGAGCAGCCACGGGCGGCGTCCGCGGCCGGTTCGTGCTAGGAGAACTGCAGAATCCTGGGAGAGGGGGTCAGGCACATTTTTCGGCCGAAGATCCTCCGGAAGAATTGAAAACCGCGTGCGCCGAAAAATGCGCCAGACCCCGGACTTTGCAGTTCTCCTGGGTTCGTGCCAGGGTCATTCTGTTTTTCAAAATGGCGAGGCGGGAAAATGGGGCTGGCTCCGAGCATAAACAGCGCAAGCCCTTTCAGACCAACGTTGCGTCTCGGTGCCTGTCCCACTTTCCCGCCGGTGCGCCGCCGTCGAGCTTGAATCTGTGAACGGCCCTGGGGTTGCCCCTTCGCTTGCCTTGTCGCGACCCTGCACCGACAATGTCGCGCACGCTCTGCTTGCCAGGTCGTTTGCTCGTAAAGGTCGCTACCGAAATGCCGCGATTGTCTTGCCGCGCGATGCCCGTTGCTATCGCGATTGCGATGCGGTTGTCGTCGCTCCGCGCCGCCGAAACGCCGTTGGTGACGCACATCATCGAGCAAGTCCCCCGCACGCCGGAGGAGGTCGACCTAGCGCACGCCAAGAGCCAGTTTCCCTGCACGCAGTTGCCGGCCGGCGCGGCGCTCGTGCAAAAGGGTTTTGGCGAGCGGGTGTACTACGACGTCAAGCTCCAGGCCAACGGCGCCGCGGCCACCAAGAGCCTGCTTTTCGATTGGGGACGCTGGCCGGTCGTTAGCTTCGGCACGCGGATGACCGAGGAGGATCGGGCCGAGCTGCCGCTGTTGACCAGCGGCGCGATCCTCGAGCGCGTGGACAACAGCTACATCAGCATCCAAGTCCGCGTGCACCGCGCCGCGCCGGATGGGGCGCCGTACTTGCACTACGTGCCGATGGCCGGCGTCGGGGCCTATGGCAAGCCGGAAAAGACCGAGGAATTCACGGCGCTGCAGCAGGCCGCCGTCAATGGGGTCCGCGGCCTGGGGTTGTTCCTGAAGCCGGGCCAGGCGCGGACGCCGCGGACGCTGCGCACGCTGGTCGTGGCGATCAAAGGGCAGCAGGTTGTCGTCGACGACCGCTCGAACGAGATCACGCTCAAGCCGTCGCTGGAATTGATGTTCGTGAGGATGCGGATGGTCGAGGTCACGCCCGGCGCTGCCGCGGCGGAAGCCGTTCAATTGCACGCCTTCGGCACGCGACGCGGGGTTACGGAGCTGGTCTATTTCGCCCCGTGCAAAGCGCCGGAAAAGCTCGATGAGTGCAGCCTCAGGAGCACCATTCGCATCACCGAATACACGTTCGCTGGGCAGTATCCGTCGGCCCGCGCCACGCGCCGCTTGCAGTTCCGCGCCCGCGAGGAATTTTCGATCGCGTCGTTGAACGAGCACGCGAAGCAAACGCGGGGGGCGGCGCACGCCTTCGACTACCTGACGGAAACGCTGGACGCCATCATCGACGGAAAGGTGAAACACCAATGATGAATGCGGAATGATGAATGGGACATTTGTTGCTACCAGGCGCGGCCTCTAGTCTTTTCCGGCATTCATCATTCATCATTTGCTGATATGTCCGACTTCGCTCACGAGCGGCATAAGCCGCCGACGCCGCTTGACCGGCCGCGCGAGTTGGTCGTGGCCTGCGCGCCGGTGCGATCGAACGTCAACCTGTCGCGGATCGTGCGCGCCGCCGGCTGCTGCGGCGTGCGGCGGGTGATCTGCTGCGGCACGGCCAAGGTGATCGGCGCCATCGCGCGCGACAGCCTAACCCCGGACAATCCCGCCGGCCTGGCCGTCGAGGTGCACCGCACGCTGGCGCCACCCCTGGCGCGCCTCAAGGCCGACGGCTATCAGTTGGTCGGGCTGGAGCAGGCCGCCGGCTCGCAATCCCTGTACACCTTCGCCTTCGAGCGGAAGACCGTGCTCGTGATTGGCAACGAGCGGCTTGGCCTCGACGAAGACGTGCTGCGATTGGTGCATCACGTCGTCGAGATCCCCGTCTACGGCCTGCCGTACGCCCACAACGTGGCCACGGCCGCGGCGATGGCGCTCTACGAGTATTGCCGCCAATACCCCAACGGGTGAACGGCGACGCTGTCACGGTCTTATTGCCGAACAGGGCTGGGGCGATCCGCCCCCGATGCGGTCCACTGCCGTCCGACCGTGTCGAGCGACTTGGGCGGCGGCACGCGCGGAACCTCGAAGCCGATCGCGGCGATCCGCTTGTCGCGGATTTGCCGCGTCGACACGCCGAACATCTTGTCCCGCTCGGCAATCACCCGCTTGTCGTCCTGGCCGTCGCCGGTCAGCGACCACATCAACATGGGCTCGCCGAGAGGAACGTCCGTCGTCGGATCGGGCCAAGTGTGCCACGATTTGCCCCACGTGGTCAGTAGCGCCTTCATGAACGTCATTTCGTCGTCCGCTGACATGCCGGGAGAGATCAGCCCGCCGGCCAGCACCTCGTACGTGTGGGGATGCCAGAACCGCTTTTCTGTCTCGGGCAACTCCCGGTACAGGCGGTCGCTGACGATGTACTCGACGCCCAACAGCTTGGCGTCCTTTTCCAGCGAGTCGAATAGCAGGCACTGGTGCATCTCGTCGCCGCACGGCCCGCAGTAGTGCTGCGTGATGAGCTGTATCTTGGGGTCTCGTTTGGCGACGTGGATGCCGCAGAAATGCAGGTGATGGTTGGAGGCGGGGGCCATGAATTTGCTCGTCCGCGTCGATCCGTGGCCGCTGGCGATGGCCTCCTGCCCGCCCGCTACGAGCCCCGCTCCCACCGCCCCGCACACTCCGAACAGTTCGCGACGATTCATAGGGCACCTCCTGAAAGGCCAGGGTTATCGCTCCACCGCGCAGGTCGTCGCGGGCGGAGGTTGCTCCACCGACGTATGCACTCCCGTCGCGACGTTACGACCTATTAACGCCAAAAAATCACTTTCCGCCGAAACGACTCTCCACGCAGGCCATGATGCTCTCCAGGTGGGGCGCGACGACCTTGTAATACGTGCGCCGGCCGTCCCGGTCGCTACCCAGGAAGCCGCATCGCCGCATCAGCCGCAAATGCTCGGACGCCATGTGGCTGGGGATCTCGCACGCTTCCGCCAACTCGCCCACCGTGTACTTCCCGTGCAGCAGCATCTGCGCGATGCGCAGACGATGCGGGTGGGCCAGCACGCGCAGGCACTCCGCGGCCTGCGCCAGCGAGTCGATATCGATCAGCTTGAGCCGCCGCGCGGTGCGGGTCGTGGCCATGCGTATCCTCTTGCGACAAATATATCGCGAGGTCCCGATATGTCAATGAAACAATCCCGTTCCCTTCGACGAGCGCACGGCCGGGTCAAGCGGAGCTGTGACGCGATGGTTCATCCGGTACGCGCAGCCGCGCGGACGGTTGCCTTGGAGAGGGGGTCAGGCACATTTTTCGGCCGAAGGTGCTTCGGAAGAATTGAGAACGGCATGTGCCGAAAAATGAGCCAGACCCCGGACTTTGCAGTTCTCCCGGCCCAGCCACACACGGCCGTTCACAGATTCAAGCTTGCCGGCGGCGCACCGGCGGGAAAGTGGGACAGGCACCGAGACGCAACGTTGGTCCGAAAGGGCTTGCGCTGTTTGCTCGGAGCCAGTCCCATTTTCCCGCCTCGCCATTTTGAAAAACAGAATGACCCTGCCCACCCACACCCCGGTCTTGACCCCCACGGGCGGTCATCTAGACTGACTCGTTTGGGCAGACCGCGCGAGCGCCGAAGCAGGCCCGCGCGACATCTCTGATCCCCGTGAAGGAAAAACGGTGCCTGGACTGTGCGTTATCGGTCTGCAATGGGGTGACGAGGCCAAGGGCAAGATCGTCGACCTGTTGACCAGGCCCAACGACATCGTCGTCCGCTATCAGGGAGGCGCCAACGCCGGACACACGGTTGTCACCGGCGGACAGACGTACAAGCTGTCGCTCATCCCCAGCGGCATTCTCCGCCCCGACGTGCAATGCGTGGTCACCGGCGGCGTGGTGCTCAACCCGCCCAGCCTGCTGGCGGAGATCGACGGCCTGGTGGCCCGCGGCGTGACGGTCGGCAAGAATCTCACGATCAGCGATCGGGCGCATGTCATCTTTCCCTGGCACCTGGAAGAGGACCGGCTTACCGAGGGGCGCGCCGCGGCCGGCGAGGCCATCGGCACCACGATGCGCGGCATCGGCCCCTGCTATCGCGACAAGGTCGGCCGCGCCAGCGCGATCCGGCTGGGTGACATGTACCGCGACGGCTTTCGGCAAAAGGTCGAGCGCGTGTGCGCGCACAAGAACGTGCTCATTCGCGCGCTGACGGACGGAACGCAGCCGCCGCTCGACCCAGTGCAAATTTGCGAAGAATACCGCGGCTACGCCGAGCGGCTACGGCCGTACGTCGCCGACACGACGTCGCTATTGCTCGACGCCCTGGAAGCCAACCGACGCGTGCTGTTCGAGGGGGCCCAAGGGGCGCTACTCGACGTCGACCACGGAACGTTCCCCTACGTCACCAGCAGCAACAGCTCCGGCGTCGGCATCGCCAGCGGCGCCGGCGTGCCGGGTCGATACCTGCAAAAGATCATCGGCGTGGTGAAGGCCTACAGCACCCGCGTCGGCGGCGGCCCCTTTCCCACCGAACAGGACAACGACCTGGGCCAGCACCTGCGGACGCGCGGCAACGAGTACGGCACCGTCACGCGCCGCCCGCGCCGCTGCGGCTGGTTCGACGCGGTGGCGGCGCGGTACACGGCCCGCCTAAGCGGCGTCGACAGTCTGGCGGTGATGCTCTTGGACGTCCTGAGCGAGCTTCCGGAGATCAAGGTCTGTACGGCCTACGAGATCGACGGCCGTCGCGTGGACGTTTTTCCCAGCCACGTCGACGACCTGCGCCGCGCGCAGCCGGTGTACGAAACGCTGCCCGGCTGGCAGCAAGAGATCTCGGCGGTGCGCGACGTGGATGATCTGCCGGCGAACGCCCGCGGCTACCTGGCGCGGCTGGGCGAGATCATCGGCCGGCCGGTCGAGATCATCTCGGTGGGACCGGACCGGGACCAGACGATGTTCGCCGACCGCTCGCGCCGCGCGGCCGAAGTGGCAGGGTAATGCACGCCCCTAATCCCCAACCCCTAACCCCCAACCCCTTCGTGTCCGAGGCACCATCGGCGAGCGACACTTTCGACGTCCCGCTCGAGCGCCGCCCGCGCCACATCGCGATCATCATGGACGGCAACGGACGCTGGGCGCAAAGGCGCGGCCTGCCGCGGATCGAGGGGCACCGGCACGGCGTGGCCAGCGTCCGCCACGCGACCGAGGAAGCCGCGCGGCTGAAGGTCGGGCAGCTCACGCTCTATTGCCTGTCGAGCGAAAACTGGAAGCGGCCCCAGGCCGAGCTCGACTTCTTGATGCACCTGTTGGAGCAGTACCTCGTCGAGGAGCGCACGACGCTCTTGGACGAAAACATCCGGCTGGCGGTCATCGGCAGCCGCGAGGGCATCCCCGCGTCGGTGATGCGCGAGATGGAGAAGACAATCCATCTGACGAGCGGCAACACCGGCATGACGCTGTGCCTGGCCGTGAACTACGGCAGCCGCGCCGAGATCGCCGAGGCGGCGCGCCGCATCGCCGACGATGTGCATGCCGGCCGGATCGCGCCCGAGCTGGTGACCGAGGAGCTGATCGCGTCGCGGCTATATACCGCCGGCATGACCGACCCGGACCTGGTGATCCGCACGGCGGGCGAACTGCGGATCAGCAATTTTCTCCTGTGGCAGATCAGCTATGCCGAACTGTGGGTGACCGAGCAGTGCTGGCCCGAGTTCGCCGAGGCGGACCTACAGGCGGCCATCCGCGATTTCGCCGCCCGCGACCGTCGCTACGGCGGGTTAAACGAGTGAGGTTGAAGCCAAGGGCCAGACCGCGATACGGCTAGTTTGCGGCCGCCTCGATCGCTCGAGCTTGGGCAATTTCTCGTGGCCCGATCGGCCGCGCCTGCTGCGGCGCGAGGGAGACCACGCCAGCGTCTCGCCGTCCAGACTTACAAACTCAACCTCATACCCGGCCCCACCATGCAAGAGCACGACCGAACCAGGTCGCCGCGCTTAAGGCCGTGCTCAGGCAAATCTTCCGTCAGCACGATCGTGTCGAGTTCGTTAACCATCGTCATGCCTCCGCAACGCGCCAGTCCGGGCGTGGCAGCCATTTCCGTGGGCAGGCAATCGTGATCGCCGAGATGGCGCCTCCCATGGATGCTAGCGATGCCGGCGCGGGTCTGACGTGAGTCGGCGTTTTCTCTTGCGCGACCCGCCCGGTTTTCGCACGCGTCATTTTTGTGCGCCTCGCCTGGCGAAAACGCCGATTGATCCATCAATAGGGACCGGTTTGCTTGCTCGGCAAGACCGGTCTCGCGAAGGGGGGCCGGGCGACTGTCGCGCCATGCTTGCGCGCACACCGCCGCAGCTCTCCAGCGGCCGACGACGTGTTGGGACCGACCTGCGCCATAGCGCCTGGGCGGCCTCGCGCGTCGGGCCGCGCGTCGCGTGGAAGATGATCGAGGGTCCGCGCCGCCGCGACTGCGCGGCGGTTGTGCCCTTGCCGCGTTCCCGCGAGAACCCATCCGATAGCTGCGGAGCCGGCGCCAGCGCCACGAGAGATCATGGGTCGCCCGTCGCACAGCCCGATCTGGCCGTTCCTTCTGGTGGTGACGTTCCTGTTCTTGTTGAGCGTGCTTGCGCCGCGGGAATGGGAGCAGATCGCCCGCCGCGACCCGGCGCGTAAGCTGCCTACCCACCAGGCGGCGGCATCGCCCCGGATCGACGGGCGTCTTCCCATCGCCCAGCCTGCGCCGATCGACAGGCGAGGTGACGCGATCGAGGCTCCCAGCCGGGCACCGCTCGTCGAGCTTCCGCATGAAGAAGCGATCGCGCCCGACGTTGCCGGAGCGATCGGCGAGCCGGCCGCACCGAGCGAGCCGACGCTCACGCCCGAGGCCGCGGCCACGCCGCCACAGGTCGCAACACAGCCCGACGCGCCGGAGCCGTCGGCATCGATTGTCGAAAATGTGCTTCGCTCGGGTCCTGGTTCCGATACACTGACCGTGAGGGATTGGTCGCCTCGAGCGACGGAATCCGAGACCGCGGACGCCATCGCCCGGGACGACGACGAAACCGCGGCCTCTGCCGCTGCCGAGTCGCAGGCGGTTGACGCCGAAGGCAAGATCGTCGGCGACGCGCCCGCGCCGTCCGCGGCGGTGACAACCGACGAGGGATGGCCCGAGCCGGTCGATCTCTTGCGGCGGCTCGATGGGCTTGCCTGCGAATGTGGCTGCGCCGAGTGGGCCGAGCTGGTCGAGGCGTTGGTCGTCGAGCTGACGCACGGCACGAAACCGGCGGACCCCCGCGCCCGCGCGATTCTTGCCGAATTGCGCGCGTTGTCGGTTGCCGTCGACGGGCTGGCGCCCTCGATGGAAGACCGCCTCGAGGTGATCGAGCTATTGCGCGCCCGGCATGCGCTCGTGCGGCGGTTGGACGTGTGGGAGCTGGTGCCGGCGCTTGCCGCGCAGCCACAGTCGACGAATCCAGCCAAAGCGGACGTCGACCGCCTGGCGACCGCGCTCGAGAGCCTCGATGCCCTGGTGCGGCACGGCGGAGAGGAGGGCACGCGATGGCGCGCGTACCTGGCGCTCGATGCGCTCGGCGAGCTGGCCAAGCCGACGAGCGCGAATCCGGCGCAAGATCCGCGCCGCCTGGCGCGGGAGGTCCTCGATCGGCTCGGCCGGGGCGATCTCACGACCTGGCAGCGGCAATTCATCAGCGAAGGTCCAGTCTCGCAGCTTGCCGCGGCGCTGCGGCCGTGGGCCCGCGAACCGTTCGACCCCGCGCGGCTGTTGGTGGACGTGGAGCGATTCGAGAGCACGCTGCAGCCCAGCGACGCCCGAAAACTGGCCGACGACTACCAGCAATCGACGTGGTTGCCGGTCGCCGCGAGCGAGCTATCGGTCCGTCTGGAATCGAACTATCGCAACGCCAACCTGCGGCTGACATTGTCCGAGCGGTTGCTGAAACGACTGTTGCCGGAACGATCCACCACGACCGACGCGGTACACGACCAGGTCCTGGGGGCTCCCACGCGCGGCACAAGCACCACCTCGACCCAGGTCGACCTGAAGCTTGTGCCCAGCGAGAACAAGTTGCGGCTGGCGCTCGAGGCCACGGGGCAGATCTTCGCCAACACGCGGTCGACGAGCGGTCCGGCGACGCTGTACACGCACAGCGACTCGGCCTACCACGCTCGCAAGCTCGTGGATTTGGACCTGCACGGCATCCGCACCTGGCCGGCCGAGAGCGATTGCACGCAGGCCGCGAGCCGGCTGCGGGCCGTAAGCACGGATTTCGACGGCGTGCCGCTCGTGGGGGCGCTGGTCGAGAGCGTCGCCCGCTCGCGCCATGCCGATAAGGAAGCGGCGGTGCGCAGCGTGCTGCGCCATAAGGTCGAGGCCCAGGCGCGGCAGCGGATGGACGCGGTCGCGCAAGCGCGCATCGACGAGGCCAATCGTCAGTTGCAGGAAAGGCTGCTGGTGCCGCTTGAGCGGTTGGCCCTCGAACCCCGCGTGATCAGCGCCGAAACGACCGAGGAGCGGCTGACGATGCGCGTGCGGCTGGCCGGCGACGAGCAATTGGCCGGCCACACGCCGCGGCCGCGGGCCCCCGGCGACAGCCTGGCGAGCGTGCAGGTCCATCAGTCGGCGTTCAACAACGGCTGCGAGCAGCTCAAACTCGAAGGGCACACGTACCGGTTGCCCGAACTGCGGAAGCACGTCGTCGAGACGCTCAACTTGAAGGACAGCCGGTTCATGGACGACGTGGACGAGGAAGTGGCCATCACCTTCGCCGACGCGGATGCCATTCGCGTCCGCTGCGACGAGGGGCGGATCGAGCTGTCGATGGCCGTCGCGCAGTTGTCGAATGCCGAACACACGTGGAAGAATTTCGTCGTCCGCGTGTACTATCGGCCCGAGGTCGAAGGGCTCTCGGCGCGATTGGTCCGCGACGGCGTGGTGCAACTCGTCGACCACCGCCTGAGCACGCGTTCGCAGATCGCCGTCCGCGGCGTGTTTTCCAAGGCCTTCTCCAAGGAGCGGCAGCTCGAGCTGGTCGATCCGAAGTGGACGAGCGACAAACGGACCGAAGGCTTGTACATCTCGCAGTTCGCCATTCAAGACGGCTGGGTCGCCGCGGCCGTTTCCGAGCCGCGCAACAACGTGGCCGGCCATCCCGCGAGGATCCGCTAAGGATCGACCGAAAAATAACTTCTCCTCAATACCCTCGCCCCTTGCGGGAGAGGGCACCCGTGAGGGGGCAGAGAATCAGGAAGTTATTTTTCGGTCGATCCTAAGGGACGGGCAAGCGCCGCCGTAGCCGCGCGGCACGTCGGCGACGGTCGTCAGGCATGCAACGTGTAGCCCGCGCGTTGCGGCCGCGACAGCCAGCGGTTGGCCTCCTCGTCCCCTACGAACTGTTCGGCTTGCGGATCCCACCGCAGCCGCCGCTTCAGACGCATCGAGATATTGGCCACGTGGCACGCCGTCGCACTGCGGTGTTGGCTGGCGACGTCGGAAATCGGATCGCGGCGCGCCAGCAAGCAATCGTAGAAATTGCCCATGTGGTTCTTGATCGCTTCCAGCTTGCCCGACCGCTCCGGCCGGTCGCGGTTGTCGTCGCCATAGAGCGAGAATTCCTCGCGCGGGAGGGGATGATCCGCCAACTGCTCGACCGGCTTGCCGCTGAGGACGCCACGGTTGACAAAAATCCGACCTTCTTCGCCTTCGACCATGACGCCGGCCCGCCCGTCGTCCAGCACCTCGACTTCCACGCCGTCGGCATAGCGCAGCCGCGCGCGGAAGTCGCGCGCGACGTTGTATCCGTCAGGCACGTTGGGAAACACCGCCTCGCCTTCGATCTCGACGGGGCCCGACCGCTCTTGCCCCAGCATCCACTGCGCGATGTCGAGTTGATGAGCGCCCCAGTCGGTCATCTGGCCGCCGGAATACTCGTGCCACCAGCGGAACGTGTAGTGCGTCCGCTCGGCGATGTAGGGGACCGCGGGCGTCTGGCCTTGCCAAAGGTCCCAGTTGAAATGCGCGGGCGGGTCGACGGCGGCGAAGGGCCCGCCTTGCACGTTTTTTGCCAGCACGATGGTGATCTTGCGGACCTTTCCGATTCGGCCGGCGCGGACCATCTCGGCGGCCAGGCGGAACCGGGAATCGCTCCGCTGCCAGGTGCCGACTTGGACGACGCGGCGGCTCTCGCGCACGGCGCGCGCGATCTGTTTGCCCTCGTCGACCGTGAGCGTGAGCGGCTTCTCGCAGTACACGTCCTTGCCGGCGCGGCAGGCGTCGATCAGCATCGGCGCGTGCCAATGGTCGGGCGTGCCGATGAGCACCGCGTCGAGGTCCTGCCGCTCGAGCAAGCGGCGATAGTCCTCGTAGGCGTGGGCTTTGTCGCCGAATTCGGCCCGCGCCTTGGCCAGAACCTCGGCGTCGACATCGCACAGGGCGACGATATCGCCAAAGGGAAGCGCTTCGCGCGCGATCACCGATCCCTGGTAGCGGAGGCCGATCACGCCCAGCCGCAAGCGGTCGTTCTTCGAGCGTGGCCGTTGCCGCTCTTGGGCGCCCACCGGCGCGACGTAGGGCGCCAGGCCGCAGGATGCGATCGCGCCCCCCGCGGCCCGTAGAAAACTGCGCCTTGTGCGTCTGGGAGCCATTGAGAAATGCTTCGAGTCAAAATGGGGCGCGGGTTCGTGGGCCTGCCGGCGTCAGTCTTGGTGTTCAGCGTGTAACCACGGGATTCTTCAGGCCAGCAGCTCCCGTACAACCTCGCCGTGCGGGATCAGGTGGGTCGGACGGCCGGCGCGGTCGGGGATCGTCGTCGTGTGTGGATCGATTCCCAGCAGATGGTACATCGTCGCCAGAATGTCCTTCGGGTCGGTCGGATGGCTCGTCGGATAGCCGCCCTGTCGGTCCGTGGCGCCGATCACCTGGCCGGTCTTGATTCCGGCGCCGAAGAAAAGTGCCCAGTAGGCGCCGGCCCAATGTTCGCGTCCGCCTCCCGGGCAACGCTTGATTTGCGGGGTCCGCCCGTGCTCGCTGATCACCATCACCAAGGTCTCATCCAACAGGCCGCGGTCCTGCATGTCATCCAGGAAGGCGGGCAACACCTGGTCGAAGATCGGGCAAAGCCCCTCCTTCAATCTGGGAAAGTGGTTGAAGTGCGTGTCCCAGGCATTGTTACCGAAGGCATAGTCGTCCCAGAACGCCGTGACGACTTTCACGCCCGACTCGATCAGCCGCCGCGCGGCGAGGGCCTCCTGGCCGAACAGCGTCAGTCCATATCGCTCGCGCACGGATAACGGCTCGCGCGTGACGTCGACGGCGCGGGCCACGCGCGGATCGGCGATCATGTCAAAGGCGGTATTGCGGTAGTGGGCAAACGTTTCGCCTGGATCAGCCAAGGCGGCGCGACGCCGCGCCTCGAGCTCGTCCAGAAGCCGGCGACGGTCGGCCAGACGTCGTTCGGCGACGCCCTCGGGCATCGTCGTGCCGTCGAAGCGAAACGTGCTCTCCGGCGTCACGCCGTCGTAGGGATCGAAGCGGCTGAAAATCGCATTGGGGCCTTGCGCCGACGGGTTGCCGACGGCGCGCGAACCCTGCCCGGCGAAGACCGGCATCAGCGGGTTGTAGTTGCGCCCCAGCCAGGCGGCGTGCGGCGACCAGCGATTGGGGTCGCTCCGCGCGTTGAGCGACCACGGCAGGATCATGTGGATCGGAGCCCCGGTCGTGGTGGCGTCGATGCCTTGCTTCTGCCAAACGTACTCCAGGACCGATCCGAAATAAGGTTGATGGCGCGGATCCTGCCCGTTGGCTTCGATCGCCGGCTCGGATGTCGACAAGCCGGACAGTGCCACCGACACGGCATGGTTGTTCGAGGAGTGCGTCATCGACCGCACGAGCGCCATGCGGTGCAAAGCGCTCGCGATCCGCGGTAAATGTTCGCAGACCGGTACGCCCGGGAGCGAGCTGGAAATCGTGCTGAACTCGCCGCGCGTCTCGACAGGCGCGTCGGGCTTGGGGTCGAGCGTGTCCATCTGGCTGGGCGCGCCGTACAGATACAACACGACGACCGATTTGGCGCGGCCCAGGCCGGCCAAGCCCGCGGGCGACGCCGCTGTCGGCCCGGCGAGATAAGTACCCGCCCAGGCCAGGCTGCCCGCGGCGACAAACGCGCGTCTCGTGACCCGAGGAGCCGACGCGATCGCCGGTTCCGAACGGGCGCTGCGCGTTCGCGTCGTGCGCTTCCTGCCAGGCATGAACGAGTTCTCCGGGGGCGTGTGGTGACCTGCCCAATGTACCGCGCGTCGAGGGCGGCCGGCAGCCGAAGCAAAACGGCGAAACTGACTGAGATCGCAACATTATATGTAGTATATGGTTAAGAAAAAACAACTAAGATTACTTTGCCGCAAGTGCCGTTTTTTGGTAAAGTTATGACGGGTTGCGCGCACATCGCGCCATTCCTGGGGCCACAGGGGAAACGTGCTAGGACGCTCGTCTGGGTCTTGGTAGCGGCATTGACCATAACTCGCGCCTCGAATAGGGTCCGTCGCACTCGCAATTCGCAGCAGGGAGGCGAACGTTTGCGAACAGCCAAGGAAGTGAATCATGAGTACCGAAGTTCTGAGTGAGGAACTAAAATTCTACGCGCAGAATCTCCCGAATTGGCTAGATAAACATACAGGGCGTGTGGTACTGGTAAAGGGCGATGAACTCGTCGGCTTCTTCGATGACGAAGCACAGGCAATGTCCGAGGGAGCGCGCCTGTTTGGGCTCAGTTCTTTTTTGGTTCGCAGGATCGAGCCAACAGAGACAGCCATTTCGGTTCCGGCGCTTACGCTAGGGATTCTGCGTGGCGATAATCCACGTCCAATTCTCGTGCAAGATAGTGGGGCCTGACGGCAAGCCCGTCCCGGGGCCGCCTTCGCAGGCCCTGCAAAATCGCGGCCCTACCCTGCAAGCTTCTCTTGGGCTATCGCAGAGTTTTGCCGCTCCATTGCTGGAGCGGGGAGAGGCTGTCCCCGCTCCCATCTCTGGATTTGCACTGCTCGATACGGGTGCTTCCAATACGTGCATTGACGACGCGGCAGCCAAAAAACTCGGACTGCCGGTCATTGATGTCGCTAAGCTTACATCCGCATCGCACTCCGACACGCCGGTTAACGTCTATCCCGCGCACATTGAATTGTTGGCGGGCGCCAACATCGCGTTTGACGTAGATCGCGCCATGGGTGCCGCTCTGGACTGTCAGGGTCTGCTCGTGCTGATTGGACGCGATTTCTTGCAATCTTGCACGCTCTTCTATAACGGACCTGCGGGCCAAATTACGCTCAGCGCCGGTTAGCCGGCGCCGGCCGCCGGGACCTGCCGATTAAACTGACCCACTACCAGATTTCGCTCCCATCGAGCGTCACTTGTCTAGACTTTCGCGGCCGGGGCTGCGATTGCCTAGCCGCCAATTGTGACGACCGCCCGGCCGTGAATCGCGCCTTGGCGCACGGCGTCGAAGGCCTCGTTGATGTCGGCCAGCGGGTACCGCGCGGCGATGTGCGGGCGGATGATGCCCTGCGCCATCATCGCCAGCGCGTCGGCGGCGTCCTGCATGCCGCCATTCCGCGAGCCGATAATCGCCAGCTCGCGCTGCGCGATCTGGACGGTGTCGATGGCCGGAAATTGCGGCTCCTCACCCACCACGATGATGCGCCCGCCGCGTCTTGTGACGCGGGCGGCCGTTTGCATCGTGTCGGCCAGCCCGACCATCTCGAACACGCAATCGACGCCGTCCTGACCGCTGAAATCGACGATCTCGCGGACCATTTCCGCGCTTCGCGCGCCGGCCGTGAAGTCCGCGCCATGCTGGCGGGCGAGTTCAAGCGACTCCGGCGATCGCGCGACGACCGCCGTCCGCACGCCGGCGGCGCGCAAAAGCTGGACTAGGATCAAGCCAATCCCGCCCCCGCCGAACACGAGCGCCGTCTGCCCCGACGCGAGCTCCGCTTTACGGAACGCATGCACGGCGGTGATGACGGCGCAACTGGTCAGCCCGCCCGCCTCGAAGGGCACCTCGTCCGGCAGCACCAGGAGGTTCCTTGCCGGGGCCTTGAAGACTTCGGCGAATCCGCCGGGCAGCGTCACGCCCAAGATGCCGGTCAGGTGCAGGGCCTGCGCATCCTGGCCGGCCCGCGAGTAGGCGCATTCGGCCGACCGCACGAATAGATGCGGCACAACCCGCTGGCCGACGCGGATGTCGCGCACTTCGCTGCCGACCTCGGCGACCACGCCGGCCGGCTCGTGCCCTGGCACGTGCGGCAAGCTGGGCACGTAGGCCAGCCCATCCTGGATGTGTAGATCGGTGCGGCAGATGCCGCAGGCGCGCGTCTGGATGAGCACTTCGTCCGGCTCGATGCGCGGAAGGGCGACGGTGCGAATCGCAAGGGGCTTGCCGATCTCGGTGAGAACTGCGGCGATCATGCGTTAGGTCGACGGCGGCTGCGTTTGGCGGGAATGAGACTCTAGACGCGGGCTAAACCGAGACAATCCTCGACCTCGCGAACGCGCGCCGCGTTGCGCCGCGCTCCTTCCTCCAACAGCGGGTAATTGTACAAGTCGTTCGTGAGGGTCCCTTGAAAGTGGATTGCCTTCAATGCGGCGACCATGCCCTCGAGATCGAGGCTTCCTTCGCCCAACGGAAGATGCAGCGCGTAGGTCGTGCCATCTCCGTCGGAGAGGTGAACGTGCCCGATGCGGTTGCCCAGCACCTCAATCGAGCGGGCATAGCCATTGGGTTGTCCGACGCCGTAGTGGCAGCAATCGTACAGGATACCGACGCCGCCAGCGTCGTGTCCCTCGGCCACGGCGTCGATGAATTCGATTGCCCAGGCGTTGTCCATGCTCAGCGTATCGGGATGCGGCTCGAAGACCAGCCGCAGGCCGGCGGCCGCACACATCCGGGCCACGTCGCGAAACAGCCCGACCGCCGCCGCCAGGCACTGCGAGGCCGATCGCGTGCCGTTCGTGCTCGCCCAAGGATCGTGCGTGATCAGCATGCCGAGATTCAAGTCGGCCGCCCAATCGACCGCGTGCTGAAACTCGTCGAGAGTCTCCTGCCGGCGCTCGTAGGGGTCGACTTCGACCCAGCAGTCGAAGCCGTAGAGGTTTAGTCCGATTTCGCGGGCCCACTCGAGAAACCGCTGCCGCGTCGCGCGCGTGATCAGCTTGCGATAAAAGGGCGGCCGCGACACTTCCAGCGCGTCGAAGCCGCAGGAGCGCACCAGCCGGCAGATCGCCTCGATGCTCGGGTTCTCGTGAAAGCTGACGGCGTTGATCCGCGGCATGATGCGTTTGCTCGATCCCGTGGGCGATCTGGCGGCGCGCGGCAGCTAGTGTTTCGATCCATTGAGACCGGCGATTCGCCGCGCCTCGGCCGGCGAGGCGATCTCCCGTCCCACCTCGCGCGAGATCCGCACGATCTTCTCGACCAGCTCGGCGTTCGTGCGGGCATACTGTCCCGGCGCCACAAACGGGTTGTCTTCCATCCCCACCCGCACGTGGCCGCCAAGCAGGATCGCCATCGACAGCACGCGCCAGTGCTCGCGCGGATCCATGACCGAGGTGTTGTAGACGAAGCCCTCGGGCAGATGGTCGTGCATGTACTGCATGGCCTTCAGCGTCGGCGGCGTGAAGCATCCTCCGCGCCAGCCGAGGAAGAACGTGATCCAAACCGGCTTGGCCAGCAACCCTTGCGCCACGAACCGCTGGGCGTTCCATACGCCTCCGTAGTGAAAACACTCGGCCTCGATCTTCACGCCCAATTCCTTCGTCACCCGGCAATACTCCGCCAGCTCGTTGCGGTCGTGCAGGCCGTAGAGTTCGACGGGCTTGTTGGGCGGCTCGTAGTCGAAGCACTCGTCGTGGGCGTTGAAGCACGTCGAGATCATGTCGGGGACCTGGGCGCGCATCAGTTCCTTCCGCTGCGGGAATCGGCCGTTGGCGATGCCGTACTGGATGACCGGCTGGCAATGGTCGGTGATATCCTTCTTCAGCTTGGCCCAGCCGGGGATGTCCAGATCGGAAAGTTTGGTGCCGTCGGCCTGGATCTCCTCGTCGATCGTGTACGGCCCGTGCAAGTGGCAGATCGCGGCCCCCGCGTTCACCGAACGGACGTACTCGCGCGCCACCTCGTCGTAGCCCTTGGGCGTCGGATTGTGCGGATTGCTGGGGTAGGCCATCGTCGAGTCGCACGTGACGGTGATGATCAGTTTTTCCATGTCGGGTCCCTTATCGCGTGCTGGGCCGCCGAAGGCCGGTTCGTTCGATATTCAGGCCGCGACCACGGGATTCGTCAGTTTGCCGATCCGCTCGATTTCCACCGTGACTACGTCCCCCGCGCGCAACCACAACGGCGGCTTCCGCGCAAAGCCGACGCCCTGCGGCGTGCCCGTCAGAATGACCGTGCCTGGCGAAAGCGTGGTGTCTTGGCTGAGAAAGCTGATCAGTTTCCTGATGGGGAAGATCATGTCCCCCGTGGTGTGGTCCTGGACCGTTTGGCCATTGAGCACCGTGCGAACGGAGAGCGCCTGGGGGTCGGTGATCTCTTCGGCCGGTACCAGGGCCGGTCCGAGCGGGCAGAACGTGTCAAAGCTCTTGCCCCGCACCCATTGCCCTCCGCCGCCGTGCAGTTGCCACTTGCGGGCCGAAACGTCGTTGGCCGCCGTGTAACCGAGGACGTAGTTCAGGGCCTCGGCCTCGGACACATTTTTCGCCGCCCGGCCGATCACCACGGCCAGCTCGCACTCGTAGTCGACTTCTCCCGCCGGGTCGCAGCAGGCGGGGATCACGATCGGCTCGCCCGGACCGATCACGCTCGAAGCGTTCTTCATGAACACCACGGGGTGCTCGGGAAACTTCATGCCCGATTCCGTGGCGTGCTCGCGGTAGTTCAATCCGATGCAGATGACGTTTGTCGCCGCCACGGGCGCGCGGAACGTGACGCCGGTGAGCATCTCGTCGCTGGGGCGAAACCCGCCGTACGGATCGCCATCCAGCCGGCGCACTCGTCCTTCGGCGAGCTCTTCGCCCCAAGCCGGCTGCCCCTTGACATTCAGAAATCGAACGATGCGCATGCGGTCATCCCAATGTAGTCACGGCTCGTCGAGAGTCGCCGGCCGACGGACAAACAAAGGCGGAAAAGCTTGCCGGCGGCGCACCGGCGGGAAAGTGGGACAGGCACCGAGACGCAACGTTGGTCTGAAAGGGCTTGCGCTGTTTATGCTCGGAGCCAGTCCCATTTTCCCGCCTCGCCATTTTGAAAAACAGAATGGCCCTGGTATTCCTGCCAGGAGAACTGCAAAGTCCGGGGTCTGGCTCATTTTTCGGCACACGCGGTCTTCAATCCTTCCGACGGACCTTCGGCCGAAAAATGTGCCTGACCCCCTCTCCCCGGACTTTGCAGTTCTGCTGGTATTCCTGCAACTGTCGCGTCCAGGTTTACGACGTGGGCGCCATGGCCACGGAAGTACTCCGACGTGGCCATGCCCCGCGCGGCGACTCCGCATGATGGAGGAGCGCCGCCGCAGCGGCAGCCCGGTCGACGACCGCGTCTGGGCACGATGGCTGGACGTGGCCGGCGCGGCGGGCGTTGTCTTCCCCGCGGTGTGTGAGCTGAGCCGTGCGTGCCAGAATGCCTTCGCAGTGGTATAGACCCATTCGCCTTGGGAGAGTGAGGCGCCTCCCCGTGCGTCCCGCCTCCTCTTTTTCCGGTCTCGCCAAGTGAATTCGGTCAGATTTTGCAACTTCGGCGGGTCTAATAGGGGGCTCGTGCCGAACAAGGGGGAATTCGTGCGAAATCATGGGCGATCCACGGCTACATGTTGGGCAATCACCTGGGCTTCGGTCGCCTTTGCGACCGTAACCGCGCACGCCGCCGTCAAGGTCGGCGCCATGGGCGATAGCTACTCCGACGAGTACAGCCCTATCGCCGCGGGGCTCTACAACTGGGTCGAACTGTTGGTCGCCGGCGGCCGGGCCGATTTTGGCCCTTTCGCCACCTTCCCCAGCGGCGACCCGCGCAACACCGGCGGTGCCGGCAGCTACACGTACAACTACGCCAAGGGTGGGGCCACGACCTCAAGCGCGCTCGGCAGCACCACGTTTTTGCCGACGGTGAACAACAACAACTCGCAGCCCGGCAGTCCCAACCGGCCCGACATCTGGCCCGGCATCCGCGGCGCGGGCACGTCGGCCGCGATCCAGTACGCCAGCCAGGAGATCGGCGGCAATGACATGCTCGACCAGATCATCAACCGTCAAAAGTTGCTGTTGGGCCTCGATAGCGGAACCATGAACCCGATCCTCTCCCGCTTCGAGCAGATTACCAACATTGCCACGGCCAACTACACGTCCCCCTTGAAGATGGTGCTGGTCGAGTATCCCGACCTGGGCAGCATGCCGGTCTTTGGCGGCTTGCAGCAAATCAACAAGGACAGCATCCGGCTGAACATGACCTACTTCAACAATTCGGTCGCGGCGCTCGCCGCCGTGCACGGCCTGGCGACCGTCGATCTGTTCAGCTTGTGGGACAACCTGCGCAATAGCAATGGCACGACCATTCACGGCATCTACATCTCGCCAGGAACAAGCGGTGGCGGCCTCGCGGACCTGCGCTCGGCTTGGCTCTCCGATGGCTTGCACCCTACGCCCATCTTTCAGGCGATGTGGGCCAACGCGTTTATCGGCGCCTTGAATGCGACGTACGGCGAATCGATTGCCGCATTATCGCCCAAGGAAATGGTCACGCTCACCGGCCTCGACCCTCAGCAGGCGCCGATCGCCAACGCGGGCGGGGCCTACGCGATTGCCGCGCACAATGCGCTGGCGCTCAATGCATCAGCGTCCACCGACCCGAACGTCGGCGACGTCCCCTTCCTGCAATACTCATGGGACATTAACGGCGACGGCATCTTTGGCGACGCCACTGGCGCGCAGCCCGATCTATCCTGGGCGCAGTTGCACACTCTGGGAATCGGCGTCACGACGACCTACCGCGTGGCCGTTCGCGTCGACGACACGTTCGGCGGCATCACCACGTCGCTGCCGGTGGACCTGAAAGTGGCGGCGCTGCCGGGTGACTTGAACCTGGACGCCGACGTGGATGTTTCCGACATTCAGGTGGTCGCCGGCCACTGGCTGACGAATGACGCGGTAGCCGACGCCAACGGCGATGGGTCCGTGGATATCTCCGACGTTCAGACGATCGCCGCCCATTGGACGGCGGGCGGTGGAGGCGGAGCGGCGGTATCTGTGCCCGAGCCGCCGACGGTTACTCTTGTGCTCGCCGCCGGCCTGGCGTGGGCGATGTCGTGCGCCGCGCGCTGGCGGAGCGGCGGCAAATCGTAGGTGGCTACGCCAGCCCCGGAATCGGGTCGGCCGTGGCTGCTTGCACGACTTCGTTCGGCATGCCACGCACGATGCGGAGCTCGCCCGGGTCGACGAGCGTTTGTAGGACAGTTGCCACGAGGTTGCGATTGCCGACCGGTTCGGTCTGCGGTTGGCCGCCGTCGCGGGTCGAGCTGCCGATGACGCGCCCCATCGGCAAGCCTCCGCCGGCCAGAAGCAAAGGCGCCAGGTTGCCCCAATGGTCGCGGCCGCCTTGCGGATTCTTCCGCGGCGTGCGTCCCATTTCGCCGCAGCACACGAGCAAGATGCGGTCGCTCAGCCCGCGCCGCTCGAGGTCTTCCACCAGCGCCGAGACGGCATGGTCCAACGGCGGGCCTGTGTACCGCAACCCTTCGTCCACCGGCGCGTTATTGACGTCGGCGTGCATGTCCCACACGAAGTTGGTAGTGACGGTGACGAAGCCGCAGCCCGCCTCGCACAGCCGCCGCGCCAACAAAAGCAGCTTGCCCAGCGTCTTGGCGTTGTCGACGTAGTGCGGGTAGTTCTTCCACTTCGCGTTGATCGCCTCGGGCCGCACGAGGGGCGCCGTGTCATAGCGCTCGATCGTGCGGGGGTCCTCGCGCGACAGGTCAAACGCCTGGGCCGCGCCGCCCAGCACGGTCTCGAACGCCTGCTCGCGCAGTTTGTCGACGGTGCCGGCTCGGCCGGCCGCGTCGAGGTTCCACCGCGCGGCGTCGAGCGCGGCCAGGATCGCGCGGCGATCGGTGAGCCGATCGGCCGGCACATTGAGCTGCATGTCCCGCTGCAAGTCGCCCCCCGCCCCGGCGACAAAAGGCGCGTAGCCGGGCCCCAGCGCCCCGGCCGACTCGAAGCGGCCGAACCCGCTTTGGTGCGGGCCGGCCGTGGCGTCGACCGCGCGGGGAAAGAGCACCGCGTTGCGCGGCAGGCCGGAGAGAGGATCGGTCGCCCCGGCGACGCGGGCGAAGAGCGACCCCAGGTTCGCGCCGAACGTGTCGCGGCCGACGACCGGCTTGATATCGTGGTTGGCGTCGCCTGTGGTGAACGAGCGGACGATCGCCAGCCGGTCGGCCACAGCCGCCAGCTTCGGCAGCGACGAGCCGAACGTGACTCCGGGGATGCGCGTCGCGATCTCGCCGGTTGCCGAGCGAATCTCGGCGGGGGCCGCCATCTTGGGATCGAACGTCTCGAACTGGCTCGGCCCGCCGTGCAGAAACAGAAAGATGACGCTGCGGCCGGTGAGCAGGCGTTTTGATTCCGCCGCCTGTGCCGCCAGCAATCCAGGCAGCGACAGGGACCCCAGCGACAGGCTGCCAATGCGCAGGAACTCGCGTCGTCCGAATCGGCCGCGGCGATCGCCAAGGGTTAACATCGCGCTTTTTCCGTCGAGGGGGCGGGAAAATGGGACAGGTACCGAGACGCCGCGTTAGGCGGGAAGGCCGACGCCCGACGCGCTCGGAGCCAGTCCCATTTTCCCGCCGGGCTCGTTCGAGCCGCCCTCCAGGAATAGCACGATGCGGCGGCAAATTCAATGCGCGACCGCGGAGGCAGTAGAATGGCCGTATGGCGACCGGCCGCTGGCAAATAAGCATACGACGACTGTTTTGGGCGACGTTGCTGATGGCGATTTGCCTGGCGATGGAAGCCCGCGCGGACCTTTCGGAAACGATGGCAGCGCCGTTGATTGTCTTCGTTATTGCCCTGCAAACGTTGCTGTTCCTGGTTGCGGTTCACGCGCCGTTCGTCTACGCGAAGCGCGCCGCGCTCGTGATCATCCCGGCGATGGCGCTCCTCTTTGCGGCGATGGTTTATCTCACCATCATCTGGTACTAGGTCTGCCGCAGGAAGAAAGAAGAAAGCGGTCGCACGAACCGGGTCAACGCGCGACTTCAGAGGCGGCGCGCGTTCGCGACAGGCGGTCCGTGCGCTCAAGCAGCTTGAGGCTGCCGGCGCGGGTCCGTTCGACGAAGCCAGGTTGGGCCGCCGTATCCGCGCGGGTGATGACCCATGCCGCGTCGTGCGGGATCGGTTCGTCGCCGCGGACTGCCACCAGCCCGCGATCGGTCGCGACCTGCGCCATCTCGTAGACACCCCGCGGCGCCTGCCACACCGCGACCGGCTCGGGCTGGTGGCGAACCACCACCGCCAGCGCATCGATGTCCGGCAGCACGGCGCCCGCCTGCGCGATCGCGCGCGTGTCGTGAACGCTGGTGCCCACGGCCACGGCCAGATGCGCCGCCACGAGCGCGCCCAGCAGTCGCAGTTGATGCGGCCGCGAAAGGTGACTGCACAGCCACCACACGCACGCCGCCAAAAGCGGCAACAGCGGCAGCAAGTACCGCGTCCGCTGATCCACCGGATAGGCGATGTACAACGCCAGGTAGAACGGTGCCGCAAGCACAAAGACATTCCCTCCGGCGCGCGCTAGGCGCCACCATGCCCAAGCGATCGCGCAAAACAGCGGCACGTACACGAGCATGTTGACGTTGAGCCACTGACCCGACCGGGCGTATGAGCCGAACATGCCTGGCACCAACAGGCGACCCGTTTCGCTGACGCGCAGCCGCACGCCTTCGAGCGCCTGGCCGGCGAGCGTCCAATCGGCCAGGCGAAACTCATCGAGGTACGTCGTGCTGCTCGCCTGGGGTTCCGCAGCCTGCTGCCTCGCGACGGCAGCCGCCATCCGTGTTTCGTAGACCAATAGCGCTACAAGGGCCAAAGCCGCGGGCAGCCCGACGGCAAGCGAAGTCGCCACCGCACGGGTCCACGCCACGCGCTTCCGCCACGCTTGCAGGAACGCGACCGCCGTGTAGCCGGCGGCGAAAAGCACGCCCGCCGGACGGATCGCCGTCGCCGCCGCGACCAGTGCCGCGGCCAGCGCCGTCCACGCGATCACGCCGCGCGTCGTCACAGCGGCGGTCAGCCGGTCCATGCCATTGACCGCCCACATCAAGACGGCCATGAAGGCCATTTCGCTCAACGTCAGTCGCGCATACATCCACAGACTGGCATTCGCCATCACGAGTGCGACGATCCATAGCGCGGCGCCCGGGAACCAGCGGCGCGCCCACTGGTACACGCCGGCCATGAACGCAATCGCGAACAGCCATTGCATTGCCGCCAGCAGCAGAAACGGCCGCTCGCCGGCGAAGAACGCGGGGCTGATCAACAACGGATAGCCCGGCGCGTAGTGAAGCTTGGGCGAGCCGAGATTGGTGACCGGTCCCCCGTGCGCGATGCTGCGGGCGATCGACAGGTAGCAAGACCCGTCCGGCACGGGCGCCCACCAGGGCACGATCTGCGTGGCCAGGAGCGCGGCAAAAGTGGCCATGACGACCGCCGGCCGCGCTGCGGACCGAACCAGCGCTGCTCGAAGATTGGCAATCGACGACACTTGGCGTCCCCCGCGAGGTTTTTGGCGGCCGGATCGTAGTGCGGTGATCGGGCGGCTGTACAGTTCAAATGGACAGTTCGTCCCTGGGCTCGTTGCCGCCGCATCATGCCGCTGCCGTAGGTCGTAACTCACTACTGTCAATTGTCTTGCGACGCCCGAATCGCTCCGGCGCCAGCGCTCAACGGCGTTGACTCACCCACTCGATTGAGCGATACTTCCCTTGCACTCCGGAGGCGCGACGCGAATCGCCGCGCAGCTTCGATCTTCTTTTCCTGCTTGGGTTTAGGGTCACAAATGGCCACCGCCGAGCGCGTCGACTTGCGCCAATACTGCCTGGACGTCGCCCACCGCGCCAAGGCGGCTAGCGAGCGGCTGGCGACAGCGCCGGGCGAGCTGAAGCAGCGGTGGCTCCTCCGTAGTGCCGCATTGTTGCGAGAACGGCGCACCGACCTCGCGGCCGCCAACGCGCTCGATCTCGCCGCCGCGCCCGGATTCGGGCTGACGCCGGCGCAGGTTGACCGGCTACGCCTCACGCCGGCCGTGATCGAGTCGATGGCCGTCGGCCTGGAAGAGGTGGCCGCACTCGCGGAGCCGATCGGCGAAGTGATCGAATCGACCAAGCGGCCCAGTGGCATCGAGGTGACGAAGGTTCGCGTCCCGCTGGGCGTGGTGTTTTTCATCTACGAATCGCGGCCCAACGTCACCGCCGACGCGGCGGCCATCTGCGTCAAGAGCGGCAACGCGGTGATCCTTCGCGGCGGCAAGGAAGCGGCGCATTCCAACCGCGCCATCGCCGAGCTATTGGCCGAGGCAGCGGCCGAAGTCGGCTTATCGGCCGACGTCGTGCAACTGGTCTCGACCGCGGACCGCGAGGCGGTCGGGCAGTTCCTCGCGCTCGACAGCTTCATCGACCTGGCAATTCCCCGTGGCGGCGAGGGACTCATCCGCCGCGTCGTCGCCGAGGCCAAGATGCCGGTGATGAAGCACTTCGCCGGCAACTGCCACGTGTACGTCGACGCCGCGGCCGACCTCGACATGGCCGAGCGGATACTCGTGAATTCCAAGTGCCAGCGGATGGGCGTGTGCAACGCCGCCGAGTCGCTGGTCGTGCACGCCCTGGTGGCCAACGAGTTTCTGCCGCGGGCCGCCGCGGAGCTGTCACGGCGCGGCGTTGAAATCCGCGGCGATGAGCGGACGCGCGAGCTTGTCGCGGGCGCCACCGCGGCCACGGATGCCGACTACGCCGCCGAGTACCTGGGGCCCACGATCTCGGTGCGGGTCGTCGGTTCGTTGGACGAAGCGATCGACCATATCAATCGTTTTGGCTCCAAGCATACCGACGCGATCGTCACCCGCGACCAGGACGCGGCCCGCGAGTTTGCCGCCCGTGTCGACAGCGCCGCGGTGATCATCAATGCCAGCACGCGGTTCAACGACGGCGCGCAGTTCGGTCTGGGGGCCGAGATTGGCATCAGCACCGACAAGTTTCACGCCCGCGGTCCCTGCGGCATCAAGGAGCTGACGACCTACAAGTACGTGGTGCACGGCAGCGGACAGATCAGGGAGTAGCAGGCCGGAAGAGGCAGGCGGCAAAACTGGGTGCCATGCTCACGCTCGTCGTGGGCATGCATTTGTCCATGCGGTCATGGGCACGTCGAAGTGCCTCCGTGGCCAGGGCACCGTTGGATGTGGACGAGCATCGGTTCAAAGGAGTGAACCAACATGGGCGCGGAGAATCTCAGCCAGGCGGAACGTGAAAGCCTGCGCGGCGGCACGGAAGCTATCCCCTCGGCGCCGGCGGAAGCCGCCGCGCCGGCGCCGGCCAAACCGTCACCCAGTCGGCGTTCTAACGTCTCGCATGCCGATGGCAAACGGGGCGCGCACGTTCCCAGCGATCTTTTGCAGGCGCTCGACGAGCTGCACCAGCGGTTTGCGCGCACGGCCGCCGTAGCCTTGTCTGCCGCGGTCCGCGCGCCGGTCGAGCTGAAGTTTGCCGGCACCGAGCAATTGATCTATTGCGAGCTCTACGATCGCCTCGAAAACCCGACCTGCTGCAACCTGCTTTCGGCCCCGCCGCTGGCGGAACGGGTCGTGCTCGACGTGGGCCTGTCTATTCTCTTTCCGATGATCGACCGGCTTTTGGGTGGCGGGCAGGAATCGGAGCCGCCTCCGCGCCGGCCGCTCACGGATATCGAGTTGCGGCTGGCTGCTCGGGTGACGTCGCTGCTTCTGGCGGAGCTGCGACGGGCCTGGGAGGGCGTCCTGCCGCTCGACTTGCAAACGGTGCGCGTCGAGTCGAGCCCCCGGCTCGTTCAGGCGATGCCCGCCGCCGAACCGGCAGTGCTCGTCTGCTTTGAGCTGGCGATCGGCCAAGAGCGCGGTCTTGTGCATCTGTGCATCCCGCAGGCGGCGATCGCCAGGATCGGCGGGAAGCTGGCTGGCCTCGCATCGGCCGCCAGCGACCGACACGAGCCGACGCGCATCGCGGGCCGCCGGGCGGGTGACGCGACCAGCCGCGCCGTCGTCGACGTGGCGGTTCACGTCGCCGAAACGCGGATTTCGACGAGCGACCTCCTCGGACTGTGTCCGGGCGACATCATCACGACGGAGAAGAATGCCACCAGCCCGCTCGTCGTGACCGTCGAAGGTGTCCCGACATTCCGCGCCCGCGCCGGAATGCACGCGGGGCACAAGGCGGTGGCGATCGTGGAACGCATCGAGCCGGGCCATCCGGCGTAGACAGTCCGCCGCGACGCACGTCCACGCGGCGCCGAAGAAGACCATGCCCACGCAAGCGTGGGCATGGCACCCAGGCTCGCGGCCATGTTGACTCCAGGGCCGTTCACAGATTCAAGCTCGAACGGCGGCGCACCGGCGGGAAAGTGGGACAGGCACCGAGACGCAACGTTCGTCTGAAAGGACTTGCGCTGTTTATGCTCGGAGCCAGTCCCATTTTCCCGCCTCGCCATTTTGAAAAACAGAATGACCCTGATGTTGACTCTCAGCCGCTTTCGCCCGCCTTTCAGGCGAGCTACACTACCTCAGCGGCCGGTTATTGCCCGGTCGGCGCTCGCGCAATCGAACTCCATGCCCGTGAGGTGTGCCATGCGATCCGGGACCGTGATCTGCGTCGTGTGCGTGGCGATGCTGGCGGGTGGACCCTCGCGGGCGGCGGAGAAGGCCGGCAAGATCACGTTCAAGCGGACGCAGCTCGATAGCAAGTTCCGCAGCGAGGGCGTGGCCGTCGGCGACCTCGACCACGACGGCCGCCCGGACATCGCCGCCGGCGGCGTCTACTTCGCCGCCCCCGACTGGAAGATGCACCGCATCGCCGAGGAGCCCAAGGAGTACGATCCGCTCCAGTACAGCAACAGCTTCTGCACGTGGATCGACGATCTCAACGGCGACGGGTGGAACGACGTGCTGGTGGTCGATTTCCCTGGCCAGCAGACGTGGTGGTTCGAGAATCCGCAAACGGCGGCCGGGCCTTGGCGACGGCACGTGGCCACGCCGGTCACCAACAACGAAAGCCCCGGTTACGTGGACGTCGACGGCGACGGGCGGCGCGAGCTGGTGCTCGGCTTCTCGACCGATCCGGCCAATCCCGACGGCCCGGACCGCTGGATGGGCATCGGGCGGCGGCCGTCGAACCCCGACCAACTCTGGAAGGTGCAAGCCATCTCAGCCCGCGAAGCCGCCTGCACGCAAAAGTTCACGCACGGCCTGGGCGTCGGCGACATTAACAAGGACGGCCGCAACGACGTGATCGTCACGGCCGGCTGGTGGGAAGCGCCGGCGGCACAAAGCGCTGACGGTGAGTGGCAATTCCACCCGGCCAAGCTCGGCGACGCCTGTGCGCAGATGCACGTCTACGACTTCGACGGCGACGGCGACAACGACGTGCTCAGCTCCTCGGCCCACCAGATCGGCATCTGGTGGCACGAGCAGACGCCCGACGGCTGGAACACGCACACGATCGACCGGTCGTTCTCGCAGTCGCACGCGCTGGTCGTGGCCGACATCAACGGCGACGGCCTGCCCGACTTCGTCACCGGCAAGCGATGGTGGGCGCACGGGCCGAAAGGGGACGCCAATCCGGGCGACCCGGCCGTGGTCTACTGGTTCGAGTTCTCGCGGGCCGGCGGCAAACCGACCTGGACGCCGCACGAGATCGACAGTGACAGCGGCATCGGCACGCAGTTCGAGGTGGCCGACGTCAACGGCGACGGCCTGCTTGATGTCGTGACGTCAAACAAGAAGGGGACGAACTACTTCCAGCAAGTGCGGGAGTAGCGCGGGGGGCGGGCATCCTGCCCGCCTTCGGTGCTACTCAGACCGCCCAAGCCGAACAGAAGACGGGCAGGATGCCTGCCCCCCCGCTCTACGCCTCCGACTTTTCCGGCTTCGGGGCGTCGGACTGCGATTTCTCGGGCTTCGCTGGGCGGTCGTCGCGGAACGATTCGATCGCCTTGCGCAGCTCGTCCATTCGCCGGTTCAGCTCCTCGAAGCGCTTGTCGAGCTGGTCCTCGCGCAGGCGGCGCGTCTCCTCGAATGAGCGCTTGACGGCGCCGCGGGCGGCGTCCTCGGCGGCGCGTTCGGCGTCACGGATCTGCTTCTCGGCCGCGCGGCGGACTTCGACAGCCCTCTGCTTTGCATGTTCAATCGCCTCGTAAGAATGCTTCTTGCCCTCCTCCTCCGCCTTGGCGGCCGCCTTCGCCGCGTGGCGGACCTCATCCTCCGCTTTCGCCGCGGCGGCTTTCGCGGCTTCCTTGGCCTCGCGAATCCGCAGGTGAAACTCCTCGGCATCCGGCACGTACGTCAGCACGTCACCCACCGGCGCCGGTAGCTTCATCGTGAACCGGCCCACCATCGGATCGACGTGCTTGCGCACGTCTTCTGGCAGTTCGTCGATCTTGTCTTCGGTCACTTCCCAGCTTTTGTCCCCTTGCTTGACGGCGATCTTCGCCGGCTCCTTGCCGTGGTGCGTGATCGTGACCGTCATGTCCTCGGGCAGGTCATGGCGCCACCTGAGGTTCATGTGCGGCGGCAGGACGTGGCCGGGACGAAGGATCTGGACGTTGAAAGGGCCTTTCCGCAGCTCAATCGTGCGCCGTTTCACGTCGCGCTTTTCAGGCTTGGCCGTGATTTCCTTCTTCTCGCCGCCGCGGATGACGATGATCTTCAGGTCGCCGGCGTCCTTGACGCTCTGGACCTTCTTCACCAGGTCCTTCACGTCCGCCAGCGCCACGTCGCCCGCCATCACCAGCACGTCTCCCTTCTTCAATCCGGCCTTAGCCGCCGGGCTGTCGGGCACCACGTCCATCACCCATAGGCCCTGTCCCTTTTCCAGCTTCAGCTCGTCGCGCGTCTTGTCGGGCACGTCGGAGCAGGCGACACCGAGCCAATACTCCTCGGCGTCGACTCCTTCGGACCTCACGTCGCCGCCAACGAAATCCTCGGTTACGACTTCCTCGGCCGTTTCGTCGTCGCCGACGACCGCCAGCACATGCTTGCGAATCTGCTTCTCCAGGTCTTGGACTTTCTGTTCAAAGCTGTCCTGGGCGTGGGCCGCTGCGCCCACCACGAACACAACCGCCAGGCCGGCTAGCCAGGTTGTCGCGGATCGCACCAAATCGTATCGCATGAGAAACTCCTTTTGTTTGCTCCCGGTAAGAAGGAACTTGCTTGTTGGTTTCTTGAGTAGGGCTTATTGATACGCCTGCGTGCTCACCGGCGTGAATTCGATCTCGTCGACCGGCACAACCAACTGCCGGCCGTCTTCCAGGTCGACCGGCACGAATTTCCGCTGTTGATGGACGCGATGCCCGAGCCGCGAAAACGCGTCGGCCAGTTCAGGCGGGACGATCGCCGCATCGCGGTCGACCCATGCCGCGTCGGCTGAACCAGTTTCCACGATCGGCAGATCGAAACGCCGCTTTTGGCCGCCCGAACCGTCGTCCATGACCAGCGTGACCGTGTCCCAGCGATCGGGCGCGGAACCGCCCTGCGAAATGCCCTGTGCGATGTCGGTCGGCAGCGCCGCGATCCCGGCTTCGTCCACGCCCGGCATTTCGGCAACCGGATGGCGCACGATCCAGCCCAGGCCGAACGCCACGATGAAACTGGCGGCCATCGCCAAGGGCAAGCCGGTGTAGGGAAGCCGCCACCAGCTTCGCCGCGCGGGCGATGGCTCGATGACCATCCGCCCGGGCGGCTGCGCCAGGTCGCGGATCTCACGCTTGAAGCTCTGGGCTTCGAGAAATGCCAGCGCGCAGCGCCGCCAGGCGCCGGTCTGCTCTTCGAAGCCGGCCAAGAGCTCTCGCCGCCGGCCCTCGTCCAACTCGCCGTCGACCAACAGGTCGAGCGTGCGTGCAAGCCCCGGAGTCGATTCGTCGTGCGTCTGATTCATTTGTGCAACCTTGATCGCCCTCGTCGCGATCGATTATGTGCGAAGCTCAATCACGTTCATCGCGGCTAACGCATCGCGCAGCCGGTGGCGGGCCCGGTGCAACCGCGTCTCGACCGCGCTATGACTGATGTCCAGGTGCGCGGCGATTTCCTGGTAGCTCCAGTCCTCGGAGTATTTCAAAAGCAAGATTTCCGCGTCGCGCGGCGGCAACTGGCCGAGCGCCTCCCTTACCAGCCGACCGCGCTCCCGCGCCAATAGCCAATCCAGTGGATCCAGTATCCGGCCGTCGAGCTCCGTGGGCCGGGCATCACGGGCAAACCGCTCTCTTAGGCGGCGCCGGCGACCGTGCTTGCGGCGATAAAGTAGCGCCTGCCGCACGGCCAGCCGGTACAGCCACGGAGCAACCTTCCGCGAGTCGGCCAGGGGCGCCTGCTGCCGAACGGCGGCCAGCGACACCTCTTGCATGACCTCGTCGACGGCGTGCCCGTCGCCCAGCCGCGCGCGGACGACCATTCGCAGCCACCGGTGGTGTTCGGCAAGCGCGGCCTGCCAATCGACCGGCGGCCCCGTCGCCCCGGAATCCGCGTCGCCTAGCGCGCGTGGCTGCGTCATGACTACAAGTACAGTTGCCGGAGGCGGTGGGCGTCTTGCCCGTTTTTTTGCGGTCGGCGGGGTTTACCGGCCCAAAGGCGGGCAGGATGCCCGCCCCCCCGCTACGCCAAGCCCGAAAACTCTTGTGACCGCTGGCTTTGCTATTGTAGGACGGCCGCTGGTGGCCGGGCGGCGGACGATTTGCCTCAGCTTCTGCAGGAGAACTGCAAAGTCCGGGGTCTGGCTCATTTTTCGGCGCACGCGGTTTTCAATTCTTCCGAAGGGACCTTCGGCCGAAAAATGTGCCTGACCCCCTCTCCCAGGACTTTGCAGTTCTCCTGTCAGCTTCTGCCGGGCCATTCTGTTTTTCAAAATGGCGAGGCGGGAAAATGGGACTGGCTCCTAGCATAAACAGCGCAAGTCCTTTCAGACCAACGTTGCGTCTCGGTGCCTGTCCCACTTTCCCGCCGGTGCGCCGCCGGCAAGCTTGAATCTGTAAACGGCCCTGTCAGCTTCTGCCGGCCGCTTGGTTGCGCTGCTGGCATCCCCTAGAATCGCTCCCGATCTTCTAGCTGGTTGCGTCACCTTTACCCAGCCGGGCCTGTCCCCGCCGAAACTCACCATGCCGCGAGCCCCGCAATACTGGTTGTTCAAAAGCGAGCCGGAATCGTTTTCGATCCGCGACCTGGCCGCTGCCCCCAAGAAGACCACCGGCTGGGACGGCGTTCGTAACTACCAGGCCCGCAATTTCCTCCGCGACCAGATCAAGCCTGATGACCGGGTGTTGTTTTACCACTCGAGCGTCGATCCGCCGGCGGTGGCGGGCACGGCGGTCGTGGTCCGCGGCGGACACCCCGACTCGACCGCGTGGAAAAAAGGGGACCATCACTTCGATCCGAAGTGCTCGCCCGAAAACCCGATCTGGTACACGGTCGATATCCGGCTGGAGGAAATCTTCGACGAGCCCATTCCGCTCGACGCGCTGCGGCGCGAGCCTGCTTTGAAGGACATGGTGCTTTTGCAGCGCGGGTCGCGGCTGTCGGTGCAACCGGTGACCAAGCGCGAGTTTGAGACGGTGCTAAAGCTCGCACGGGCCGGCAGTGCGAAATCGAAAAAGGGCAAAAAGTAGATGCCGCCCCCCAGCGAACACCAGCTCACCTGGATCGACGACGAGCTATCGGCGCTTGCGGCGCTCGACCTGCGGCGCCGCCTGACGTCGCACCGCGGACCGCAAGGACCGTACGCCGAGATCGCCGGACGCCCGGTGATTCATTTCGGCGCCAACGACTATCTGGGCCTGGCCGGCGAGCCACGCCTAGCCGCCGCGGCCCGCGAGGCGATTGATCGCGAAGGGTGGGGAAGCGGGGCCAGCCCGCTATTGGCCGGACGGGGCGCCGCGCACGAGCGGCTCGAAACCGAACTCGCCCAATTCGAAGGGACCGAGGCGGCGCTTGTTTTTTCGTCCGGGTTCGCGGCCAACCTGGCGGCAGTTTCAGCGCTTGTGTCGCGCGGCGACACAGTGTTGGCTGACGAGATGAACCACGCCAGCCTGGTTGACGGCTGCCGGCTGTCGCGGGCCAAAGTGGAAGTTTATCCGCACCGCGACACAGCGGCGCTCGGGGCGATGCTCGCGGCGTCGAAGGACGCTCGGCGGCGGCTGATCGTCACCGATGCACTCTTCAGCATGGACGGCGATCTGGCGCCCCTCGTGGACCTGGCCGATTTGGCAGAGCGTTACCGTGCGATGCTCTTGGTCGACGAGGCTCACGCGACCGGCGTGTTCGGCGAGAATGGCCGCGGCGTAGCCGAGCAGCTTGGCGTTGCCGACCGCGTCGACGTCCGCGTGGGCACGCTGAGCAAGGCGCTCGGCGGCGTAGGCGGCTTCGTGTGCGGCCGCGCGTCGCTTATCGAGTGGTTGGTCAATCGTGCCCGGCCGTACATGTTTTCGACTGCGCCACCGGCAGCCGTATGCGCCGCCGCTTCGGCGGCGCTTGGCGTGGTGCGCACGGAGCCGGAACGCCGCCGCGGTTTGCTCCATCGCGCCGCACAGTTGCGGGGCGCGCTTGCGGCGCAAGGTTGGGACGTCGGCCGCTCCGCAAGCCAGATCATTCCGATCGTTGTCCGCGAGCCGGCCGCCGCGGTCGAGCTATCGCGGCAACTTTTCGAGCGCGGACTGTACGTGCCGGCCATCCGCCCCCCCAGTGTGCCCGCGGGCGGCTCGCGATTGCGGATCAGTCTGGCGGCCGGCCACGACGCGGAAATGATCGCCGCGGTGCAAGCGGCGCTTAAGGAACTGGCCCCGGTGGCCGCGTGCGCGAAGACGTAGGGTGCTCTGCGAGCACCACGAAAGCGCCTGTTGGTGTAACGTTGCGCGGACGGTGTTCACAGAGCACCCTAGGGAGGCTAAGCCCAAAGGTGCTTCGCGCACACTCGACCGAGCGTGGTCCCCTGTTTCACTGCCCGCAGCCGGTTCGCGCGTTTTGCTGCCCGCTGCCGCCTATTCGTGGCGCAGCGCCTCGATCGGGTCCATCGCCGCGGCGCGGGTCGCCGGGTAAAGCCCAAAGATCAGGCCCACCCCCACCGAAATCCCGAAGGCCATCGGGATCGACCAGGGCACCACCTTCGGCGAGATCGTGCGGACGACGTCGGGCAGGCTCTCCATGACTTGCGGAAAGAGGTTCTCGAGCGCCATCCGCAACCAATCGGTGACGAAGCCGCAGGTCAGCCCGCCCAACACGCCGGTCAGGCCGCCGACGATCGACAGCACGATCGTTTCGGCCAGGAATTGCCGGGTGATGTCGCGGCGTTTGGCGCCGAGCGCCCGGCGGATGCCGATTTCGCGGGTTCGCTCGGTGACGGTGGCCAGCATGATGTTCATGATTCCGATGCCGCCCACCACCAGCGAAATGGCGGCGATCAGCCCCATGAAGACGATGAACATCAGCCGCGTGGTCTTGGCCTGCTCCAGCAGGTCCAAGGGGACGGTGATCGCATAGTCGGCGATGCGGTGCTTCGACGCCAGGATGGTGCGCACCAAGTCGGCCGTGGCCACGACGTCGTCGACGCTGTTGACGCGAAGCGTGATCTGGCTCAGTTGCACGATCTCGCCTTCCCAAGAACCGCTGCGGCGCGTGACGATGAAATCGCCGATCCGCGTCCACAGGGTGGTGATGGGAATGTAGACGTCGTCGGAGAACTCCTGCGCCGCCAGCGACCCGCCGATCCCGGCCGAGGCCTCGCGCGGCTTCATCACGCCGACGACGACATAGTAGTCGTCTTCGACGCGGACGGTCTGGCCGAGGGGGTTCTCGAAGGGAAATAGCCGTTCCGCGACCTCGGCCGCCAGGGCACAGGCCTTTTCCTTCTGCTCCAGCTCGGCGTCGGAGATGAAATGCCCACGGTCGACCTCCAGGTGCGTGACTTGCGCGTACTCCGGAGTGCACCCGACCAGGCGGCCGTCGACCAGGCGATCGTTGTTGCGGAACTGTCGGCGCAGCTCGCGGATCGGCAACGCGCGGTCGACGGTGTTAATGGTCTCGGTCAGGCGATAGTAATCGTCGCGCGTGACACCGTAGGGAACGGGTCCTCGGCTATCGGGCGTCGACTCGTTGGGGGGCTTGATCGAGCGGACGATGATGTTGTCGGCCCCCAGCCCTTCGATCTGTTCCTGCGCCTTTTTGCTGATTCCTTCGCCGATGGCCAAGAGCCAAATGACGCTGGCCACGCCGATAAAGATGCCCAGCACCGTCAACAGCGAGCGCAGCGGGTGCAAGAGCAGGCTCTTGACGCCGAGTTGCCAGGTGCGGATCCAGAGAGTCATCTGCGGACGTCCGATTGCAGCAGGCCGTCCTTGAGCCGGATGATGCGTTTGGCCCGTTCGGCCACGTCTTCCTCGTGCGTGACCATAATGACCGTTTTCCCTTCTTCCCGGTTCAGCCGCGAGAGCAAATCCAGAATCTCGCCCGAGGTGACGCTGTCGAGATTGCCCGTCGGCTCGTCGGCCAGGATGAAGTAGGGATCGTTCACAAGGCTGCGGGCGATGGCCGCCCGCTGTTGCTGGCCGCCGGAGAGCTGCGTGGGGCGATGGCGCAGCCGGTCGCCGAGCCCGACCATCTCAGCCAGCTTGTGACAGCGTGCCCGCGTGGTCGAGTTCAACCGGCTGCCGTAGTACAGCGGGACTTCGATGTTCTCGACGACGGTCAGTTGCGCGATGAGGTTGTACGACTGAAACACGAATCCGATGCGGTTGGCGCGGACCTCGGAGAGGCGATCGTCGGTCATCTTGGCCACGTCGTCGCCGCCGAGAAAGTAGCTGCCCGAGGTGGGCCGGTCCAGGCAGCCGAGCAGATTCAAGAGCGTGCTCTTGCCGGAGCCGGAGGGGCCCATGATGGCGACGTAGTCCCCCTCGGGGACTTCGATGGTGACGCCGCGCAGGGCATGGACTGTTTCGCCGCCGAGCAGGTAGTCCTTCTTGAGCTCCTCGACCCGAAAGGCGAGGTTCATGGCCCGGCTCCGCCGCCCCCGGCATTGGCGCCCGGCCGCCCGCCGCCCCCGCCGCCGCGGGCCGCGAAGGCGCGCATGGCAGTCGTCAGCTCGGTCGTGTCGATCACGCCGTCCTTGTTCGTATCGGCCTGCTTCAGACCGGTGCGGAACTGCTCGGGCAGTTCGGCTAATTCGGCCTCGTCGAGCTTGCCGTTTTTGTCTTTGTCCATTCTCTGCATCATGCCCGTGACCATGGCCGCCGGATCTCCGCTGGCGCCGCCTGGACCTCCGGGCCCGCCACGGCCGCCGCCGTTGCGGCCGCCGCCCGCGCCTTCGGCCGAAGCGAGGCGCTTGCGTTTGTCCTCGTCGGCCTTCTCCTTGGTCGGCATGGCGGCCATCATTTCTTTTTGATCTCGGACCGGCCCGGCCGGCAGGTCGACCTGATTGAGATACTTGCGCGGGTTACTGAGGACCGTTTCGTCCTTCTGCAAACCCTCGCGAATGATCACGACCTTGTCGTTGGTGGCGCCGATCTTCACCTCGCGGGCCACCAGGCCCGACGTCTCGGGAATGATGCACCAGTGGCGACCGCCGCGTTCGAAAACGGCCTGCACCGGTAACTGCAAGGCGCTTTCCAACTGCTCGACCCGGATGGCGACCTCGGCGGTCATGCCCGGCCGCATCGCCGTCGGCGGGTCGAGGATTTCCACGAACGTGGCGTATTCCTTGACGCTGTTGCCGAACCATCCGCTGGCAATCGGATAGTCGCTCACGCGCCGCACGATCCCCTTCAGCTCCACTCCCGGCAGCGCATCCAGCCGGATCACCACGGGGTAGTCCTCGCGAATGAAGTCGATGCGCGACTCGTTGATCCGCGCTTTGACCTGCATCCGCGTGGGATCGGGAAGGCGGACGATCACCTGGCGCTCGCGGACGGCCGTGCCCTCCTGGATGATCACCTCTTGCCCGCCGCGACCGGCGGTTTCATTGGCGTACACCACTTGACCGGGCGAGGGAGCGTTGATGACGCACTTCGTGATTTGCGACTGGACGAACTCCAGCTTGGTGCGGTCCAGGGTATTGGTCTTCTGGTCGGCTTTCAGCCTGGCTTCGGCGATCTTGACGTCCGCGTTCAGTGACTCGAGCATCTTCGCCTTGGTGAAGTTGCGGAGCACCATCAGCTTGGTGTTCGCCAGCGCCAGATCGGCCTCGGCCTTCTTGACCGCGAAATGGTCGGCCTCGAGCTGCACCTGCGTGACGTAGCCCTTGGCGGCCAGCCGCTCGCTATGCCGGGCGTACTCCTGGGCCCGCCGGAGGTTTTCCTCGGCGACAAAGGCCTCGCTGCGGAGCAGCTCTTCGTCCTGCTTGAACGTGCCCTCTTCGTATTCTTTCTTGGCGATCTCGGCGGTGGCGAGCGCCGCCAGGGATTGAATCACGGTCGCGTCGCTGGCGTTGACCACGCTCTGCTGCGCTGTCAGCTCGTCGCGCAGCGCGGAATCATCCAGCCGCACAAGGAAATCGCCTTCCTGGACGATGGTGCCTTCGTCCACGATCTCGATGATCGCCGCCCCGCCGCTGGAACGCGATTGCACCTCGCTGCGCACTTCCACATTGCTGGAACTCTCGATCTCACCGCGCTCGACGACGTCGTGGGTGAAGATGCCCACCTTGACGTGGTCGACCAGGTAGTTCGTCTCTTCCTTTTCGCCCAGCAGCATCGGGCGCAGTAACCAGATGGCGCCGGCGGCGACCGCGCCGCCCAGGGCCAGGATCGTCAGCACCCCCGTGAGCGAGAAGGCGCTACGAGGCCGCGAGTAGGGGTACGATGCGCATGCGACAGACATCTGTCACCTGTCGTGACGGAGGCTCGCGGCCCAGGGGCGGGTGGAGGAAGGCCGCGAGGGAGGCATAAAGCCCCGTTGATTGTATCCGGGTAGGGCGCGGTTGTCACCATGGCCCTATTTCCTCAGGAGAACTGCAAAGTCCGGGGTCTGGCTCATTTTTCGGCACATGCGGCTCTCAATTCTTCCGAAGGAGCTTCGGCCGAAAAATGTGCCTGACCCCCTCTCCCAGGACTTTGCAGTTCTCCTGCCTATTTCCTCTGATTCGCCGCGGTATGGGGCCGGTTTTGGGGCCTGCCGCTCTTGGGCACGGGGGGCGCCTGCCAAGGCGGAACGCCCGAGTTGCCGGTGCCCGTCTGGTCGGCGTCGAACACCCATTGGACCCGCCCGACCTTGCTTGCGGCCGCGTCCGACTGCTCCAGGGCATGGGCCCGCTCGACCGGCGACGGGTCGCGCTGGGAACGCACCTGCTCGGTGGTGTGCGGGTCGGGGGGCGGCAATTCCTCCTCGCGCTCCTCGGCGGGGGTCTTGCCGTCCGCCTCCTTGGCGGCTTCGGCGGCCGCGTCTTCCATGGCCTCGCGCATGAAGGGCAAGTCCTCCGGCTCACAATCGCCCGCGTACTGTTCCAAAAGCCGTGGTCCGTCGATCGGGCCCGGATCGATCCACACGCCGCGGTCGTCGAGCTGCATGATGCCCATGTCGAAGTCCAGTCCGATGCGCTGAACCTCGTAGTTCACCCATACGCTCATAAAATCGTTCTGCACGTTCAACAGGTCGTTGAGCGACGTCAACAAGTCGCGGGCAAAGGTGTCGCTGAAGGCGGCCTGCTCGCCAGGCGCCGGCGGCTGCATGAGCTTCAACCGAGAAAGGTCGACCTTCTCGATAGCCACGCCCACCGCGGCCCGCAGCAGCTCGAAATTCAGTTGGTTCAGATCGATCTGCCGGATCTCCTGCCGCAAGAGCTGGTGCACGGTGTCGACGAACAGCATGTACCGGCGCCGCGCTTGCTGATAATCGATCAACGACTGACGGTAAAGGTTTCGCTCGTTCATCCGCGTCAGCGGCGCGTCGAACTGAACGCCGACTCGCAATTCACCCGTCGTGTCGCGGAACCGGATGGGATTGTCCTGCGTCGTGCCGAGGTCGCCGCTGAACACCACATTCAGCCCGGACAATAGCCCATTGGCGTTGAACTCGATGCGTCTCCAGGAGTCGATGACTTGCGCGCGTGTGTTCTTCCAGTCGGGCCGGTTGGCGCTGGCAATGGCCATCGCCTGCGACGGCTGGATCGCGATGGGCACCAGCTCAATCGCGTCCAGGCGCGCGCGGGCCTGCACCAGCGACAGCTCCAGCACCTGTCCCGACAAGAGCGTGACCACGTCCAGCAGGCGAAGCCGCGCGGCGTCGGGCGTCAGGTTTTCGAGGTTCGCCTCCAGGTCGGTAAAGGCGGTCCAATTGCCCGCCAAACGGTCCAATAGTTCTTCGTGATCGTCCTTGAGCGTTTCGACGCGGTCGTCCAACAGGTCGACGCGGTAGGCCGACGGCTCGACGTCGCCGCGGTCGAACTCGGGGCGCAGTTGCAAACGGCGCATCGTTCGCCGGCGCGACGGGAGAATCTCGTCCAACTTCTTGAAATCCTCGGCAACCGTTGTCAGGTGCCCGGTGATCTCCTCGCGGACCTTCGCCACGTCGGCCAGATAGGTCCTCAAATCATCAAACCCCACGGCGCCGTCGGGGTTTCGCACCTCGTCGACCAGGTCGTCGACATGGCCTTGGATCCTGGTCAGGTCCGGATCGATCAGCTTGAAGCGCTCGAGAAATGGATCCTGCACGACAAAACGGATGTCCGGCGGCAGGCCCATCGAGATCTTCAGCGAATCGAGCAAGTTCTCGAAGACGATCTTGGCGTTGAGCACCTGGCTTTCGCTGGTATAAAGCTGCTGCCGCGTGAGATCGACCTGGAAGCGATCGATGCGGCCGGCCTCGTAAGCGGCCTCGAGCTGCGCCAGGCTGTCGCGCAGTCCGGCCACGTTCGCTTCCTGGTTGCGAATTTGCATGATGTCCTGCACGAGGCCGATGAACCCTTGCGCCTGCGCCGCGCCGGCGCCGCCGGTCGTGCCACCCGCGCCGACGTTGCCGGTCGCGGCCACGGCCGTGCCGACCTGTCCGAACCCGCCGCCGCCGACGCCGGTAAAACCCGCCAGGCCCGAGGCGCCGAACACGCCGCCGAGTCGGGTTGGCCCCTGACCGACGTTTCGCCCCGTGGCAATGAACGCATAGAAAGCACGGCGGTATTGTTCCATCTGCCGAACGTCATAGAGCAGTGCCCGCTCAGCGGTGGTCAATCGCTCGAGGACCACGGCGCGGCCGGCCCCGCGCATCAGCGGCTGCAGGAAGTTGAAACTGATCAGCGAATTGGCCGTCTGCGTGTTCGGCCCGGCGAATTGCCAGACAAACGAGTTGGCGAATTCGACGAGGAGCTGACCGCCGCCGGCGAAAAGCTTCTGCGCCTGGACGTCGTTCAGCACCGACAACGTGCTCAAGGGGCCGCCTGGATTCGCCGGGCCCTGCGTATCGAACGTCGTGTTCTGCGTGGCGAAGAACTGCGTCGCGAAGCGAAATCGCTCGAACGTCACGTCCAAGGCCGCCAGGTACATGGTCTCGATCTGCTGTTGGTAATCGCGCGAATTGAAGCGCGCCAGCATGACGGCCGTCGACAGATCGAGGGGAATCGCCCCCTCCGCGTTGTCGCTAGGTGGGAGGTACTGCTCCCACTGATGCAAATCCACCGATGGAACCACGCCGTTGGCAAACCAACGCAAGTAGTGCGGCTGGTAGTTGATGCAGTGCATCAGCCTTTGCGCGGCCGGATCGTCGGGCGGCATGGGCGGCTTGTCGGGGCTGGTGGGATCAAACAAGCGGGAGCGCGGGTCGGTGTAGACGTTGTAGTACTCGAGCGGCGCATTGGTGAGGCTGGCCAACTGGCGGATCGCGTTCGAGGCCTCGGCGTCCGCCTGCGTGCGCCAGAAATTGCGCGTGCAGCCCGCCGCCACTAGCGGCGCAAGCGCCACAAGCGCCAGGCCGGCTCGGGAGAGCGTGCGGAGGGTTGCCGGTCGAGATGCGCTCAATGCGGTAGCCTCGTGCGTCGCGGTTGCCTCGGCGGCCGCGCAGGGCGCGCGCCTGTGGCGCGGGCTGTCGATTCGTCGTGTAACAATTCGGCGTTAAAATGACGCGACTTGAGCGAATGTAGCGTCTGTGTTGACTTTGCGGGCGGTCGGCAGAGAGCTGGCAAGATGCGGAACCGATAGCACGCCAGCAGCGCGTTTTCTGAACCCAAACGCTGCGGCTGCCCTAGCTTGACAGCGGCTCCCAGCGAGCCTAATATCGGCTCTTAGGGACGGAGCGTAAGTTCTTTTCTGACAGTGGGCTAGGGACGGCGCAGGACCCATCGCCGGATCTGCCCGGCTCCGATTCGCCGCGTGCGGCCGGAATCACGGTTTGAGGCGCCATGAGTATCTGGAGCAAGGTGCTGGTGGCGCTCGTGTTTGTGGCGCTCCTGCCATTCTTCTACCTTTCCTCGCGCCTGCTAAGGACCAACGAGGCTTGGCGCGGCGAAGTGGAGAAGTGGCGCAGAGCGGTCTTCGCCGCCAACGAAGGCCCGCCCCCGCGCCTCAACCTCGACCAGCTTGCCCTCGCTGAACGCGATGCACGCGCCGCCTTGCACGAGGCTGTCGTCGACCGCGGCCGCGTGTGGACTCCCGCTAATCCAGAGAAGGCGTTCGACGCCAGTTCGGGCGAAGGCACCGTGAAGATCGACGTCCCCTCGCCGCACCGCATCCTTCCGAAGATGGTGCTCTTTGCCTTCGATTCCGACGGCTACCTAGGTGAATTCCAGGCCATGGCCGCCACCGACACGACGGTTTCGCTGGCGCCGGACATGAAGATGTCCGAGCGGCAGCTCAAGCGTTTGGCTGCCAGCGCCGGCAACTGGACGTTGTACGAAGTGATGCCCATCGACCGGCACGAGGCGTTCGCCGGGCTGGACAAAGAGAAGCTCGCGGCGATGCTTCCCGCCGCGAGCGTGAATGAGTACGCCAAGGATGGCCAGCCGGCCAGCGCCGACGATCCGCCGCAAAACGTCGTCGACGGCAAGTACCAGCGGAACCTGAACGACTACGACCAGTTGTTTCACGAGCTGGATCGGCAGATTTCGGAGGTAGCCGATTTGAGTACCGCGGCGGCCAAGGACGCCGCTTCGATCCAGGCGGCATTGGCCGACGCCAAAGAGCAGGTGGCCTTTCATCAGACGGAGATCGCCGACCTGCGACAGGAGCTCGATCGCTCGCAGGTCGAGCAGAAACTGATCACCCGCAAGCGCGAATCGCTCGAAACCGCCCTGGCCGCGACCCGCGCGGACCTGGCCGCCACGTTCCAGGAGAATCGGCGGTTGGCCCAGCAGTGGGCGGCGATGCAGAACGAGGCGGCCCGGCGGTACGATGACCGGTTGACGGGCACACAATAGGGCCCTCCCGCGCCACACCAGCCCGACGCGCCAGCGAGGGAGCCTGGGCAATCCTTCAAGCGTTCAAATGGCGAGGCGGGAAAATGGGACTGGCTCCGAGCATAAACAGCGCAAGTCCTTTCAGACCAACGTTGCGTCTCGGTGCCTGTCCCACTTTCCCGCCGGTGCGCCGCCGGCAAGCTTGAATCTGTGAACGGCCCTGGCTCGCCGGCTTTCTTGCGTGCCCTTCGCGAAACTCCCGCTAGAATTGAACGCCGCCGCATCCCGTGAGCGCCAAAGCGCGTCGACCAGCGGACCTGCCCGAGGCACGTATGGGTCTCTACGATCGTGACTACTACCGCGAAGAGCGCCGCAGTTGGTTCGGCAGCTCGTACCGGTCGATGGTCACGGACCTGATCCTGGTCAATGTCTTCATCTTCGTGGCCGATGTCTTGAGCGGCGGCGCGATCAGCGAATTCCTGGCCGTCCGGTCCGACTTGCCCTTGCACCCGTGGAACGCCTGGCAGTTGCTCACCGCCGGCTTCGTGCACGATCACACGAATGTGTTCCACGTCGGCCTGAACATGTTCGTCCTATGGCTGTTCGGCCGGGACGTGGAGGGCGTCTACGGGCGCCTGGAGTTTTTGCGCGTCTACTTGTGCCTGGTCGTGCTCTCCTCACTCACATGGGTGCTCGCGCAATTTGCCGTGCACGGACCTAGCGACGCCAGCATGATCGGCGCCTCGGGCGCCGTGACCGGGGTGATGATCATCTACATCCTGCACTTCCCACGGCGGCTGTTCTACGTGTGGGGAGTGTTCCCCATCCCTGCCTGGCTACTGGGGACGCTGTACGTGTTGCAGGACGCGCTAGGCTTCGCCGACTCGCACGCGGTGGGCGGGGGCGTCGCGTACGAAGCCCACCTGTCGGGCGCCTTGTTCGGATTCATCTACTACCAAAGCGGCATCAACCTCGGTCGTTATCTGCCGAGCTGGCGGCTGCCGCGCCTCGGCACCCGCCCTCGGCTGCGCGTACACGATCCGCAGGCAGATACGACTAGAGCGCAGTCGCTCGACCAGCGCGTGGACGCACTGCTGGACAAGGTAGGCCGCGAAGGGATCGACAGCCTGTCAACCGAAGAGCGCCGCCTACTGGAAGACGCCAGCCGCCGCTACCAGCGCCGGCGTTCGTGCGGGGGATTGGGGGGGGGCGGGCATCCTGCCCGCCTTTCTGTGCGCGGCAGGGGCGCGTGTCGCGCTTCTCACCCACGGGTTGCCACCCGTGGGCTTCGCAAGCGCGTTGGCGAATAGAAACGCTGAAGGCGGGCAGGATGCCCGCCCCCCGACGTGCCGCCGCTATTTCGGCGCAGAACCCGCGCGCGGAGCCACGGCTCCGGCCACGGTCGCCTTTGGCGCATTCGACAGGTACGCGAACAGGTCCGCGATCTCCTCGAGCGACAGCGTGTTGAACAGCCCCTCGGGCATGGCCGACTTTGCGTTGGGGGCGATTTCATCGACCTCGCTGCGGGGGATGCTCACTTTCTCGCCGCTGGCTTGCAGGACGACGATCGCTCCCGCGCCGCCGTCGCCGACGATGCCCGAATACTGCTTGCCGTGGGTGGTGACAACCGTTTTCGAGGCGTACTGGTCCGAGATGACCTGCGAGGGGTATACGACCGACTCGATGATTTCCTTTTTCTGGAAGCGCTGGCTGACCGTGGTCAGGTCGGGGCCGATGCCCTCGCCACGCGAGCCGTAGCGGTGGCATTTGACGCACTGCGCCTTTTCGAAAACGACGCTGCCGCGCTGCCGGTCGCCGTGGCTCCCCTCAGGGCTGGCGAGAAAACTCGCAAGCTCCTGGAACGTCCATTTGTTGCCCGCCGGCTCGGTCGGCAACGTGGGCGGCGGCACGTTCGGGAACTGCTTCTGGAACCACTGCTGCCAGGCGGACATTGCCACGTCCCAAGAGGCATCCTCTGGACTCGCTTGCTGCCCGGTCCATTTCGCCAGCAGCTTCGCGGCGGGCGCGCCGTTCTCGCGCAGCTTCAATCCGCACAGGATGACCTGGCGGATGGGCTCGGGTTGGTCGGTCGTGCGTTCGATCGAGGTCAACTGCGTCAGGACTTCGACGGCGGCGTTCCCTTCCACGATCGGCAGGGACCGCAAAAGAAGGGACCAGTTCTCGCCACCCGGTTCCTGCGCGAGCCCCATGGCCAGCTCCTGGCGGCGATTGGGCTCGAGCTCGAACCGCTCGCGCAAGTAAGCCATGCCGCGCGGCGAACGGCTCCGCGCGAGAATTGCCACGATGCCCGTGCGCAAAGTCTGCGCGGAAGGCGTCTCCATCCGCGACAGCCGCCCGTCGAGGTCGATCAAGTTCGCGAGCATCACGTCGCCCGGATTCTCGGGCAACTGGACCAGGGCCGTCAGCGCGGCCGCCGGCGCGCGCTGTCCCTGCTGCACCAGTTGCAGGCGTTCCTCCTCGCTGAATTTGGCCAGGAAGTCGCGGCTGAAGTTGTCGAAGTACAGGGCGTAGCTGTGCCCGCCGGGCAGGTCGCGGGATTTCTCGTAGAACTCCAGGAGCTCGAGCTTCTGCTCGGTGGTCCAGCCGGAGTCGAGGAAGCGGGCGTGAAAGGCGGCGTGCAGTCGCTCCGGCAAGGGCGCGGTCGTCTTCAACTCGGCCAGCAGGCGGGGGATGATTTCCGACTGCTGCAGGTGCACGAGCAGCCGCAACAGTTCACGGTTCATGACGTAGTTTCTCGACGGATATTCGGCCTCGAGCTGCTTGGCGAGCTGCGGCACGTCGGCCACGGTGAGGGACGCGCGGTGCAGGGCCACTTGCACGAGCCGCAACAGGTCGACGAAATCGGTGTCCTTGACGTGCCCTCTCATGAGTTCGCTGGCGCGCTTCAGCACGGCGTGAGCCAGCGCCGGATCGTCATCGAGCGCGACGAGCGCCGCGGACCCGACGAGGAACACGCGGATGTCCCGGGCCGACAGAACCTGCGCTTGCCATTGATCGCGCGGCACGCGCTCGAGCGCGCGGCTGGCGGCCCACGATACGTAGCGGCTCGAGTCGGCCAAAAGCGGCAGCAGCTTCGCCGCCGGAGCTTCGCGCCCGCCGCGCACAAACGACTCGCAAGCCACGCGGCGGACCGTCAGGTCGCCGTCCGCGAGCATGGCCGACAGCGTGGCCGTCGTCGCGTCGTCGACGTGCAGGCCCATCAGGTACGCCACTTTAGCGCGGATTTCCGGGCTTTTGTCGCGGGCCAACCTCACCAATAGTTGCGGCTGCGGGAACGGACCGAACAACTGCATCAGGTCGAGCGCCCGCGCGCGGTCCTCCGGCGTGTTCTTCACGTTCTCCACGATGCCGATGAGCTGCCGGCCCCAGCCTTCGCCAAGTTGTTCCTGGATCGTGGCGACGGCCTGCCGCGCCCAGGCGCTTCCGAGTTGCGGCTGGCGGACGGCCTGCACGACGCCTGAGTATTTCGGCCTGGACGGAACGCGGCCGGTCCACACCACGCGATAGATGCCGCCGTCGGTGCCGCGGCCGCCGGTGCAGAAATAGAGCCAGCCGTCCTGGCCGACGTCGATGTCGGTGACGTTCAACGGGCGGCCCTGCAGGAATACTTCACTCTTGGCCGTGTAGGTGCCACCAGACGGCGTGAGCTTGATGGCCAGGATGCGGCCTTGCGACCAGTCGCAGGCAAACAGCGCGTTGTGGTAGCGCTGCGGCATCATGTAGTGGTTGTAGACGACGACGCCCGTCGGCGAGCCGCGCCCCACGTTCAACGTGGCTGGCAGGCTGTCGTAAAAATACTCCGGCCAATTCGACCAACCGCTGCGCCAACCGAACTCGCCGCCGGGGGTCACGTGATTGATGCGCGTGGGCTTGTACCAGGGGAGGCCCTCGTCCCATTCCATGTCGGAGTCGAACGTGAGCAATTCACCCTGGCGGTTGAAGGCCAGGTCATAGGCGTTACGGAGGCCGCCGGCCACGATCTGCACGAAGCTGCCATCGACGTCGGTCCGCACCACCACGCCGCCCGGCGCCTTGATGCCCACGGCGTGACCGCCGGCGTCCTCGTACTTCGGCTGCACCAGGTCCCCTTCGTACCAGTGGTGATGGGGGCTGCTTGCGTCGGCGTCCTTCAAGCAATTGGTGTGATTGCCGAGCATCAGGTAAATCAGTCCATCGGGCCCCAGCACGGGCGCGTGCGGGCCGTGCTCGCCCATTTTTCCCTTGAAGCCTAGGATCAGCGTGACGCTTTCGGCGCGCCGGTCATGGTCGTCGTCGGCCAGGCGGTACATGCCGGTTCCCTCGGGCCCTTCGCCGACGGCGAAGACGTTGCCGTTGAGCGCGAGGATTCCCTGGCAGCTTTTCACGTCGTCGCAGAAGATGTCGACCGTTTCGTGAACGCCGTCCTGGTCCTTGTCGGTGATGAGCAACAAGGGGCCGCCTTCGCGCGAGGCGAGAATGTCGCCAAATTCGTTGAACGTCATCGCGATAAGCGAGCCCGTCTCGTCCGGCGACAGCACGCGCTCGACGCGGAATTCCGCGGCCATCGTGAAGCGGGTGACCTGCGACCCGTCGGCGGCCACGACCTGCGTTCCCCACGGCGCGACGCGGCCCAATTCGCCGTAGCTCTGCGCCTTGGCCCACTGGGAATCGTCGAACTCCAGTTTCTCCCAACCGACCAGCTCGACGCCGCTGGTCTTCCACGTCGCGTCGGTCGAGTGCGAGACCTCGGTGTCGCCTTTCTGCTTGGCGGTCACCCGCACCACCAACCCGGCGCTACCGGCGCTTGTGTTTTCGGCGCGGACGGCGATCACGTTCTTGCCCGACTGCAGATACCGGGCAATGTTGTAAGACTGCAGTTTTCGCCAGTCCGTGCCCGAGCCAACCTGCCGGCCGTTGATGTACAAGTCGTAGCGGTCGTCGCAAGAGATCTGGAGCTGCGCCTGCTCGATGTTGCCCAGGCTGAAGCCTTTGCGGAAGTAGCACACGCCGGTGGGAACATTGTCCTTTTCGTGCGAGGCGGACCAGATCCATTGGGGCTCGCCGGCGTCTGCCTTCAGCACGAGCGTGTTCTGGCCCCGGGCAATTCCGCCGGATGCGGCCAGCACGGCTAGCGAGAGCAGGACGACCTTCCAGACAGCGGGGGCGGGCGCGTGCATGTCGATCTCACTCCGACAGTGGAGAAAGGCTCCGAGCGAGACCTCGATCGGCCCGCTCCTTGGGAAAATGGGCCGGTAGAGTACCACCGATGTCGAAAACGGATCAACATCGGTCGGCGGCGAAAGCGGGGTAAATCACCCGTTTCTGAGCGGCTCTTGGGCCGCCGGGACCTCTAATAGGCGTGAAATGCCGTCAGAAAGGGCGCGCCTGGCTGCTGGGGATCGACGTCTGGAGCGCGAATAGACCAGCTAGCACTCGCCGAAAAGTCTACCGCGGAAATCGTCGCCGCGGGAACGGTCGCTCCGCCGCGACCCCGACCGCGCGATCCTCGCCCGTGCCCCGCTCCGCGCAAAAGAGCGCCTCGATCAGCCCCTGCGTTTCATTCGTCGCGTGCAAGAGCCGCGACGCCCACAGCGACCGCACCAGGCCCGTTGAATCGAACAGCTCCGGCGCGAAACAGGAAATGATGCTCGTGGCGATCTCGGTATTGAGGTCGGCGTTCGGGCTGGGGAAATCGAAGCCGTGCGCGAAGCTGGCGCGGAGAGAAGCGAACAGTAGCGACCAGGCGTGCGTCCCTTCGTCGCGAAAGTCGTCGGCGAACTGGCGCGCCCGCGGCGGATCGGCGCCGAACTCGCTCAAGTCCTCGGTCGTGTTCAGATAGCCCACGAGCAAGTCGGACCAGCACTCGGCGCGGCGGCGGAGCTGGTTGAGCTCGATCGCCGGCCGGCCGCCGATGGCCGGGCCATTCACCAACAGCGACAGCGCCCGGTTCCGCGCCTCCTGCTGACCGACTAGCACGCTGCGGGCGACGGTGCCGGCGTCGGAGCCGGCGTGCCGATCGTGGCCGACCAGGACGGCGGTCCACACGCGAACGAGGACTTCGCCGGTGAGGACTTCTTCCATCACGCCCAGGTCGTGCCGTTTCTGGCCGGCGGGGTCCTTGTCCGCCGTGGATTCCGTCAGCCGCTTGAGCGTCCGGCCCCACCGGTCCAGCCGGCATTTGGACGCCGACCAGTAGCGTTCCAAGCTGGTCTGCGGCAATGCCGCGGGGCTGGCAATCACCAGCGGCCCGTGCATCGAAGCCAAACCGGCCAACTCGACCAGATCGCGGGCGTGCATTGCGAAGCGAACAGGGCCAACGGGACGGGAGATTCGGAAACGACACCCGGCCATTCGACAGCCGCGTGCGAGAGCCTGAGGGGACCAAGGCTCTCGCGACGCGGCAATCGGTGCCAGTTGTCACACCGGAGGCAGAAAGCAAAGCGGGTGCCGAGCCAGGTTCGCCGTCGCTCGATCGCGTCGCAAAGGCCCTTCGTGCCACCGCTTGCGCGACGAGCCGTATGCGAGCGCGACGGGAAGCCGCGGCGGCGGACGTTGCAAATCGTCAACGTAGTCCGTGGCAAAATACGAACAATTCACCCGCAAAGGACGGGAAGCAAGAGGGGTGACGGCGAGCGTAGAGACGCTGCCTTTAGGGGCCGAGCATCACCGGCACCAGGATGGGCGGCACGGCGCTATTGCACAGCGACGAGTCGTCCTCGCCGACGCCGGCGCCTTTGACGCCAAAGTCGTTGATGTAGATGTTGTCACCTTCATCCCACAATTGCGGGATGATGATGAACACCACCCGCCCGCTCTGGCAGAGCACGTTCTGCCCAATCTTTCGGTGGTTGGGGCTGCGGTCGGCGCCCAACTCGTCGGCCGCGTCGGCCATCACCGCAAAGTATTCGCGGCTGCGGTTGGGGGTGGGGACGTAGCGACGGTTCTCGATGTGCCCCGGATGATAGGCATACGCGCCCCCCATGATGCGATGGTAACGGCGCAATTGCTCCGGGCTGGCTTTCTCCAGCTCCGCGATCGTCGGTATGTGGAAATCGCAATGCGTCGCCATCGGCGAGTCGGGGCAAAGCACGGTACACGAACGATCGAGCAAGCCCGAGTCTTGCAGGATGGGGGCGTACATGCCGGCGGCGGCGAAACGACCCGTCGCCGGAACGAACGGCAAATAGCCGTTAGCCTGGCCGTATTGCGACAGGGCCACGCCCAGCAGACGCAACTTGTCCTGGCAAGCGGTCAGGCGGGCGCCGATGCGGCTGTTGTGAATGGCCGGAAAAACCAACATCGACGCGGCTAGAAAGATGCCAGCGGCGATCATGTAGTCAGGCGCGCGCCAGGCGCCCGCGGCGCCGGTGGCCTGTCCTACCGCGCTCCAGCCGGCGTGAGAGCGAACGAGTTGAAACGTGCGCGAAGCCAAGCCTGGGGGCGGATCGAGGGCCTCGGACTCTTCCTCGGCTTCGTCCAAGGGCGCCAGGCTCGCACGGACCGTTTCCAGCTCGCGCCGCAACTGCGGATCCTCGGATAGACGCGCCTCGACCAAGGCGGTCTCCGACGGCTCCAGCGCTCCCAGCAGATAGCCCAGCAGTTGCTCGCGCATCGCGGTTAGCGATCTCCGGACGGTTCGGCCGTTTTCCAGGCCTCGTTCAGCTTCGTGATCGCGGTGTGCAGTCGACTTTTGACTGTCCCCACCGGAACCTTCAAGGCCTCGGCCGCCTCGCGGTATTTCAAGCCCTGGTAGTAAACCAGATTCACGGCGCCTTTCAACGGGTCGGGCAGGGCCCGCACCGCATCCCGGATCCAGCGTCGCCTCTCCTCGGCATCGGCCTCCTTGGCAGGCCCTGCCTCGCGGCTGACCAACAGCTCGGAGAGCGACCCCAGGTCCTGCTCCGACTCGCCCTTCTGGCGGCGATCGAGGCTGACCATCCGGTGGCGCTTGTTTCTACGTTGCGCATCGATGGCTTGGTTCGTGGCAATCGTGTAAAGCCAGGGGCGAAATTTCCGGCCTGGCTCGAATTGGCTGGATTTCAGGTGAATCTGCAAGAACGTGCCCTGGAACGCGTCCTCGGCCATGGCGGCGTCCCCCAGGTAGCGGCGCAGATAGCTGTACAATTCCCGCTCGTAGCGGTGCACCAGCACGCCGAAGGCCTTGGGGTCGCCCACACACGTGTACCGGTCCAACAGATCCTCATCGGTCCACTGAGACAATCCCTCAGGGGATATTGCTTGCCGCCGTGCCAACTTTTCCGTTGAAATCGATTTGTTCATGGTTTTACGGTTTTTAGGAGGAGAGCTCCCGAGGGAGCACACCAAACGCCTATTCTACCAAAAGGTTAGTTGCGCGCGTCCTGGCGGTTCTTGTAAATATTTCGCGTAAAGTGCCAAATTGGCATTTACCCGTTCCCTTGCCGAATCGGCGCCCAAGGAGGTGCAAACGCCGTACCCCATTCACGGAGGGTCCTAATTTCAAGGGGTTTACGCCTCGTTCCTGTGACATAACAGACGGACGCAATGCGGATTAAAGATGCGCGTTTTGCCTGACACCTTCCGACCCCCTGACGTGGTTAGCCATGCAGAAAGTGTCTCAATCTTACACACCCACGATACAGTGCCAGCCGCAAATTCCCGCACCGCCCGCCCGGCTTGCCAGGACTGCCCTGCCACAAAGGCATTCGCCCTGCAGGGTGGCATTCTTGGGGCCCTGTGCCGGCGGCAGCCTTTCCGCCCCAGATACTGAACGCGACGTCACCGGGAGGTGCCCGCAAAGTGCTCGACCACCTGTGAATAGTTGAGGGCCATCACGCAAGCCGCTAGCATTCGGTCGCCGCCCCCGCCGTGAGGTAGCGTTACTCGTCGGGTGCCCACGCTTGCCGTGGGCATGCGGGTTTTGCGCGGGCGCATGGCACCCCACAACTTTCACCGCGCAGGCGACAGTGGCGGCGCGCGGGCCATGTGCCCAGAATCGCGCCACTTCCGAGAAGGAGAATGGGAAATGACCTCAGCGGGACGAAGGCGGTTCGCCGCCTGTATGCTGGCCGCTGCAAGCGTCGCCTCGACGCCGGTGGCGCACGCCTCGAAAGCCGCTGAACCCGCGATGCAAAAATCGTTCGCCGAAACGCGCGACTTCCTGGGCCGCCACACGAAGGTGATCGAGCTCACCGGCGCCGACGGCGCCGCGGCGCTCGTCTGCCCGGACTATCAGGGCCGGATCATGACCTCGACGTGCGGCGGGCCAAACGGGGCCAGCTTGGGCTGGGTGAACTACGACTTCATCACCGCCGGCAAGCACGTCCCCGCGTTCAACAACTACGGCGGCGAAGATCGCTTCTGGCTTGGACCCGAAGGGGGGCAGTTCGGCCTGTTCTTTCAGCTCGGGCTGAACCAGACGGTCGACAATTGGTACACGCCGCCGGCGATCAACACAGGCGCCTTCGCCGTCGACGGCAGCGACGCCGCAAGCTGCCGGCTCAGCCGCCGCGTTCGCGTCACCAACGTCGCCGAGGGCACGTTCGACCTGGACGTTCTCCGCGAGCTGCGGATGCTCGGCCTGGATCGTTTCGCGGCGCTTGTGTCCAAGGAGGCGGCCGACGCCGCCCGGCAGGGCAAGGCCCGCTACGTCGGATTCGAGAGCGTTAACACGGCCACGAATCTTAGCCCGATGGCGTGGAACATGAAAAAGGGGCTGGTCGCGATCTGGACTCTCGGTCAGTTTCCCTCCGGCGACCAGACGGCGATCGTCATCCCGTACAAGCCAGGCACCGAGAAGGACCTGGGCCGTGTGGTGCAGTCCGACTACTTCGGCGCCGTGCCGCCGGAGCGTCTAAAGGTCACTCCCGCGGCGGTCCTGTTCCGCGGCGACGGGCAGTTCCGCGGGAAGCTCGGTATCTCGCCCGCCCGTGTACGGCCGATCGCCGGATCGATCGACTTCCGTGCCGGCGTGCTGACGCTCGTCCAGTTCAGCCTGCCGGACGATCCGCCGCAACAGTTCTATGTGGACAATACATGGCGCGTGCCGCAGGACAAGCCGTTCGCCGGCGACGTCTTCAATTCGTACAACGACGGTCCGCCCGAGCCCGGCGCGAAAGCCCTGGGCGGCTTCTACGAGCTGGAGACCCTATGCCCGACGAGGCCATTGGCCCAGGGCGAGCGGCTGATGCACACGCACCGCACGTTTCATTTCCAGGCCAAGCCGGCGGTGCTCGCCAAGCTGGCCAAGGAAACCCTCGGCGTCGATCTGGACGAAGTGCGCAAGTTTCTCGGCAAGTAGGATGCCATCCGCCGGACTGTTACCATGCTCCCGCGCGTACTCGAACCTGAGGTGATGGACTCCACGGCCGAGGCGATCGACTACGACGCCATGGACCACAAGGAAGTGAACCGGACGTTCGTCGACGACCTGGTCGCCGTGTGTCCGGAGCTCCTCGCCGACGACGAGGACTGGCTCGACGTGCTCGACATCGGCGCCGGCACCGCGCAAATCCCCATCGAGCTGTGCCGCCGCTACCCGCGGCCGCGCGTCATGGCCATCGACCTGGCCGTGGCCATGCTCCACATGGCGCGGGCCAACGTCGAGATGGCCGGCCTCGTGGGCCGCGTCCAGTTGGATCGCGTCGATGCCAAGCAGACCCCCTACCGCGACGGGCAATTCGCCCTGGTCATCTCCAACAGCATCGTGCACCACATCCCCGAGCCGCGGACCGTGCTGGCCGAGGCTTGGCGGGCGCTCGCGCCGGGCGGACTGCTCTTCATCCGCGATCTCTTGCGGCCCGAAGACGACGCGACCGTCAATCACCTGGTGGCCACGTACGCCGCAGGCGCCAACGACCATCAGCGGCAAATGTTCGACGACTCACTCCGCGCCGCCCTGTCGCTAGCGGAGATCCGCGACCTGGCCGTCGAGCTAGGCCTGTCGCCCGACACCGTTCGAGCCACGAGCGACCGCCACTGGACGCTCGCTGCCCGCAAGGGGGCAGTGCCCTAAGTCGGCGTGGACGGGACTAGCGCCTCGATCCCCGCGACCAATTCGCCAGGCCCAAGCAGGCCAGCGCGGCAAGTAGCAGGCTCGTGGGCTCGGGCACGCTCACCCGGTTAAATCCCGCCAGTGTGTCCGGAGAAAACGCGCTAAGGCTCTGGAAAAAGAAGTAGTCAGACGACGTCACACCGTCGATCCCGGCGACCCGCAAATCATTGACGCCGGCGCCAGATATCTGCACCGGACCGGCGTCCACAAGGCCCGCGTACAGTTGCAGATTCGCGACCCCGGCGACATAACCCAGCGTGGCTGTCTGCCCTAACGCGGTCCAACCCAAGTTCTCCAAGAGCGCACCCGCGCCGGGATAATCGTCCTCGCGGACGGCAGCCACGACCACGGCCGGCTGAGAAACGGTGACGCGATTCGGGCGGAGCCACTCTTGCGACGTTTCGCCGATGCCGTTGAGCTCCGGGAAAAGATTGATGAAGTCGCTGCGCCGCTGCAGATAGATCGAGTCATTCAGATAGCTCGGCGCCGCGGTCATCAACGAGTTGGAAATATTGCGCAACATGCGCGGCTGCCCCGAGAGGTCGGCGGTTTGAAGCGTTTCATTGCCGTACTGAATCAGCCAAGTGACTTCGAGGGGCGCGCCCCGCGCCGGTCGATCATGGAAAAGATTCGCCGCTGACAACACGGTGGCAAGTAGCATCGCGATACGCATGAAATGATCCTCGGAACCAGCATGGGAACGCGCCCCGGGCGATTTGGGAGCGCAGCCTTTAGCGGCATGAGAGATTCGACCAGCCGCCCGTGATTGTGGCGGCGACTCGCCTACTACCGAACCTAGCCAACTGCGACATCGCGGCAAGTTTCCCGCATATGCCCGCACAACACATGGCAACCCCTGACGCCTGAAACACGCCGGATCGCCGCCACAAACCAGCGGCGGCGGAGGGGTGGTACTTCGACCAGCGACGTGAATCGCGTTCAACTACCACCTGCCAAATGCTTTCGAATAAATCCGCGGGCAAACGCACTAAACTCATTTACGTCGTCGCCATCAAACGCCTTTACGGCGTCTTGCAAGGCGGCATTCGCATTTTGAATCGGGTCAGGGCTCTCAAGCTGAACATTGCTTAAGGACTCTGCCACTGACAAAGCGAGATGCAGGAATGCCCCGCTTATTTCCCGGCATGCACTAGCACTTCCGCAACGACAATCCCGCATGCAATCTAAAAACCATGCTTGAGTTGGTTCCGGTTGCGCCTTGACGACCGCTCTATACTTTTCGAGTGCTCGAGCTTCCACTTCGATCTCCAGATGCGGCGTTCGGCTTTAATTGGTGAAAAACGGAAACCAGCGGCGGCGGGCGGCGCCAGCTACGGACATCGACGCTATTGTCTCGGGGTCGGACCGAACTCCGGACCCCAGACTGGCGGCTGCCACTCGTTCATCGAACCATCCGAGCGCGTCTCGACAAGCTGGGCTTTGGTGAAAGCCCGACTGAGTGCTTCCTTCTTGGCGTCCGCTACAGGACCCGAAAACACGATTGTCGTGACAGGTGATTCGCCAAGAAGGCGCTGGGTAAGTGACGGCGTGGGAGCGGCCTTATCTGTCATTTGGATTGCTGCCCAACTCTCCTGAGTCGCTGATATTTTCATGAACTTGATCGGATACTCGGAGACCACCGCACCTTGCGACTGCGCCCATCGGAGCAACTGCTGTCGTTCGTGCATCTTATTGACGGCCGCGCCCATCCATATGGCCAACAGCGTCATTGCCACGAACATCGTCCCCAATCCGAACTGGGACCAGCGGCGGCGGGGCTTTGGTTGGGCGTCGGTGGACATGACGACCATCTCTTACGGTGGCGGTTCACGGCTAAGAATCGCCGACGCGGCGGGATTCGCCGGCAGCGCAGTACAAGCCTGGGCGATCCTGGCATTGTTCCTCAGGATTTTCCTGCTCATGCTCCACGTTCGCAGGGGCGCCAAATCCGTCATCTCACAGTAGTCCGCGCCAGCTCGACGCCGCCAACGTTCAGTGACTTTTTTGCGCTGCTGCCTTTTGGCGCTCGGCTTCAAGTAGTAGTCCTTGCGGCGAAGACGCTCTCGCTGGCGCAGATTCGGACCGACGCGCAATCCGCCTGCCGATGCAACCGCTTTTCGAAGCCGCCTGAGGGCGCTTTTGATGGATTCCCCTTCCGCCACCTCAACCTTGCCGGGCATGAATCGCGTCTTATCGGCCGACGCGCGGGCCGGATTCAAGCGGTTCGGAATTCATGATACCAGACGGTCGCTGCGGAAAAACGCCAATCCCATCCCGAACTGCAACCAGCGGCGACGGGGCTTCTGTTGTGTTTCGACCATGGGGGCATTCTACCGCGCGTCTCGTTCGCCATCGCCGTCAGAGGCGCAGGCCCAATGCTACCGACAGTCCATAGAGCGTCAGGCGAATCGTCGCCTCGATTGCCCACGGGATATAGTCGGGCTCACCATCCATAGTGGTGAGCACTGCCGCGGGCGGAAGCGTCAACAGCCAGGCGCCGATGGCAATCAAGACGACCACGACAAGCATCGTCCCCATCCCGAACTGGAACCAGCGGCGCCGGGAAGGATACGTGTTCATTGGAATAATTGGCGCGGCGGCTATTTTGCTCTGATTGCCCCAATCGTCTCGCTTTTGTCGGGCGGCCAAATCTTCGACACCGACGCTTCTGGAAATGCCTGCGCGATGGCCGCGACTTCATCGGTGGTCAGCTCTCGATGAAACACAATCTTCGACACCGATCGGTCTCCGATCATGCGTCTTAGCCACGAGGTCGGCGCTTTTTGAGGGCCCGTCGCTCCAACTGGTAGTACCGCGGCAGGCTGGTTCCTAGCACCTGCGCCGCCTAGTCCTAGTACCTGACGTAGAAGTGACTCACGAGTTGAAACGCCGCTAGAGCCGTGGCGGCGTTCATTCTCCGCTTAAGGCATCGAGAGAGCAAATCAATTCCGCGCTCGTTGGCTGGGACCCACAGTCCGTGAGCCGGGGAAGACGAAGGGAACAGCAGCGATTAAAAAGGAGTGCCGACCATGCCCGTATTGATGGCACTCGCACGCCGAACGCATATTGACAAGGAGTCATGATCCCATCGAGCCGCGCGCCACCGGCAGGGCCGTTCACAGATTCAAGCTCGAACGGCGGCGCACCGGCGGGAAAGTGGGACAGGCACCGAGACGCAACGTTGGTCTGAAAGGGCTTGCGCTGTTTATGCTCGGAGCCAGTCCCATTTTCCCGCCTCGCCATTTTGAAAAACAGAATGGCCCTGCGCGCCACCGGCCCAAAGGTTGCGAGGCCGCGCTTGGGCGGGTAACATCGAGACTTGATACCGACCGTGGCTGTGGCGCGTGCCGCGATCGCCGCAAACCCGCCCTGTTGAACCAGCATGATCCCTCGCTGGCTTCATTAGAATCGTTCCAGCCGACGAGCGCTTGATTCGCTTGAGCTCCCCGGACGCTTGCTTCGACGTACGGAGCATCGACCGACCGATGAGATTCGAAAGCATGCCGGTGTCTGGCCAACAAGCCGCGCGCGTGGGGGGCGGGCATCGTGCCCGCCTTCCGCGGTTCGTCAGCCGCGCCGCAGCACCACTGATACTTGCCCTGATCGTCTCGGCCCAGCGCGCCACGGCCGACGGGCCGGTCGACTACCGACGCGACGTTCAGCCGATCCTGGCGGCGCATTGCTACAAGTGCCACGGCCCGGACGAGCAGAAGTCGGGCCTGCGTCTGGACGCGGTCTCAACCGCGCGCGAAGGGGGCTACAGCGGCCCGGCGATCGTGCCCGGCGCGAGCAAGGAGAGCTTGCTCGTCAAGGCAATCAGCGGCTCGGACGAAGATGTGAAGGCGATGCCGCCCGAGGGCCCCCGGCTCTCCTCCGAGCAAATTGCCACGCTCGTCCGGTGGATCGACGCGGGCGCCAAGGCGCCGGCCGACGATCGCCCCGCCGCGGGCACCCGCCGCAAGAGCGACCACTGGTCGTTTCAGCCGGTTGCGCGGTCACCGGCGCCCACGGTTCAGCGTGCTGACCGCGTGCGCAATCCCATCGATGCGTTTATTCTCGCGCGGCTCGAGCGCGAACGAATCGAGCCATCGCCCGAGGCCGACCGCGCGACGCTCGTCCGCCGGCTATTTCTCGACCTTGTGGGCTTGCCACCGTCGATCGCCCAGGTCGATGAATTCCTGGCCGACAAGCGCGCGGACGCCTACGAGCAGTTGGTCGAACGGCTGTTGGCCTCGCCCCACTACGGCGAGCGGTGGGGGCGGCACTGGCTCGATCTGGCCCGCTACGCCGACAGCAACGGCTACACGAATGACAATCCGCGCAGCATCTGGAAATATCGCGATTGGGTGATCGACGCGCTCAACCGCGATTTGCCATTCGATCAGTTCACGATTCAGCAGATCGCCGGCGACATGCTGCCCGAGGCGTCGCTCGACCAGATCGTGGCGACCGGCTTTCACCGCAACACGATGATCAACGAGGAGGGGGGCACCGACCCGGAGGAGTTTCGCGTCGAGGCCGTGGTCGATCGGGTCGGCACGACCGGCGCCGTGTTCCTGGGACTGACCTTGGCCTGCGCGCGCTGTCACGACCACAAATTCGATCCGATCTCGCAGCGCGATTTCTACGGCATGTTCGCCCTATTGAACGGCGCGGATGAACCGACTGTGCCCGTGCCGACGCCCGAGCAATCGGGACAGCAGGCGGAGCTCGCGGAGGGGGTCAAGTCGGCCGAAGCCGATCTGCGCCGCTACGACCAGGAAACCGCCGAGCGACGCGCCCAGTGGGAACAGCAGCTCGTGGCCGGCATCGCGGCTGTCGAATGGACCGTTCTCGACCCGCTTGAAGCCACGTGCGCCTCGGGCGCGGCCACGCTGAAGAACCTTGGCGATCGATCGCTGTTGGCCGAGGGGGACCGGAAGATCGACGAGATCTATACCGTGACGGCCGTCGCGCCGCTCTCGCGGGTCACCGCGGTGCGCCTGGAAGTGCTGACCGACGACAGCCTGCCGCGGCATGGCCCGGGCCTTGAGGACAACGGCAACTTCGTCCTCGCCGAATTGACGCTGGAAACTCCGGCCGTCGGCGATGCCAAGGGGCAGACCGCCGCCTGGCAATGGTCCACCGCTACCGACGCGAAAGGAAACTTTCCCGTCGAGCACCTGATCGACGGCAACTCAGGCACCGGCTGGTCCCTGAACGTCACCGCTAAAAGGCCAGGGACCGACCGCAATGCCATCCTCGCACTGCGCGACGGGCTGGCGACCGAAGGGCGGACGCTCGTCTTCCGGCTCAAGGCGCGCAACGTCCGCAACAATTACCTGCCCGGCCGCTTCCGCCTGAGCCTTACAAGCGCCGAGGGCGAGGCGCTGCGGGTCGGAGGGCCCGTGCGCGATGCCATCGCGGTGCCGGCCGACAAACGCACCGCAAACGAGCGCGATCTGGTGCTCGCGGAGTTCGACAAAGTGGATCCTGGCCGGCGGGAACTGGCAGGCAAAATGGCCGCGATCAAGTCCGACCTCAACAAGCTCACGCAGTCGATCCCCACAACGCTCGCCATGCGCGAGCGCGACAAGCCGCGCGAGACGCACCTGTTGATCCGCGGCGAGTATCTGCGCGACGGACCCGTCGTGCCGCCGGATGTGCCGAGCGTGCTACCGCCGCTGTCCACGAGCGGCGAGCAGCCCACCCGGCTCGATCTGGCACGGTGGCTTGTCGCCCCGGCCAATCCGCTGGTGGCGCGGGTCACGATGAATCGCTTCTGGCAGCAGTATTTTGGCCGAGGGCTGGTCGAGACGTCGAACGATTTCGGCACCCAAGGCACGCCGCCGACGCACCCTGAGCTGTTGGATTGGCTGGCCGGCGAGTTCGTGGCCCGCGGCTTAAGCATGAAAGCGATGCACCGCCTGATCGTCACATCGGCCACGTATCGGCAACAATCGCGCGCATGCCCGGAGTTGGCTGCGGTCGATCCGGATAATCGGCTGCTGGCCCGGCAATCGCGCTTGCGCGTCGAGGCCGAGGCGGTCCGCGACGTGACGCTGGCCACGAGCGGGCTGTTGTCGCCCAAGGTCGGCGGGCCCAGCGTCTTTCCGCCCCAGCCCGACGGTGTGATGGCGCTGACGCGCAGCGTCCGCGAGTGGAAGACGAGCACGGGAGAGGACCGCTATCGCCGCGGCATGTACACGTACCATTGGCGCTCGACGCCGCACCCGTTTCTGAAGGTGTTCGACGCCCCGGAGGGAAGCACGACGTGCACGCGGCGCGATCGGGCCAACACGCCATTGCAGGCCCTGACGCTACTGAACGACGAAGCGTGCATCGAGGCGGCGCGGGCGCTGGCCGTGCGCGTATTGGCCGAGTCGCCGCGCGCGGACGCTGCCGGCCGCGTCCGCCATGCCTTCCGCCTGTGCCTGGCGCGCGAGCCGAGCGACTACGAACGGGCCTGCTTAACGGAGCTATTGGCCGACGAATTGGCCGATGCGAAAGTCGCGCGCGATGATGCGATGACAAAAACGATCCAGCCTCCGATGAAACTGCCCGAGTCGGCGGACCCGCGCCAATATGCCGCGTGGACCAGCGTGGCGCGGGCGCTACTGAACCTCGACGAATTCATGACCCGCGAATAGTGCGCGATCCGTAGCATTCACATGAACGAACGACCCACAATGGCCGAAGAGCATGCCGCTTTGACGCTGAGCCGGCGGCAGTTCTTCAGCGACTGCGGTCTGAGTCTGGGCGGCATCGCCTTGGCGGCGCTGATGGAGCGCGACGGGCTGGCAGCCGCCGCGGCGCGGGCTGGGCCGCTGGCCGTCAAGCCGCCGCACTTTCAGCCCAAGGCCAAGGCCGTCATCCAACTGTTCATGGCCGGCGGTCCCAGCCAACTCGAGCTATTCGACCTGAAACCCAAATTGCGCGAGCTATCGGGCCAGCCGATCCCCGCTTCGTACACCGAGGGCAAACGTTTTGCCTTCATCAAGCCCGACGCCAAGCTTTTGGGCACGAAGCGGCAGTTTGCCCGGCACGGCGAGTCGGGGGCAGAGCTATCGGAGCTGTTGCCGCACACGGCGGCGATCGCCGACCAGATCGCCATCATCCGCACCATGAAGACGGACGTCTTCAACCACGGCCCGGCGAAGCTGATGCTGGCTACCGGCTCGCCGCAGTTCGGCCGGCCCAGCATGGGCTCTTGGGTCCTCTACGGGCTAGGGAGCGAAACGCAGGACCTGCCGGGCTTCGTTGTCTTGAAGAGCGGGCCGCGCGGCCCGCGCTCCGGCGCCGCCCTGTGGGGCAACGCGTTTTTGTCGAGCGTCTATCAGGGCGTGCCTCTGCGCAACTCGGGCGATCCGATCCTGGACCTGGCGACGCCGATCGGCGTCTCCGCGGCCGAGCAACGCCGAACGCTGGACGCGATCGGCAAGATCAATCGCAGGCGGTTCGAGGAAACAGGCGACGATGAGATCGCCGCCCGCATCGCCTCGTACGAGATGGCCTACCGCATGCAGCACAGCGCGCCCGAGCTGATCGACCTGGCGAGCGAGACGCCCCATACGTTGGCGCTCTATGGGGCGAAGCCGGGCGAGGCGTCGTTCGCCAACAATTGCCTGTTGGCGCGGCGGCTGGTCGAGCGCGGCGTGCGCTTCGTGACCTTGTTCCACACCGATTGGGATCATCACGGCGGATCGGAGAACCTGGAGGGCGCGCTCGAACAGATCTGCCGCGAAACCGACCAGCCGGCCGCGGCGCTGGTCATGGACCTCAAGCGGCGCGGCATGCTCGACGAAACGCTCGTGATCTGGGGTGGAGAGTTCGGCCGCACGCCCATGGGCGAGGACCGGGGGTCGCTGGGGCGCGACCACCACATCGAGGCCTACACCGCGTGGTTGGCCGGCGGCGGCGTCAAGCCCGGCCAGACCATCGGCCAGACCGACGAGCTGGGTTTTTCGGCCGCGGACCCCCAAGAGCAGGTGCACGTCCACGATCTGCAGGCCACGATCCTGCACTTGTTGGGCCTCGACCACCTGCGGCTGACGTACCGCTTCCAGGGGCGCGACTTCCGCCTCACGGACGTGGCGGGCGAGGTCGTAAAGCGCCTGGTCGGGTGATCCGCGGATGCAAAAGACCAACGTGCCCGGCGGCTGCGCCTGTGCCGTCAGCGCTCGGCTATTTCTTCTTTTTGCTCTTTGCGGTGACCGGCTTCTTCGCGCCCTTGGCGGGAGATGGCTTGGCCTTCGGAGCCGCTTTAGCTGCCTTCTTCTTGTCAAAAACGCTATCCCAGTTCTTCGAGAACTCCGGACTGGGGCAGCTTGCCGGCGGCGCACCGGCGGGAAAGTGGGACAGGCACCGAGACGCAACGTTGGTCTGAAAGGACTTGCGCTGTTTATGCTCGGAGCCAGTCCCATTTTCCCGCCTCGCCATTTTGAAAAACAGAATGGCCCTGGGGCGTTTCGGGGGGCGGGCATCCTGCCCGCCTTCCGCGTCTCCGATACGCGAAAGCTTGGGTGACGTTTGCGGGCAAGAAATGGCAATCGGCCGTCCGGCCGATTAACATAGGCGCTTTGCCGCGAGGCGGTTCCTACCCGCGACACTCCCGGTGCTCGCAGAGCGCCCTACTTGATCGACATTGCGGAGATAACTCATGTCCTACCGAAGTCTTCTTTCCGTCGTCCTGCTGGCCGCTATCCAGCTCGCCACCACAGTCGCGTGGGCCGACGATGAGCCCACGCCGATGGCCAAGCACGCCAACTGGGTCACCGCTCTGGCCTTCTCGCCCGACGGCGCGACGCTGGCCACCGTCGGCGGCCAGACGCTGCTTTACCGGCCGGGCGACGTGAAACTGTGGGAAGTGGCCACCGGCAAGGAGAAGGCCTCGCTCGCCGGGCATAACACCACCGTGTGGGCCGTGGCCTACTCACCCGACGGCAAGACGTTGGCCACCGGCGGCTACGACGGCGTCGTAAAGCTGTGGGACGTGACAACCGGCATGGAAAAAGCCTCGGTCCAGCCGCACAAACATTGGATCACGGCGCTACAATTCTCACCCGACGGCAAGTTCCTGGCCACGGCCAGCGAGGATATGACCGCCAAGCTCCTGGATCCCAACTCCGGGGCCGAACAGAAGGCCCTGGCCGGCCACACCGGCGCCGTGACAAGCGTGGCCATCTCGCCTGACAATGCAACGGTTGCCACCGGTAGCGGCGACAAGACCGCGATCCTCTGGGACGCGGCGGGTGGCACGGTTCGTGCAAAGCTGGAAGGGCACCAGGATGCTGTGACCGCCGTCGTCTTCTCGCCCGATGGAAAGACACTCGCTACTGGTAGCGCCGACCGCACCGTGAAATTGTGGGATGTGGCGGCCGCCAAGGAGCAAGCCGCGCTCGCCGGGCACAAGAACTGGATCACAAGTGTCCGCTTCTCACCCGACGGCAAGCTCCTGGCCACGGCCAGTCACGACCGCAGCGCCAAGCTGTGGAACGTCGACGCCCGGCAGGAGATGGGGACGCTGGGCGGGTTCGAGGGGGCGGTGTGGGCCGTGGCCTTCTCGCCCGACGGGCAGCGGCTGGCCGTCGGCAGCCAGAGTGACGGGGTGCGGCTGGTGAAGTTCGTGCAGAAGCTGGAGTTCCAGGACATTTTCCCGCGTCCCAAAGCGGCCGAGCCCGGCAAGCCCGAGCAGCCCAAACCGGCCGAAGCAGCCAAGGCGGAGCAACCGAAGCCGGCGGAAGCGGCCAAAGCGCCGTAAACACGAATGACGAATGCCTAAGCTCGAATGTCAAAACAGCTCGCAATCCCAAGGGCGACGAAGCGGAGGCATTCGTTCGGGCCTTTGGTCTTTCATTCATGCTTCCCAAGACATCGAGCTACTACCACATTCGACCAAAGGGGGATTTTAGCATGCGGAATATCGCCGTCAGCCTTCTTCTCGTCGTTGCTTCGTTCGTTGTCCATACGTCGTTCGCCGCGGACCAGGACAAGCAGCCGGACTACTATCCTCTGGCGGCGGGCACCAAATGGACTTTCCACGGCGAGGCGGGTGGGCAAAAGATCGAGGTGACCAACCAAGTCGCCAAGATCGAGACAATCGACAACCAACCGCTGGTGCGCGTGGAGACATTGGTGGGCGGAAAAATCGTTGCCAACGAGCACCTCAAAGGCACCGATGCGGGTGTCTTTCGCCATCGCTTCAACGGAGGCGAAATGGTTCCGCCGGTGTGCGTCATCAAGTATCCCGTGGTGGAAGGGGACTCGTGGAAGAGCAACGTCAAGATCGGCCCGGAGTCGGTCGACATGACTAGCCGCGTCGAGAAGGAAGAGGAGATCGAGGTGCCCGCGGGCAAGTACAAGGCGGTCAAGGTCCGCGTGGATGCCAACACCAAAGGCCAGAAAATCACCAACACCTACTGGTTCGCGCCCGGCGTGGGCATCGTCAAGCAGGAAGCCGCCGTCAATGGCGGCACGATCGTCATGAATCTGGCAAAGTTCGAGCCGGGGAAATAGGAAAACGGCGAACGACCGAGGCTCGAACGTCTGAATAGAAGCCCCAAGGCCGTTCGCTGGTGAGTTCTTTCGCCCTAGTCATCCGGCAGACAGGCGGCGGAGTTCCGTGCTCGACAGATCGCGGCGGAACTCGGCGGCCGGCACCTCGTCGCACAGCGAGCGCAACTCGGCCGGCAGCGGCAGATCGCCGAGCGTCTGAAATCCAGCCTCGGTCGCGCGGCCGAACACGAGGAACCGGCAGCCCGAACCGGCGATCGCCGCGATGGCCTCCCGGCATGCTTCTCGATCGCCGCCGTAGTAGCGTGGATCGGCGATTCGCGTGACCGTGTCGGCCCCCACGACGAACGTGGTCCGTGGGAAGATGCTCGCCTTCTCCACGAACGTTGGCGCGCGGGTGAACCATAGCGTCGCTTCGCCCGCGAATTGCTCCGCGCGCTTGCGCATCTCGTGATAGTCCAAGGGCGGCTTGTCGACGTTCGTGATCGACAGCTCCCAGGCAATCGGTTGCCCCAGCCGCGCTTCGGCGATTCGCGCCATTTCGCGGTGCCCGTCGTGCAGTGGATGGAAGGCGCCGGGAAACACAACGCGGCATTTTTCGGGCGCAGCCGCAGCCGCGGCAGGCGCGACTCTTACCTGCCCGGCGAACAAGGCCCGCCAGGCCTCGGGCGCCACCGTGCATTCTTCGACGACCTCTTCGGTGGGCACGAGCACCAGCGGCAGACGCTCGGCGACACCGCATGCGCGGGCGACCATGTTGACCAGCAGCCGCGCGGCGATTTCCTCTTCCTGCCGCCGGTCGCGCGTCCCTTTCACGAGCACGAGCGATGCGGAGGCCGTGAATTCGCCCGTCTGGGCCGCCACGTGCACGCGATGCGCGCCACGCTTGGGCCGATCGCTCACCAGGCTGGCGGTACACGCCACGCCGGCCACCGCGGAGGGTTCCGAACTGTCGCCGGCGTGTGCCACGGGCTTTGCCGGTGCTGCCATACGAGCGTATCGTGCGGCCCGCTCGTAGGCGGCCACACCCATCAGCCGTGCCGTGTGCTCGTCGCAGAATTGCTCCGGCCGCGTCCCCAGCCAGTCCGTGAGCGCTTCGGCCGCATACGGCACCGACACCTGCAGGACCGTCCGCGACGCGCCGGGCACGGCCAAGAGCGCGGGCGCTGCCAGGCTGCCGCCGCCGGTCGCCACGAGGACGAATCGAGTCGACGACTCGTGAATGCGGGCGGCAATCTTGGCCGCGGCCTCGGGCAACGAGTCGTAAGTGGACAAGATGGAGAACCTTCGTTCGATGCGAAGTGGCGGATGTCGGCGTCATCCGACGCACACGCGCGCCAGGGGCAGAACCCCGCCTCCTCAACCCCCATCATCCCGCATACAATTTGCCTCGTGAAGCCCACCTCTCGCTCTCCCGCCCACGGCACACTGGGAATCGACCCCTTCGTGTTGGGCACGGCCTTTAGTGCCTTATCGAGCATTGCCTACAGTTGCTCGAACGTCTGCCTGCGGTGGCTCGCGCACCTTGACCCGTTCCTGGTTTCGTGCGTCAAGGCGGTGCCGACGATGCTCGTGGCGACGACGCTGCTGGGCGCCGGGGTGGTGAGCGGGCGAATCCGTTGGCCACGCATGCGGGTTTTCGCCGCCCTCGCGGGTGTCGGTGTTTTCGCGCAGCTCGGCGGCAACGGAGCCTTTCAGTGGTCGCTCGGGCAAGTGGGCCTGGCGATCACGGTGCCCTTGTGCTCCGGCACGATGATCATCGCGGCGACTGTGCTGGGGCGCGTGTGGCTGGGGGAAGGGGTGACGCCGCGCTCGGCCGCGGCGCTTGCTCTATTGATCGCCGCCATTACCGTGCTGAGCATCGGCGCCGAACGCTCACCGAAGCTGGCCGAGCTGACCACCGCCACCGCCCCGGTGGGACTGGCCATCGCCGCGGTGTGCCTGGCCGGCGTCGCCTATGCCGTATTAAACGTGTTGATCCGCCGCCTGGTCACGGGCTCGACGCAAATGCCGGTCGTGCTGGCCACCGTCTCGAGCGTCGGCGTGATCAGCCTCGGGCTGACCGGCATCGCACGCACCGGTTGGACGGCCATCGATCAGACCGCGCTATCGGACCTGGGCGTGATGTTCGTGGCGGGCACGTTCAACGCCGTGGGCTTTTTTACGCTTACCAAAGCGCTGCAACTCGTGTCGATCGTGCAAGTGAACGCCGTCGGTGCCTCGCAATCGGCGCTGGCGGCATTGGCAGGCGTGGCACTCTTTGGCGAGAACCTCACAGCCAGTCTCGGACTGGGCGTGTTCTTGACCATGATCGGACTGGCACTGGTCGACCGTGGCCGCCGGCTGCATCCGCCGCCAGAGGACGAACCGCCGCAGACAGTCGAAGACGACACGGTCGCCGTCGTGCCACCCGTTCAATTCCCCGCCGCGGCCCCTTTGCCCCGCGAACCCACGACCAGGTAGATCGCCGGCAGCACCGCCAGCGTCATGAGGGTGCTCGATATCACGCCGCCAATCACCACCGTGGCCAGCGGCCGCTGCACTTCCGCTCCCGTCCCGCTGCTCGTGGCCATCGGAATGAAGCCGACGCTGGCCACTAGCGCGGTCATCATGATCGTCCGCAGGCACCCAAGCGCGGCATCCTCGATCGCGTCGCGCAACGGAAGGCCCTTTTCGAGCAAGCCGCGCAAGCACGACACCAACACCATGCTATTGAGCACCGACACGCCCGAGAGGGTGATGAATCCGACCGCGGCGGAGATCGACAGCGGCATCTCGCGCAGCGCGAGCGCGGCGATCCCGCCCACGCACGCGAAGGGAACGCTGGCGAATACGATCGCCGTATCCGTCACGTTCTTGTAGGTGGCAAAAAGCAGCATGCCGATCATCACGAGCGCCACCGGCACCACGATCGACAGCCGCCGCTTGGCCCGCTCGAGGCTTTCGAACTGACCGCCCCACTCGACGCGATAGCCCTCGGGCAGGGAGACCTGCCCGGCGATGCGTCGCTGCGCGTCGGCGACAAAACTGCCGACGTCGCGTCCGCGCACATTGCACTGCACGGTGATCCGCCGCTTACCCCACTCGCGCGAGATGAGCTTTGGCCCCTCGACGACGCCCACTTCGGCCAGGCGGGAAAGCGGAATCCGCTCGCCGGCCGGCGTCGAGATCAGGATCGCGCCGATCGTCTCCGGGTCCGTGCGGAGGTTCTCGGGCAATCGCGCGGCGAGCGGGAAGCGGAGCTGCCCCTCGATTACGTCCCCCAGCTCGGTGCCGCCCACCGACTCGACGATATCCAGCACCAGCCGTGCCGGCACGCCGTAGCGGGCGATTTCGTCCTGACGGATGTGAATGCGGAGCACCGGCTGGCCGAGGACCTGCTCGGTGGCCAGGTCCACGCAGCCCGGCACTTCGCGGAACACGGCTTCCAGCTCGCGGGCCTTGGCGACGAGGCTTTCGAGGTCGTCGCCAAAGACCTTAAGAGCCACGTCCGCGCGGACGCCGGAGACCATTTCGTTAAGGCGTTGCTCGATGGGCTGCGTAAACCAATTGATCTGGCCAGGGATGTCGGCCACCTCGCGTTGGATCAGCTCGACGAGCTCGGCCTGCGTCTTGGCGCGGCGCCACTCCTCTCTCGGCCGCAGGGCGATGAAGAAGTCGGTCTGTTCGACGCCGCTGGCGTCGGTAGCGACTTCCGGGGCACCCACCCGGCTCCAGGTGTGCGAGATCTCGGCGGGAAACGAGGCCAAGAGCATCCGCTCCATCTGGGTGTTGACGCGGATCGATTCCTCGAGGCTGGTGCCCGGCGGCCGCACGATGCCGATCACGATGGCGCCTTCCGATAGCCGCGGCACGAATTCCGAGCCCATTGACATGGCCACCACGGCCGCCGCCGCGAGCGCGCCGGCCGAGAGAAGCAGCACGGCGTAACGGGCCTGCAGGCAAAACCGCAACAGCGGGCCATAGAGGCGACGCGCCACGCGCACGGGCAACGCCTCGGTCTCCTTCACTTTTTTGGGCAGGACAAAGCTCGCCAGCACCGGCATGAGCGTCAACGACAGGATGAGCGATCCGGTCAGAACGAAAATCACCGTCAGCGCCATCGGCCTGAACATCTTCCCCTCGACCCCCTGCAGGGTGAGGATCGGCAGGTAGACGATCATGATGATTAACTGGCCGAACACGGTGGGCGTGCGGACCTCGACGGCGGCGTCCCGGATGATCCTCAGGCGCTCCGGCCCGCTCACGGGACCATAGTGCGACAGTCGCCGCACGACGTTCTCGACAACCACGACCGAGCTATCGACGACGATGCCGAAGTCGATCGCGCCCAGGCTCAACAGTGTTCCGGCGATGCCGGCGGCCAGCATGCCGCAAAAGCCGAACAGCATGGCCATCGGGATGGCCGTGGCCACGATCAAGCCGGCCCGCAAGTCCTCGAGAAAGATGAACAAGATAATGACGACCAACAGCCCACCGTCGAACAGGTTCTCGCGCACCGTGGCGATGACGTGGTCGACCAGTTCCATCCGGTCGTAGACGGTTTCCAATCGCACGCCGGAGGGCAGACGATCCTTGACCTCCTTCAGCCGCTCGCTCATCCGCCGAGTGACGTCGTAACTGCTCTCGCCCATGAGCATGAAGCCCAGCCCGAGCACGACTTCGCCTTCGCCGTTGGCGGTGACGACGCCGCGGCGAATCTCGTGGCCGACCGTCACGTCGGCCACGTCGCGGACGCGGATGGGCACGCCTGCCTTTGCCGTGACGACGATGCTCTCGATCTGCTCGATGGTCGACGTGCGGCCGACGCCGTGCACCAGCAGCATGTCGCCCGAACGATTGAGGCTTCCGCCGCCAACGTTGAGGTTATTGCTCCGCACGGCATCGACCACGGAGCTCCACATCAGATCGTGCTTGATGAGCCGCGTCGGGTCGATCCGCACCTGATACTGCTTCTTGAACCCGCCCCAGGAGTTGATCTCGGCGGTGCCGGGCACGGGGCGCATGGCCGGCTTGACGATCCAATCGTGGATGGTGCGCAGCTCGGTCAGTTCCTTGGCCTCGCCCGCGCTTTCGCCTTCGCTCAAGAGGATGTAGTGCAAGACCTCGCCCAGGCCCGTTGCCACGGGGCCCATCTGCGGCCGGTCGATGCCGGGTGGAATCTCGACTGTGCCGAGCCGCTCATTGATCAACTGACGGGCGAAATAAATGTCGGTCCCGTCGCGGAACGTCACCACGACTTGCGACAAGCCAAATTGCGAAATGGAGCGCAGGTGCTCAAGCCCCGGCATCCCGCTGATCGCCAGCTCGATGGGGAAAGTGACTTGCCGTTCCATCTCCTCGGGCACGAGCGCCGGCGCCACGGTGTTGATCTGCACCTGCACCGGGGTGGTGTCGGGAAAGGCGTCGATGTTGAGCCGGCGCAGCGAGAAGAGCCCCGCCGCGACGACGCCGGCGGCCGCCGCCAGCACGAGATAGCGATGTCGGAGAGACCAGTCAATCAACCAGGCGAGCATCAAGAGACCGCGAATCGAGGGTGGGCGGTAGTAACGTGGTGGGCCAAGCGGTCACTGCGCTCCGGACACTAGCCGGTCGCGGATGATCTCGGCCTTTAGCAGGTGGCTTCCGCGCGCCGCGACGGTCTCCCCTTCCGACACGCCCTTCACGATCTGAACCACGTCCTCAAGCGCCACGCCCACCTCGACGGGTTGTGCCTCGAAGGCCGTTTCGCTCACCTGAACGAACACGACCCACCGCGACCCGTCCCATTGCACGCTCTCGCGCGGAACGACAACGGCCGTAGGCTGCTGGGTGACGCGAATGCGTCCGGTGCCGAACGTGTTGGCCCGCAGCAACCGGTGCTGCTCGTCGTGCTCGCCTCGATCGGAGACAAGCGGGTTGGCGACTTCCGCCCGGACCGGCACGGTGCGCGTTTTCTCGTCCGCCTCGGTGCTGATCCAGGTGATGGTGCTGGTGATATCGCGCAACACGCCATCGGCCTGGAACGTCACTTCCTGGCCCAGGGCCAACCGGCCGGCGTCTTCCTTGCGGACGTCGAGCTTGATCCACATTTGCCGCGTGTCGGCTACTACAAACTGCGGATGCGAGGACGACACCACTTCGCCCAACGATACCTCGTGGCCGATCACGACGCCGTCAAACGGCGCCAAAAGCGGCACCAGGCTCGACGTCGTCGTTGCCGGGTCGAGCGTCGCCGCGATCGATTCGGGCAACCCGAGAAATTGAATCCGCCGGGCGAGCTGATCGTCGGGCACGCCGGCGAGCTCTTCGAGCCGGACCGGCAGCCCGAGATTCTGCAGCGTCTGCTGGGCGTTCACTAGTCGGATTTCGGTTTCACGAGCCTCGGCCTGGGCATCGAGCAGTTGCCGCTGCGGAATCGACGCTTCGACCGACCGCAGCCGCTGGATGATCTCGCGTTTCAACTGCCGCATGACGACAGCCTGCAAGAAGTCGGCCTTCGCTCGGCCGACGTCAACGGCCTCGATAATCGCCAGCACGTCCCCCTTCTCAAACGGTTGCCCCAGCTTTTTCTCAATCCTCCAGACGGTGCCGGGCACGCGCGTCGAAAGATGCGCGACGAGCGACTGGTCGTAGGCAATCACGCCGTTGACGACGATCTCCTGGTCGACGGGGCGTCGGGCCACGCGGACTACTTGGACGCCCGCCTTTTGCACGGCCGCGGCGGAACGCAGCGCAACGCGCGTCCCACGCGGCTCGGCGGCCTGGTCCGCGGGGGACGGGGCGGCCGCTTCGGCCTCTGCATCGTCCGGCGATTGGAACTGGGCCTCGCCCTCGGCGGGTGCCGCTGCCAGCCGGGGATGGGCCCGATACGGTGGTTCCTTGTCGGCACGCACCAACTGCCAGTTGCGCGCATGACCCCAATAGCCAAGACTGACCAGGAGTACGAGCGGCGCCACCGTGGGGAAAGCCACCCGCACGTATCGCCAAACGAGAGTGCCAGAACGCAGGACGCAAGGCATGTTCACGGCAAGCCCATCCCATCGCTTTAGGAAGTGAGGCTCCGCCGGCGCAACAGTAGCGCAAACGGGCAACTCACGCGGTGGGCGATTTGACGCGAACTGCCGTGGATCGGCCGGCGGTCGGAGGGGGGCGAGCGATACCGACCGCGGGGAGGATGTTCGACCAATCCCGCCTTGGCAGTTAACGATATCGTAACCCAAGGGCCCGGTCTGTCAATCGTCGGTAGTGGGCCAGGAGAACCGCAAAATCCTGGGAGAGGGGGTCAGGCACATTTTTCGGCCAAAGGTCCGTCGGAAGAGTTGAGAACCGTGGCGCCGAAAAATGAGCCAGACCGCGGACTTTGCAGTTCTCCCGCGGTGCCGGCCCACGTTGGTTCGGGGGACGAAATGCTTTGGGCCCAGCCCGCGCTTGCGGCTTACCCGATCGCCGAGGGCGAAATCTTCGCAAATTCCCCAAGATTTGCCCTGTCCCGGCGAAGTAATCTCCGCAGCCGGGAGTTTTAACTTAGCCCTGACAGCCGTGGCGCAAGCCCGGCGAAAACGGCCGGCCGACTCCACCGTTTGGGTGGTGGAGACAAAGCCACGGGTCTTCGCACACAAGTAGTACTCGAGTAAAGGAGGGTGTTGCCATGATCAAGAAGGCAATTCTGGCGAGCGTCGGCATCTGCCTTGTGGGCCTGGTCTTTTTTGGACGCGACGCGTTCAGCTATTTCCGCACGACGGCGGGTCGAGTCACCGACTCAGTCCGCTCTAGCGTGCCGCTGGACTTTGAGATCGATCGTGCCCGCCGCATGGTCAAGGAGCTCGTGCCCGACATCCGCAAGAACATGCACGTGATCGCCAAGGAAGAGGTCGAGGTCGAGCAGCTCAAGAAGCAGATCAACCATACCGAGGCCCGGCTGGAGAAGGAGCGCACCGAGCTCGTGCGGCTGAAGAACGACCTGGGCAGCGGCGACAAGCTCTTCCACTACGCCGGCCGGGACTATACGCAGGTCCAAGTGAAGACGGACCTGGCCAATCGCTTCGAGCGCTATAAGACGACCGACGCCACGCTGGCCAGCCTGAAGGACATCCACCAGGCCCGCGAACACAGCCTGGCCGCGGCCCGCGAGAAGCTCGAGGGCATGCTGGTGGCAAAGCGGAAGCTGGAAGTGGAGGTCGAGAACCTGGAAGCACGGCTGAAGATGGTCGAGGCGGCGCAGACCACCAGCGACTACGCGTTTGACGACAGCCGGCTGAGCCGCGTGAAGGAGCTCATCACCGACCTGCGAACGCGGCTGGATGTCGCCGAACGGCTGACGAGCACCGAGGGCGCCTTCCACGGCGAGATCCCGCTCTCCGAGTCTGCCGGGGGGAACATCGTCGAAGAGGTCAACGAGTACCTCCATCTTGATGACACCGGCAACAAGGTTGCCGAGGCGGCGCCGCCAAGCGCAGGCTAGGAACGTGGCACACCGTACCGGCCCGGCGGCGCTTCCGACAAGGCGCCGCTGGGGGCGGAGCCCAGGGGCTTGACCCCTGGGCTCACGGCCCGACGTGTGGCACCTGCACAAACGTGTTATGGTCAGCGTTCGAGGGCAACGGCGGCGTGGTCCCGAACGAAGGGAACGGCTGCCCAAAGGTCGAAGAGGTCGGAAAGATGTTCCAGCCCTGGCGACTCAAAGTGCGCGAAGCCGAAGAGGCGTTTCGCAACGGACGGCTCGAGGAAGCCAGCCGGCTGTTGCGCGACGAGGGGCTGCTGGAATTCCTGCCGGCAAAGCAGTTACTGGCCAAGGTCGCGCGTGAAATGACGGCTCGTGCGGGCAAGCGATTGGCAGCCGGCGCGACCTCGGCCGGCTGGCACGATCTGGAAGCGGCGCAAAAGCTGGGGGCCGAGAGCTCATCGGTGGTCGATTTGCGGCAGCAGTTCATCGATCGGGGGATCAGCGAGGCCGGCGCCTATCTGCAGGCCGGCGATCCCGCCGCGGCAGTAGCCCGGCTTGAGACTCTTGAACGGAGCGGCGCCAGCGGCCGTGACCTGCGCATGGCGCGTCAGGCGGCTGGCAAGGTGCTGGCGGCGCAGCGGCTGTGCCACCGTGGCAAGTTCGCCCAGGCCGAGGAGGAGCTGAACGCCGCCCTCTCGTTGCGGCCAGAGTGGAAGGTGCTCGACGAAATCAGCCGCGCGTGCGAGAAACGAGCCGCGACCACCCGCCGGCTGGTCGAGCACCTGCACGCGGCGCTAGCGGACGAAGACTGGACGATGGCACTCGTCCACGCCGAAGCCATACTGGAGATCTGCCCGGACCACGAGCCGGCCCTCGACGCGCGGCGGCGTGCGTGGGCGGTGGTGGGCACGAAACTGGCCGAGACCAGACAACCCCTCGCCGTTGGCGCGCCGCGCGCCTGCGCGGCCGCCGCGGGTCCACCAGCGGCAATCGCGCATGGCGCGAGCGACGGAGCGGCCATGATCGACTACACGCCGGGACCACGGTTCCTGCTGTGGGTCGACGGCGTCGGCGGCTACCTGGTTTGCCAGGGCGACACGATCTCGCTCGGCCAACCGGTGCAAGGGAGCTACGTCGACGTGCCGGTGCTGGCCGATATCTCGCGACTGCACGCCACGATTCGGCGGGACGGCGAATGTTATCTGATCGACCCGCTGCGCCCCACGCGCCTCGCCGGCCGGTCGATCGAACGCGTCACGTCGCTGGCGGATCGAAGCGAGATCGAGCTGGGCCAGGGAGTGCGGATGCGGTTCCGCATGCCCAATCCGCTCAGCCGCACGGCGCGGCTCGATTTCGTCAGCCGGCATCGCACGTCGCCGACGACCGACGGCGTGGTCCTCTTGGCCGAGTCGTGCATCCTGTCGCCGAGCGGCAAAGCGCACATTACTTGTCCGAACTGGGCTAGCGAAGTTGTGCTGTTTCCTCAAGGAGATGAGTTGTATTGCCGGGCGACCGGTCGCTTCGAGATCGACGGCGTCGCGGTCGAGGGGCAAGCGCCGATCACCCGCTCGTCGCAGATCGTGGGAGAGGATTTTTCGTTGAGCCTGGAGAAGCTGTGAATGTGCGAGGGGTGCCATGGCCACGCTCGCGTAAGCCATGCTTGCCGGCGAAAGGCGGCATACTCACACCGCCGAGCGTGAGGTTGGCACCGGGTAATGCGAGAGGCATCGGAGACGGCAAGGCGGCAGAAAACGGCGGAAATCGAGGGTGGATCGACGGCGGCCCGGGGGCCTCGTCATAAGACTTTACGGTTTCTGGACAAATGAACGAGCCAGCAGCTACGTTAGATGTAGGAAGTGAGGATCCGATGGACCTTCACGCTACGCAACCACAAAACGTCGCCGAGCAACGAGCCGCCTCGATGAAGTTCACTTACCCGAGCGGATCGCGCCCGTTGGAGGGCTACACGATCAAGCGGGGTATCGGGCAGGGTGGCTTCGGCGAGGTCTACTACGCCACCAGCGACGCCGGCAAAGAGGTGGCGCTCAAGCTGATCCGCCGCAACCTGGACGTCGAGCTCCGCGGCGTGACGCAATGCCTCAACCTCAAGCACCCTAGCCTGCTTGCCCTCTACGACATCAAGGTCGACGAGCGCGGCGACAGTTGGGTGATCATGGAATACGTCTCGGGCGAGAGCCTCGAGGACATGCTCGCCCGGCATCCCGACGGCATGCCGATCGACGAGGCGCTGTCGTGGTTCCACGGCATCGCCGCGGGCGTGGCGTACTTGCACGACCGGGGGATCGTCCACCGCGACCTGAAGCCGGGAAACATCTTCAACGATGACGGACAGGTCAAAATCGGCGACTATGGTCTGTCGAAGTTCATTTCCGCCAGTCGCCGCAGCGGACAGACCGAAAGCGTCGGCACCGTGCACTACATGGCGCCCGAAATCGCCAACGGCCGCTACGGCAAGGAAATCGACATCTACGCCCTGGGGATCATCCTGTACGAGCTGTTGACCGGCCAGGTACCGTTCGAGGGGGAGAGCGTCGGCGAAGTGCTGATGAAGCACCTCACGGCCGAGCCCGACGTAAGCCGCATTCCGGAGCCATTCCGGGGCATCGTCGCTCACACCTTGGCGAAGGACCCGCAGCAGCGAGTGCACTCGGTGGCGGAGCTGGTGGCGGCGTTGCCGGTGCAGCCGAGCGGCTTCGCGACCATTCCGCCGCGTCGCCGGCCGGACCCGTCGCTGGCCGAGACGACGCTGTTGGCCGGATCGCCCCCGCCTGCGACCCCCGCGCCACCGCCGCCGTTGGTGCACGTCGCGGTGCGGGGTGAGACGACGGACGACGAGCCGATCTTGCGCGCCCTCCGCGAGGCCTGGCAGCAGATCCGCGATGGCTGGCAACGGGCCAATTTCAACACGCCCACCAAGATCATCTTGTGCATCGCCGGCATTTGGCTGCTGATCTATTACGCCAAATTCGTCGTGCCGGCGGTGTTTTTCGGCGGCGTAGCGTACGCCGGTTACCGCGGGGTGCGGTGGTTCCTGATTACAAAATCGGGATCGACGGCGGCAACCGCCGCCGCGCCCTTGGCGGCGCGGCCAGACTGGCCAGCCGCTCCCGCCCGGCCAACCCCGCCCGCGCCCCCAGGGATAGCGCCAGGCGCCCCGCGGATGGTGAGCTACAGCCGCCGCGAGCGCCGTGGTCGACGGCGCGACTCGGCCCTGCGCGTGCTGCCACCCAAATCGCCGCGCGAGCGCTTCACCGAGCTGGTGGGCTCGCTCCTTCTGTCCACCGCCGTGGCCGGCGCCGCCACCCTGCTGATGCTCATCGTGCAGCAGCGCGATCTGCGTGCGGACGGCCCGGAGTACGTCTGGCTCGCGCTCACCGGCACATTGGGCGCCTGGGGAGTCCTCATTCCCGCGAAGTTCTGGGAGGGCCGCCAAGGCGACGCCGTGCTGCGCCGTTTCGTACTGCTGGGCGTAGGCCTGGCGTTTGGACTCTTGGCGTGGGAGGCGGCGCAGTTCCTCAACGTTGCCCTCCTCAATGAGTTGAAGGACATGCCGCACGTGGCGATCGAAGCGCATGCCACGCATGACGCGGAAGGGCAGCCGCAAATCCTAGGATACCTGGCGTATTTCGGATTCCTGTTCTTGTTGGTTCGCTGGTGGCGTCAGGCCGATCCGTTGCGATCCAGTCGTTTGAGCCTGTGGTCGGCCATCGTGTGTGTGTTCTGGGCCGGCGTGCTCAACGCGTTCTGGCAGTTCCCGCAACCGTGGGGCATGATGGCCGCCGCCACGATTTCCATCGCCGTGCAGTTGTCCAGCCCGTGGCTTGACCCTCAACATCGTTTGGCCCGCGCGCCCGTGGCGCCGGCCGGCACAGCGTGACAGGGGAAAGGGGGTCGAAGGTGTTCGCCGCTATGCATCTATCGTGGATGGCAACGCTGCTCGTGATCGGGGCCGCGTGGTTCCTGATCCGTCTGGCCAAGGGGCGGCGGCCCGATGGGCGGCGGCGACGCTTTGGTTTCACGGGGATCGCGCTAGTCGTGCTGGCCGTTGTGGCCGCCAATCGCTGGGTGGCGCAGCGCGGACCGACTTTCTCCTGGTCGTGGGACTTCGACGAGCCGTCGTTTGGCGAGCGCGGCGGATTTCCGCCGCTGAAGGTTGAAGAGTTGCGCGCGCTGCGACCTTTTCGTCCCGAGCAGGCGGAGCGCTCGGAAAGGGTTGTGAAATTCGAGAGAAAGACCCCCCGGCCGCCAAGGCCGCTTAAGCCCGAGCGGGCAGAAGTCGGCCCGCCTGACGTCCCCGCGTCGCCCAGGGTGGTCGTCGAATTGCACCGACCCGACGATGCCGTGCCGCCGCCGCGTCCGGCACACAAGCCAGGACCCGCCGGGCAGGAGTCCGTGTACGATCTGATTCGTTCGCTGGCCGACGCCGGTGATATTGTCGAAAAGGCCATCGAGCACGCGCGTCGCGCGTTCGAAAAAGCAGCCCGCGACTCCAAGGCCCTGGCGGCGCTCGAAGGGCACAAAGCCAGCGCGGCGAAGCGAGACGAGCCGCCCCCAGCGCCAGCCAGTCCGTCGGGCCCGACCGCACCCGTCGCGGCACCACCGGCGGCCCCGCCACCGGCGCTAGCGGAGCGAGAGTCGCCACCGCTGGCGGCGCAACCTTCCTTTGTAGCGACTTCCGTTCCGCGTGCTGCCGCGGCGCCTGCGGCATCTTCCACTTCTTCCACTTCCCAACCGGCGGCTGCGGAAGTGGCCAAAGGTAAGCGGCCGGAGTGGATCGACGAAGCCGCGGCCCGCGTCGGCGATGTGTATCACAAAACCGTGAAGACGGATGCGTGGGATACGACCGAGGAATGCGAGAAGGATCTCGTCAAGGCCGAACGGCAGGCTGTAAGAGAATACGTCGACAGAAGCTTCGGCGATGGCGCGAGTAGCCGCTTTGAGATTCCACAGTCGTTCATAAAGCAGCGCATCGAGCAAGAGACGTGGGAGGAGCCCCATGAGTCCTCGGTGGGGATGATGAAGGTCATGTACGCTCGGCTGGAGTTCGACAGCCGTGTGCGCACGCAACTGCAGCACATGTGGCGCGACAAGATCGTCCAGCGTCGCCTGGAGGAAACGGCCGGCGGGGCGGGCGCCATCCTGCTCGTGCTGGGAACTTTGTTCAGCTACCTGAAGCTCGACACGCTTACCCGCGGCTACTACACCGGTCGCTTGCGGTTCGCGGCCGGCGCCGTGATACTGGCGACTGTGGCCGGAGTCGTGGCGATGTTCAGTTGATGCTGCCCGGCCGCGCTTGAGCGGAGTGACGCTTTCGCCTTCGAACAACTCTCCCGCGGTCACATGTCGATGTCTTCCTCGCCCCAGTCCGACGCCTTGCTGGTGGGCCGGATTCGCGCCGGCGAGAGCGAAGCGTGGGACGAGCTGATCAGCCGCTTCGAGGGGCGCCTACTGGCCTTCGTCGAAAGCCGCATCCGTCGCCGGGCCGCCAGCGAGGACGTGGTGCAGGAGACGTTCATCGGGTTCCTGACCAGTCTGCCTAACTACGACGTAGCGCGGCCGCTCGAAGGCTACCTGTTCTCGATCGCCGCCCACAAGCTGACCGACCACTTGCGGCGCGAAGGGCGGCGACCCGCCCTGCCACTGGCCGTCGGCTCGAGCACGCCCGGCGAATGGGACCTGCCCGGCAGCCAGCGGCCGGCGAGCAGCATCGCCCGCAGCGGCGAGCGGAAGAAGCTGGAGAGCGCGGCCCTGGTCGAGGCGGTGGCCGCGCAGGTGCGTCGCTGGAAGGAGCAGGGGGACTTCGAGAAGGTCAAGTGCGTCGAGCTGTTGTTCGTCCGTGGCTTGCCGAACAAGGAGGTCGCCACCCGCCTGAACGCTTCCGAGCAAACCGTCGCCAACTACAAGTTCGATTTCCTGGCCAAGCTGCGGGCACTCGTGAAGCAGCATGGTCTTTCGCAGGACGTGTTTCCCGAGTTGTACGAGACGTGATCTGTTGAAAATGACGCGAGCCGCGCGAGGTGCGGCCGCCGCACGAGGCGCGAACGAATGCGAGAACAATTCTCCGACGCCGACCTGGAAGCGTACCTGGACGAGGCCCTGCCGCCGGAGGATATGTCGCGCATCGAAACGGCCGCGCGCGGAGACGCCAAGATGCTCCGCCGGCTGTCGGGCATCAACGCGCGGCGCGACGCCGGCAGCCATTCGCTGGGCGAAATCTGGCGCCGCCACCGCCTCAGTTGCCCCACCCGCGCCGAGCTGGGGAGCTGCCTCTTGGGCGTTCTCTCGCGGCCCGAGGCGGACTACATCCAGTTCCACATCAAGGTGGTCTGCTGCCGCTTCTGCCAGGCGAACTGGGATGACCTGCAGAACCAGCAGCGCGAGGCCGACGAAGCGGCCGCCACATTTGGCAATCGGGTGGATTCGGTATGTTGGAGGGGGGTGAAACGGAGTTGCGATTGGAGGTGGCGTGATGAATGCGTATCCGGCGGGCGTCCAGCGGCACATGAAGTTGTTGTATGAGTCGCTTTCGGAGAAGGATCGCCCGGCGTTATGCGGCGGTCGAAGCGGAGAAGCTGGACGGAGGCGTGCAGTACGTGGCCGAGTTGTTCGGCTGCGAGCCCGACGAAGTCATTCACCGCGTAGCCCAAGTGGACCGTCGTCACGCAGTTGTCCTGCTTGCCCGTGGCGCCGCACCACTGACGCTGCACGCCCGGCGTCTTGTCTCCTTTCTTGGGGCACGACGTTTCGTCGATCAAGCCGATCGAGTGGTCGCTCGTGTGATCCCGCGCCACCCGCCATTGCAAGGTATCGATCAACTGCTCTTGGTCCCATTCCAGAAAGTTGAGAAACTGCTGCAAGGTTCGCGGCGCCACGCCGCGAGAGAGCGCGATCGGCTCGACGCTCTTGCGATCCAGCTTCGACAATTGGCCCTCGACGTAGGTGGCCAGGTGGCCACGCGTGTCCTTGCGGCCAAAGCAATCGCGGAACTCTTGAAGGTACTTGCGCAACTTGGATTTCAAACCACGAATCTCGGCGGCATCGATGCCTGGTCCTCCTGCAAGTGTGTCACAAGCCGGTCCAACGGCTCCGCACACAGTCTTGCCGATTCCGCCGCATTTACCAATACTGACTCAGCGCTGTAGTACTAAGATGCCACTGAAAATAGATCCGCGGTCGAGCCCTAAGAATGTCCCTCGATGCATAGTCCTCGATGAGTGAGCGCGCGCCGAATTTGACATCTTTGTAACTCTTTAGCCGTGTGGAGTCGTTTTTTCTGGGAGTGCGGGTAGTTGGCCGGTGGCGAGGTAGGTCGCCAGGGCTTGGGTGATGGTTTGGATCGGATCGAGTCCGCGTTGTTTCAAGGTGCGATAGATGGTCATC
>JACPPG010000092.1 GCA_016191115.1 Planctomycetia bacterium | reverse complement strand
CCTCCTCCGCCGTGCCCTGCTCCTGCATCAGCGGGATCAGCTCGCGGGCGATGAAGGGGAAGGTGACGAAGATCGTCGCCAGCACGATGCCGGGCACGGCGAAGATGATCTTGAACTGCCAGTCGTCCATCAGCGGGCCCAAGAGGCCCTTGGCGCCGAACAGCAGGACGTAGACCAGGCCGGCGACGACCGGCGACACCGAGAATGGCAGGTCGATCAGGCTGACCAGGATGCTCTTTCCCCGGAACTCGAACTTGGCGACCGCCCAGGCTGCGGCAACGCCGAACACGAGGTTGAGCGGCACGGCGATGGCGGCGACCAGCAACGTGAGGCCGATCGCGGACTGCGTGTCGGGCTCGTCGAAGGCGGCCAGGAAGGGTTCCATGCCGCGCCGGAGGGCTTCGGAGAAAACGGCAAGCAGCGGGATGACCAGGAACAGGGCGAGGAAGCCGACCCCGAGCGCGATCAGCGTCCAGCGCACCGCCCTGCCCTCGCTCAAGGCGCTACGCATGGCCGAACCGCCGGCGGCTGAAGGCCTGCAGGCCGTTGATGGCGAGCAGCGCCAGGAACGAGATCGCCAGCATCACCGTGGCGATGGCGGCGGCGCCGGCATAGTCGAACTCCTCGAGCTTAGTGACGATGAGCAGCGGCGCGATCTCCGACACGAACGGCATGTTGCCGGCGATGAAGATCACCGAGCCGTATTCGCCGACGGCGCGGGCAAAGGCGAGCGCCACGCCGGTCAGCAGCGCCGGCGTGAGGCTGGGCAGCACGACGCGGAACACGGTCTGTCGGCGCGTGGCGCCCAAGGTTGCCGATGCCTCCTCGACCTCGCGGTCGAAGTCCTGCAGCACCGGCTGCACCGTGCGCACGACGAACGGCAGGCCGATGAAGATCAGGGCAACCAGGATGCCGAGCGGTGTGAAGGCGATCTTGATGCCGAATGGCACGAACAGGCCGCCGATCCAGCCGTTCTCGGCATAGAGCGCGGCGAGCGCGATGCCGGCCACCGCCGTGGGCAGCGCAAACGGCAGATCGACCGCGGCATCGAGCAGGCGCTTGCCCGGGAACTCGTAGCGCACCAGCACCCAGGCCACGATCACGCCGAACACGGCGTTGACCAGGGCGGCTGCGGCCGAGATGAAGAAGCTCACCTCGAGGGCAGCGAGCACGCGCGGCGTGGTGGCGACGCGCCAAATGCCGTCGAGCCCCAACGTGCCGGCGCGCGCCACCAAGACGGCGAGCGGGATCAGCACGATCAGCGACAGGTAGCTCACGGCGAAGCCCAGCGTGAGCCCGAAGCCGGGCAAGGCGCTCGGCTTGCGGACCCGCGGCAGCCAGCCGCTGAGGGCTGCGTCGCTCATCGCACGACCGCTTTGCCCGACGGCTTGTAGATCCGGTCGAACTGGCCGCCGTCGGCGAAGTGCTCGGCCTGCGCCTTGGCCCAGCCGCCGAAGACCTGGTCGATGGTGACGAGCTTGATCTTGGGAAAGCGCGCCAGATCGGCGGGATCGGCCGCGTCGGGTTTGACCGGGCGGTAGAAATTGCGGGCGATGATCTTCTGCGCCGCCGGGGAATAGAGGAAATCGAGATAGGCCTGCGCCACCTTGCGCGTGCCGCGCTTGTCGACGACCGCGTCGACCAGGGCGACCGGCGGCTCGGCCAGGATCGAGAATAGCGGCACCACGATCTCGAACTTGTCGGCGCCGAACTCCTGCAGGATCAGGAAAGCCTCGTTCTCCCACGAGATGGCGACGTCGCCCACGGCGCGCTGGGCAAAGGTGGTGGTCGAGCCACGCGCGCCCGAATCGAGCACCGGCACGTTACGATAGATCGCCTCGACGAACTTGCGTGCGGCAGCCTGGTCGCCCTCGACGCGGTCGAGCTCGTAAGCCCAGGCCGCGAGATAGTTCCAGCGCGCGCCGCCCGAGGTCTTCGGGTTCGGCGTCACGACCGAGACACCCTGGCGGGCAAGATCGGGCCAGTCCTTGATGCCCTTGGGATTGCCCCTGCGCACCACGAACACGATGGTCGAAGTGTAGGGCGAGGAATTGTTGGGTAGCCGCGACTGCCAGTTATCCGGCAGACGCTTGGACTCACGGGCGATGGCGTCGATGTCGCCGGCCAGAGCCAAGGTCACGACATCGGCCTCCAGCCCGTCGATCACCGAGCGCGCCTGCTTGCCCGAGCCGCCGTGGCTTGCCCGCACCGTCACCTTCTGGCCGGTGCTGGCCTGCCACTGCTTGGCGAAGGCGTCGTTGATCGCCTTGTAGAGCTCGCGCGTCGGATCGTAGGAGACGTTGGTGAGGACCACGTCCTGCGGGGCCTGCGCGCGCGCCGACGCGAAGGCGGACAGGATGGGCAGCGCCGAGGCGGCGGCGAGAAGACGACGACGTTTGGTCAGGATGCGTTCGGACATGGCTCCGCTCCGCCGGGCCTGCACTCCTTGCGGAGGGCCCGGTGCTTACACTCGAAATCGACGACTAGAAGGGTCGGCTCAGGGGAGCCGACAGGTCATGCGGCAAGTGCCGCGTCGACAGAGCATGCTCGGAACAGAGGCTTGGGACATCGCTGTCTCCGTGACTTTCGATGCTTCTCAAATGCCCGCGTTCACGCACTTGAACAATGGTTGCGATTGCCAAAGTTGCAAGGGCCGGAAGAAGGATGGGCCGCAACCCCCAGAGCGAGGGAAAGTCTTTTCTCCGGGCCGCTGGCTACCGACCCGTGCATGCGTTGCCGACAGTGCCCTTCCTCCTCGAGTTTCCGCATTTTGCGCTACCCCTCTCCACCTGGAGTGCACTGGAGTGCACCCCAAAATTGAGACATTAAACTGCGGACAGTTTCTCGGAGGGGAACTGATGAAGCGACGCAGGGACGTGTCCGTTGAGTTGAAGCGATTGGCGGTAAGGCGTGTGGCGGCCGGCGAGGATGTGTCGGCTG
>JACPPG010000086.1 GCA_016191115.1 Planctomycetia bacterium | reverse complement strand
TGGCTTGGCCAGCCATCTCACCGGCGAGCTGCTCCGCTCGCGATTGCAAAGAAGCATCCATGCGTCAGTCTCCCAATCAGAAAAAGGGCTATCAAGCTATCCTTTCGCTGCTGGCTGACACAAGATCTCTTACAAGGCCCAACGTTGGTCTGAAAGGACTTGCGCTGTTTATGCTCGGAGCCAGTCCCATTTTCCCGCCTCGCCATTTTGAAAAACAGAATGGCCCTGTCAGGGCAGAGAGTCCTTTCAGGATCGAGCCCGGCGGTCGGCGACAAGAGTCGCTTCCTACACTTTGGCGTTCTCTTGAATCTGCCGCGGGCACCCGTCCAGGCCGCCGGTCGCCTCGAAAAGCACGAGGGCCTGCCGGACCGGCGCTACGTTGTGCACGCGGATGATCTGCACGCCTTGTTGGGCGAGCGACAGTGCGACGCCGATCGTCCCCGCCGTGCGGTCGGTTTCTTTGTCGCCGATCGCCTTGCCGATGAATCCCTTCCGCGAATGGCCGACCAGGACGGGCTGGCCCAACTCGTGCAGCTTGCGGCAATTGGCCAACAGCGTCACGCTGTGCTGGTGCGTCTTGCCGAAACCGATGCCAGGGTCGAGCGCCATCCGCTCGGGTTCGACACCAGCCTGCAAAAGCGCATCGCGACGTTCCTTCAGATACAAAAACACCTCGGCCACCACGTCGTCGTACCGCGGGTCGTCCTGCATCGTCTGAGGGGTCCCGCGGATGTGCATCGCACAGACGCCGGCGCCGGTCGAAAGCGCGAGCGGGACCATGTCGCGATCGCCGGATAGCGCTGTGATGTCGTTGATGATCTCAGCGCCGGCAGCCACCGCCGCGCGGGCGACGGCCGCCTTCCAGGTATCGATCGATACCGGTACACCCACCCGCTCGGCAAGCGCCTCGACGACCGGCAGCACGCGCCGCAGCTCTTCTTGGGCGTCGACCTGTTCGGCGTACGGCCGCGCGCTCTCGCCCCCGATGTCCAGCAGATCGGCCCCCTCGGCCGCCAGCCGCACGCCTTGCTCGACGGCCGCGGCCGCGTCAAAGAACCGGCCGCCGTCGCTGAAGCTGTCCGGCGTGACGTTGACCACGCCCATCACCAAGGGGCGAAGCGGCAGCTCGAGCACGCGCGTCTTGAGCCGCCAGCGCGTGGCACGGCCCGGGATCCGCGCCGGATAGACGAAGGATTCGCCGGCCGAAGTGCTCATGCCGCCGAGCTTACCACGGCGTTTCCATCAACGAAACGACTTGCTTGGCCAGCTTGTCGATCACGGCTTGCTGACCGGTGGCCATGGATTGTCCGATTTCCGGAACGACGTCGGCTGTCTGCTGGACGTTGACCACTGAAGCGGGCACCGGGATTTTCTGCCCTTGGGACAATAGCGCGCCTTGCCGATCGACCCACGTGACTTCGAGCAGGAAGTCGAGCTGGGTGTCGCGCGGCTCGTCCGTGGGGGATTCCACCGTGATCCGTTTGGTTTCGTTCAACAATCGGCCGGAAAGCACGCTGTCGGCGTTGGGCGTGGCGACGACGGTGTAGCCGGTGCGTCTTTGGATCTCCTTGGCCACCGCTTCGGTGATTCGTTCCGAGAGATCGCGGCGGTAGCTGTCGGATTGGAATACCGGCACGTAGACCGTCTGGATGTCGGGCGGGAACATCGAGGCGGAGCCGACGCGGTAGCCGGCGCACCCACCGGCAGTTGCGCAGACGGCAACCGCCAGGGCAGCCCGTAGCGCGAGGGGCGCGTTGAGGCAGGACGACGGCGGCGCGCGGAACGGCACGGCGGCAGCAAAGCGACCAAGCGGGCGTGCGCGCCGTGTCATCGCTGGTCCTGCGGTTGTCGAACGATTGCCGGTTGATCCTGCGGCACGGCCTGCGGACCGGCGGCCGGCGCCGGGGAGGCCGGCTTCGGGCTCGCGCGGCGGAATTTGCTCGCCAGCCACTCCACTTCGTTGGCCGGCTCCGGCGGCTTGTCCTTCACCTGGTCGATCCGCGCCCGCGCCAGATCGGCAAAGCGGCTTTGCGGATGATCCTTCACGACCTGGTCGTAGTAGTAGCGGGCTGCGCCGTAGTGCTTCGTGTTGTAGTAGAATTCACCGGTCGACCAGTCGCGCTCGGCGATTTGCGCGTCGATCGCCTTCATCGTCTGGGCGACGTTGTCGAGCTCCTTCTTGGGCAATTGACCGGCGAATTGCGTTTGGATCGAGCTGGCCAGCTTCTTGGCTTCATCGAGCGGTTTGCCGTCGTACTGCGGTCCCTGATAGGAGAGCAGCTTTGCCTGCATTCCCAGCAGGTGAGCCTGCGGCTGGAACTCGCTCTGCGGAAATTCCGTGCGCATCAGATCGTAATGGTAGGCGGCGTCCTCGTAGCGTCCCTTAAGGAAGTACGTCGTGGCCGTGGCCATCGTCGCGTCGTCGGCCAACGGACCGGTCGGATCGTCCATGCGAATGCTTTCGTACACGGCGACCGTATTGCCCGTCACGTCCCAAAAGGGGATCGTCTTGTCGGTGAAATTGAAGGCCATCATAGCGCGGTCCTTGCCGCGCTGTTCCCAGTACCGGCCAATGGCAAAACGGCGCTTGACGATCATGTCGAGGTGCCGCGAGTTATCGTACTTCTTCAACAGGACGGTGTACGTGTCGCTCGCGCGCGGATATCGGTCGATCTGGAAATAGCACTCGGCCGCCATGAATAGCGCGTCCTCTTGCAGTTGGGAGTCCGGCCAGCGCTTGCCTGCTTGTTTGTATTTCTTGGCAGCCTCGGCGTACTGTTTGTCGCGGAACAAGTGATCGGCGTCGGTGTAAAGCTGGCGCGCGAGCGCCTCGTCGGGGCCCAGCCCGATTCTCTCTTTAAAGGCGTTGAACGACTTCTTGGGCGAGTAGGACGTCACCCGGTCCCAAAGTGACCGCTTCTCGTCGCTATCGTCCAACAGATCGGGGTCGACGCTGGCCGGCGAGTAGCGATACGGGTCGCCCGAAGCCGCGCCGGGGTCGGCCGGGCTTGCGGCCGTGGAGGTCGGATGGGAGCCAGGCACGGCCGGAGCAGCGCCATGACTGGCAGGATCGGCCGAGGCGATAGCGGCGGCATTTTGCGCTGAATAGAGCGCCGAATAGGGAGTGAGCGGCCCCTGGACACTAGGGGCCGGCGTGATGCAGCCAACGCCCTGCGCGCAGAGCATCGCCACGAGCAGTGCTCCTGCGTGATGGCGGAAAGTGCCGCGCATGCCGACTTCCGTGTCGTGGAACAGTAGACAGTAGGCTATAGCGCCTAGAGGCTACCGCGGTGATTCCTTGTCTCCGAAAACGCTCAACCCGTCGCGCCGAGATACTCCTGCATCCGCGGTTTCCGGCCCAGCAAGCTGCAAATGTACTGATTCATCACGCCGCGCATCTCCCCCGCGATGCGTCGGTCCCATGGCGTGGTGGACCGTGCATCGTTGTCCGCGTCCGCCAGCCGTCGCAGTGCCTCGACCGCCTCGTGGCTGAGCGACACAACTTGTCGTTTGCCGGGTCGACACGTCACGCACAACGCTCCGCCGGCCAGAATCCCAAACGCCACGCGTCCGCTCGCGGCGATCGGGCGACCGCACTCGGCGCATGCCGCCAGCGCCGGCTCGTGTCCGACGCTCCGCAGTGCCGTCAACTCAAAGCGCAAAGTGACCGCGGCAACCGGCGCCGTGCCGCTGGCGAGGCGCGCAAGCGTCTCGACGGCGGCGTCGAACAGATCGGGGTGAGGATCGGCGTCGTGCACAAGCTCGTTGAGCAGTTCGGCGACGTAGTAGCCCGCGTAAAGACTTGACAGGTCGCGGTTTGCCGGCCGAAAGCGCCGTTCGAGCTTGGCCTCGGTCAGTAGATCGAGGGCCTCGGACGATTTGCGCAAAAACACTATCCGACAGAGCGACAGCAGGTCAAGGGCAGACTCGAAGGGACCCTTCGGACGGCGAGCTCCCTTCGCCAGTCCGCGCACCTTGCCGAATTCCCGCGTAAACAACGTGACAACGCTGCTCGATTCGCTGAACTCAACCACGCGAAGCACCAGCGCCAGCGCCTTTTCCGCAGCCATGGTGGCTTACCAGCGTGATGAAAAGGGAGGAAGTCACGTCGCCGCCGCGCAAAGAAGACAAGAAACCGAAGAATGGCTCGGAGCCAGTCCCCTTCTTTCGACACGTCGTTACGCCATTTCGCGCTTCGCCGGATCCAGGACCTCGATCCGCACGCGCTCGATGCGGCGCCGCGTGACGTCCATCACCGTCAGCTTCACGTCGTCGACGATCACTTCCTCGCCCACGCCGGGAATGTGGCCCAGATGGCTGAAGACGAAACCGCCGATCGTGTCGAATTCACCCCCTTCCGACAGGTGAATTCCCAGCCGTTCGTTCACCTCGTCGATGCGCACGCGGGCCAGCGCCTCGGCCGTGTGATCGTCGATGCTCTTGATCCCTTCGACCAGGGCGTCGTCGTACTCGTCGACGATCTCGCCCACGATCTCTTCCAGCACGTCCTCGATCGTCACCAGGCCCGACACGCCGCCGAACTCGTCGAGCACCACCGCCATGTGATTGCCCGTCCGCTGGAACTCCTCCAATAGCGCATCGAGCCGCTTGGTCTCGGGGACGAAATGGGCCGGCCGCAGCAGGTTGGCCGCGTTTGCGACGCGATCGCCTGGCGGCTTCATTAATTCAGGCAGCAGATCCTTCATGTGCAAGATGCCGACAACGTCGTCCCGGTTCTTGTCGTACACCGGAATGCGGGTGTGGCCGGAGGAAATCGCGAATTTGACGACGTCCGCGAGCGGCAGCCCGATGTGCATCGAGAGCATGTAGGTTCGCGGCGTCATGATCTGTGAGACCTCGGCATCGCCCAATTGGATCACGCCCTCGATCATTTCGCGGGCCTCTTCCTCGAGCAGTCCCTCGCGTTGTCCCTCGGAGACGATGGTGCGGATCTCGCCTTCGAACGTGGGCTCGGCGAACTCCGCAGGAGTGCGGCCGGTCAGCCGATGCGCGGCCGCATCCACCCATTCCGCCATGGCCGACAAAGGAGTCGCCAGCCGGCCAACGCTTCGCCACAGCGGCCAGGTGACGGCCAGAAACGGGGCGGCCCAGACGCGGGCAACGGCGCTGGCAATCCACGCGTTGACGACGACCAGTGCCAACCCTCCGCCGAACGCCACGACCGCGCATCTCCACCACAAGCCGGCCGTTTCGGGTGCAAGCCAGTGGAAGATGATGGAGCCCAGCGTGGCGAGGAATACGGCGCTCGCCAAAACCTCGAAGGACTCCGCGGCAAGCGCCACCGCGCGGTGCTTGAGCACAATTTCGCTCGCCAGATGGTCCGCCCTGCGGCGGCGGCACTGGTCCTCCAGCTCGGCGCGCGAGAACCCGCCCAGCGACCGCGCGCCGGTCGCCATGATGCCCGCCGCCAGCAGACTGGCGGCGGCCCATAGTATGGCACTCGCCAGGGTCACGGTTTGCTTCCTTCCGCGCTTCGGCGCCGCTGCGTCGCACGTGAACTGATCCGTCCTTGCATCGCGTCCTGGCCGGAACGTCGTATGCCGAGGCGCCCGAGGTGCAGCGTCTCCTGGCGGCGCATTTCCGCGGCGTCTTCGCTTGCGCGGTCGTCAAAGCCCGCCAGATGCAGCGCGCCGTGAATAACGTACAGCAACAGCTCGTGCTCGGCTGGCCAGCCGAATTGCGGCGCCACGAACGCGGCCGTTTCGCCGCTGGCGATAATCTCTCCGTCGACATATTCGGGACCCGTCTCGAGCGCGAAACTCAAGACGTCGGTCGGAAAGTCGTGATCGAGATGCCGGCGGTTGAGCGCGTGGACCGTTCGATCATCCACGATGGCCACGCTGACCTGGCAACGCTTCCGACCGTGAGTGGCGAGCACCGCGCGAACCGCGGCGCAAAGCCGCGCCTCGTCGACGGCTACATGCGACTGCCCGTTGGTGATTTCGACGTGCATCATGGGAGGAACCGGCACGCATGCGCGGGATCGCGAAATGCCCTCGGCGCGGCTGACCGGACGCGATCGATTACGCCGTCCGCTGATCGGGGTACTTGAGACGTCCATGGTATACCGCCGTGAGCGATTTGATCAAACTATCCTCGACGATCCGCAACTGCTTGAGCGTCAGGCCGCACTCGTCGAATTGCCCGTCCAGCAATCGCTTCATGGCGATGTCCTCGACCAGGCTCTCGATCCGCGCCGGGGTCGGCTCGACCAGTGCGCGGGCGGCGCTCTCGACCGCGTCGGCCAGCATGAGCACGGCCGCTTCCCGCGTCTGCGGCTTGGGACCGGGGTAGCGGAAGGAATCCTCCTGGATGCCGTTGCCGTTGGGGTTCGTCTCGTTCTGCTGGCTGGCGGCGCGGCGATAGAAGTATTCCACCAGCGTCGTGCCGTGATGCTGCTCGATGAAGTCGATGACCGGCTCGGGCAAGTGATGCTGCCGCGCCAGGTCCGCGCCGTCCTTGACGTGCGCGATGATGATCAGGGTGCTCATGGCCGGCACGAGCGCATCGTGCCGGCTGGCCTCGGTGGACTGGTTCTCGACGAAGTAGCCCGGCTTGAGCATTTTGCCGATATCGTGGAAATACGCGCCGACGCGGACCAGCAGGCGCCGCGCGCCGATCGCGTCGGCGGCGGCTTCGGCGATCGAGGCCACGTTGATCGAGTGGTTGTAGGTTCCCGGCGCCCGCCGCACCAGCTCCTGCAAGAGCGGATGGGAGGCGTCGCCCAGCTCCAACAGGCTGATGTCGGTCAAAACGCCGAACACGCTTTCGATGAACGGCAACAGCCCCGTGACGAAGAATCCGGCGACGAACGCCCATAGGCCGTTGTAGGAGGCGATGTTCCAGGACGCCGCTCCCAGGGACTGTCCTTCGAGCAAGGCGGTGATTAGCGACAGGACGGCCGCCCCGATGCCCGTGAAGAATCCGACCTTGATCAGTTTGCTGCGACTGCGGATTCGTCCCAAGAGCAAAATCGCCGTGGCCGTCGCGCCGACCAGCACGACAAACTCGCCCAGCCGATAGCCGGTGGCCAGCCCGAGAAAGATCAGCAAGGACGCGCTGAGCAGAAGTGCCAGTTCGCGCTTGTAGGCGATGCCGCAGGTCATGCCGAACACCAACACCGGCACGATCTCTGCCCGCCAGGGGTAGGGCCACGCCCAGCAGGCCATGGCGGCGGTCACGACAACCAGCACCAAGAGGGTCATAAGTCGGCGCAGGTCGTTGAGCAGCCGGCGGTCCTGGTAGAAGATGTAGTAGCCGCACAGCGCGTAGAGGGCGAAGATGATGCCGAACGTCGCCAGCGAACGCATCACGTGGTGGCTGGCGGGCAAACGATTGATGGCCAGAATGTGGTCGGTCAACAATAGCTCGATATCGTCCGGCGAGAGGGGCGCGCCGGCACGAATGGTCACCGTCGATCCAACAGCCGGCGCGTCGTCCGTCGTTGGAACTTCGACCGACAGGTCCTCGCTCAGCACGTCCCCCACGCGGTACACAAAGGGGGGAGACCAGGCTTTGGTCACGGACCACAAGAGAACGGCCGCGAACAGGCACATCCCGGCGCGCAACAGCACGTCAGGGCGGCGGGCCGCCGACCATAGTCGGGCAACCCGACCCGGAGGAGGTCTGAACGACACGACCCGCGCGGGGCGGGCAGGTTTTCGGGCACCGATGGATGACATAGTTGTCAGGCGGTCGGACGGCGCCGCTTGGCACCCTCCTCATAAGCGCGAACGATATCCTGCACCAACCGATGGCGCACGATGTCGGCGTCGGTCAAAGTCACTTGCGTCAGCCCCTTGACGCGTCGCAGGCGGCGCATGGCGTCGATCAGCCCGCTCGTGGCATGCGGCGGAAGGTCGATCTGCGTTACGTCGCCTGAGACGACGATTTTCGACCCCCGCCCCATGCGGGTCAGAAACATCTTCATTTGCGAGACGGTCGTGTTTTGCGCCTCGTCGAGGATGATGAAGGCCTCGTTCAACGTGCGCCCGCGCATGTACGCCAGCGGGATGACCTCGATCAAGTCCTGGTCCGTGTAGCGGCGGATCTGGTCGTAGTCCATCATCTCCCGCAACGCGTCCAACAGCGGCCGCAGGTAGGGGTTGATCTTCGCTTGCAGGTCGCCGGGCAAGTAGCCAAGACTCTCACCGGCCTCGACCGCCGGCCGCACGAGCACGATCTTGCGGATGCGCTCCTGCTTCAGCGCCGCCACGGCCATGGCCACCGCCAGATAGGTCTTGCCGGTTCCGGCCGGTCCGATGCACAGCACGATGTCGTGCTCCGCAATCGCGCGAACGTACCGCGCCTGGCCGGGGGTGCGCGGGACGACCTTGCGACCCGCATTGAGCACCTCGATGGCCGCCGGCTGCGCCGGGGCCGGAACTTCGCCGGTCACGTCCGAAAGGACGCGGGTGACCTCGTCGGGCTCGAGGCTGCCCTGGCGGTGAACAATCGACTTGAGCTGCTCCAGGACTTCGGTGGCCCGCGCCACGGCCGTATCCGGACCCTGGATGCGGATCTGGTCGTCCCGGGCGGAGATATCGACGCTCAAGGCATCGCGAATCTTCCGCAGGTGCTGGTCGCGCGTGCCGAAGAGCGACAACAGCGCCTTCGAGTCGACTACCGAGATGGTTGCTTCTGTCATCCAGGGAGTGCCGCGGCCGTCAGCAGCCGGAGCAACCAGATGTGGAGATTTCCTTGCTCTTTTATAACTTACCTTGGGCCACGGCGAACAGGGAGCCGCGCAGCCGCCGTCGTAAGACGTTATCGACATTCGCCTTACAGCAACCGTCGCCGTCCACGGGAGGTCGACACAACCGGCGCATTGAGACTGGCGCCGGTGCAATCGGGTTATCCCCACCTCACGACCCGACCAGTCCTAACTGCCAACACAGATAGGCCACCGGCGCCGCTACGAGGATCGAGTCGATCAGATCGAGCACGCCCCCGAAGCCAGGCATCCAGGCGCTTGAGTCCTTGACTCGCAGGTCGCGCTTGAGCAACGACTCGGCGAGGTCGCCGAACATGCCGGCTGCGGAGACAACCACTCCGAACGCGATCCACCGCCAGGGCGCGACCAGCGGCGCTTCGCTGCCTGTCACAAGTGGAAATAGCACGACCAGCGCCAGCCACGACCCGAAGCACGCCAGCGCCACCCCGCCGATCGCCCCCTCGACGGTCTTGCCGGGGCTGAGCCGCGGGGCGAGTTTGTGCCGCCCAACCAGGCGGCCGACGGTATACGCCCCGATGTCCGAAAACTTCACCACCACGATCAGTGACACAAGCGCCGCGAGACCCCATGCGGCATCCGGCCCGACGAAACGAAGCTGGACGGCGAAGCTCAAAAGCACGCCGATATAGACGAAAGCGAAAGCCGACAGCGCCAGCCGCTCGACGTGCCGCTGGGCCTCTTGAAATCGCGCCATTTCGGCCACGAGCGCCACAAGCATCGCGAGGGCGAGCGCGGCGGCAGGCCAACCCCAATCGCCGAGCGGAACCTGCGGCGACAGCCGCGGCGCGAAGTTCGCCGCGACGATTCCCGCGTTCCCCAGGTGTACAACCCACGCGACCGGCGCCGGCAATCGGCTGGCGAACATGCGCACCAGCTCGCCGCTGCCCAACAGCGCCACGATCAGCGCCAGAGGCAAGAGCCATACGCCGGCCGTCGCGGCGCGCGCATCGAGCCAGCACAGCGCGGCGACGGCACCGCTAAACAAGACGCCAAAAGTGATCCGCCATTGCAGCATCGTGGACGGGACCTTTGCGAATGATCGTGAACGACCGCCTATGATAGATGCTGCGCCCTGTTTTGAGGATCGGCTGGGAGGCCCTTGCGCGACGCCACGATGAGGCAATGGCGTCCCTTGGGGGTACGCATCGGGCGTTTCGGTAGTCCTTGCTAGTCCCCTTTTCTAGCCTCGGCGGCTTCGGTATGATCGGCGGCTTGCACAGTGCCGGCCGATTCGCGCACCCCAGTAAGAGGTTCCCCCCATGCCCCATGACACCCACGTCACCTGGCACGAGCACAGCGTCACCCGCGAGGAGCGCGAGCGTCTCAACGGTCACGGGGGGTGCGTGATCTGGTTCACCGGCCTAAGCGCCTGTGGCAAGAGCACCGTGGCCAACCTGGTCGACCACAAGCTGCACGCCCGAGGGCTCCGCAGCTTCGTGCTCGACGGCGACAACGTCCGCCACGGCCTCAACGCCGGGCCCGGCATGCTCAAGGAACGTCACGGCGAGGAGTTCGCCAAGCGATTCGGGCTGGGCTTTTCGGCCCAGGACCGCGAGGAGAACATCCGCCGCATCGGCGCCGTGGCGAAGCTGTTCGCCGAGGCGGGCGTCATCGCCCTGACGGCGTTCATCAGCCCTTACCGCCGCGATCGCGACGCGGTGCGGGCCAGCCTGAAGCCGGGCGAGTTCATCGAAATCTTCGTCGACGCGCCGATCGCCATCTGCGAGGCGCGCGATCCGAAGGGCCTGTACAAGAAGGCCCGCGCCGGCGAGCTCAAGGGCTTCACCGGGATCGACGACCCGTACGAGGCGCCGCAAAAAGCGGAGCTGGTGCTCGACGCCGGCAGCAAGGATGCCGAAACGCTGGCCGACGAAGTGCTCGCTCACCTCGAGCACGCGGGGATCATCCGCTAGTTCGCGGCAGTGACGCCGTACGTGTGCCACTGCTTCGGCAGAAGCAGTGCGATGCACCGACCGATGTCCGTAGGCTGGCCATCCCGACGTACGTCCCGGCACGGCTTGCCCTTGGCGGCCAAGCCGCGGCACACACTGGCCTCGAGCACAGGTCCTTACGCTGCCTTGGGCCCTGAACCCGAGAAGGCCGCCGCCCGCTCCATCGACATCGCCGGGCGCGGCGCGCAGAGAGGCTCGTCGTCCATCGCGTCGGCCTCGATGGCCTCGCCGGTCAGCGCCGGGTGGGCGGCGAGGTACTCGCGCACGAAATCGAGCGTCACTTCGATCACGTCCGCTTGCACCAACAGCAAATCGCCAGGGCGGAGGGCGTCCAGGGCGGCCTCGACGGATCGCGTCGCGCCGTGGAAGTCCTCGATCGCCTTCACGCGCGACCCCGCGTCGAGACCCGCGCGAATGAGCCGCATGATCTCGCCGTCGGCCCGTCCGCGCGTGTACTGGTCCTCGTAAAGACGGACGGTGTCGAAGGCATCGCCGAGAATCTGCCCTTGGCGGACCATGTCCCGGTCGCGGCGATCCCCGGCGGCCGAATAGACCACCGAGCGACGCTCGTGCGGGAATGTACCAATGGCCTCGATCAGCGCCTCGAGGGCCGAAACGTTGTGCCCGTAGTCAAGGATCACGGTCGCTCCGCCCAGGCTCAGAACGTTGAATCGTCCGGGCACCATGTCGGGATCGCTGCTGAAGGTTTGCAGTCCGCCGCGGATGCGGTCGGGCGACAGGCCCAGGCCCCAGGTGGCGGCGGCGGCGGCCAGGGCGTTCTCGGTCATGAAACGGACGCGGCCCTGTCGCGTGATAGGAATGCTGGCGACGGGAATCTCGCACACGACATGGTTCCCCTCGGCCAATACCAGGTTCTTCCCTTGGACGAAGGCGACGCGGCCGCCCGCATCGCGATGCTGCCGCATGACCGGATGTTCGCCATCCGTGGCAAAGAAAATGGCCGACCCGCGGCATTGGGAGGTCATCGCGGCCGTGAGTGGGTCGTCCGCTTTCAGCACGGCCCAGCCCCCTTCGCGAACGGCAGCCACCACGGTGCTTTTGACTTCGGCCATCTGCTCGGGCGTTTCGATCCCGCCAAGTCCCAGATGGTCTCCCTCGCCGATGTTGGTCACGACGGCCACGTCGCAGCGGTCGAAGCCGAGCCCCTCGCGCAGGACGCCGCCGCGGGCGATCTCGAAAACAGCCGCTTCGACCTTCGGATTCAAAAGGACGGTCCGCGCGCTTTGCGGGCCGCTGCAGTCGCCGGTCTCGATGCGTCGCCGGTCGATGTAGATGCCTTCCGTGCAAGTCATGCCGACGTGCCGGCCGTCCGCCTGCAAGATGTGAGCGATGGCGCGGGTGGTCGTTGTCTTGCCGTTGGTGCCGGTGATGGCCACAACGGGAATGCGCCCCGTCTCGCCCGATGGGAACATCATGTCGACGATCGCTTCGCCGACCGGTTGGCCCTTACCGGAGGACGGTTCGAGGTGCATTCGCAGTCCGGGCCCGGCGTTGACCTCGACCACCACGCCCCCCTGCTCGTCGAGGGGGCGACCGATGTCGCAGGCGACGACGTCGATACCGGCGATGTCCAGCCCGACCATCCTTGCCGCTTCCACGGCCACGGCCGCGACGCGGGGGTGAACGCGCTCGGTGACGTCGGTGGCCGTGCCGCCGGTGCTGAGGTTGGCGTTACGTCGGATGAGGACGCGGGCCCCGGCGGGTGGCACGGCCTCGGGCGACAGGCCTTGCTCGGCCAGCACGGTCAAAGCGATCGGGTCGAGCCGCATCTTGCTCAAGCTGGTGGCATGATCGTCGCCGCGACGCGGATCGTCGTTGGCGATCTCGATCAGTTGGGCGACGGTGTGTACGCCATCGCCCACGACTTGGGCGGCCTCTCGGCGGGCCGCGGCGACCAGGCGGTCGCCGATCACCAGCAGGCGATAGTCGTCGCCCGGCGCGTACCGCTCGACGAGCACGGTCCGTTCTTCCGCGCGTGCTGCCTCATAGGCTTTTACCACCTGTTCGCGCGTCGCGAGGTTGGTCGTTACGCCGCGACCCTGATTCCCGCACTGTGGCTTGACGACGACCGGGCCGCCCAACGCCTGCGCGGCTTGCCACGCGTCTTCGGCGTCGGTGACGGGCCGCCCCTCAGGGACCGGCACGCCGATGGCCGCCAGCAGCCGGCGCGTCAGTTCCTTGTCCTGGGCGATCGACTCGGCGATGGCGCTGGTGCGATCGGTTTCGGCCGTCCAGATGCGCCGCTGCCGCGCGCCCCAGCCAAGCTGCACCAGGCTGCCGCTATTCAGGCGGCGATGAGGAATATCGCGATCCGTGGACGCGTCGACGACCGAGCGGGTGCTGGGGCCAAGCTGCGCCTCGTGCAAAAGGTCGCGGAGTTGCTTGACCTCGCCCGTGACGTCGAAGGGTTGATCGTGCACGGCCGCCAGGCAGAGCCGTCGGCCTGTTTCTAGCGCGGACCGGCCCACGTCTTCCTCGCGATAGCGAACGACAACTTTATAGACGCCTTCGGTGGCCGTTTCGCGGGCCCTTCCGAAGCCCACGCTGCAACCAGCGAGGCACTGTAGTTCAAGCGACACATGCTCGAGGATGTGGGCCAGGTAGGTGCCGCGCCGCAACCGTTCGAAGAATCCTCCGCGCTCGCCGACGCTGCAGCGGTGCTCGATCATCGAGGGCAGCCAGCCCATCAGGCGATCGTTGAAGCCCGCCAGCTCGTTAGACGCCGCGTCCTTCAACTCACCGAGATCGACCAGGGCTTCCAACACGGGGAACGAGGCCCAGATATTCGGACCTCGCAGCGCCGACACCTTCCGAATTTCCATAACTGAGGTTCAGCCTTTCCGAGACTTACTCTTGGGCGTCGATCCACTCGATTTTGCGATAGCGATTCTGCGCGTCGATCGATGCCGGTGCTTGGGGGGATGCGTGCGACGCGATGCCGGCACTTGCGCGCCGAAGGCCGGCAACGTGTCAGGGAGGGAATGTCTTTTTCACGGCGGCCGTGCGCCGCCGTGGGTTAACCTGTCGAAATCAACGCGCGCACGATAGCGCAAGCCAATCGTCGCGGTGACTTCATGAAAGTTTCGCTCGGACTCTTCTTTCGGTGAGCCAATTTTCGAGCCCGAGCCCTTGGACGCCTTCGCCCGTCGGTAGGAGGGATATGAACAATCCTATCGCCAGCCGGCGGGCCAAATCAAGGATGTCCCGTTCAAATTAAAACCGTCCCTCCACTCAGGAATTCGGTCCCCCGGCAGGACCCGCACAACCCCTAATCCCTGAAACCAAAATACGCCGGACCGCGTTGCTGGCGAAGCCGGCGTCCTCGGATGACTGCACCGGCCAGACATCCTCGCACCGAAGGGCCACCGGAGCCGCATAAGGCGTTGTGGCGTGCAACGTTGTAGCGACCCGTAGTCAATCACCCGCGGCCGCGCCGGACGTGCCGTCCCGGCGGGCCTATCGAGTACCCGAAACTGCTCCGCGGCACAAGACGAGTGCCGTCAGCGAGAGCGGGCTGCTAACGGCCAGGCAAACCGGTGCCTTTGCACCACTGTTCGCCGTCGCGCCAGTCTGCGCGACAGACGACCAGGGTTGCCGGCCACGGTGGGGAAGTCACGAATGCTCGCGGCGCGATCGCGCTTGTTGGGAAATCCATGGCCCTGGCTCGCCGCGACGGCCGGAACTCTTGTGTCGACCGCCCTGCCAGCCATACTTACCGAATGCCGGTTCGCAATCAATTGAAGCGAGCCTTCGCCACGCGCGTGTCGCGGCCCACGTCGTCCCCATTTCTGCGCCTTACCGGGAGCATCCATGAGTCACCTTCCCGTGTTCGTTGCCGTGGTTGCGATGCTTGCCGTTGGCCGCTCGGCGGCCTCGGAACCGCGCGAGTGGGCCCGCGCGCACAGCGACGAGCTCGTGCGGTTCTATCGCGATCTGCACCACAGCCCGGAGCTGTCGTTCCAGGAGAAAGAGACCTCGCGGAAAATGGCCGAGGCGATGCAAGCCCTGGGGACGAAAGTCACGACCGGCGTCGGCGGCTTTGGCGTCGTGGCCATCATGGAGAACGGCCCGGGGCCCAAGCTCATGCTCCGCGCCGACATGGACGCGCTGCCGGTCGTCGAGAACACCGGGCTTGTCTTCTTTTCCCAGGTCAAGGTCAAGGACGAGCGCGGCGCGGAAGTTGGGGTGATGCACGCCTGTGGGCATGACATCCATATGACCAACCTGGTCGGCGTCGCACGCTACCTGGCGGCCAACAAGGATCGCTTCAGCGGCACGATCATGTTCCTCTTCCAGCCGGCCGAGGAGCGCGGGGGAGGCGCCAAGCGGATGATCGAGGACGGCTGCTTCAGCCGCTTCTTCAAGCCCGACTTTTCGGTGGCCCTGCACGTCGACGGCACGCTGGCCACCGGTAGCGTGGGCTATCGGGCGGGCTACACGCTCGCGAACGTCGACGCGGTGGACGTCACGGTCCGCGGACGTGGCGGTCACGGCGCTTATCCGCACACGACGATCGATCCGATCGTCCAGGCGGCGCACCTGGTGCTCGATTTGCAAACGATCGTCAGCCGCGAGATCAAGCCGACGGAGCCGGCCGTGATCACGGTCGGCTCGATCCACGGCGGCTCGAAGCACAACATCATTGGCGACACGTGCCATTTGCAGATCACGGTCCGCAGCTTCAGCGACGACGTCCGCAAGCACCTGTTGGCCGCGATCCGCCGCAAGGCGATGGCCGTGGCCGCTAGCGCGGGCGCGCCCGAACCCACGATCACCGTCACGGAGGGGACGCCGGCTATGTTCAACGACGAGAAGCTGGTCGACCGGGTCGTGGCCTCCCTCCGCCGCACGCTAGGGGAGGAGAAGGTCGTGCCGTCCGAGCAGTCAATGGGGGGCGAGGACTATAGCGAGTTCGGCCTGGCCGGCGTGCCGATCTGCATGTTCCGGCTGGGCTCGGTCGACGCGAAGCGGCTGGCCGGCTACAAGCGGGTCAGCCAGGAGCCTCCCTCGTTGCACTCGGCGGTGTACTATCCGGACGCCGAGGAAACCCTGCTGACCGGGGTGACGGCCATGTCGGTGGCGGTCTTGGACCTGTTGCCGGCCAAGAAACAGCCGTGACGCCGATGACCCCGCGCCAAACCCGTTGGGGCCTTTTGTGGCTCGCCGTGTATGCGACCTTGATGGCCTTGACCGTGTGGGGGTTGGCTTGGTCGCGGCAGCGGGTCCTGCTCCGCTTTGGCACGCCCGACGCCGTCGCCGAGTGGCGGCGATGGGCGGCCGAAACCCGGCAGCCCGACCCAGGACAGCCTGTCGCCAGGCGGCCGGTGAAGGCCGACGAGCCACCGTCGCTGGTCCTGATGCGGGATCACTTCACCGCCATCCTGGCGGTCAGCCTGGTGGTGGCGTCGATGGTCTTCGCGTTCCTGTCGTTCGTCGCGTGGGGTGTTTCCCGGGGCCACGGCGCGGATCGAAATGGCGCTAGCGTCGCGCCGCCCGGGACCTAGTTCCCGGGCTGCCGGGAGGGGTTGTCGTGGGGCCGCCCGGCGACCGCGCCCACCAGCTAGCTGCGCGACAAAAAGGCGCCAATTCCGGGGAATCTCGCGGCAAATGCTTTGCGGTTCGGGGACCTCTCATTACAATGCACGCTGTCGTTTGGCCAGGTGCTGCCGGCGTCAGGAACGACTCGTGAACAGCCGCGTTCTGCGGCCGGATCCGGCGACATTGCCCGAGGCGACGAATCTCTTCTGTGTGTTGATCTAACGCGTTGTCAATTCAGTCAAACGTCATGCGCATGCTCATGCCGCAGGGTCGCGGCGGGCGCAGTCCGTTTTTCGGCTTGCGTTCTTGCCCGGACCAGGTGTGCGTGGCACGCGCTTATCCAGGATGTCGCGCGATAGCGCCCGATCACATCCGCTGTCAACAAAGGCCCGACGGCCAGCGGCGTCACCAAACGCTGCCCTGATCGTCGCGTGCGGAACAATCACATGATAAGTAACCTCGCGGAGTCACCGGCGTCTTCCTCCACGATTGCCGCTCCCCACGTGCCCGACGGCGTCGTGAAGGACCTCGTCAAGGTCTTTAAGCTGCTGTCGGACGAAACCCGCCTGCGGATTCTCTTGTACCTGACGCAGCGACAGGAGCTGCACGTGCGGGCGCTATGCGACCTCTTGGAGCAGAGCCAGCCGGCCGTAAGCCACCACCTGGCGCTATTGCGCGTGGCCGGGCTGATCGACTCGCGCCGCGAGGGAAAGCACAACTACTACCGCGTGCTCCCGGAACGGTTCGAGAACCTGCTCGACACGGTGTTCGCCACCGTGCCCAAGGACGAGCGGCGCATCCGTTTCGAGGACTACGTCCTCAGCTACGCGCCCTCCGGCGGCATGGCGTAGCGGGCCAGAGTCATGTGAATCTCAGATATCGGATCGTGGTAGTGCCTTAAACCTTAAGCACTACCCGGATCGTCGGATTCGAAATTCTTGGTGCAGCCACCTTCACGCCTCAACCGAAGATGCGGTCGCGCTCGCGCTGGTTGTAGGCCAGCTTTTCGGCCTGGGTCATCCGCGCGAAATCCGGTTCGCCGGCCGCTTCGGCGTGCGCCACATGGTTCTCGCATGCGCATGTGCCGTCGGCCTTCGCACTCGAATGGCGCAGGCCGCCGCAGCCGCACGACTTTTCGCGTGTTTCAACCGTTGCGGGGAGCTGGGCAGAAATGGCATCGGGCACGGCAACGCTGGCTCGCCCTGAGTAGCTCATCACGCCCGTCTGAAGCTGCATGTCGTCTGCCAGCGAGCGATGCGGCTTGATCCGCAGTTGCTCAAGCACGGCGTGGTACGCGCGCACGGCCTCCTCCGGGCTGACGCGGCCATCGACGATGAGCCGCAGAAACTCGACAAACGCCAACTGGCATTCAGCCTGGTTGATCTTGCGGCCGAACAGGGCCACGCGGGCGCCGTACTTTTGCGCCTCGGCGATCAGCTTGAAGGCGTCATAGGTGGTGCCGGCGCTGCCGCCCAGGATGCCCACGACCAGGTGCGGGTCGTAGGCGACGAGCTCCGCAATCGCCTTGGGGCCGTGGTAAACGACCTTCAGGAACAGCGGCCGCCCGGCCTGCGCCACGCCGGCCAGGGCGCGGGCGATCGAGTCGTTGACGAACCGCGGCAAGTCCGCCGCGGCCAGGCCGGCCGGGGCGTTGGGATCGAACACTTCCAGGAAATGGCGGAATCCCTTTTGCTCTGCCTCGACGCGGAACCGCCGATACTCTTCCAGCGCCGCCAGGTCTTCGTCCAAGCGGTTGTTGAACGTGATGCTGTACAGACCCAGGTTCGCGCCGCGGGCCCGCTCCCGCGGCTGACAGTCGACGTGGCCGCACTGGATGTGGTCGATCGCCGCGGTGCGGAAGGGACGCGAGGGCTTTTCGGCATAGCGGCCGCCGCGGACGACGAAGATGTCGCTCGTGTCGTTGGCCCGCGCCGCCGGGGTGACGTGGCTCGTGTCGAACAGGCCCTCCTCGATCGTTAGCAGATCATTGGTGCTTGCCGACATGAGCATGATGTCGACGTGCCCCTGGCGGACGATCTGGCGGATTTGCTCGCGATACTCGGCCAGCGTCCGGAAACGGACCTCGCCGGCGTGCATCTCGGGCGACCGGCCCGGCGCGCCGACGCCGAACGCCATGTCGGCATCCTTGGCGTCGGCGATGATAAAGTCGCGCGCCCCCGACGGATCGGCATGAATGGCGGCCAGTTTTCGGTCCAGCGATTTTTGCATGTCAGTCAATTCCAACCGGACTCACCACGGAGACACGGAGGCACGGAGAAGAAATGATGAATGCGGAATGATGAATGAAATACACGAGGCCACGACAAACATTCATCATTCCGCATTCATCATTCATCATTGTCCTCCGTGCCTCCGTGGTGAGTCCATCTTTCAGGTGCGCGCCGCGACACGGGCCAGCACTGTGTCGATCGTTTCGCGGAGGACCTGGCCGCTTTTCCGCAATCCTTGCAGCTCCTTCGGCCACAGTTCGATCTCCATCCGGTCGACGGCTCCTGTGCGGCCGACGATCGTGGGCACCGATAGCGCGACGTCGCGGATGCCGTAGCAGCCCTGCTGCACGGTCGAGACGGGCAGCACCCGGCGGCGGTCGAGGGCGATCGACTCGATTACTTCCTGGATGGCAATCCCGACGGCGAACCCCGCGCCCCCCTTCTTCTTGATGACTTCGGCGCCGGAACCCTTCGTGCGCGTGAAAAGCTCGTTGGCCAGATGCGGCGACCAGCCGGGATATTTTTCCAGTGGCAGCCCGGCCGCCGTGGCGCTCGACCAGATCGGCACCATGCTGTCGCCATGTTCGCCGAGGATCAGGGCCGAGACCTGCGTGGGCGCGGCGCCGAGCGCCGTGGCGATCAGGCTGCGAAAGCGGATCGTGTCCAACTGAGTGCCCAATCCCAACACTTGCGAGTTCGGCAGGTCCAACCGCTCGGCAGCGAGGAACGTGAGCACGTCGACAGGATTGGAGACCACGAGCACGATCGCGTCGCGGCGATAGCCCACGCGGCGAATCTCGTCCAGAATGCCGAGGAACAAATCGACGTTGCGGTTGACAAGATCGAGGCGGCTTTCGTCCGGCTTGCGGCGCAAGCCCGCCGTGATGCAAACCAGATCGCTGTCCGTCACGTGCTCGTAGCCGCCGGCGTGGATGATCTGATCGGCCACCAGCGGGCTGCCGTGCGCCAGATCGAGCGCCTGCCCACCGGCCGCCTCGGCGTTCACGTCCAAGAGCGCGATCTCGCGCACGACACGTCCCGTCTGCAAGGCAAACGCCGTGCAAGAACCGACCAGGCCCGCCGCGCCGATGATGCTGACCTTCATGTTTAATGATGAATGATGATTGGTGAATGATGAATAAGACGAATACTTACCACGGAGACACGGAGAAGAAAGTGCCGAGCGACAAATGACGAATGTTGTGGGCGACTTGGCGTATTCCATTCATCATTCATCATTCCGCATTCATCATTAGTCTTCTCCGTGCCTCCGTGGTGAGCTTGTTGTACTATTTCGACAGCGCCGCCAGCACGCGGTCGGTGATGGCTTGGATGAGCGCTTCGGTGTCGGTGCCGGTCGTGTTCGCGGCGGCCGGCGGCGCGGGCTTTGCCATCGGCGGGGGCGCCTCGAACGCGCGTCGCTGGACGCCGCACGCCTGCCAACTGTTGCGGAACACGTCGTTGGCGCAGATGTCGCAGTTCTCCATGCCCGGCTCGAGCCGCGCGTCGGCGAAGCCCCATTTCTTCTTCAGGTCCAACAGCTCGCGCGTTTGCCCTTCGGTGAAATAGTTGACCCGGCCCAACTGCCGCGACAGAAGCAGGATGCGGCAGTACGCGTCGAGGATTTCCGTCCACCAGTAGGCCCGCTCGACCGATTCGCCGTAGCTCACGGTGCCGTGGTTGGCGAGGATGATGACGTTGGTCTTTTTCACGAACGGGAGCACCGTGTCGGCGAACTTCTGGCCGCCCGGCGTCTCGTAGGCCGTGATCGGCACGTCGCCAAGAAACACCTCGACTTCCGGCAGCACGCACTGCGGGATCGGCTCGCGGGCGACCGCGAACGCCGTGGCGTGCGGCGGGTGGCAGTGGACGCAGCTCTTCACGTCGGGTCGCTCGCGCATGATCGCCAGGTGCAAAAGCACCTCGCTGGTGCGCTTCCGCCGCCCGGAAAGCTGGTTCCCCTGCATGTCGACGGTGCAGATGTCGTCCGGCTTGAGAAATCCCTTGCACACCATGGTGGGCGTGCAGAGGACTTCATTTTCGCCGATGCGGACGCTGATATTGCCGTCGTTGGCGGCGGCAAACCCGCGGTTGTAAATCCGCTGGCCAATCTCGCAGATGTCTTGTTTGAGCTTGTGAACGTTCATGGGAAGGTTCAAGGCAATGATGAATGATGAAAGCGGAATGATGAATGGGGGGAGCATCCTGTGGGCCGATGCGGGGCGCTTGCGGCTTAGCCCGCTGTCGCCCGCTGCGAACGCCCTCTAATTAGCTAGTCGCTAGTTGCTAGTCGCTCTTTTACATCGATCGTGTCCAAGATGGCGGCGTTATACGCGTCCACCGGTTTGTCGTTGGGATAGAACGGCTGGGCGGCCTCGCGCCCCTCGCTGATGGCGATGCGGCTGCCGTGGCCCGCGCCCAGCTCGTCGTAGACGACGATCGGCTCGGCGTCGCTTTGTGCCTCGCCCTGTAGCGCGTCGAGCGCCAGCGGCACGGCCAGCCGGAACGACGCCCCGGACAGGCTTGCATGCCAGCGGCTCAAAGTCACGCTGCCGATCACTTCGCCAATTCGCATGTTCGGTAGTCCATTTCACCACGGAGGCACGCGGAATGACGAATATCGAAATCCAAATGTCTAAAGAAATCCGAAGTACGAATTCCGAATGCGGATACTGTCTTCTCTGCCTACCACCTACTGCCTTCTGCCTACTTTCTTCTCCGTGTCTCCGTGTCTCCGTGGTGAGTCTTCTTTCATTACTTCAAATGTAGGTCGAGTGCCGCGGGGCAGGGTTTGGGCCAGCCGTCGCAGAACTGTTTCACCAATCGTGCGAGCGTTGCTGTCGGCCCGACCGGCAATAGCGCCAATAGGTTCGCCGCCGTGTCCTCGATCGCTTTCGTCGTATGACGCACGTCGCGTCCGGCCACCGCGCGAACGCCGCGGCGGCGGTTGGCCAGGCACGCGGCCGCTTCCGGTCTTCCGGTCAGCAGCACGGCCAGCCGGCCGCTTCGCTCGACGTGGTCCGCCAACTCCGCGACGACGCTTGCCAGGCCCGTTTCGGCCAGCCGCTCGACCTCGATCCCCTCTCGCGCAAGAGCCGTGGCAAAGGCGGCCGGGTCGAACCTCACGGCTGCCGCGTCCAAGTCGGCGACGCCCAGCACGAGCGACGCGTCTCCACGCGCCGCGCCGGCGGCATGCAACACCGCCACGCCGCGCTCGGCGAGCGCGTCGCGCGCGGACGGCGTCACCACGGCGCCGCGCCGCAGCACGACGCGGCGGACGCCCGATAGTCGGTTTTCCAGGGTGGCCAGGGTCACAAGTTTGTCCGTCAATGTCAGGCAGTCGGTGGCAGTATGTCCGTCGCTCGTATTGTTGTTGCCAGGTTGTGCGTCGCTGGACGGCGTCTCGGCGGCTCCGCCGCGTCGCAGCCGCGCGAGCACTTCACGGACGATTCCCTCGACGTCGACCTCGCTTTGCATCAGTTCTGTATCCCGATCACGCTCCAGCGGACCGGCGTGGTGTCGCTGGCCAACAGCTCGCGCGCGTACTTTCCGTCGCTAGATATCATCACCGTCGCGCCCGGCCCGGCACCCAACGTATCGACGGCCAGGATCGGCTCGCCGTCGGGCGTGCGGCCGTCGGTCAAGAGCGCCTGCACCACCAGCAGCTTCGTTCCCTGCATCGAGGGGTGCTTGCGCGTGGCCGTGGCCGTCCCGACGACGATTCCCAATTGCACGGTCGTACCCAAATATGCGTTTCGTGTTTTGTGTTTTGTTTACTTACCGATAATTCGCAAATCGTCGACCATCGTGCAGCGACGCTCGCGGGTAAACGTCAATGGCGTCGTGACGCCTTCGCCGGTAGGCGTGGCGATGGAGAACGACAGATAGCCCTCGCCCCCCAGGCCCAGGGACGCCATGCACGGTCCGTTCTTCACGAACAGCGTGGTGTCAAGCGCCCGGCCCATCCGCGTCATGTGGCGGACGTTAGTCGAATGGATGATGCTCGTGTGGCGGAACCCGTGCTCGTAGTGCTTGGCCTTGGCGATCGCCTCGTCGATGTCGCGAACGCGGACGAAGGGGATAAAGGGCATCATCTGCTCGACCGGCACGAACGGGTTGGTCTCGTCCGTTTCGCCAAACACCAGCTCGGTCGCCGGCGGCACCTTCTTGCCGATCGCGGCCGCCAGCACCGCGGCGTCCTGCCCCAGAAAATCCTTGCTCGGTACGTCGTGCTTGTGGTCTCCTTCGCCGACGGTCGTGATGGCCACCCGCGTCAGCGCGTCCACCTCGCGGGCGTTCAGCCGCAGGGCCCCGGCCCGCTCCATTGCCGCGAGCATGGCGTCGAACACCTTGCCGACGACGAACACTTCCTTCTCGGCGATGCACAAGAGGTTGTTGTCGTACGCGCCGCCTTGAATGATCGAGCGGGCGGCGCGATCCAGGTCGGCCGTTTCGTCGACCACCACCGGCGGATTGCCGGGCCCGGCGACGATCGCCCGCTTGCCGCTGTTCATGGCCGCCCGCGCGACGGCCGGCCCGCCGGTGACGCAGATCAGCTTGATGCCGCGATGGGCGAAAATCTGGTTGGCGCTCTCCAGCGTCGGCTCGGCGATGACGCAAATCAGGTTGTCGATCCCCAAGTCGCGCTTGATCGCTTCGTTGAACCGCCGCACGCCCTCGGTGGCCACGCGCCTTCCACCAGGATGCGGGTTGACGACCAGCGTGTTGCCGCCGGCGATCATGCTCACGGCGTTGCCGGTGATCGTCGGCAGCGAATGCGTGACCGGCGTGATCGCCCCGATGACGCCAAACGGCGCGTGCTCGATCACCGCCAGCCCGTGATCGCCACTAAACACTTCGCTTCGCAAGAACTCGACGCCGGGCGTCCGCTCGCCGAGCGTTTTGAGCTTCTCGATCTTGTGCGGCAGGCGGCCGATCCTGGTCTCTTCCATCTCCATCGTGCCTAGCTCGACCGACTGGTCGATCGAGATGCGGCGGATGTGGTCGATGATCAGCTTGCGGTCTTCGAGCGATCGCTCCGCAAGCTGCTCGAAGGCGGCCGTGGCGGCGGCGACCGCCTCGTCGACGCACGTGAACACGCCGTGCCGCCCGGTAGACCTGCGCGTGGGCGTGGCCGGCGGCACATTGCCGATGCGGGCGAGCACCTCTTGAACGACGCTGCGAATAACGGCTTCGGTGGCTTGCATGATGAATCAGTGGTCGGTGGTCAGTAATCAGCAGGGAAGGGGCTGCGGGGCGGGTGCACACCTTATTTCGTGCGATTTTTTTCGCGGTTGTAGACGCCTCGGTGATCGACGTGGACGCTGTCGACGATGCCGACGATCACGGTGTCGACCGGCAGGTTCTTGGTTTCGGGCGTGAGGCGGGCGCTCGAACCTTGCACGATCAGCACGAATTCATCCTCTCCGGCCCCCACAGTGTCGACGGCGACGAACGTCCGGCCGGTGCCGACCAGCCGGTCGCGGTTGCCCGCCTCGACGCGATAGGGTTCAACGACCAGCAGCTTCTGGCCGACCATCGAGTCGACCTTCTGCGTGGCAACGATACTGCCGGTCACTTTGGCGACGAACATGACGTTTAACCTTGTAAGAGTTCCTTGACCTGGCGGGCGACAACGATCTCTTCGTTCGTCGGCACAACCCAGATCTGCGTGCGGCTGGCGGATGCGTGAATCGGCCCCTCTCCCCTAGCGTCGGCGTTGGCCCGTGGGTCGATCTCGATCCCGAGCGTCGCAAGCCCTTCGCAGACCGCTCCGCGGACCGTCGCGCTGTTCTCGCCGATGCCGCCGGTGAACACGATGGCGTCGGCCCCGCCCAGCTCGACCAGGTACGCGCCCAGGTAGTGCCGGACCGCGCCGACGAACACGTCGAGCGCGATCTTCGCCGGACGGCTGCCGCCCTCGATCGCCGTCTCGATGTCGCGCAAGTCACCGCTCGTGCCGCTGAGGCCCGCCAGGCCGCTCCGCGACGCCAAGAGATCGAGCACTTCGTCGAGCGAGCGACCAGTTTTCGCGAGAATCACCGGCAGCGCGAACGGATCGAAATCGCCCACCCGGTTGTTGTGCGGAATGCCGGTCTGCGGGCTCATGCCCATGCTGGTCGCCACGCTGTGGCCGGCCCGAATGGCGCACAGCGAGCTGGAGCCGCCCAAATGGCAGGAGATCACGCGCAGGTCGCCGCGCTCCAAGAGGTGCGCGGTCCGCTCGGCGATGTAACGGTGGCTGGCCCCGTGGAACCCCCAGCGGGCGACCTGGCACGACTCGGCCCAATCGAGCGGCACGCCGTAGTAGCGATTCCGGTCGGGGATCGAGCGGTGGAAGGCGGTCTCGAACGCCGCCACCAGCGGGATCTCCGGCAGTTTTTCGCTCAACAGTCGCATCGCCGCGGTGTAAGGCGGATTGTGCGCGGGCGCCACCTGGCTCATTTCGTCCATGGCCGCCAGCACGTCCGGCGTGACGCGGACGGCGCCGCTGTAGCGCCCGCCGTGCACGGCCTTGAAACCGATCGCCGCCACTTCCGCCGCCTCCGCCAGGCAGCCGCGTTCGCGATCGGTCAATTGATCCATGCACCGCCGCACGGCCACGGCATGGTCGGCCACCGGCGCGATCGATTCGCTGCGCTTGCCACCGACGTCGGCGTACGACCGGCTCTGCGCGCTACCGATCCGCTCGGTGCCGCCGCGGGCGAGTTGTCGCTCGTCGGTCATGTCGAACAACCGGTACTTGAAGCTTGTCGATCCCAAATTGGCCACCAGGATTTTCATGGCCGTCTTCGCTCCGTCGGTGCCGAGTCTGGCACCCCAGTCCTTAACGCGTCGCTTAGCCGAGGTACGCCTTGACCAATCCTTCGCTGGGACGGGGAATGACATGGCTGGCCGTCAACTCGCCCACTTTCGTGGCGGCGGCGGCGCCCGCCTCGACGGCGGCCCGCACGCTCCCCACGTCCCCTTGCACGACGGTGGTCACGAGGCCGCCGCCGATCGAGATGCGTTTCATGATCTTCACGTTAGCGGCTTTGGCCATGGCGTCGGTCGCCTCGACCAGGGCCACGAGCCCCTTGGTTTCCAGTAGTCCAAGAGCGTCTTGCATTGCGATTGCACCTTTCTGATTCAATTGGGAGGAGTTGTTGATTGCCGCGCGCGAGTTACTTCGCGCTTGCGGCCGGGAGCACGGTCTTCAGATCGTCGTGCGGCCGGGGAATGACTTGCACGCTGACCACCTCGCCGATGCGGCCCGCGGCCGCGGCGCCGGCATCGGTGGCCGCTTTGACGGCCGCCACGTCGCCGGTGACGAACGCCGTCACCAGGCCGCTGCCGACTTTGTCCCAGCCGAGAAACTCGACGTTCGCGGCCTTCATCATCGCGTCGCTGGCTTCGAGCAGGGCCACGAAGCCCTTGGTCTCGATCATGCCCAGCGCTTCCATCGCTTTCGCCATGTCAGGGTTACTCCGAAAAAAAGTAGTAGGCCATAGGCGGCCGGCAGCAGGCAGTTCGTAGGGTGCTCTGCGAACACCGTTCGCTTCTGCCAGGTTGTCAAACCGGTCCGACGATCGGCCGGTCTTATTGCTTCAGTAGTTCGACTTTCTCCGCGTGATCCAGGTCGGCGGCGTTTCCTTCGTCGGTGTCCAGGTGCACTTCCAGCTTGCTCGCGGCGTCGGCCCGCACCAGCAGGTCGTCGAACACGAGCGCGCAAGACGAGTGAACGCGCAACCGCATCCGGTCGCCGTTCTTGACTCCGTAAAACGCCGCGTGCTCGTGATTCATGTGGACGTGCCGTTCGGCGCGGATCACGCCTTGCTTCAGTTCGACCACGCCCTGCGGGCCAACAAGCACGCAGCCCGGCGTGCCGTCGATCTTGCCGCTGGGGCGGACCGGCAGATCGGCGATCCCCAGCGAGATGCCGTCGGTGAACGCCAACTCGACCTGGCTGGCCTTGCGCGTGGGCCCCAGCACGCGCACGCTAGGCAGCATGCGGCGGCGCGGCCCGACGACCATTACCGTTTCCTCGGCGGCGTAAAAGCCGTCCTGGTACAGGGGCTTGTGCGGCGTCAGCTTGCTACCCGCGCCGAACAACACTTCGACATGCTCATCGGTCAGGTGCAGATGCCGCGCCGAGATGCTCACGACCAGGTTCGGCGTTCGCGGCGGGGCGCTAGCCTGCGCGAACACGATCTCGCGGACGATCCGTTCGATCGTGCGGCGGTCGATTGCGTGATGCGCGGCCGGTGTGGCGATGCTCATGACTGTTTCAGACGCGAGAGGCGACAGGCTAGAGGTCGGACTGGTAGTCTCTGGTCTCTGGCCGCTGGTCTTTCGCCTGTTTGACGATTGGTTTCTCGTCGCACGGCTCGGCGACGACCAGCTTCACGCCCGTCGCCTCGATCTTCTTGCGCCAGGCGCGGTCGATCCCGTGATCGACCACCAGGTAGTCGACTCGCTCGAGCGGGCACAAATGGGCAAGGCTCTGGTGGCCGAACTTGGTGCTGTCGGCCACGACGATCGCTTCTTCGGTGGCTTCGAGCATCGCCCGCTCGGTCTCGACCAGGAGTAGATTGCTGTTGTAGAAGCCGCGATCGTTGATGCCGGCCACGCTGAGCACGGTGCGGCGGACGTTCAGACTCGCGAGCATCTGGTTGGCGTACGGCCCCAGCGACACGCCGGTGCGCGGGTAGACGTAACCGCCGACGAGCACCAGATCGGTGTTGGCGCCGGCGGCGAAAAGATTGGCCACCGGCAGCGAGTTGGTGACGATCTGAAGCGGGCGACCCACCAGTCGTCGGGCGACCTCATAAGTCGTGGTGCCGCCGTCCAATAGCAGCGTGTCGCCATCCTGCACCAGCGTGGCAGCCGCGGCGGCAATCGCTCGCTTCTTATCCCATTGGGCCGGCTGTCGCTCGTCGAAATGGGGCAGCTTCGGCGAGATGCCGGTGTAGAAGACGCCACCGTGCGTCCGCTTGGCGGTGCCCGATTCTTCCAGGTAGTCCAGATCGCGGCGGATCGTCGACTCGCTCACCGCCAGCGCATCGGCCAGATCGGGCAGGGCGGCAAAGCCACGCACTCGCACCAGCTCGAGCAAACGAGACCGCCTTTCTTCAGCAAGCACGGGCAATCGACCCCGCCAAAGGCCCAGATGGCAAAAGGAACGCCCCGGCCGCCATTATGTGCGCATACATAAATGATTTCAATCACTAAAATGAAATAATATAAGCATAAACTGGCATAATGGCTCCTTGTTCCGCTCGAGATTCTCGAGTTTCTGGCAATCCGCCCACCACCTGGAGGAGTGGGTTCGGGGACCAGCTCGATCTTTGGACAATGGCCCGAATGGGGATCATTCTGCAATTGAGCAAATCGCTCCTGTCGCCGCCCGAGCCTGGCGATCTGCCGGGCATCGAACTTCGCCAGTTCCGCGGTCCGGAGGACATCCCGCTGTGGCTCGACCTGCGGCACCGCGCCTTCGCCCGCGAGACTGTCGGTGTTCGCCGCTGGGACGAAGCCGACTTTGCCGCCGAGCTGACCGACAAGCCGTGGTGGTCGGCCGACCGGCTGTGGTTTGCCGAAGCGAGTGACGCGCCAACGGGAACCACCATGCCGGTCGGCACGGTGACGCTGGCGATGCGCGGCACGGGTCCCGGCGCCGTGCCGGCAATCCATTGGCTGTGTGTCCTGCCCACTTGGCGCCGCCGTGGCGTGGGCCGGCTATTGGTCGCGGCCCTGGAGGCCAAATGCTGGGCTCTAGGCCACCGGCGCATCGTGCTGGAAACGCACGCGGCGTGGACCCGCGCGGTGCGGTTCTACGAAGCGTTAGGCTATGTACCGGCCGCGGGACGCGCGAGAGAACCGGACGAATGACGAATGTCTAAAGCCAAATGTCTAAAGAAATCCGAAGCACGAAATCCGAATTGAGATCACCACGCTCGCAGCTCTCCACTTCATTCGTCATTCGAGCTTCGAGTTTCTTTTGGCTTTAGACATTCGTCATTGCTCTCCGCTCCGTGCCTCCGTGTCTCCGTGGTGAGTCTTCTCTGACCTACCGAATACGCGAACGCGGCGGCCTTCGACCGTCAGGCGGCCGGCGGCAAACAATGTGATCGCTTCCGGGTAGGCCTCGCACTCCGCTGCGAAGACCCGCGCGGCGAGCGTCTGGGGCGTGTCGTCGTCGGCCACCGTCACGGTCCGCTGCAGGATGATCGGACCGTGGTCGTACTGGTTGTCGACGAAATGAGCCGTGCAACCTGAAATCTTGGCGCCGTAGTCGAGCACCGCCTGGTGCACGTGGGGGCCGTAGAAGCCGTGCCCGCAGAATGCCGGTATGAGCGCCGGGTGGATATTCATCACGCGGTTCTGGAAATCCGCGGGTATGGGCGCGAACTTGAGAAAGCCGCCCATCGCGACGAGGTCAGCCTGGGCCTCGCGGCAGGCCGAGAATACCGCATCGCCGAAGGCGGCATCGGTGGCAAAATCGCCGTGCTCGCAGACGCGGGTGGGGATGCCGGCATCGGCGGCCAACTTCAGTCCGCCCGCCTTTGCCGAACTGGAAACGACCAGGACGATCCGTGCATCCAGCCGGCCGTCCGCGGTCCGCTCGATCAAGTTGCGCAGCGTCGTCCCGCCACCGGAAATGAGCACAGCCAGGCTTAGGGGTTGGTTCACGGAAGAATACATCCACAGATGACGCAGATTTCGCAGCTTTTCTTCAACGCCCGCGCCGACTATCTACGACGACTTTCGTACAAGATAGATCGTGAGAGCGTGCCCGGCGATCTTGACTTCGACCGGCTCGCAGCCTGCTAGCGGCTCGAGCACCAGCCGCGTACACAGCGTTTCGGCCTTGATGTAGTCGGCGAAGTCGGTGATCGCGCGGCACAGCTCCGGGCCTTCGGTCACCAGGCCCAGCTCGATGCGGTCGGTGTATTCGCAGCCGCTGTCGCGGCGCAGATTTTGGACCGCATGCACGATCTCGCGGGCGTGCCCCTCGGCCACTAGCTCATCGGTCAGCTCGGTCGACAGCACCACGACCGCGCCGGGGCCATGGGCCGCGGCCCAGCCTGGCTTGGCTTGCAGGCGGACTTGCAAATCTTGCGAATCGAGCGAGACCGGCCCGTCCGGCAGTTCGAGCGGCACGGTGCCGTCGACTTCCATTCGCGCGAGCAACGTCGCCGCATCGGCCGCCGCGAGCGCCGTCTTGAGGGCCGGTAATCGCTTGCCCAGCCGCGGGCCGAGCCGTTTCAGGTCCGGTAGCACGGTGTAGCTGACGTACTGGTCGGCCTTGTCGGCGTATTCCACTTGCTTTACGTTCAACTCCTCGCGCACGAGCGCGCCGTGCTCTTCGAGCCAAGCTCGGTGCGTCGCGCCGGCCAGGATCACCTCTACCTTCGCCAGCGGCTGGCGAACTTTCAGCTTCGCGTTCATCCGCGCGCTGCGGCCCAGCGAGACGATATCGCGCACAAGCGCCATCCGCGCCGAAAGCCGCTCGTCGATTTGCGCCGCCTCGGCCGTCGGATAGTCGCACAAGTGCACGCTCTCAAGCGCCCGGTCGCCGAACACGGCAACGACCAGGTTCTGCCACAGCGTCTCGGCGATGAAGGGCACGAACGGCGCCACCAGCTTCGCGGTCGTCACCAGGCATTCGTACAGCGTCCAGTAGGCGTCCAGCTTGTCGGAGCCGGGCGCGGCCAGCTCGCTGCTCCAGAACCGCTCGCGGCTGCGGCGGACGTACCAATTCGAAAGGGCGTCTACAAAAGCCGTGAGCCGCGAGCAGGCGCCATAATTGTCGTACCCGTCCATCCGCTCGGTAACGGCCGCGGCCGTGCGGGCAAGCTCGCTGGCGATCCACCGATCGAGCTCGCTCCGCTTGGCGATAGGCCGGTAGCCCTCGGCCCGCGCGAGCACGTCGGGGGCAAGCTGCCCGACGTCGCCCGATAGCGCCGCGGCAGGGTCAAAGCCGTCGATCGTGGCGTAGATCACCAGGAAGCTGTAGATGTTCCACAGCCGCAAGAGGAACTCGGGGATGCTGTCCTTGATCGCCTGCTCGTTGTAGCGGATCGACGTCCACGGCGGCTGGTTGGCGAAGAAGTACCACCGCAGGGCGTCGGCCCCGTAGCGGTCGAAGATCTCGGCCGGCTCGCGGTAGTTCCGCTTCTGCTTCGACATCTTCTGCCCGTCCTCGCCCAGCATCAGGCCCAGCACGATGCAGTTGCGGAAGGGGTGCGGGTAGGGAGTAGGGGTTAGGGGTTGGGGGTTGGGGGTTGGGGGAATCTGAGATTTGAGATCTGAGATTCGAGATTTCAAATCTTCGGCCGGCGGGCCAAACAAGAGCGTGCTGATCGCCAACTGGCTGTAGAACCAGCCGCGGGTCTGGTCGAGGGCTTCGCTGATGAAGTCGGCCGGGAAATTGCCCGCGAACCGCTCGCGCCCTTCGAGGGGGTAGCCCCACTGGGCAAACGGCATCGCGCCGGAGTCGTACCAGCAGTCGATCACCTCCGGCACACGGCGCATCCGCGCGCCCGGCGCGAACGGCGAGTCGTACGTGATCTCGTCGATGTACGGCTTGTGGACCTTCAGGTGCTCGGAGATTTCCGGATTCGCGCGGCGGGCCGCTTCCCACACTTCGGTGCCGCGGACGCCCGGCTTGGCCACCAGCTCGGCGTAGCTGGCGACCGCTTCGTGCCGGCCGGTTTCTTCGCATTCCCAGATCGGCAGCGGCGTGCCCCAGAACCGCTCGCGCGACAGGGCCCAGTCGACGTTCGTTTCCAGGAAATTCCCGAACCGGCCTTCCTTGATGTGCTCGGGCAGCCAGTTGATCCGCGCGTTGTTGGCCAGCATCTGGTCCTTGAACTGCGAGGTGCGGATGAACCAGCTTCGCCGCGGGTACTGAATCAGCGGGTCCTCTTCCGCCCGCCAGCAAAACGGATAGTCGTGCAGGTACTGCTCCTGATGGAACAGCAGGCCGCGGCGTTTCAGATCGCGCGTGATGTCCTTGTCGCAATCCTTGACCCAGCGGCCTTCGTAGTCCGGCGCCTCGGCGGTGAACTTGCCGTCGGGGGCGACGGCGTTGAGCAATTGCGGTCCTGCGCCGTCGACGAATCGTGCCATCTCGGCCCGCAGCACGTCGAAGTCGACCTCGCCGAAGGCGGGCGCTTGGTGCACGACGCCTGTGCCGCTCTCGGTTGTTACGAACTCGGCCGGCACGATCCGCCAGGCGACGTGTTGTGCACCGCCGGCGCGAAGCCGTCCTTGGGCCGTCCCGAGCGTCTTGTAGTAGTAGTCAAACGGCGGCACGTACCGCCGCCCGATAAGATCGCGCCCATAGAGCGTCCGCTCGACGCGCAGCTCACGGCCGGCTTTCTCGCCGATTTCCTTGACCAGGGCCGACGCCACGATCAGCCGCTCGGTCTTGCCGTCGTGCTCGTCGACGACGACCGAATACTCCAGGCCGGGGTGCACGGCCGCGAACTGGTTGCTCGGCAGCGTCCAGGGCGTGGTGGTCCACACCAACAGGCTCGTCTCGGTCGGCTTGCCGGCGTCGTCCAAGAGCGGAAAGCGCACGTAAACGCTGGGGTCGGCCACTTGCCGGTAGCCCTGGCCGACTTCGCCGGAGCTGAGCGCGGTGCCCCCCTGCGCCCACCACCAGACGATCTTGTGTCCCTGGTACAAAAGGCCGCAATTGAACAGGTTCGCCAACGACCACCACACGCTCTCGATGTAGCTCTCGTGATAGGTGACGTATGCCTCGTCGAGCTTGATCCAGAAGCCGATCCGTTCGGTCAGCCGCTCCCACTCTTGCACGTAGCGGAACACGCTCTGCTGGCAGCGGTGGATGAACGGCTCGACGCCGTAGGCCTCGATCTCCTCCTTGGCGTGGATGCCCAGCTCCTTGCACACCTCGACCTCGACTGGCAGCCCGTGCGTGTCCCAGCCGGCCTTCCGCTCGCAGTAGTACCCGCGCATGGTGCGGTAGCGGGGAAAGAGGTCCTTGATGGCGCGCGTCAGGCAGTGGCCCGGGTGCGGCAGGCCGTTGGCGGTGGGCGGGCCTTCGTAGAACACGAACGGCGGCCGGCCACTACGCCGCTCGAGCGACTTTTCGTAGATTCTCCCCTCGCGCCAGAAGCGCAAGATCGCCTCCTCTTGGGCGGGAAAATCGACGTTCGAGGCAACAGGGCGAAACATGAACACACAGCCATGCTAGCGCTTATGGACAGCGAAACGGCGAGTAGACCACGCAAGGCCGGTTTTTTCAATCCGCGCGAGTGGGACTAAGGCGCCGCGGATCAACGCGGCTGAACGCGGATTCCATCGCTGTGGGGCGTCTGCGGCACACTGGTCCCCGTTCTATCATCAATCCGCGGTCATCCGCGAAAATCCGCGGCCGCTCTTAGCTGGCAACGAATATCACGAGACGGCCATCGCGCCGACCACGCCCAGCACGATCGCCCGCAACTTCGGCTCGGCTTCGGCCGCGGTGGCGAGGATCAGCTCGATATTGGCCGGCTCGAGCGCGTCGGCGAGGCACATGTCGGTGACGATCGACAGGCCCAGCACGCGCATCGCGGCGTGCACGGCGACGATCACCTCCGGCACGGTCGACATGCCCACCACGTCGGCCCCGATCCGCCGCAAGAAGCGGTATTCGGCCCGCGTTTCCAGGTTTGGCCCGGTCACCGCCACATAGACACCCTGGTGGGCCACGAAGTTCTCGCGCCGGGCGATCTCGAGCGCCTGCTCGATGAGCGCCGGGTCGTACGGGCAGGACATGTCGGGAAAGCGCGGGCCCAGCGCGTCGTCGTTGGCGCCGATCAGCGGGTTGTCGCCCATCAGGTTGATGTGGTCGTCGATGACCATGATGTCGCCGCGGCGATAGAGGGGATTCATGCCGCCGCAGGCGTTGCTGACCACGAGGGTGTCGGCCCCCAGCGCCTTCATCACGCGGACCGGGAAAGTGATCTGCTGGTGCGTGTAGCCCTCGTAGGCGTGAAAACGCCCCTCCATGGCGACGACCGGCGTGCCGGCCAGGGTACCGCACACCAACTGCCCGGCGTGGCTGACGGCGGTGGAGCGTGGGAAGTGGGGAATGGCCTCGTAGGCCAGCGTGGCCTCGGCCCGAATCTCGCGCGCCAGACTGCCCAGCCCCGTGCCCAAAATGATCCCGACGCGCGGCCGCCGGTCCCATTGCGAGCGGACACAAGCGGTCGCTTCGGCAATCTGCGCGGCGAGGCGGAGCATGGGGACTCAATGATGAATGATGAATGATGAATGATGAATGGACGAGCGAGCCGCCCTATTCTTCCCATCCATCATTCCGCATTCATCATTCATCATTTGCATCACGCTCCTGCCTTCAGTTGAGAATCCCATACTCGCGTAAGAGGGCACGGTAGGCTGGGTCTTCGCGGAGCGCGTCGAGGTCGCTGTCTGCGTCCAGGTACTCGAAATCGTCGTAGCCGCGCTCCAGGGCGGCCCGCAGCGCCGCGATCGCCTCGCGCCGGTGGCCACCCATGGCCAGGCTGCAAGCCAGGTTGTAGCGGACGATGCAGTCGGCCGGCAGAAGCTCGGCCAGGCGTCGATCGACCGCCAGCGCCAGCTCGTGCAGTCCCTTGCGCGACAGCAATTCGCCCTGGCACCGCAAGACGTCGACGTAGTCGGGCTGCCGCTCGAGGATGCGGCCGTAGAAGGCCACGTCGAAGTCGAGCTGCTGCTTCGGGAAGGGCTCGGCCTTGGCTGCGCGCTTGCCCTTGGGCGCGACCGGCGAGAATTCGTCTGCCGAGGACATAGCTGCGCTCTCGTGTGGGTGAAACAGACGCTTGCCGCGTGCCGCAATTTGACTACGGTCGACATAATCGCCGCGCCAGCGGGCCGGAGTCAATGCCGGCCGTGCCCCGCTACCAGTAGCTTACGCGGTAGCCGGGTCGCGGCAAGTGCCAATCCGGCCGCCAGCGGTTGGCAAAACGCAGGAAGTAACAAGTATTTACGCAACGCTCGCCGACAGGGCGCGGGGGCTGGCGCCGAGCCCAGGCGACTCAATTCCCGCAAGCTTGCACGCACCCGGCTCGGCAGGAGCCTCGCCCTCGCTTTCCCTTGGGCGCGTCCTCGCGCGAAGCGTCATTTGCCCGGCTTCTGGTCTCCCGTCGCCTTGGCGGCCGGCTGCGCCCCGCCGGCCGGCAGCATGAAATTCAGGCCCTTGCCGTCCATGTTCGTCCAGAACGTGCCCGGGCCGCTCTGGAAGAGCCGCACCACCATGGCCGGGTTGAGCTCCTGGGCCAGCGAGTACTTCAGGAAGGCCTCGCCGTCGTTGCCGAAGACCTGCATCTTCAACTGGTAGAGCGAGCTTTTGGCCGTCTCGACCAGCCGGGTCACCTGGGCCTGCGCCTCGCCGAGGGTCTGAGTCCGCTGCGCGTCGAGCGAGGCGATCTGGGCCTGGTACTCGGCGTTCATCTTGTCGATTTCCGTTTCGGTGCGGATGCCGATGTTCTCGACCTCGCGGTCGATGCCGGCCACGAGGCGCTTGGTTTCGGCCTGCACCTCGGCCTCGCGCTGCGGGATCATGCGTTGCTCGCGCTCGACATCGGCCTCGCTTTGCGCCGTGGCCTCCTTCGCCTTGTTGGTGATTTCGGTCTCAGCGGCGATCTGCTTCTCGCGAATCGGCTTTAAATACGTCTCGGGGATCACGATGTTGCGGATGAACGCCGAGTGCACGGTGACGTCCTTTTCCTTGCACACCCGCGTCAGTTCGGTGGTGAAGTCGCGCTGGAATTCCTCGCGCTTCGTCCCTTCCAGGAAGTTCTGCACGCCGTAGTCGATGCCCTTGTCGCGGCCGATGGCGTGCGCCTGCACGTCGATCACGTTACGCTCGATCGCCTGCCGCGAGCCATACTCGGCCACCAAGGAGGGCATTTCCTCCGGCCGGATTTCCCACTCCACCGTGCAGTCCATGCTGATCTGGAAGCCGCCCTTGGACACGAACGTGATGGCCGTGTTGCGGGCCGGCTTTTCGTCGTAGAAGAACGTCGTCTGGAAAATGCCGACTTCCGACGGCACGACTTCGTACTCCTTGGTGTTGATGTAGTACAGTCCAGGTTGCAGCACCTGGCGGAGAATGCCTTTCTCCTCGTCGCCGTCGGCAAAGCGGCCCTGGCCATCCTTGCCCAGCAGGCGGCGCAGCACGCCGACAAAACCAGGCTTGATGTCGGTGGCCGGCACCAGCTCGACGTCGTAGCCGTAACGGTTGACGCGGTAGCTGCCGGGCGGAACCACCTTCCGCTCGATGCCTTGCTCGCCGGGCTCGGCCAACAGCCGGCCCGGAGGGAGCGGCCGGCCGCCGCGGGCCGTCTTGATGCCCACCTTGCCGGGCGGGACGACCGTGTTTTCCTCGACCTCGCGCGAGTAGATGACGGGCATCACGAAGTGCCAACCCTCGCCTTGCACTTCGCTCAGAATGCCCTTTTGGCCCTCTTCGGCCAGCACCTGGCCTTCAGGCAATGACTCGCCGTTGTTGGCGATCACGACCAGGTGCCTTCCGGGCGGGACGTACACGAAGAACTGCCGCCACGTGAGGACGACCACTAGCAGGCATCCCAGGGCGACCAGGCCCCACACGACTAACCGCTGCCGCCAAGGACGGAAGGGCGGCACGATGTGGCGCATCGGGGTCGACTCGTTAGCGTGACTCATGGTTCTTTCCTGTGAGAATGACTTTGTTTGATCTGTGTTCAGGATTCCGCGTCTTGTGTTCGCATGTGAAATCTCGAATTATCTCGAATCCGAGATATCAGTTTCTCTTCCCTTCGTTCGGCCGCTTCACGGCGCCGACGGCGTGGGCCCGGCCGTGGCATCCGCGACCGGCTTTACGTCGCCTGCGCCGGTGAGCGCGGGCGGCGAAAGTGGCGACTTGGTTGCCGGGGATTGCCGCATGTAGGCCGAGAAGATCTTGGCGAAATCGCTATCGTCCGAGGCAAAGATCTCGGTCAGCGCCGGCGAGAGCTTTTGCAGAATGTGGTACTGCGCGAAGCTCTGGATGCTGTCGAATCCTTGCACGGCTTTTTGCAGGCCGGCCACCTCGGCCTCGTTGGTAAGCTGGATGACCGTGGCCTCGGCCCGTCCCTTGGCCAATGTCGCCTCGGCCTGCTTCCGCGCGGCGTCCAAGCGCAACTGGGCGTTGGCCAGCTCCTGCTTGAGGCGCGATTCGGCCACCTCCTTCATCTGCTTGGCCCGCTTCTCCGCCTGGATGCGCCGGGTCTCGGCCTCGACCTTCTCCGTCGCCTGTTCCTTGAGCGCCTCCTTCGAGCGCAGCTCTTGTTGGGCTTTGTACTGGCCGATCCGCACCACGTTCTTCTCTCGCTCGACGCGGGCTAGCTCGCGCTGCGAAATCTGGTCGGCCAGCTCCGGCGGCGGACGGAAGTCGGCCAGCGCCACCGCCCGCACCTCGACCCCCAGCTCCGCGCACCGCGGCTTCACCTTGGCCATGAGTGCCCGCTGCAACGCCTCGCGGGCGTTGGCCACCTTCTCTCCCGGCGACGTCGCCTTGTCCGTCACCAGAAGGATGAAATCGCGGGCGTCGAAGTTGCTTCCCTCGATGCGCGCATAGCCGCGGATGTGCGGCAGAATGACCTTCTGCAGCACCTCGTTCTCCAGCTTCTCATTCTCGGTTCGATCCTCCTGGTGCAGCACACCAACGTCCGCCAACCGCACGAGGACCTCCGGCGCCCGCGCGGGAATGACCGCGTATTCCACGACCACGTGCGGCGCCAGGATGAAGCCGTCGCGCGAGGGGAATTCGATGTCCGAAAACTCCACGCGGTGGCTGCGGACTTCGACCGGAATCATCGTTTCGACATAGGGGTTAAGGTAGTACGTCCCCGGCGGAGTCGGCGATTGCTGCACGCCGCGATAGCCTTCGGGCACGGTGTAGTCGCTGGGACGCTCCCCGCGCGACAGGCCGCGCGGATCGCGGCCCACCTTCAGCGTCCGCACGCCCACCTGGTCCACGCGGACCTCGACCGCCTTGACGGTCTCGAAGCTGTAGGCGTGCGGATTCAAGCGATAGGCCCCCGGCGGCAGCACGTCGCGGAGGATGCCCCGCTCGCCCTGAATCGGGTTGTCGCGGTCCTCGCGGGCCAAAATGTCGCCTTCCGCCACGCGCTCGGGCGGTAACTCGCCGCCGAACCGGCGGTTCACCACCAGGCACTCGCCCGGCGGAACCTTCACCATGTTCTCGATCTGGTAGCTCCAGAAGATCGGGTTGAGGAAGTGGCGACCCTCGGGAAGCACGTCGAACATGACGCCCTTGTACGATTCGTCGGGCGCGACGATTTCGTCCGTCGGAAGATTCTTCCCCCACCGATGGACGCGGACCAGGAACTTGCCCGGCGGGACGTCCACGCGCTCGACCTCCCAGTGCCAGAACTGCTCGAGGACTATCACTCCGACGATCGCCGTGACGATCGCCAACCACACGCTGGGCCTACGATAGAGACTCACGTTTCCCTCCTTCTAGACTTCTTCGTGCTTTTACACTTGGTGATGTATTCGTCGCGGGCAGCCCGGCCTTCGGTATCCTGTGGCGTGGCGAGCGTTTTCGCCTGCGTGCAGGTGGCGCGAGCGCAAAATCCGAGAACGAGCGCCGATTTGGCTCGGTGGCGCAAAACGATCGAGGCGTTGCGTTGCCGGGTGCCATGCCCACGCGCCGCACAAGGCGATGAGTGGGCATGCCGCCGCGGCTGGTCCGGTCGCAGGCGCCAAAACGGCGCGTGCCGGACAAGCAAGAGCTTCGTGCGAAGGCCATCGCACTGGCGGACGATCCTGGCAAGGGCGTCCGCATGGGCCGCACGAGATTTCGATTTCTGGCGCGATTCCTTGCGAATAGGACGTGGCCCTGGGGCCGCGATATCCGCCCCTATTTTAACGATTTCCAGGGCGTCAACAGTGCCGCAATCGCTGTACCACGGAAGTTGCGATTGCCGGCCGGAACCGCGGCGGCGCTACCTAAGTGCTTGGCGGCCGAGCACCTGCGTGCGGGCGTCGCAACGGCCAAAAATCGACGCAAGAGCCGCTGGAAAAATGCGGGGCATCGGATTTGCCGCGAAGCAAAGCAATTAGCAATGTCGCTTCTTCCTCAATCCACGCGCCGGTATTCGCCCCAGTTCGCCTTGGCTAGCGCTTCGAGAAACGTGTCGAAGAGCCCTCCCCGCTGGCCGACGCCGATGCCGATCGAATAGATCGACAGCCGGCGACCGCGGTTCGTGCGGGTGATCGCCTCGACGATCGCCGGAGGAGCGTCGATCTTGCCGCCGTTGGGCGCGCCGTCGGTCAGGAAATAGATGGCCTCGGCGTCGTATCGCAGCGCCGACTCCAGGGCGTCGTAGGAAGCCGTCGAGCCCTGGGCTTCTTGCCCCAGCACGAACCGGGCCGCCGCCTGCTTCGCGCGGTCGGTGGCCGGCACCAGGTCTCTGTGCCAGACCTGAACGCCCGAGTTGAACACCACGATCGCGAATTGCGTGTTTTCGTCGAGTCCGTCGATCGCCTTCATGAGCTCGCGCTTGGCCGCCTGCAGCCGCTCGCCCACCATGCTGCCCGAGGTGTCGATGATGAACACGATCCGGTCGGCGTAGATGCGCAGGCCATAGTACATCGAGCCGCCCTGGCCGACGGCGGGCTTGTTGGCCGCCGTCCGCTCTTTCGACGACGGATACTCGAACTTCTCCTTGTTCTGGTCCCACCATTTCGCCCATCCGTCGGCATCGGGACCAAAGGGCATGCCCGTCACTTCGGTGAGGTGATCGACAACGACCGTGCGGACCGTTCCCTTCACGCCCGCGAGAATCTCGATCAACAGGCCGATCGCCTCGCGACGATTGAACTTCACCGCCGCTTCGGACACCGCACGGCGGAGACCGAACTCGCGGGCGAAGATCGGAAGATGGGCGAGCTTGCCGAGCGACGCCAGGTCGTCTTCGTTGCCGCGCTCGCCCAGCTCGTCGGCCAAGGTCTCCAGCAGCACGAGCCCCTCGGTCGTGGCCCCCAGCTTTTCGAGATACGTGGTCACCTCGCGCTCGATATCGGGCGACGTGGACGCCAGTAGCACCGTGATTAGAGGCGGCGTCATTTCGCTGTAGCCGCCGCGACGCGTGTCCTTCGTCAAGGTTGACAGCAAGTACCGGCAGATGTCGTCGTTGCTTTTGAGCGCCAGGAGCGTCTCGTGGGCCGCCTTGCGCACTTCCGGCACGCGATCCTTAAGCCCCGAATTCACCACCATCTTCACGGCGTCGACCGTCGGGTAGCGGCGCAGGTCTTGCACCGCCGCGATGCGCTCTTCGGGCTCCTTCGCGCGCAGCCGCGACTGGAACTTCGGCCGCGCGATCCGGAAGTCCGCCTCGGCCGTGTCGTCGCAGCGGGCACGGAGCGGCGCAAAAAGCATGCCCGAAAGAGCTGTCACGACGAGGGGGAACCGAGCGAGCATAAGGCCTCCGGCCGACCGGCCCCCGCGGGCCCGATAGCGACCACGTCCCACCGTCTATTTTCGGCGGCCAACAGATGCGCGTCAACGAAGGCGCGCGACGCCGGTCGGCGACGGGAGTTGCCTCCTACAACGAAGGGGTGCCACCAAGATCGTGCGCCGGCAGCTCACTTCCCTTCCGGGTTCGTGTACGGCATGAGGATGTCGGCGGCCGCGATGCCGGCGATCGGTGCGAAGCCCCCCTCGGCGATCTTCGCGCCCAGCGTCGTCACGGCGCGGAAGTAGCCGTCAGTGGGCCGCTCGCCGGTGAGCTTGCGGCGCAGGTCCTGGCAGGCGATGTCGCCGGCCGCCCGAATCATCTCGTCCGGCTGTCGCCCGGCAGAGAGCGCCGTGACCAGCATGGTCGCCATGTTCTGCACCCGCGCCGAAAGGTCCGACATCCGGCATTGCCGGTCCGCCAGCGCCAACTGGTGCTTTCGCATCGCCGCACTGATCTCGCGGGCCGCGCCTTGCAGGCCGCGAATCGCGAAACGGGCGTGCTCGGCCAGCCGCTCGGGCAGTGGCGGCAGCGGGGGACAGCTCTTGCCGCCAAACCGTTCGCGGGCGAGCCACTTGCCATAGGGCACCATGGCCGGGGCCAGCCCCCGCAGGTGCGACGGGTTGGCCAGGCTCGGCTGCCGCACACCCAATTGCGCGAGCGCCCGGCCGATCGGCTCGAAAAACCTCTTGCCGTGCTGCTTCACGAGCGATTTGAAGAAGGCCATGCCCAGCATTTCGCCCTCGCCTTCGTAGATGCACGGCGCGAAATATTCGTGGGCGTTATCGCCGAAGATGTGGCCGTGCAGGAAGGAGCGACCGCCGTGAGTCTTCATCAAGAACTCGATGGCCGCCTCCTTTTGCGATTCGCTGCCGAAGATTTTGGCGATCGTGCACTCCAGCTCGCCGCGGTAGCCCTGGTCCAAGAGCCACGAACACCACTCGGTCACGGCGTCGCAGGCGACGACCAGCCCGGCCAGGCGGCCGATGCGGCGTCGGACCAGCTCGCGCCGCTCGATCGCCTCGCCGTAGGTGTGGCGATAGTGGGCCCAGGGGAGCAGATTGGCGAGCATGACGCGCATGCCGCCTGCGGCGTTGGCGCACACGGCGACGCGGCCGCGGTTCAGCCCGTGGTAGGCCACGGTCAGCCCGTTACCGAACTTGGGCCTCAGCAGGTTTTCCTTGGGGACGCGAAAATCCTTGAACCGTAGGCCGTTGTTGTACGAATGCTTGAGCGCGTACAGCCCGTACCGCACAAGCTGGAAGTGCTCGTCCTCTTCCGGGAGATCGACCAACAGCACCTCGGGCCGGTTGTCGATCATGCACACCAGTGCCACGATCCGCCCGGGGATGGCGTTGGTGATGAACAGCTTCTCGCCGTTGACGATGTAGTCGTCGCCGTCCAAGACGGCGCGGGTCTTGAGGGCCGTGAGGTCCGATCCGGCGCCCGGCTCGGTGAGCGCGAAGCCGGAGATCCGCTCGCCGGTGGCCAGCTTCGTGAGAAAGCGGCGCTTCTGGTCGGGCGTGCCCATCCCATGCAGCGGGTCGACGGCGCCGACGCAGCCGTGCACGCTGGCCAGCCCGGCGAGCGTGGGAAACACGGTCGTCATTTGCATCAGAAAGGGCATGAAGACCGAGATCGGCGCGCCGTGCCCGCCCGATTCCGGCTCGACCAGCATGCCCCAGTAGCCGGCCTTGCCGAGCTCGGCGAACGCCTCGGGATAGATTTTTCCGCGCTCGTCCAAGAGCGTGCCGTCGGCAATGCGGCGGCGAACGATCGCCAGCGATTCGGCCATGGTCTTCGCACAGGCGGCGCTTGGCGCCGGCGGCGGCGACGGCAGAAACAAATCGAGCGGGAACTCCCGGTCCCACACGGCCCGATGGATCGGGCTGGCGGTTGTCTGGTAGCGAGTCTCGAAGAACGACTCAAGCTGCTCGTCGGCGCGGTCCATCGCGCCAGTCTTGCGGGCTTCCTCCTCTGTCTTGCCGCCGAGCTTGAGCGAAGCCTCGACGAACGTTTCCTGGGCCGAGTCGGGGAGTTTGGTTTGCGACATGGTCGACAGCTCCGGAAGAATCACCACGGAGACGCGGAGGAGAATGATGAATGCGGAATGAATGGGGGGCGGGCATCTTGCCCGCCTTTGCACGACTGGGAAAGCCTGGGATGCCTCAGTTATAGCGAACGGCTGCGGCCGCGGCCACGTGCGGGCAGGGCCGTTCACAGATTTAAGCTGGCCGGCGGGGCACCGGCGGGAAAGTGGGACAGGCACCGAGACGCAACGTTCGTCTGAAAGGACTTGCGCTGTTTATGCTCGGAGCCAGTTCCATTTTCCCGCCTCGCCATTTTGAAAAACAGAATGACCCTGCACGTGCGGGCGGCGTGATTGTGCCCCCCCGCGGCGGGCGATATGATCACCCGCGTGTCGGTCGCGGGCGGGTTCTCGCCTGCCGGCCGGGCACGGCGCATTTCTTCCACTCGCCACACGCCTTTCCGCCAGGAGTCGATTCGCTATGGCAAGCGTGAAACATACCGATGGTATGCTCAAGCCCGGCACCTTCGACAAGAAGACGGTCGTTATTACCGGGGGCGGGACGGGCTTGGGACGGTCCGTCGGCAAGTACCTGCTGTCGCTGGGCGCGAACCTGGTCATCTGCGGACGACGGAAGGACGTGATCGAGAAGACCGCCGCGGAACTGGAGCGTGAAACCGGCGGCAAGGTGCTCGGCACCGCGTGCGACGTGCGGCAGCCCGAACAGGTCGACGCCCTTGTCGCGGCAGCATACCAGCGGTTCGGCGCGGTCGATTGCCTGTTGAACAACGCGGCCGGCAATTTTATCTGCCCGACCGAGCGACTCTCTTACAACGCCGTCAACACGGTCGTCGATATCGTGTTGAAGGGGAGCTACAACTGCACGCTGGCGTTTGGCAAGCGGTGGATCGCCGATGGCCGGCCAGCCTCGGTCCTGAGCATCGGCACCACGTACGCCTGGACCGGCTCCGGCTACGTCGTCCCGTCGGCAATGGGCAAAGCCGGCGTGCTGGTGATGACCCGCTCGCTCGCGGCGGAGTGGGGTAAATACGGTATCCGACTGAACGTCATCGCGCCGGGGCCATTTCCCACCGAAGGGGCTTGGTCGCGCCTCATGCCACCGGGCATGGACGGATTGTTCGCCTCTGAGAAGCGCATCCCACTGGGCCGGCTGGGCGAGCACCAGGAGCTGGCCAACCTGGCCGCCTACCTGCTGAGCGAGTATAGCGCGTACATCACCGGCACGTGCGTCACGATCGACGGCGGCGAATGGCTCCGCGGCGCCGGCGAATTCAACGCCCTGGAGGCCGTCACCCGCGAGCAGTGGGACATGCTGCAAACGGCGATGAAGCCAAAGAAATGAGGCGCACCGGGTGCCGCTGGCTTTGCCAGTGCCGGCGGACTGCGCAACGAAACACTGGCGGGGCCAGTCGCACACGTGCAAGGAAGGTTCATCTCTTCCGAACGAAGACCTACGGGATAAACCCGTAGGCTCGCTTGGGCGAAAGCGGATACCTATCGAAGCGGCGCTATTTCGCCTCCAGGCAATACAGATGTTCCTGACCGCGCTGGAACATTTGATTGCCGACCAGGGCCGCCGAGGCGTCGATCGGCTCTTCGAGCTTGTTGGTCGCCAGCACCTCGAGCGACCGCCCGTGCTTGATCACCACGCTCGCGCCGTCGCGGCCGGTGAAGTACACGCGCCCGGCGGCGCCCACCGGCGAGGCGTAGACGTTCTTCAGTCCTTGCAGCCGCTCCTTGACCAGGGCGTCGCCCGTCTTGGCGTCCATGATCGAGAGCGCCGCCGAATTCGAGCCGGTGAAGTACAACAGGTCGTCGTAGAGCATGGGCGAAGGAACGTAAGGCGTGCCCCCTTGCTTGTGCCAGGAGATTTTGTCGGTGTCGGTGACGTCGCCCTTGGCATCGAGCGGGATGGCGTATAGCGCGCTGCCGCGGAAGCCGGTCATGCAGAACACGATCCCATCCAAGGTCACTGGGCAGGGAATGGCGCTGGCGACCTGGCCGCCGCACTCCCACACCAGCTCGCCGGTGGCCAGGTCGTAGCTGCGCGTGCGTTTGGTGGCGTTGACGATGATCTGCGTCCGGCCGCCGCCTTCGACCACCAGCGGCGTGGCCCAGGTGGTGCCCTGGTCGCGCGGGACGCGCCACACGTCGTTGCCGGTCCGCGCGTCCAGCACCGTAAGGAACGACTCGCCCTGGTGATCCCAGTTGACCACCAGCTTGTCGCCATGGATCACGGGCGAAGTGCCCTCGCCGAAGCTGGCGTACGTCATCATGTCGCCCAGGTCACGTTTCCATTTCAGTTGCCCTGCGAAGTCATAGCAGAAGATGCCGTGCGAGCCGAACGAGGCGTAGAGATACTGCCCGTCGGTGGTGGGCGAGGCGGAGGCATATCCGTGATCGGGGTGATGGCCTTCGTGCGGGACCTCCTCGTTGGCGATCTGCCGCCAGCGGACCTTGCCCGTCGCCCGATCGAGGCAGAGGATGACGAACTGGTAGAAGTTCGTGGGACGCTTGATGCCGTAGATATTGACGCGGGCCGGCTGGTCCTTCTTTTCTTCGGCGGGCTTCTCCGGCTCGGGCGGCAGCTCGATCGTGCGATCCGTCTTCACGGCCGTGACAATGAAGACGTTGTCTCCCCACACGATGGGCGAGGCGCTGCCGCGCCCTGGGATCGCCGCTTTCCAGCGAATGCCGGCCCCCGTGCTCTCGTCCCACGCAAGCGGCGGGTTGGCCGTGGGCGATACGCCAGTGGCCAGCGGCCCCCGCCACTGATGCCAGGCGTGCAACTTCTCCTGCATGAAGTCAGCGGCATGAACGGTCGCGGCGAACACCAAGCCAAGCACGATCGATAGCGGCATGATCTTCTTCATCGATTTGCACCTGAAGCGAGTAACGTGGGAGGGGATCGCGTCGGGCAGCGCCGCCGCGACGGTCGGGCTATTATAGGGCCACCAAGTCAAATGACGCGCTGCCAAAGGGCGAACAACCACCACCAAAGAGCCACGCACAAGCCCAAGCTAGCGCTTCGGGCTTGTGTCGACGGCGGACCCTTCGGCCGGCACGTCACGCCGCAGGCACCACAGCACGGCGTTGCGCATCAGCCGCTGATACATGGGGTGCAGCAGGGACTCGCGGGTGTGGCCGTTGGCCAGGTGGCAGAGCCGGCCCTTGCCCGGCTCGTACGCCCAGCCGGCCGCGGCCGTTTGTCCGTCGTCCGAGCGATTCCGCAAGAGCAGGTGCACCTTTTGGTCGTCATACGGCGGCGTGTGCTGCTCGTCGGCGACGCTGAAATCCCGTACGCCGCGGGTGACCGGGTGGTCGCGGTCGACCACCTCCACGCGGAACCGCTCGAGCGGCCCGTGGCCGATGTACCGGCCGCCGACCAGCTTCAAGTACGGGCCGTCGTCCGGGTAGAGGCCCATCGAGTTGTGCAGATTCAAGAACGCGCCACCGCGCTCGACGAAGTCGACCACGGCTCGCTCCTGCTCGGGCGTCATCCACACATAGTCGGCCTTTCCGCCCGGCTCCGGGCGCTGCAACCCGTCGCGAAGAATCACCAACAGCCGCACGCGGGCCAGGTTTTCGGCCGAGAGGGCCCGCACGTCGACTGTGAAGTGCGCGGCAACGCCGGTCGCCTCGAAGACAGGCCGCAACCCTTGCTCGACGTGCCCCGGCTCGTGCGGTTGGTCGCCGATGAGCACCAGGGCATGGTCGCGCTTGTCGTCCGTCGCGGGCGATCGACCGCCAAAGGGCGCCACTGGCACCGTGAGTTCCCGGTACACGTGGTCGACGTCCTCGGGCGTCGGCATATCGTAGGGCATCCACACCAGGTAGTCGGCCGGAATGCGAACCTCTGAAAGGCTCTCGCGCGGCCTGCCTTGTGCAACCAAGTAGCCGACCTGGCGGCGCACCTCGCTCAGGAAGTCGATTTGCCGGTCCACGAGGGTCGCGCCGCCCCACGAGCCGCGCCCTGGCACAACCGCGGCCGGCTGCAACGGAGCCAGCCGCCGCAACGCTGCCAGCCACAGTTCAGTGTCGCAGTCCACGAGCGGCGTGCGCGGACCGTTGATCACAATCGGCCCGGCGAAGAGGACCTTCTTCGTGCGCACGTGAACGGCAATGCCGCCGCCCGGGCAGCAGCCATCGACAGGCATGACGTCGATAGGCGTCGCGGCATCGCCGATCGTGCGCGTCTCAGAGACTTCGTCGATAATGCCCGGCGGCAAAGCGGCCTCCGACGATTTTCCCGCGAACAATGCCTTGTGTGCGGCGGGCGAAACATAGACCTTCTTCACGCCGCCGCGCACGAGGGCGGCAACGGGCGGCGCGTCGTCCGGGCCGCCGCGCGTCAGCACAAGCACATGCACTGGTTTGCCGCTTTCTTTTGCGACATCGGCAAGGAACGCGGCTGTGTCGAGCCCACGCGGCAAGTCGACTAGCACGGTCCCTTCGCCGGTGGCGACCCAGCCGCAGTTGGCCGAGCCATATTTGTCGGCGAAGCCGACGGCGTGTACGCCGCGCGCGATCTCTTGGTGATGCGGCAACTCAGCCGCGCCAACGTGTGGCGAGAAAGCGACGATTACCGCGAGTACGACGCAAGCTATTCTCATGGCTGCGACACAGTCTCACGGCTTGGCGGGAGCAGAACGATGAGCGAACGGGGCAGGCAGCAGGATCCGGGTCGTCACCTCGTCGGCGAACTCGTTCAGCTTGCCGCTGTAGGTTCGCACGTCGTCGTGCGCGGCAAAGCGGGCCATCAGCTCGTCGCGCTCCTGCAGGCTGTCGTAGCGAAACAGGTAGCTCACCTCGCTCCAGTTTCCCACGCCGACCATCCACGGTCCGACGGGTTTGAAGCCGTGCCGTCTGAGGAGGTCCATCCCGTCGGATTGCATGAACTGTAGATAGGCTTGCATTCGCGCCAGGGGCACGCGGTGCACTTCGTGAACGATGACCTTGGAGTTTTCCGGCAAGGTTGGCTCGGCGGCGAAGGCGGTCAGCCGCAGAAACCGGTTCTCCTCCCCGGAAAGGAGCGGGTCGCGCTTCTCGACGAATTCGGCGAAGCGTTTGTCCTTGCCCAGTTTCTGCACGGCGCGCTCGAAGGCGGTCATGTCGTCGTATTCCCAGATTGTGACGTGCTCGTACAGATCGCCGACGAGCGTGGTCCACCAGCCGACCATGCGTCCGCCTGCCTCGCGGAATAGGGGCAGCCCCTTGGTCTCGATGAGCTGGGCGTACTCCTTCGCTTTGTCGGGCCGGACCTGAATGCGCCATTCGCCGTACACGCGCGCGGCGAGCGGAGGCGCGTCCTTCTTGGCCGCCGGCTGCTCGCCGGAACCCGTGCGGCTTGCCGCCGACAACACGCCCGCCAACACAACCAACGCGCAGAAACGCTTCACGGTGTGGACTCCGCCAAGGAGATCGATGCTTCGCCGCCAAGTATGGCAGCGGGCTGAGCGGGTTGCAAATGCGCCTGGTCACATGGTGGAGCGACCTTCCAGGCCGGAAGGGCGAGGCTCCGACCGAGCGGCTGAAGGAGTGGCCGGTCGCGACTACACTAGAAGAAAACCGAATTGACGGGGTTCGCAATGCTCGGCGGGACCTCGCACTCCCAGTATCTTACGCCGCGATCGAGAGCGCGTACTGCCGGTGCAGCGCCGCGTAGTCGCCGGCGCGAAGCACCAGCTCGGCGTGGCTCCCCCGCTCGACGATCCGCCCCTGCGAGAGCACAAGGACCAAATCCGCGTCGCGGATGGTGCTCAGGCGATGGGCCACGATAAAGCTCGTCCGGCCGCGCACCAGCCGCGCAAGCGCTTGCTGGATGCGATGCTCCGTAACAACGTCGATCGCGCTTGTGGCTTCGTCCAAAATCAAAATCGCCGGATCGGCAACCAGCGCGCGGGCAAAGCAGACGACTTGCCGCTGACCGACCGAAAGATTCCGGCCCGACTCGCCCACCTCGGTCTGCAAGCCGTCGGGCAAAGCATGGATCAAATCCGCGCAGCCGAGCCGCTCGATGCTCGCGGCGACTTCGGCGTCCGTGGCCGAGGGCCGGCCCAACCGGATATTGTCGGCCACCGTCCCGCTGAACAAGAAGTTCTGCTGCTGCACGATGCCCAGCTTGCGGTGCAGCGATGCAGTGCTCAGATCGCGGATATCGTGGCCGTCGATGAGCACGCGGCCCTCGGTGGGCAGGTAGAATTTCGCGACCAGGTTGACGATCGATGTTTTGCCGCTGCCCGTGTGTCCGACGAGCGCCACGGTGTGTCCGGGCTCGACCGTGAAGCTGATGTCGGCAAGCACCGGCCGGCCGGCCTGGTAAGCGAAGCCGACCCGCTCGAACGTCACCTCCCCACGGAGGCGGGAAAGCGGGCGTGCTTCCGGCCGATCGACCCAATCCGGCGGCGTGCTCAGGAAGCGCCGCACGCGTTCGGCGCCGGCCATGGTCAGCAGGGACTGGTTGTACTGATCGCCGAGGGTCTGGATCGGCTGGAAGAAGATGTTGGCCAGGAACAAAAACTGGATCAACTCGCCGGCCGGCATGGCGATCGCCGGGTTCAGCACGCGGTAACCCCCGACGATCAACAGGCTGGCCAAGAAGGATTGGCTGTTGAGGTCCAAAAGCGGCACGAAGAGGCCGGCTATCCGCGCCGCTTCGAGATTGTACTTCGAGTGGTCGGCGACCAGCTCGCGAAACAAGCGGGCGCTTGTCTCCTGGCGGGCGAAGCCTTGGGTGACCTGCACGCCGTGCACGGCCTCGACAAGCCGCGAGGTGACGCGGCTGAAGCTCTCTTGCACCGCGCGATGGGCACGGCTGAGCCGGCCGCGGAAGCGGTAGTTCAGCCCTCCCAGGATCGGGCCCATCGCGGCGACGACCAGGAACAGGACCGGGTCGTACCACAACATGAGCGCGGCGGCCGCGAGCATCTGTCCAAGCCCGACGAGGCTCGTGAACACGACGTCCTGAACGCCGGCGCGAACGGCGTCGACGTCGGAAGTGATGCGGCTGATGATTCGGCCCAGCTTGACGCGATGAAAGAAGCCGACGTTCATCCGCTGAAGGTGCGTGAAGATGTCGTTGCGCAGGTCGTGAACGACGGATTCGCCCAGCTCCAGGGCCAGCCGCTGGCGAAAATGGAAGCAGAATTGCGTCCAGGCGGCGAGGGCCAGATACGCCAGCACGCCCGACAGCAGCCCGCTTGGGGAACGTCCGGCGACTGGACCGCTGACGATGAAACCGGTCATCCAGGCCAGTGCGGCCAACTGGATGCTCCGCAGGACGACGAGGACCACTAGCGTGTTGCGTTTGGCGGCGTAGGGCCGGGTGTAGCCCACCAGCCAGCGGAGGATATCGGCGCCGGGCGGCCGCGCGAGCACATTGATGTCGTCTTGCTCATGCTCGGCCAGCGCGGGGGTGGCCCGCGCACCGCGGCTTGCTTCAGTGGCCTCTTGTTGCGTGGAAATCATTTCGCTCCGTTGCCTCGCCGGTTCCTTGGCAAAGTCAAGCACAGCGCAAGAGGGGCCTCTCGCCGCACAGTTGCGTGGCGCGGCAGTAGAAGCCGCCTTGGGCGAGCAACTGTTCGTGCGGCCCGACTTCGACGATTCGGCCTTGATTCAGCACGACCACGGTGTCGGCTTGCCGCAGCACGCTCGCGCGGTGCGTGACGACGATCGACGTGCGACCGCGCATGCCCTGGGCGATGGCTCTTAAAATATCATTCTCGGTCTGCGAGTCGATCGCCGCGGTCGGGTCGTCCAACAGAAGGATCGCCGGCTCGAGCAACAGGGCCCGCGCGATCGCCAGCCGCTGTCGCTGCCCGCCCGACAGGTTATTGCCCCCTTCCTCGAGCCACGTATCGTAACCGTCCGGCAGCGCGCGGATGAAGTCGTCCGCCGCGGCGATCCGCGCGGCGCGGACGACCTGGTCGCGGGTGGCCGCTGGGTGACCAAAGGCGATATTGGCGGCGACGGTGTCGCTGAACAAGAACGTCTCCTGGAAGACGATGCCGATCGCCCTCCGCAGATCGGCCAGCTCGAGCGCGCGGACCTCGACGCCGTCGACAAGCACGCATCCGGCGATGGGGTCGAAGAACCGCGGAATCAGGTGCAAGAGCGTGCTCTTGCCCGTGCCCGTCGCGCCAAAGATGGCCACGCGTTCCCCGGGGTGGATGTGCAAGTCGATTCCTTCCAGCACCGCGTCGCCGCGGCGGTACGCGAACGACACGTCCTGGAAGCGGACTTCACCCGCGGGCCTTATGAGCCGCCGCGGCGCCGGGGGATTTTGAATCTCGACGGGCGCGTCGAGAATCTCGAAGACGCGCCGCGCGCCGGCCAGGCTTTGCTGCATGCTATTGAGCACGTTGACCATCTTGCTGATCTGCGTGGAGAACTGGGAAAGCAAGCCTGAGAACACGATCAACCCGGTTCCCAGCGGCAGGGCGCCTTCGATCACCAGGTAACCGCCGTAGCCCAGCAGGATGGACAAGTTCAAGCACGACAGCATTTCGGTCGTCGGCGTGAACAGGCTCAATCGCCAGAAGACGTACCGCTGCTGGTCGTACACGTCGCGGTTGGCGCGGCGGAACTTGGCGATCTCCTCCGCCTGGCGGGCGAAGCCGCGAACGACGTGCATGCCGCGGACGTTTTCCGAAACGACCGACAGCAAGCGGTCCATCAGACGGCGGTTGCGGTCGTACGCCGGCCGCACGCGGCGGCAGAACCACGTCGACAAGAGCCACAGCACCGGCATCGTGGCCAACGACACGAGCGTCAAGACCACGTGGATGCGCAGCATGTAGACCAGGTACACCAGAAGCGACAGCACCAGGATGACCATTTGCAGGATCATCCCTTCGAGAAACTGTCGGACGGCCTGCACGTCGCTGGTCACGCGATTGATGATGGACGTGCTCGAATGGGCGCGAAAGAAATGGAAGCCGAGCTGGTGCAGCTTCTCGTACACTTCTGCCCGCAAGTCGACCACGATCCGCTGTTGCACGAGTCGGGCCGTGGCGATGGCGTGCCAGTAGTTGAGCATGGCGCGGGCGACGGCCAGCAGCAGCACGGCCGTGGCCAGCGCCCACACGAGCGAGAGCGGCGTCGGCACGAGCCCAGGCCGCCAACCCAGCGGCCAGGCCGTCGCCGGCGCGCTCGCCGGATCGACCTGGCGCCGGATGACGTCGATTGCCGCGCCCATCAGCCCCAGGGCGGCCAGGCTCATGACCAAGAGCGCAAACTGTCCGGCAAGCAATGCCAGGCATCGAAAGCGGTGATGCCAGGCAAGCTTGAGCATGCGACCGACGAGAACCGACGTCGGGCACGTCGTCGTGGATGAGCGCAACGGTGGATGTGGCAACGCTAGCAACTGGCGAACGGGCAAATCGCGCGATAGGACCGAAGCCCCGACGATTGCCCCCAAGCGGGTGCACCCATGCGCGGCGCCTGCCTGCGCTGTGACGGCTCTCCGCCGGGGGGGCGACACTTTAGTGCGATCCCCCGGATGCGTACAGGCAGAAATTTGGGCAAGCTGCCAGCTTTAGCCAGGGCGCGCGGCGAGCGCATTCTTCATCCACGGTGTCCGCCGGATTCGCCGTAACGCCTGCCATCACGCCTCGCGGAATGGCTGGTGCGACTCGTAGAGCTTCAGCCGGGTCTTCGCCGCCTCGGCGACCGCGGGTTGGCCGGTCGTCTCGGCGAACTCGCTGAACTGGCGTGCGTACTTCACGGCCTCGTCGAACTGGCCCAGCTCGGCATACGCGGCCGCCAGCGTGTCGATCAATTCCATCTTCTTGTAGTTTGTCGCCTGGCAGGCGCGGGTGGCCCATTGCACCGCTTCCTGGCCGTTGCGCAACGCCGGATCGGGGCTCGTGGCTAACAGCCACGCATAGTTATTGGCCCACAACAAGTTGGCCGATTGCTCGGACAGCTCCGGCCGGAGCTCTAAGGCGCGACGAAACCATTTGGCCGCTTCGGCATCGCGCTTGGCGAGCGAGAGCTGCTGAGCCAATAGTCCGAGCAGTTCCGCCTTTTGCGGCTCGCTTTCGGCAGCGGGCAGGATCGCTTCGGCGGCCGCTTCATGCCGCGCGGCCTTGGCAAGCTCTTGGCAGAGCGACACGCGCATGCCAACGTTCCGCGGATCGAGCCGGACAATCCTCTCCAACACTTCGATCACAGCGGAGTTCTGCGCGTCGGCCAGCAATTGACCGGCCAGCATCGACAGGGCTTCGAGATGATCGGGCTCGACGTGCAACAATTGGCGCAGCGCGGCGATCGCCTCCGCGCGCTGCTTTTGTTCGACGCGTATGCGGCATATCCCCAGGTGCGCTTCGACGAGCCTGGGATTGATGGCGATCGCCTTTTGGAATAGCGCGATAGCTTTATCGTGCTGCTTTAGATTGCGAGCCTGGAAGGCGAGGGCCAACTGAAACTCGGCGCCGTCCGGCGGGATGCCCAGAGCCCGCGCCAGCTTTGACATCCATTGCGGATCGGCCTCGTAGTGCAAGCGATCGGCCTTGCCTTCCGACGGCGTGGCGCTGAACATGTGCTGCGGGGCGAGGAATTCCAGCCGCAGGTTCAGATCCGTGTTGACTTCTTGATCGTCGTTTTTCTTGACCAGCGTGTCGAGCGTTTCCTGGTCAAGGATGTAATGCGTCAAAAGCATCTGCTTGAGATCCGGGACGCCGAACCAGCGGATCCGATCTTGGGTTATCTCCGGCGATGAGTTGACCATACGATCCATAGACTCGACATCCTCCTGGCGCGGCATGAGCGGGCGGTCGGAGGCCAACAGCACGGTATCCGCGCCGTTGGCCACGGATATCAGGCCGCAGTAGGGGAATTCGGCCCGCATGGTGCGAACGATCATCAGGTAGTCGGACCGCGTGAAATTGTAGGTCTGGATCCACTGCGCCAGCACGCCGCCGGGATTGAGGTGCGTCCGGGCGGCTTGGAAGAACTCGCGCGTGAACAGGTTTCCCACGCCCGCCAGCCACGGATTCGACGGCTCGGAGATGATGATGTCGAACTTTCGGTCGCTGCCCTGCAGGGTCGTCCGCCCGTCGCCGAAGACCATCGTCAGCCGTGCCTCGCGCTCGATCTGCTCCTCGGTCAGCTTCTGCCCGGACGGCAGATCGGGGTCGGCATTGCGCGCTTCGAGGAATTGCCGCGTTTTCTCTTGTGCGCGATGATTGATGTGCGAGAAGTACGGCGCCGCCTCGAACATCAGCGGTTCGATTTCGCAACACGTCACGCGCGCTTCAGGGAATAGCAGACTTGCTCCCAGCGTCGTCCCGCTGCCGAAGCCGATGACCAGCACGTCGCGGGCCCCCGGATTGAAAAGCCTTGGAAAGTACGCCAGCCCAAGCTGCGTCGTCATATCCTGGGCATCGGCCGCATCGACCTTGCCGTTGACCCTTACGCTGATCGTTTTTCCTTCAAAGCGAGTGACCAGGACATTGCTCGATGCGCCTTCGCCGAAGAACAGCTCCTGGACGTCGGCCAGCTTTTCGCGCTGGTCCCCGTACATGTAGGCGCCCATGTTGGTCAGCATCGGGTTCTGGCGGACGGTAATGGCCGCGACAATCACCGCGCCGGCCAGGAGGCAGACGCCCGCCACGGCGCACTGCCGCATGTCGCGGATTGGCAAGACGAGCGCCAAGGCCACGACGTAGGCGGCGGCGGCCAGCGCCACCGAGCCGGCCGTGCCGATCGCGGGGAACAAAAGCACGGCCGTCAGCGAGGCCCCCACGATCGAACCGAATGTGTTCCAGGCGTACACGTCCCCGACCGCGCGGCCGACGCGCGACGCGTGCGCCCTCGTCAAGTCGACGAATAACGGGAACAGGATACCCATCGCCAGCGAAGGGATGAATTCCAAGATCAGGCTGACCGAAACGCACAGCAGGGTGTTCCCGGTAGGAGTTGCGCGCCAGTCGAGATGCCTGCCCACGCCCGTCGCCAGGGCCGGCAAGAGCAGCTTGCCGACCAGGCACCAGATGGTCAGCGTGCCGATTACGACGATCGACAGCCGCGGGTCAAGTGCGTAGCCGCGGAGCCATAGATGGAACAAAAGGCTGCCCGCCGCGATGCCCAAGAGCACCACCAGAAGCGTAGCGCTATAGGCGTAGGTCGAGCCGCCGAGCAACAGCGCGAGCTGCCGGCTCCAGGTCATCTCGAGGACCAGTGCGCCCAACCCGGAAAGCGTCACGGCGACGTAAAGGCCGAGAAGCCTGAAGCTCCCGCGCGGTCGACCCTCGTTCCCTTCCCGAGCGGGGCCTGCGGCGACGGGCTCCATGCGACGCAAGGCGGCGTGCGAGACCGGGGCCGCGCCTTTGCGCTTCTGGGGCACTCGCCCGGGGTGCGCGGATATCCACACGGCGGCGATGCCGATGACGATATTGACGGCGGCCGCCAGGTTGTTCGTCGATTCGAGCCCCATCGTCGGCAGGAACTGGAAGCCTGCCAGGTAACATCCGGCCGCCGCGCCGAAGGTGTTAATCGCATACAGCCAGCCGGTCGCCTGGTCGAGCGCACCCTCGCGGGAGGTCAGCTCGCGGATGAGCAACGGGAGCGTACCGCCCATCAGCATGCACGGCGGCCCGACCACCAGCAGCGTCACCGCGAACTGCAAGAGATAGCGCAACAGCGGCTCGTCGGGAAGCCGCGAGTAGAACCCGGCCGAGGCCTGGACCAGCCATTGAATTTCAAATGGGATCACCAAGGCCGCGACGCCGATCGCCAGCTCGCACAAGCCGTACCATCGCAGG
>JACPPG010000085.1 GCA_016191115.1 Planctomycetia bacterium | reverse complement strand
TGCGGCGCTGCCTCAACGAAGCGCTGCTGGCGGCGCGCGGCCGGCGCGCCTTCGGCCGCCCCCTCTTCGACTATCCACTGCTGCGCCGCCAGCTGATGAAGATCATGCTGCCGACCGAACAGGCGCTGTCGATGTACGCCTTCTCGGCCGACGCCATGGGCAAGGCCAATGCCGGCGACGAGGAAGCGGCCAACCTCCTGCGCATCCTCACACCGGTCTACAAGTTCCGCGCCTGCCGCGACAACATCCCGGTGGCGAGCCACGCCCTCGAGGTGAGGGGCGGCCTGGGCTACATCGAGGAATGGGTCACCGCCCGCCTGGTGCGCGACGCCCAGATCGGCACCCTGTGGGAGGGCACGTCCAACATCAACGCGCTCGACGTGGTGCAGCGCGCCGTGGGCAAGAGCGGCGGCCACAAGACGCTGACGGCGGCGCTGAAGGACAAGTACGAGCGCTCCGACGCCCTGCCGGGCCAGTACAAGGGCCTGCTCGGCGCCACCCTCGATCGCGTCGAGCGCTTCGTCGAGGCGATCGCCGCCGACCCCAGGCAGGAGAAGCGCTGCCGCCTCGCCGCCGGAGCGCTCTATCATGCCGCGACGGCGGCGCTGCTCGCCTGGGAAGGGGCTTCCCTTGGTGCCAAGGGCGGCGACGCCCGCCGCCTCTTGCTGTCGCGCCTGGTGATCGAGCATCGGCTGGCGCCACAGGACCCGCTGTCCCTCACCGAGACGGCCTGGGAGCACGAGGCGATCGACCTGCTGCTGCAGGACAAGCCGGTACCTCTCGCAAAGGCCGCGGCTCTGGTAGGATAGGCCCCATGACCACCGCCCCGTCTTCCCGGTCCTGGACCGTCACGTCGGTCCTCGAGCGGTCCTACATGCTGGCGCGCGACAACTTCGCGGCCTTCTTCACCGTCGCCGTGATCTTCGGCGCGGTGTCCCTGGTGATGAACATCCTGAGCCTGGGCTTGCTGGCCGGCCTCGTCGGCCTGGTCCTGAGCGTCGCGACCTCGATCTGCCTCACCTGGGGCACGCTGCAGGCGATCACCGGACGCAAGCCCGAATGGGAGCCGATGCTGCGCCAGCTGCAGGGCCCGATGTTCGGACTGCTGCTGCTGCTGGGCTGCATCCAGTACTTCGTGATCGCGGTGTCGGCGATCGTCGTGGTCGGGCCGCTGTTCCTGATCCCGCTGTGGGCAGTCACCATTCCCGTCATGATGATCGAGCGCACCGACTTGGGCGGCGCCTTCAACCGCAGCATGGACCTGACGGCCGGCCGGCGGCTGCCCATCCTCGGCGTCTTCCTGCTGTGGCTGGTGTTCTTCGCGCTGGGCGCGCTCGTGATCATCGTGCTGCTGGGCCACGGCGCGCTGGGCAGCCTCGTCATGTGGATCTACGGCGCCCTGGCGGGGATCGTCGTGCACACCCTGCCGGCGATCTTCTATGTGCTGCTGCGCGAGGAGAAGGAAGGCGCGACGGCCGAGCAGATCACTTCTCGTCTGGACTAACGGACGAGCTTGCGGAACGTCGGCGGACCCGCCGTGTCGATGTTGTTCCTGTTGTAGCCCTGCCAGGTCGTGGCGATCGCGTTGCCCTGCCGCGTCAGGGTGAACAGCGGCTGGTTGGCGGTGTATTCCCGGACGCCGAACCGGTTGAGCGTCGAGCCATCGCCGAAGCTCACGAAGGCGACCTCGAGCCTGTCGCCGACGGCCGTCGCTTTGCAGCGGATGTTCGTGTCGGTCTGGTAACCCTCGACCATGAGCCGGCACTGCGGGCCGTCGATGGTGAGCGTGTGGGTCACGAACAGGCTGATGCCGCCGGCTCCCTTGCCCAGTCCCTGCTCATAGACATAGGTGCCGTCCCACGGCCCCGCCGCGAGCGCCGATGCCACGAACGCGAAGCCGAGGAACGCCGCTGCGGCAAGCCTAGCCACGTTTCAGGATCTCTTTCGTATGCTCGCCCAGCAGCGGCTCGCGATAGAGCGGCCGTGACGGCTCGTCCTTGAAGCGCACGACAGGCGCCAGGTGCTTGCGGCCATCCGGCTCGGTCACGACGGCGCCACGCTTCACCAGATTGGGATCGGCGATCGCCTCGGGCAGCGTGTTGACCGGCCCGTAGCAGATGTCGAGCGTGTCGAGCCATTTCATCCAGTGCGCCAGCGGCTTGTCGCGGAACGTCGCGGCGAGGAAATCCATCACTGGCTTCTGGTGCGCGCCCGGCCATTCGCAGAGCTCGATGAACTCGGGCTTGCCGAGCGCGGTCAGCAGATTGCGGATGAACTTCATCTCCTGGCCGGCCAGCACGAGCTGGCGGCCGTCCGACGTGTCGTAGACGCGGTAGAAAGCAGCACCACCGGTCGTGCGCTGGTTCTTGACGTCGGGCTGCGTGCCGTCGGTGAAAGCGCTGCCGACGACGTTGGCGCACGAAGCCATCAGCGCCTCATGCATGCTGACGTCGATGTAGTCGCCCTTGCCCGTGGTCTGCCGGCGCAAGAGCGCCATCAGCACGCCCGAGAGGCCGTGCAGGCCGCTCACCAGGTCGGCGACGGGGATGCCAGGGATGGCGGGCCGGCCGTCGTCGCCCAGGGTCAGCGACAGCACGCCGGTCATGGCCTCGAGCGCCAGATCGTGGGCGGCGCGACCGGGATAGGCGCCGTCCTGGCCGAAGGCCGAGATCGAGCAATAGACGATGCCGGGGTTCTTTGCCTTAACCGCCTCGTAGCCGACTCCGAAGCGGGCCGCGACGCCGGGGCGGAAGGATTCGACCAGCACGTCGGCGTCGCACGCTAGGCGGAAGAGATCGGCGCGGCCCTGTTCGGTCTTGAGGTCGAGCACCACGCTCTTCTTGCCGCGGCCCATGTTGCGGAAGAACACCGAGGTGCGCTGGTCAGGCGGGCGGATGTGGCGGCCGGGATCGCCGTCGGTGGGCTCGACCTTGATCACCTCGGCGCCGTGATCGGCCAGCGCCGTCGTGAGATAGGGTCCCGGCAGGAACCAGGAGAGATCGACGACCTTCAATCCTTCGAGTTTCATGTGCGCTTGCCTAAAAGCTGCTCGTTGTCGGCGCCGAGCGGCGAGCAGGCGGCCTGGGCCGGCCGCTCGCCGTCGATGCGGATGGGGTTGGCGATGACGCGCAGGCTGCCCTTCACCGGATGCGGCACGGCCGAGACCATGCCGGTGTCGCGGGCAAAGCCGCTGTCGAGCGCCTGGTCGAGGCGATGGACAGGTGCCGCCGGCAGGAGGCCGTTGAAGGCCGCCAGCCACGCCTCGGTCGTGCGCGTGCGGAAGGTGGGATCGAGCGCGTCGCTCAGCGCCGCGCGATGGACGGCGCGCGTGTTGGGATCGCCGAAGCGCGGGTCGCCCAAAAGCTCCTCGCGGCCCATCGCCTTCGCGAGCGACAGCCAGAATTTCTGGGTCATGCACATGACGAAAATCCAGCCGTCCTGGGTCGGGAAGGTCTGGACCGGCGCCAGCGAGAGATGCGCACTGCGCGGCACGCGCGGCGAGACGTCGCCCTCGTTGAGGTACCAGACGCCGGGATAAGTGAGCTGGTGCATGGCGACGTCGTAGAGGCAGGTCTCGACGTCGCAGCCCTCGCCCGTCGTCTTGGCCCGCAGCAGGCAGGCCAGAAGGCCGACGATGCCGGTGATGCCGCTCATGCTGTCGATCAGCGACACGCCGACCCGCGTCGGCGCACCGTCGGGATCGCCAGTCAGCTCCATCAGGCCCGCCTCGGCCTGCATCAGGAAATCGTAGCCCGGCCAGTCGGCGCGCTCGCCGGCGCGGCCATAGGCCGAGATGTGCAGGCAGACGATCGAGGGCTTCAGATGCTTCAGGCTCGCATGGTCGATGCCGAGCTTGGCAGGCTGCGTGCCGCGCAGGTTGTTGACCACGCAGTCGGCGCTTTTGACCAGAGTCTCGAACTGGCGGCGACCCTCGGCCGACTTGATGTCGAGCGTCACGCTTTTCTTGCCGAGGTTCCAGGCCTGGAAGTACTCGCTGTCGTTGGCCCCGAGCTTGTGCGGCCCGACCTGGCGCGAGGGATCACCGTCGGGCGCCTCGACCTTGATCACCTCCGCGCCCAGCTCGGCTAAAAACATCGTGCCGTAGGGCCCGGCGCCGAACTGCTCCAGCGTGAGGACGCGAATTCCCGTGAGCGGCTTGGCGCTCATAGCTCGGCGTGCCGCTTGATCCACTGCCGGGCGATGATGATGCGCTGCATCTCGTTGGTGCCCTCGCCGATGCAGGTGAGCGGCGCATCGCGATAGAGCCGCTCGATGTCATATTCCTTGGAGTAGCCGTAGGCGCCGTGGATGCGCATGCTCTCGATGCTGTTCTCCAGCGCCGCCTCGGAGGAGAAGTATTTCGCCATGCCCGCTTCGAGGTCGCAGCGGTCGCCGCGGTCGAAGGCGTCGGCGGCATCGAGCGTGAGCAGCCGCGCGGCGCGGGCGCGCGTGGCCATCTCGCCGAGCTTGAGCTGGATCGCCTGGTGCTCGCAGATCGGCTTGCCGAAGGTCTTGCGGATCTGGGCGTAGCTGGTGGCGAGGCGCAGCGCCCCCTCGGCAATGCCGACGCCACGCGCGGCGACGTTGATGCGTCCCAATTCGAGGCCACCCGCCACCTGGGTGAAGCCGCGGCCCTCGACCTCGCCGATCAGGTGGTCGGCCGGCACCTTGTAGTCCTCGAAGATCAGCTCGGCCGAATCGATCGACTTGTAGCCGAGCTTCTCGAGCTTGCGGCCGACGCGGAAGCCCGGGCCCTTGGGGACGATGAACAGGCTCATGCCGGAATAGCGCGGCGAGGCCTCGGGATTGGTCTTCACCAGCAGCGCGAAGCAGGAGCCCTCGATGCCGTTGGAGATCCAGGTCTTGGTGCCGTTCAGCACGTAGTGATCGCCCTCGCGCCGCGCCGCGAGCCGGATCGCCTGCAGGTCGGTGCCGGCATCGGGCTCGGTCAGCGCCAGCCCACCGCGCACCTCGCCCGAGGCGAGCCTGGGCAGCCAGTGGCGGCGCTGCGGCTCGGTGCCGAACTTCTCGATGGCCAGCGCCAGCATC
>JACPPG010000079.1 GCA_016191115.1 Planctomycetia bacterium | reverse complement strand
TGGCAAGGACAGCGTCGAATTGATACGCTCGGCCATGGTGGCGTACTCCTGGGGAATTGGCTTTGTGACTAAACCAAATTCAAACCCAAGTACGCCGCCTTTTTCAACTCATCTCATCCACAACTTTCGGTTATAGCTCCCCGTGAGTAGATCGGTAATCCATTCGTGCTGACGTGGCTTGCCCCGCGAAAAGGCAATGATGGGTTTCCACGCGACCTGCACTCGGCGACTGTGGCATGAGGCATTCCGGTTGCCGTATTGCACGGCGAAAGTCCAGTAGTAGGTCAGCCCAGCATCCGCCATCGCCTGCAAAACATCCGGCAGGTGGAAGTGCGCACAGTACGCCAGAACCAAGCCGCCAGCCGCCAGCTTCGCGGCTGCTAGTTCCGCGACTCGCGCATAAAGCTTGAGGTCCGCGTATGGCGGATCGGTCAGCATCAGGTCCACCGACCCATCTTGCACTGCGGTCCACAACTGGCCCATATCGCCGGTCAGGATATTGCCACCAGCATCCGGGCCGACGTTCCGCCGTCTTGATCGGATGTAGTACCGCGCGACTTTGACGACGGCAGCCGTCGTCAGTTCGCCCTTTTGTAGATGCTTCTCAAAGACCTGCGCGGGCAGCCGGGCGATTATTGCATTCCTGCCCCATGCAATCTTAGGCGGGGCCGTTTTATTTTCAGGGAGCATGCGCGATGACCGTCGAAGGGCTAGAAGAATTCTCTTGTGACGACTTGATAAGAGAGTTGATTAACCGCGACACGTTCGCTGGCGTTGTCGTCTGGCTTGAAGGCGACATAAAGGTAGGAAGGATTTCCGGCACGGGGCAAACCAAGATGACTAAATCCGCGCCGCTCACCCGGCACGGAGTAGAAACGCTCTTGAAATCGGGCCTTGGCATGCTGCCCTCGATGCCCTTCGATGAATAGCCTTCAAGCCCGACGCTGGCCGGCTACCCGGTTCAAGCAACTAGGCTAAGACGCAACCTCGCCAGCAGGGCCAGTCCGCCAAGCGCAGCCAGGGCGATAGTCGCGGGTTCGGGGACGGGCGTCAGCAAGAAGCCGTGGGCAACGCCGTTATGAATTCCGGTGCCTACAATTTGTCCGGCGTCGTTAATTCCGGTGGCGTGTTGAAGCGTCCAGCCAGCCCCGCTCATTGCGTTGAGGTAGTTATTCAGGTTCACCATGCCGTCAGAATTCGTCCAGAGAAACGCGGTCGAGTCGCTGTTTCCGACGACCTGGCCGAGGTCATTGATGGCCGTGGCACTCGAACGGCTGGTCCCCGGTAAGACTCCCAGAGGAGTCGTGTTGCCCGTGGTGCCGTTGGGGGCTGTCGGAGTAAACAGAAATCCCTGCTGAGAGTCGTTACTTACGGCCTGCCCAAGATCGTTGATCGCCAGCGCGGTGTCTCCGGAGAGAATGGTCGTCACGCCGAAAATGAGAGGGTTGCTGTAACTCGTCGGCGTAAACAGATATGCGCCAGCGCCTGGGAAGACGCCGGTGGATGCATAGCCAACCACCTGTCGGTGGTCATTGATTCCATAGGCGTAGCTGAAAGACCGATCGCCAATCTGCGGAAAGAACATTTGGCCGGTGTCAGCGTTCGGCGAGCCCGGTATCCATACAAAGGCGTCGTCAATGCCCACATTGAATCTACCCGTCACTGCGCCTTGATTGTTGATACCCTTCGCCTCGGTATAGTCCGTTATATCGGGGACCGATACGATCGTGGTCGTCGATCCGCTGGTGCCATTGGGTGCCGACGGAGTGAACAACAACACGTGCTGCCCGTCCGAGGCCGTTGTCTGGCCGTAGTCGTTAATCGCAACACCGCCCCCACCGCCCATGCTACCTGTCGTGCCATTGGGCGTCGTTGGCGTCCACGTCCCAAGGCCGGTGACCACTTGGCCCATACTATTGATACCGTTGGGGGCGGAAGGCAGCTCGGTCACATGATACTCAAGCGCGCCGGCCTCGCCCGCCCACCACAACAAGGCGCCAGCGAGACACAGCGTCAGTCGCGGAATGGATTGCTCGTGAGCGTTCATCAGCGACTCCTTTTTTGATGCGCCGCTCCGCGCGGCTTCGCCTCTCGCCAGAAAGCCTACACCTGCCCGCCGCCGGAAAGCAAGGAAATAGATGACATTTTTCGGCACGCGCCAGTGAACACCTGGCCGATCCTGACGAGCCGCCGCAATTCGCGTGCCCGCCGCACGGCATCCTGGACGCCCTCCGTGGCTTCGATTGGCTCCCACGAGTGGTCCGCGATATTGAGGCACCACACGCCCCAGACGCCATCCTGGAAGCGGGGCACGGTCGCGTTGAGGTCAAGGATCACAGCATTCATTGCAGCACCACACCCCGTATCAGGCTGACCGCGACCACAACCGCTACAGCGACCACGACGGCCAAGCAGCCGATAGCCAGCATCTTTGAGGCGGGGTCTGGGGTTCCGGGTTCCTGGGGTCCAGTGTCCGCCATACTGGCAGCAAAAGCGGTGGCAGGGTCGATTTCAGGGGAATTAAACGGGACAGGTCTAATTTCGGGCGCGATGGCGCTGCTGCTTCGGTCGACCTCGCGCGCGGATCGTCGAAACCAAGCCTAAGCGGTGAGCGGTTGTCTTCACCCAATGGTCGCTGCCGTACGGCTGGCCGCGCCGCACGCTGCGGCGCAACGCCTCGAGCTCGACCTCGCTCTGCGGAGTGTTGACATGCGCAAGCCAACGCTTCGGCAGTGGCAAAGGCCCGTCGCTCAGCAACGGCGAAACGTCCGCCGCGACCTGCTGTCGGCGCCACAGGCTGCCCCACCGCCACTCCTCCGCGCGCTCGACCAGGTTCGCCCGCAGCGCGTTCCGCTCCACGTAGCGGAGCACATGGTAGAAGTGCTCGTCCCCCTCGACCGGAAATGACTTGTAGCGTCCCTGGTACAAGTGACCGTCGCCCACCCGCCGGCGATGCTCCTGCCAGTTGCGGGCGTGCGTGATGGTAAGCTTCTGCATGAAGGCCCCCAGGTCCCCGTTGTGCTCGGGCCACAGCACGAGATGCCAGTGATTGGGCATCAGGCACCAAGCGATCATCCGCATGGGCCGCGTCCGCAAGGTCTTTTCCACGATGCGCTCGAAGGCGTCGAAGTCGGCGTCCTTGTCGAAGAGGCGCATCCTTCCGACGCCACGGTTCAAGACGTGGAAGACCATTCCCCCGGGCGCTAGGCGGGCCGTCCTCGGCATGCGGCCAAGGTATCACGCACACCGCCGGCATTCAATAATTAGACCTGTCCCGTTTATTTCAGCCAATCCGTCAATTGGATTGTCATCATTCCCGTGCTGGCCCTATTGACCGCTGTCGGTGCATGGACCTGGGGTTTTCTACAGCAGCCGCAACGCTTGGAGCGGTTTGGTCTTCTCGCGACGCTGCTGCCGGCCGTGTGGGCGTTCGGCCTTTGTCGGGTCATTTGCTACATCGCAGGCGGCGTTACGCGGATGCTTCGACTGTCTCTCTTTGCGTCGGTGATCACCTCGGTGCTTGCCGGCAATATTTGGGGCTTTCGTTCGTTTATCGTTCAGGAAGCCGAGCGCCGGCTCCAACGGCCCGTTGTCGGACCTGATTGGATCGAATCGGTGCGGATGTACTTTGCCGCGTTGCCGACCGGTTGGAAGGGCGAGGTTCCCTTCCTCATCGGTGGCGTCCTCGGCGCTTGGATTGGACTTCGACTTTTGAAGCGCGCGGAGTCGATCGATGTGCAGTGACCAGTGGCTTGCGTGACCGCGCTGTTCGGTTCACGCCGCCATGACGTCGGCCGACGCGGAGCGCGACTCTTCCGCGCCGTCCTGAGCCGGCCGGCTGGTCGGCTCGTCGGCGCAAGCGGCCCGCATCTCCGCCGCCAGGCGGCGGTAGTCTTCCGCGCCGTGGGAGTCGGGGGCGTAGCGGAGGATCGATTGCCCGAAGCTGGGGGCCTCGGCCAGGCGGATGTTGCGGCGAATGCGCGTGGCGAAGACGCGCGCGTCGGACCAGGGCGTGTTGCGGCCGCGCGACTGGCCGAGAAAATCCTCGACGTCCCGGCTCACCTCGGCCGCCAGCCGGGTGGCCGACTCGAACATGCACAGCACCACGCCCGTCAGCCGCAGCTTCGGATTCAGTCGCCGCGCCACCAGGTCGATCGTGTCCAGCAGCTTGCCGAGCCCGTGCAACGCCAGGAAATGCGGCTGGAGCGGAATGATCACTTCGTCGACCGCCGCCAGGGCGTTGATCGTCAGCACGCCCAGCGACGGCGGGCAGTCGATCAACAGAAAGCCGTCGGCCGCCGCCTCCCCGGCAGCCGCTGACGTCGCCGCATCGGCCGCCAGCTTGTCGCGCAAGATGACCTCACGGCCGACAACGCCGGCCAGTTCCATGTCGGCCGCCGCCAGGTCGATGTGGGATCCGACTAGCCATAAGTTCTCCTCGATCGGTTTTCGCACTTCCGCGATGCTCGTGTCGCCGGTGAGCACGTCGTAGATGGTCCGATCGTCGGGGCCCGGCTCGACGCCCAGATGGAGCGTGGCGTGAGCCTGCGGATCGAGGTCCAGGAGCGTGACGCGGCGCCCCTGGGCCGCGAGCGCGGCGCTCAGGTTGACGGCCGTCGTGGTCTTGCCCACGCCGCCCTTCTGGTTGAGGATCGCGATCCTGCGCATCGGGACTCCGTTCGCCGTACACGCCGGACAAATGGGGGAGGACGCCAAGCGGGCGGGGATTATACCGCTGGCGGCCTGTCTGGTCCTAGACGAAATGGACCGCTTTGGGCCGTTGGTTTGCGGCCCAATTTGGGCTACAACGGTCGCTGAGGGTCTCCCGGCGGACAAAAAACGCCGACTGCCGGGCCGTCCCCATTCTTCAGGACCAAACCACCCATGCGCGTCATTGTCGAGCAGGATCAATCGGGCGTCAGCCGCATGGGCGCCGCGTTCGTCGGCGCGCTGGTCCGCCGCAAGCCGACGTGCGTGCTGGGGCTGGCCACGGGGGGCACCCCGCTGGGCATGTATGCCGATCTGATCCGCATGCACCGCGAAGAGGGGCTCGATTTTTCCCGCGTGGTCACGTTCAACCTGGACGAATACGTCGGCCTGGGCCCGACGCACCCGCAAAGCTATCGCTATTTCATGCAGCACAACCTGTTCGATCACGTCAACATCGATCCGCGCAACACGCACGTGCCCGACGGCCGGGCGCTCGACTTCGAGGCGTATTGCGAGCAGTACGAAAAGATGATCCGCGACGAAGGAGGGATCGACCTGCAAGTGCTGGGCGTGGGCAGCGATGGCCACATTGCCTTCAACGAGCCCGGCTCGTCGCTCGGCAGCCGCACGCGGCTCAAGACGCTGACCGAGGAGACGGTCCGCGACAACGCCCGTTTCTTCGGCAGTGAGGACGCCGTGCCGCGGCTGGCGATCACGATGGGCGTGGGCACGATCCTGGAGAGCCGGCAATGCCTGCTGTTGGCGTGCGGCAGCACGAAGGCCCGCGCGATCCGCGACACGATCGAAGGTCCGGTGACGGCGCAAGTCACGGCCTCGGCCTTGCAATTGCACCGCGACGTGATCGCGGTCCTGGACCAGGAAGCGGCCCGGCTACTCGAGCGCCGCGACTACTACCGCCAGATGGAAGAGGCGCAGGAGCGGCTGCAAACGGGGCACGGCGGGGTCGTGCGGTAGCACTTTGCCGGCGTCGACGGCCGCCATCTTGATTACCGCCTCGCCAGTGTTTTCCAAGTCAGCAGGCAGGCAAGGAAGAATCTGCGCAGATTCACGTCCGGCGTTGCTTCAAATCTGCCCATTGCCGAATGTATCTGCTGAACAAAGGCCTTAACGTCAGATCGCGTGAATCGCTCGGAGCGATCGTAGTCCGCCAGGTGCCGCTTCTCCTGTGCTTCAACGAATGTTGCCGCGACGTCCTGCAGGTCATGCGGAACGCGAAAGGATGAGGGGAGGCCTTTGCTGACAGACTTCGGCAACGTCCCTCCAGCGAATGAACTGCAAGCGTCCTTCATGCAGCCATGGTCGAATGCCCGCGCGAGGACGTCGCGGTAGACGCGAACGTCGTTCTGAGTTCCAAGGAACGTACGCCATGCCTGGTCGAGGAAGAAGTGAAACAACGCATAGTACGCTGTCGACACCGCTCGCCGAAGATTGGCCTGCTTCGGTCTCTTCGGATCGATGTCCGCGAGCAAGGCCGCCTGACCCAGCAAGTCGGAATGCATAGGCTAGCCCTCTTCGCCGCTTTCCCGTTCTTTGAGTTCGTCTTCAGTCGCAAAGAAGATGTACGGGAAAAGGGCGACTCCTTTCGATTGCAGACTCTCGCGGATAGCCGACTTCAGGGACAACACATCGTCGCCTGACAGGCGGCTCATGTCCGTGTCGTTGGCTAGTACCACGACAATTCGCAGCGCATCGTCCCCCGCGGCATTCGCGTAGTCTTCCGCTACGATTCGCAGCACATGCGGCGATTCAGGTAAACTGAGTCGTTTTATGTCGAGTGCCTTGCGCACCCTTTCCGCTACCGTCATAGGAACCTCTGTCGTGCGACTTGCATGCGGATATTCTACGTTACTTGGCAGTGCCGTGCTGTGCCAGACGTCACAGCTTCACCAGCATGCATTGCGTGGTGGGCAGCTCGATCAGCCCTTCCGGCTTGTCGCGCAAGAACTCCTCGAACGCCGTCCGCACGCCGGAGAGGATCGAGTAGTCGTGCGACAGCATGATGCCGCCGGGAATCATCCGCGGATAGAAGAATTCGAGACAGCCGAGCGTGCTTTCGTACAAGTCCACGTCGAAATGGGCGAACGAGAAACGGAGGTGCTCGACCGGCCCGGACGACTCGGGGAATCGTCCCTTGTAGAACGACACATTGGGGTAGCCCGAGAGATATTTCTGGACTGATTCCAGGCTGCACGCGTATTGGTTGGCGCGGTGGACCCGGCCATCCTGGGCGGCGGCGGCCGGCAAGCCCTCGAACGTGTCGAACAGGTGCAGGGGCGTGTCCCCTTTCGCCTCGCAGATCATCTTGGCCGTGCCGCCCTGGTACGTGCCGACCTCGGCCATTTGCCCGTCGCGATTGCCCTGGGCGCGGGCCAGCGTGTGAACCAGGTAGGCCTCGTTGGCCGTGACCAGCCAGCGTCGCTCGCGCCGCACGCGACGGATCAAGCGCACGACGTGGCTGTCCTTGTGTCCCCCCAGGCCCAGCAGTTCTAGTTGCGCCACGAGGCCGATCGACGTGCGCTCAAGGACGCCACCGCCGATCCACCGCTGAAACCGCGGGTTTCTCAGCCACATCGAGTGTGTAGTCTCCGTTTCCTTGGGATCAGTATCGGTCGTTGAGGGCGGAGGTCCGGTACGCCGCGTGGCCGCGGCGTCTAAGCGCTTGCTGTCGGCTTGTTCCGCAACGTCAGTGAATGGACTTGATCAGCTCCTCGACCTGCTCGACGGGATGTTTCTCGGCGTCGAGCTGCAAGAACAAGAGCGCCGTGCCGTGCTTGCCCTGGAACTGGCCCGCGGCGCGGATCATCTTTTCTCCGCCGCGGGTGACACCCTCTTCGATCTGGAACTTCGCCGGCTCGTTGCGAATTTCCAGCTCCAGATTGTGTTTCTTTTGCACTTCGAAGTCGTCGTCACGATCGCGGCCTCCCGGCTGGTTCAAGGCCTCGTTGATGTGGCTGCGCAGCGCATGCTGGTCGGGCGAGCCGAACGGACCGGCAAACTCCGCCAAGCCAAGCACTTCGCGGTCCCCCTCGCCGGTGTAGACGGCGCCGGTCATGATATTCTGGCCCGTGAACGGCATGCGCAGGTCGAGCGCCGCTTTCGGTAGCAGATCGGCCGGAAGGTCGATGGCGCCGATCTCGGCGGCCGCGGCCTTCACCTTGGCAGGGTCGCGGTCGATGCCGCGCTGAAATGCCGAGTAACCAAGCCACGTCACGCCCACGACGCTGCCGCAGCACAACAGCACCAGCCCTCCGCAGCCGATTCCCAGGCCCAGCAGAATCTTGGTCCCGGTGCTCATCCCAGGCGCCGGGGGCGGTGGATAGGATTGATAGGTCGACATGGCGAGACCTGGGGTTGGAAACGGTGCCCGGCATTGTCTCCCTGCCCGCTCTCGGATGTCAATCTGAAGCGGGGCCGCAGCGGGGCGGTTTCTAACGCCCCGGCGGGAGCGGGAAGATCGTGCCAGCGCGGGGCTGTATAATCGGTTTTCGCCCGTCAACGTCCATTCTTAGGTCCTCACGCGTGCTCCACCTGCTCGATCTATCGCCCGAAGCACTCGGCCAATGGCTAGCGGACCGCGGCCAGCCCGCCTACCGCGCCGTCCAGCTTCGGCAGTGGGTGCTCGCCCGGCGAGCCACCGCGTTCGCCGGGATGACCAACTTGCCGCAACGTCTGCGGGACGAGCTGGCGTCGCAGCTCACGATTTGGACGACGCGCGTCGTCGTGCACCGCCATGCGGCCGATGGGACTGAAAAGCTGCTCTTGGAACTGGCCGACCAGAACCGCATCGAGTGCGTGCTGATCCGCGAAAACGAGCGCCGCACCATTTGCATCAGCACCCAGGTCGGCTGCGCCATGGGCTGCGTCTTCTGCGCGAGCGGCCTGGATGGCGTCGTCCGCAACTTGACCACCGGCGAGATCGTCGAGCAGATGCTGCGGTTGCAGCACCTGCTGCCGGCCGATGAACGGCTCACCAACATCGTCGTGATGGGAATGGGCGAGCCGCTCGCGAACCTCGCGGCGCTTCTGCCCGCCTTGGACGTGGCGACCGATCCGGCAGGGTTGGGGATCAGCGCCCGGCGGATCACGATTTCGACGGTGGGCTTGCCGCCGGCGATCGACCGGCTGACGGATGCCGGGTGCCAGTACCATCTGGCCGTCAGCCTGCACGCGCCCGACGACGCGCTGCGCAGCGAGCTTGTCCCGGTAAGCCGCAAGATTCCATTGATCGACGTGCTGGCCGCGGCCGATCGCTACTTCGCCGCCAACCACCGCCGGCTGACCTTCGAGTACGTGCTCCTTGGCGGCCTCAACGACAGCCGCGAACAGGCCGAGCGCCTGGCGGAGCTTTTGGCACGCCGCACGGCCTTATTGAACGTCATTCCGTACAATCCCGTGGCCGGCTTGCAGTACCGCACACCGTCGGCCAAGGCACAGGAACGCTTCGTTCGCGTGCTGACCGACGCGGGCGTCAACGTGCAAGTGCGCACCCGCAAGGGGGACGAGATCGACGCCGCCTGCGGGCAATTGCGACGCTTGTCGCTCGACGCGACCGCGGCGGCAGGCCAGGTCACCGTGCAGACTACCGGCTAGGCCGCTTGGCTTTTGGCCTATCGCAACGAATTCGGCGCCGCGCCTGACGCGAACGCGCAATCGTCGCTGGCGTGAAGCGCGCGCGGCGCTGGCACGCCGTCACCGCGTGATGCGCAACGGCGGTTCAAGGCCGAGCGTCTTGGCGGCTTCGTTCAAAAAACCGCGGGTCTCGGCGTCACCTAGCTTAGTGCGCGATAGCGTTGCGCCTTGATCGTACGCGCGCCGCGCTTCGGCGGTCTCGCCCAACTTCGAGAGGGCCATCGCCAGGAAGAGGTAGTCCGTGGGATCCTCATCCAGTCGCAACGAAATCGACTTTTTGAGGGCGTCCGCGGCGCCCTGCCAGTCGCCGGCCCGATAGAGAGCGACGCCCAGCGTGCTAAAGCAGGCGCCCGCACCGGGCGCGAGCCGCACGGCTTCGCGCGCCATGGCGACGGCCCGCGCTGGATCGCGGAGCGATTCGGGGCACGTCACCAGGATCCACGCCACGTTGTTGTGCGCGTTATAGTCGTCCGGCTTGAGCCGCAGTGCCTCTTCGAGCCGTTCTATTGCTTCCGCGTACTCCCCCTGGTCGGCCAAGGCCAGGGCCAGATTGTTATAGGTCTCCGTGTAGTCGGGCCGCAGCCGGATGGCCTCTTCAAAGTGAGGGATCGCCTGCACCACGTGCCCACGGTTGAGATAGACGACGCCCAGGTTGTTGTGGCCGATCCAGCTTTCCGGGTCCTTGGCGACGATATCCTGGAAAAGCGTCATGAAATCCTTGTAATCGCGCGTTCGCTGCCAGGTGAGCGCTCCCAAGGCGACGAGCACGCCGGCCACCGTGGCAGTGGCGGCCAACTTCGGCGGCGGCCGTGTGCGCGCGTACCACGTCGCTCCGCCAGCGGCCGCAAGTGCGATTAGCGCGATGCTGGCGTGATACTGAAAATGGTCGGCCACGTACGAGTAGCGGAACGGATACACGTCGAAGAATCCGAGCGCCGGCACGAGCACGCCGGCGAAGACGAGCGCCGCCGCCAGCGGCCCACGCCCGATCCGACGGCGCGCAAGCCACGGCCCGACGATCACCGCCACCGCCGCGGCCGGAAACACGTACTGCCACCACTGGTACGGATCGACCTTCCAGCGGTGATAGAAGAAATTGAGTTCCGCCGGCCAGACGAGCTTGCCGGCGTAGAACCACAAGGCCCGTCCGGCCACCAGCATCCGTTCGATCGCACTTAAGTTCCAATCCTCGCCGACGGCGCGGACGGTCGACTTTTCCATCCAAACGGTAACGCCGGCCATCGCCGCGCCGACCACGAAAAACGGGACCAGAGGCGCCACGTCGACAAGCCCGATCCGCCCGCGCTTCCACCAATACATCACCAACAGCACGGCCGGCAGGGAGACGGTCACCGTCTTGGCGAGTAGCGCCGCGACGAAGAGCGCAAGCGCCAGAGCGTACCACCGCCACGGCGGCCGCGCGGCGGCGCGGCCAGCAAGCGGCGTCTCTTCCTCCGGCGGCGCGAACCGCAAGTACGCCAACATGCCCGCAAGCGCCAGCACGAGCGACAGCACGTTTTTCCGCTCGGTGATCCAGGCGACGCTCTCGACTTCGACCGGATGCACGGCGAAGATCGCCGCCGCCAGCCATGCGCCAGGCACGCTCAACCGCACAAGCAGCCGCCACACCAGCACCGCCGCCAGCGCCTGCAGCGCCACGTTCACCGCGTGATATCCCGGCGCGTGTAACTCCCACAGGTGATACTCGACCCAAAAGCTCGTGTGCGTTAGCGGGTAATACTGCGGCACCGCGCCCGGCTCGACCCAGATGCGCCGCAAACCGTCAAACGAGCGGAGCGTCAGGTTATCGGTGACGTAAAAGTCGTCGTCCCAGATGAATCCGTTGCCGATCGAGGCCGAGTAAGCCGCCAGCGTCAATAGCACAAGCGCTGCGCCGGCCAGCCAAGCGGGCCACGCGCTGGGCGCCGCGCGAACTGCCGCCCGCGCCGTGGTCGGGCCGCGTGCCGTGCTTGCCGGAGACGGCTTCTTCGAACTGCGGGATTTGGCCGACATTGCTGTGAGGCTTGAGACCTGAGGCTTGAGAAAGAAGAGAGAGCCCTTCACCGCAAGCCGATTTCGGTGCGAAAGCCCTCAAGCCTCAAGTCTCAGGACTCAAGCCTCGGTCTCGCCCGCGCTATTTCCCAAGGAAGTTCGGCTTGCGCTTCGCGAGGAAGGCCATCACGCCTTCGGGGAAGTCGTGGGTTTCGACCAGCTTTTGCTGGGTGTCGGCCTCCCGCGCCAGTGCCTGCTCGAACGTGGCGTTGCCCAAGTTCGCGCGGATGGCCGCCTTCGACTGCGCGATCGACAGGGGCGCCTTTTCGGCCAGGTGCGCGGCGAACTGCTGGACGTTCTCCTCGAACTGGTCGGTCGGATAGACGTGGTTAGCCATGCCCCACCGCTCGGCGTCGGCCGCCGGGACGCGACAGCCGGTCATCGCCATCTCAAGGGCCCGACCACTGCCGACCAGGCGGGAGAGAGTGAACGACCCGCCGCCGTCGGGCATGAGATTGATGTTGACGAAGATCTCGGCGAAGAAGGCCCTATCGCTCACCAGGCGGATGTCGGCGGCCAGGGCGATGTCGCAGCCGATGCCCGCCGCCGCCCCGTCCACGGCCGCGATCACCGGCAGGGGCGAACGCGTCATGGCCAGCACGAGCGGATGATAGTGATTCACCAATACGTCGCGGACGCTGACGTTCTCGCCCAGCCGTGGGCCGACGGCCTTGAGGTCGGCGCCCGAGCAGAAGGCGCCGCCGGCGCCAGCGAGCACGATGACCCGCGCTCCCTCGGTCGTGGCCTTTTCGACCTCTTCGCGGACCGCATCGGCGACGTCCGGCGTGATCGCGTTTTTGACCTGTGGGCGATTGATGCGGATCCACTTGACTGCGCCCTTGCGTTCGGCGACGACTTCCGGGGCGGCTGCGACGGTGGTGGCCATGGGTCGGTTTCCTTGCGAGATAGTGGGTTTTTGGCTTGATGCGTGCTGGGCCGCTGAGGCGCGGCGGACTGCATGGCCCGATTGAGCGAGAACGCGGAACCATGCGTGTCCGCATTGTCACCGACGGTTGCGGCGCGGTCAACTTGCGCCAGTGCGACACCAGGAGAACTGCAAAGTCCGGGGTCTGGCTCATTTTTCGGCACACGCGGTCTTCAATTCTTGCGGCGAACGTTCGGCCGAAATGTGCCTGACCCCCTCTCCCAGGACTTTGCAGTTCGCCTGAGTGCGACACGGAACAAACCGCGCCTTGTCATGCCCACGCCTGTCCGTATGCTGTCTGACGGGCCGGGTGCCATGGCCGCAGAGGTGTGCCGCCGTGGCTATGCCCGAAGTAGCGCAAGCATGCCCACGGCGAGCGTGGGCATGGCACCCCAATCGCGAGTTGCGGGCATCAAGCCGACTAACTATTGCCGTTCTGCCAATCACCAGGAGTCGCCCCTTGCTTGCCGGACATATCCACGCCCGCGGGAAGATCGAGCTGGTCGACATCCCGGAGCCCCGCCTTGACGAGCCGTCGTCCGAGCCGGGCCAGATTCTCTTCGAACCGCACCTGGCCTGCCTGTGCGGCTCAGACCTGCCGTACTTCGACTCCGACCATGCCACGTACCCGCAACCGGTCGGCTACTCGCTGCACGAGATGATCGGCACGGTCGTTGGTACGACCGGCCAGCGATTTCGCACGGGCGACCGTGTGCTGGCGGTGCCGATCCGGCAGCGCGGCCTCTACGAGCGATACGCGGTGAGCGAAGCACGGGCGATCCCGCTGGACACGCGCCGCCCTCCGGAGCAGGCGCTGCTGGCACAACCGCTGGGGACGGTCATCTTCGGGCTCAGGAAGCTGCCCACCGTGCTCGACAAGGACGTGGCCATCGTGGGGCAGGGTCCGATCGGGCAGCTATTTTGCGCAGCGCTAAGAAACCTGGGGGCTCGCGAGATCATCGCCATCGATCGGCTGGCGTCGCGGCTCGCGCCCAGCGAAAAGATGGGGGCCACGGCGGCGGTCGATGCCAGCCGCGAGGACGCCATTGAAGCAGTGAAGCGGATCACCGGCGGCCACGGAGCGGACGTCGTCGTCGAAGCCGTCGGGCACGACGACCACGCCATCGGACTGTGCATCGACCTGTGCGCCAAATACGGGCGGATTCTCTCCTTCGGCGTCCCGCCCGAGCAGATCGACGGGCTGCGGTGGCGCGAGCTGTTTTACAAGAACATCACGGTGCACACGAGCGTCGACCCGGACTTCACGCGCGATTTTCCACTGGCGATGCGGTGGATCGGCGAGGGGCGCGTCGACCTGTCGAGCCTGATCACGCACCGCTACCGACTGTCCGAGATTCAAACGGCCTTCGAGACGTTCCGCGACCGCAAAGACGGCGCGCAAAAGGTGCTGGTCGAGTTCCCGCGGGCGGGTTGAGGAGCCGCACCACGAGGCATAGAGAGACGGCGAAGAAGCCTATGAGATCCAAGCCAGTCGGTTCCGTTGAAGCCCTCGCGTCGGAGAACTACTCCTGAGTTTCGATCCGCGTCTATCCGCGCAAATCCGCGGCCGCCCAGCCGTCTTTCTGTTCCAACTCCGTGCGTCCGTGTCTCCGTGGTGAGTCTGTCCCGCTTGACCGCGACGCCGGGCAACGTAAACAATCGACGTATGCCCTCGCCCCTCTCCCCACTGCGCATCGGCGCGATTGAGATCGATTTCCCGGTCGTTCAGGCTGCGCTCTCCGGCTACAGCGACTGGGCCATGCGGCGGATCGCGCGGCGGCTGGGCGCGCCCTATGCGCTGTGCGAAGTGGTGCTCGACCGCGTGGTGCTGCAGGCCCGCCGCAAGAACCGCTTGCGATTCATGCGCGTAACCGACGACGATCATCCGGTCGGCGGCCAGTTGATGGGGAGCGATCCGGCGGAGTTTGGCCCGGCTGCCGCCGAGCTGGCCAAGGCCGGCTACGACGCGATCGATATCAATTTCGGCTGCCCGGTGAAGAAGGTGCTGGGCCGCTGCCGGGGCGGGTTCCTGCTGAGTCAGCCCGACGTGGCCTTGGAGATCGTTTCGCGCGTCCGCGAACACGTCCCCTCGGACAAGCCGGTCACGGTCAAGATGCGGCGCGGGATCGACGACAGCCAAGAGAGCCGCGACCGGTTCTTCACGATTTTCGACGGCGCGTTCGCCCGCGGCGCAGCGGCGATTACCGTTCACGGCCGCACCGTCGAGCAGCGGTACGTAGGGCCGAGCCGGTGGGAATTCTTGCGGGAAGTAAAGCGGCATGCCGGGTCGCGCGTGGTGCTGGGAAGCGGCGACTTGTTCACGGCCGCCGATTGCCTGGCGATGATCGCCGAGACGGGCGTCGACGGCGTCACGGTCGCCCGCGGTGCGATTGGCAATCCGTGGATTTTCGCACAGGCACGGGCCTTGGCCGCCGGACGGCCGTTGCCGCCGCCCCCAACGGTGTACGAGCAGCGGGAAGTGATCCGCGAACACTACCGGCTGGCCGAAGAGATCTACGGGCCCAACGCCTGCGGCCGGCAGATGCGCAAGTTCGGCATCAAGTACGCGCAGTTGCACCCCCAAAGCCGGCAAGTGCGCGACGCTTTCATCGCCGTCACCCGCGATGACGAGTGGCCGCGGGTGCTCGACGCGTGGTACGCGGTCGATGGCCCGGGCTGCTACCCGCCGGCCCCTTCCGATGCGCAGGCGGCGGCCGAGTGCGTGGACGCGGCATGAAGCGCAGTGGCTATTTCCTTCCGCACGAGCACATCCTGCTCGATCGCCAGGCGGTCTTTGAGCGCGCGAGCTGCCGCCGGATCGTCCACCTGCCCAAGGGCCCAGGCACAGGCGCCGCGGACCAATGGCTCGCCGTCGTTTAGCCCCGCGGAAAGCGCGGCGATTGCGTGCACGGCCCGCTGGTTGCCCAGGACGATGGCGGCGTTTCGCAGCAGGCCGCGTCGCTTGGCCCGCCACAACGGCGTGTGCCGAAAGCGGGCGCGAAAGTCGTCCTCGCCGAGCGCAAAGAGACTTGCCAGCTCGAGCGGATTCGAGTCGGCCGGCTGCAAATCGGGCTGACTGCTCGCGGGCGCGCGATGGTTCCACGGGCAGACTTCCTGGCACACGTCGCAACCGAAGACCCAATCGCCCACGCCGGCCCTCAGCTCGGCCGGGACGCTCGTTCGCAGTTCGATCGTGAGATAGCTGATGCAGCGGCGGCTGTCGAGCACATAGGGAGCGACGAAGGCCTGCGTGGGGCAGGCGTCGAGGCAAGCGGTGCACGTGCCGCAATGGTCGGTCCCGTGCGGCGCGTCGTATTCCAGCTCCACGTCGGTCAATAGCGCGGCCAGGAAGAACCAGCTTCCGACCGAGCGGTTCAACACGAGCGTGTTCTTGCCGATCCACCCGAGGCCGGCCAACTGGGCGAACTCCCGCTCCAGCAAGGGCGCGGTATCGACAACGCCGCGGACATTGGCCGCCGGCGCTTCGCGTCGCAACGCGTCGGCCAGCGCGGCGAGTCGCTGGTGGATCAAATCGTGATAGTCTCGTCCCCACGCATAACGCGACACGCGACCGTAGCCTTCCCGCGGTGCCACGGGCGTGACGGTGCGGTAGTTCATCGCCAGGACGAGCAGGCTGCGCGCGCCCGCGAGCACGCTGCCCGGATCCGCATACGCCTCCGCGCGATCGGCCAGATAGCGCATCTCGCCGGCATAACCCGCCGCCAGCCACTCGCGGAAACGATTGATGCCGGTCGGGGTCACCGCCGGGCCGGCGCCGGCCAGATCGAACCCCAGCCGCCGGGCCTGCTCTTTGAGATGTGCCGTGAGTGCCGCGCGGTCCATGCGACCAGTTTAGCAGGCGGGCAAGGCAGGCGTGGCGACTTTCGGCTGCGTCGGACTTGCGACGTGGGACGCGACCGAGCACCGCTGAACCATCAGGCGAGGCACAGTTCACCGTCGACGACGGTCTCGCCCCTTGCGGGAGAGGGCACCCGTGAGGGGTCAGAGAATCAGGAAGTTGTTTTTCGGTCGATCCTCAGGGTCGGCCTTCTCCCACCGCCAATTGTATGGCAAGCCGCGCGGCGAATATTTCGCGGCTGATTCGCGCGCGCTCACGCCGCCCTGCGGCGAACCTCGGTCCGCCGCACGGCCGGCAACTCGTGCGGCGCCGCGGGCGGCTGTTGCCGCGGGTCGTACCGGCGGCGCAGCATCTCGCGGCGCGCCTCCACGCTTGGCGCCGTGGGGATCGCCGGCGGCGCCACCTCGCGATGCCGCGTCAGCCACGTCAAGAGCGCCGGCAGCATCACCATCGACGTGAACAGGCAGCACGTCACGCCGATGGTCAGCACGCGCCCCAGGCTTTGCAGCCCCTGGTGGCTGGCGATCATCAGCGCGCCGAAGCCGACGATGGTCGTCAGCGAGTCGACCAGCACGGCCACGGCCGTGGATTGCGACATCGTGTATCGGCCCCGCTGATCAAGGAAGTCGTGAACGATGTGCACGCCTTCGTCGACGCCGATGCCCAACAACAGCGGCAGGGCGATCATGTTGGCTGGATTCAACGGAATGCCCAAGAGGCCCAACACCCCAAAGGTCTGCAGCACGCCGATGCCCAGGGGCAACAGCGCGAGCAAGGTATAGCGGACACTCCGGAAATCGAACAACAGGACGGTCGCGATGACGGCGAACGCGTACAGCGCCGCCTTCTCGTAACTCTGTTTCATCTCGAGCGAAGCTTCGTACGCTTGCAACGGGTTACCCGTGGCCCGCGGGTCGACCGTGCGCACGTCCTTGACGAATTCCCCCAGCGCGTCCATGTCCCAGATGTTGCCGCGACCGTAGATTTTCAGCAGGTGCAGCCCATGCGGACCGACAAAGCGGCTAGTCAGGCTTTCCGGCAGATCTTCGGTCGTTGGCGGCTCGGGATTGGCCATGCTCTTGAGCACGTAGAGGCGGCTCAAAAGGTCGCCGGCCATCTGCTGCTGAAAAGCCGACGTCAGCAGATTGCAGTCCGAGGGGTTCATTCGCCGCAGCTTGTCGCGCGATTGCTCCAGGTCCAACAGTGCCCGCGACCGGCCGTTCCGCCGGGCAATCAACTCTTGCGCGCGGGCCATCAATCGCCCCAGTTCCTCCGGTTTGTCGACGGGGATCAAGGGCGGCCGCTCGTCCAGTGACTCCAATCGCTGGCGGATCCGCTCGATCACCGGTCTTTTCGCCTGGTGATCCGCCGGCAGCAGCGACACGATTTCCTCGGTCCGCTCCACGCTCGGAAGCTTGAGAAGTTCCGCCTTGCGCTTAAGCAGCTCCTCCGGAGTCTCGGCGATCGACAAGGCATACCACACGCTCTGGTTGCTCTCGGAGAGCAGCTTGCGCTCCAGCTCGACGCTTTCCAGACCGACCGGCTGCATGTTCAACAAGTTGTGGTCGTACCACAGCCGGCCGAGTCCCAGTGAAACGAAGACTGTCGCCGCGACGGTGGTCAGCAACACAAGCCGCGGCATCTTCAAGAGCGGATTGATCAGGGCCTGCACGGGCAGGGCCTCGGGCATGCGCCGGCCGTATCCGCTACGATCGACCAGACAAATGGCGGCCGGCAGGACGACCAGCTCGGCCAGTGCGCACAAGAGGATGCCTCCGCCGGCGATGATGCCCAGCTCCGCGATGCCCGTGAAATTCGTGAAGCCCGCGGCGAAGAAGGCGACCGCCGTGGTAATCGCCCCCGTGAGGATCGCCGGCCCCACCTCGAGCGAGGTGTGCACTAGCGCCTCCGGACACGATTGGCGCTCGTCGCGCAGTTGCAGGTAGCGCGCCGCGTAGTACACGCCATAGTCGATGCCCACCCCGATCAGGGTCGCGGTGAAGGAGACGCTCAGGATATTCAGGTGGCCGACCGAGAGCGTGACGTACCCGAAGGCCCAGGCCATGCCCAACAGCAGCACGATGTTTGCCAACAGGGCATGGCGGACGCCGCCGAAGCCGGCGACGAACAGGCATCCCACGCCGACCATCGACAGCAGGCTGGCCCAGAACATCGACGATTGGCTGGAGCGCATCTCGTCGTTTTCCATGATCGGCAAACCCGTCAGACCGATCTTGGTCTCGGGGTGCCGCGCCGACATCTGTGCGATCAGATCGCGCAGCGCATCGGTCGCTTCGCTCGATCGCGCGAATTCGTCCTTGCCCTTGGCCAGCCGCAAGATGACGAAACCGAGCTTTCCTTCCTTCGTCAGCAGGTATTCGCCCGACAGCTCACTGAGCGTGGCGAACGATTGCGGCATGCTGGGCCAGGGGGACTGGTAGCGGCCTCCCTGGCTGAGTGCCGCCAGCAGGCTGGCGCTGAAGCGCTCGACGTCGACGTCGGTTTCCGCGTTGCGCGGATCGGTGGGTTGGCGCGCGGCCGCTTCCAGCCGGGCGCACATCCCTTCGGCCATCCGGCCCAGGTTCAACAGCGACCAGTTGCCGTGCAGGATGGGGCCGACATCGGAGAGGAATCGCTCCAAGCCCTGCAGCTCTTCCTCCGAAAGGTAATGCAACCCTTTGCCGCGGACCTTGCCAAGGTCCACCTCGTGCAACACGGCGTGAAAAAGCTGCTCCCGCCGCACGAGCGCCTGCGAAATCTCCTGGAGTACGGGGACGACCTGGTCGCGCCCCTCTCCCTCGACCACGACCACGGCGTCGTCGTCGTCGCCGAACTCTTTGATGTACTCGATCCACAGCCGGTTGTAGTCGCTCTTGGGATTCAAGAGATCCAGCCGGCTGGTGCGAAAGCCCAATCGCGTGGCGGTCAGGAAGATCGCCACACAGGCCACGGCCACGCCGATGGTGACGGTGGCCACCGGAAAGCGCACGACCAGCCTGGTCGTGGCCCCCATCAGTCGCGCCAAGAGAGAGTACTGGCCCTGCGGCGTCCGTTCCGCGGACATGCGGCGATCCATCGGGTGTGTGCGGAGGCGGGCGCCCGCGGCGGGCGGCCGGTCTGGTTAACGGTGGAAGCAAGCGGACTGCTAGCGGACCGTTCGATCCGGGCGAAGCGTCATGCGTCGCCCCCCGGTCCGCCGAAAAGGTCGGGCATTCTAGTGGCGACCGTGACGGGGAACAAGACGAATCCCCCCGATCGGCGACGGCGTTTATCTTGCGAGTCCGCAAGAGATTAGGGTCGCGGGCGCGGACGCCTGACAGGTCGCCGCGCGCGCTTAGGCGCTCGTGGCGTTGGTCTTTCGTACAAGGGCGGCCAGCAGTTCGCGTGCCGCGCGGCTGTCGATCGCCTCGGCGGCCAGACGGGCCGCGGCTTGTGGCGTCGCTGTCTTGCCCGCGGTCCACAGGGCCGCGGCCGCGTTGGCGACGACGATGTCGCGCCGCGGCCCGCGCTCGCCGGCCAGCACTTCCCGAATCACAGCCGCGCTCTCGTCGGCGCTCGTGACCTTCATCGAGTCCAGGCTCGCCGACTCCAGCCCGAAGTCATACGGATGCCAGACGAACTCGCGCGTCCGTCCGCCGTGGGTCTCACTGACATTGGTGGGGCCGGAAAGCGTGACTTCGTCCAAACCATCCTCGCCGCATACGACGATCGCCCGCTCCGTGCCCAAGAGCGCAAGCGCCTCGGCCATGGTCGGACGCAGCTCTTCCCGTCCCACGCCCAGCAATTGGAACGAAGCCCCCGCCGGGTTCGACAGCGGGCCAAGCAGGTTGAAGATCGTGGGCATGGCCAGTTGCTGGCGGACGGCTGCGACGTGCTTCATGGCTCCGTGCAAGAGGGGAGCGAAGCAAAAGCAGATCCCCAGCTCTTCGAGGCACGTTTCGACGAGCAGCACGTCAGCCTCGATATTGACGCCCAGGGCCACGAGCACGTCGGCCGAGCCGCTGGTGCTGGTGACGCGCCGGTTGCCGTGCTTGGCCACGGTCACGCCGGCCGCCGCGGCCACGAGCGCCGCGGCCGTGCTGATATTGAACGTCTTCGACCCGTCGCCCCCGGTGCCACAGGTGTCGATCACGCCGGTCCGCGCGGTGCGGATGGGCGTCATGTGCCGGCGGAGCGCGGCGGCGGCGCCGGCGATCTCGGCCACGGTCTCCCCTTTGAGCCGCAGGCCGGTCAGAAAGAGGGCGATTTCGGCGTCGGTACACAGGCCGAGCATGATCGCTTCGATCGCCCGCGACGTGTCGTCCATCGACAAATCGTCGCCGGCCGCCAGCCGGCCCAAGGTCTGCTCGATCACCGCAACGTTCTCCAAGCGTTCGCGCCACCCACCAAATGGCGGCCTTGCTACTGTTTTAGACGACGATTGCGCGGAGAGCGACTCGGCGGGGGTGCCCTTGTTCGCGCCCGCGAGTGGACCTACAATTCCCGCCGGAACAGCTTACCAGTCACGGAGGAGGTCGGTTGATCCCGCGCAAAGTTATTCTGGACGTGGACCCGGGCATCGACGACGCTCTGGCCCTTACGATTGCGCTGTTCGAGCCGCGCATCGAGGTCGTGGCCGTGACGGCGGTGGGGGGGAGCGTTTCGCCCGAACAGGCCACGCGCAACGTCCAGACGGTGATCGAGAACCTGGACCCGCCGCGGTGGCCGCGGGTCGGTTCGGCGACGGTGCCCGAGCGGCCGCTTCCGGCCGACAACTGTCACTTGTACGGCGCCGATGGTCTGGGCAACAGCGACTTTGCCACCAGCGAGCTGCACCATCTGCACACGGCCGCCAAGGTCATTGGCGACGAGATTCGCGCCGCGCCCGAGGAAGTGACGCTCGTGGCGCTGGGGCCGCTGACGAACGTGGCGGGCGCGTTGCGGCGCGACCCGAGCCTCACCGCGCAAGTCGGCCAACTGGTCATCATGGGGGGCGCGCTCGCGGAGGGGGGCAACGTCACGCCGGCCGCCGAATTCAACCTGTATTGCGACCCGTTCTCGGCCCGCGACGTGTTTCGCCAGCCCGCCACGATGACCCTCATCCCTCTGGACGTCACGCGGCAGGTCGCGATGACGTTCGGCGACCTCGATCGGCTGCCACCCGAGTCGACCAAGGCGGGCCGGTTTCTGCGCCGCATCCTGCCCTTTGCCTTCCGCACGCACAGGCAGGAGTATGGCCTGGAAGGAATCTATCTGCACGACACCGTGGCGCTCGTGGCGGCGATGCACCCCGAGCTCTTCGTCACCGAACGGATGGCGGTCGACGTGGAGACGCACGGCGAGCTGACGACCGGCGCGATCGTGTGCGATCGTCGCCGCGTGCCGCAGTGGCGGCACAACATGTACGTAGCCACCAAGGTCGATGCGGCGGGGGTGATGGACGTGGTGCTCCGCGGCGTGACGGCCGCGGCCAGCAGCAACTAGCAATTAGCGACCGGGTAACTCTTTAGCCGTGTGGAGTGGTTTTTTCTGGGAGTGCGGGTAGTTGGCCGGTGGCGAGGTAGGTCGCCAGGGCTTGGGTGATGGTTTGGATCGGATCGAGTCCGCGTTGTTTCAAGGTGCGATAGATGGTCATCAG
>JACPPG010000016.1 GCA_016191115.1 Planctomycetia bacterium | reverse complement strand
TCCCCTCCAAGGATCTGTTGTTCCACTGCTGGAACTCGTCTTCCCAGCTCGTCTTGAGCCGCGTGATCGTCGAGGCCGACAGGCCGCGCGCCTCAGGCCCCACCAGCGCGGCCAATGCCTCGCTGAAATCGCCCGTGCTGCGAGCGCTCCGACGAGCCAGCGGACAGTCCCAGGGCCGTTCACAGATTCAAGCTTGCCGGCGGCGCACCGGCGGGAAAGTGGGACAGGCACCGAGAGGCAACGTTGGTCTGAAAGGACTTGCGCTGTTAATGCTCGGAGCCAGTCCCATTTTCCCGCCTCGCCATTTTGAAAAACAGAACGGCCCTGCGGACTGTCCTCTCCGCGTTGACTCGTTTCCGCCGCCCCCCTAGACTCAGCGGGATTCATCCGCTGTAGTCCGCGGGCGGTCCCTTGACGGTCGAGACTCAAATCTGGGATTTGAGATTCTTGCTCAAACCGCGGCGGCGCATCAACATCCCGCAAGCACGTTGACCCCAAAAATGGCCACCACCTCGATCAGTATCGAACAGCTTTCGATCAACACCATCCGCACCCTGGCGATGGACGCCGTGCAGGCGGCCAACTCCGGCCATCCCGGCACGCCCATGGCGCTCGCGCCCGTGGCCTATTCGCTGTGGACACGCGTGCTGCGGTACGACCCGGAGCATCCACTCTGGCCCGGCCGGGACCGCTTCGTGCTCTCCTGCGGGCATGCGTCGATGCTGCTCTACGCCACGCTGCACCTGGCGGGCGTGAAGCAGCTTGGGCCCGACGGCCGGCCGACCGGCGAGCTGGCCGTGCCGCTGGAGCAGGTCAAGCAGTTCCGCCAACTGCACAGCCGCTGCCCAGGCCATCCCGAATACGGCGATACGACCGGCGTCGAGACTACAACAGGCCCGTTGGGCCAGGGGGTCGGCAATTCGGTCGGCATGGCCATCGCCCAGCGCTGGCTGCACGGCCATTTCGACAAGCCGGGCTACGATCTGTTCGACTACAACATTTACGCCCTGTGCAGCGACGGCGACATGATGGAGGGCATCTCGGGCGAGGCCGCTTCGCTGGCCGGGCACCTGAAGCTCGCCAACCTCTGCTGGATTTACGACGACAACCACATCACGATCGAGGGGGAGACCAGGCTCGCCTTCAGCGAGGACGTCGGCACCCGGTTCGAGGGCTATGGTTGGCGCGTGATCCACGTCGCCGATGCGAACGATCTCGATGCCCTTTCCGCGGCGTATAAGACATTCCTGGCCACCGACGACGCGCCGACCATGATCATCGTCCGCAGCCACATCGCCTACGGCGCGCCGCACAAGCAGGACACGCACTCGGCCCACGGCGCGCCCTTGGGCGAGGACGAGGTCCGCCTCACAAAGGAGGTCTACGGGTGGCCCCCGGACGCCAAGTTCCTTGTGCCCGACGACGTGCGCAAGGACTTCGCCGCCAAGGTCGGCGCCCGCGGCGCGCGACTCGAGAAAGATTGGCAAGCCCAGTTCGACCGCTTCGCCGGCGAGCATGCGGACTTGGCCAACCAGTGGCGCAGGATGCAGGCCCGCGACCTGCCGGACGGCTGGGAGCAGGCGCTACCGACGTTTCCGGCGGACGCCAAGGGCCTGGCCACCCGCGTGTCGAGCGGCAAGGTGCTCAACGCGCTTGCGCAGCGCATCCCGTGGCTGTTGGGCGGGGCCGGCGATCTGGCGCCCTCGACCATGACGCTCTTGGAGTTCGATGGCGCCGGCACGTTCTCGGCGACCGAGGCGGGCCGCAACATGCACTACGGCATCCGCGAACACGGCATGGCCGCGGCCACCAACGGCATGGCGCTCTCGTACCTGCGGCCGTACGCTTCGACATTTCTGGTGTTCAGCGACTATCTGCGTCCCTCGCTGCGGCTGGCCGCGATCATGGGCCTGCCCGTGATCCACGTCTACACGCACGACTCGATCGGCCTGGGCGAGGACGGCCCCACGCACCAGCCCGTCGAGCACTACATGGCGCTGCGGGCGATCCCGCGGTTGCTGTTCTTCCGGCCGGGCGACGCCAACGAAGTGGCCGAGTCGTACCGGGTGATCGTGCAGCTCAAGGATCGGCCGGCGGCGCTGTCGCTGACGCGGCAGAACCTTCCCACGCTCGACCGCGCGAAATACGCGGCGGCGTCGGGCGTCGCTCGCGGGGCCTACATCCTGGCCGACGCACCGGGTGGACGGCCCGAGGTGCTGCTCTTGGCCACCGGCAGCGAAGTGTCGCTGTGCGTCGCGGCGCACGAGACGCTCTCGGCCGCGGGCATCAAGTCGCGCGTCGTGAGCATGCCCTGCTGGGAGCTGTTTGAGCAGCAGACGCCTGAATATCGTGACAGCGTGCTGCCGCCCGCGGTCACGGCGCGGGTCGGCGTCGAGTCGGGCATCGAGCTCGGCTGGGAGCGCTACCTGGGTCTTCAAGGACGGTTTGTCGGCATGCACGGCTACGGGGCAAGCGCCCCCGGCGGCGCGCTCTTCAAGCATTTCGGCATTACCGCCGATCACGTGGTGGCGGAAGCCAAGGCGGCGCTTGGGCGATAGACAGCGATGCCACGCTGGGCAACCGGCTGCGGGGCGTGATGCAGGGCCGTTCACAGATTCAAGCTTGCCGGCGGCGCACCGGCGGGAAAGTGGGACAGGCACCGAGACGAAACGTTGGTCTGAAAGAGCTTGCGCTGTTTATGCTCGGAGCCAGTCCTATTTTCCCGCCTCGCCATTTTGAAAAACAGAATGACCCTGGGGGCGTGGTGGCGGCCACTGGCATCGAACCATTTCAGCCTTAGCGCCGTGATAGGCCTACGTCGACAGCTCGTCCAGCGGCGGGCGCCATAGCGGTAGCCGGGGGAAGAGGACGCGGGCCGTTTCGGCGGCCAGTTGCGTGCTAGCACGCACCCGGCCGGCGGAGATCGCCTCGTCCAGGTCGAGGTGTCCCAACAGGAGCCGTGTGAAATTGGCGCTCGTCATGGCCAGGTAGCTGCGGCCGATCTTGTGGCGGCCCGCCTTGACGCTGCGGCGCGAGATCGCCAGACGGTACTTTTCGCCGTCGACCAGCATGCCCAGCTCGCACGGGCGGGCCAGTCCGGCGACGTCCGCGCGGCGGTGCAATTCGGGGCACAGGAGCCGCAGCATGGCGGCGGGGTTGGTCAGGCGGACCATGAACACTTCGCCCTGGTTCGACTCCGAGCACTGCAGCGTCCCCCCGGCGATCTCGAAGATTTCAAACAGCGGATCGTCCGGCGGCGCGTGCAAAGTCACCGTGTGGCTGTCGCGCTCGATCGCTTCGCTGCACGCGCGGGCCAGGAGCTCGCGGGCGACGTGCGGATGCGTGCCCGCCGCGGCCAGCTCCAGGACGCGATCCTCGCTTGTGATCAAATAGCCGACGAGCCTGGCCGGATCGTCCTGAAGCTCGAAGTTGTCGGGCCCGTCGATAGCCACGTAAATCCGCTCGAAGCTCTTGCGGCTCACGAGCCACCGCCAGTAGGCCTCGGTCCGCTCGAAATGACCGGCGCGGCCGGCCGTCCTTTCGCGATACAGGCGCATCACGGCGGGCAGCTCTACCTGCCGCCACGGGCGGATGGCGACGCTCGACTCGCCGGGCACGAGGCCGCGGGCCGACAACTGCGCGAGCAAGTCGCGGCTGCCCGCCTGAGCCTGGCTGTGCCGCCCGCACATCGCCCAACCGAAACGGCGGAAAAAGTGCGGAATTCTGGTCTTCAGAACGCCCATAACGGCCCCGTCGCGCGCGAGCGTCTCCTCGGTCGCGCGAACCAGCCGCGTGGCCAGCCCCTGCTCGCGAAACTCGGGCAGCGTCCCCAGCCACGACAGGCAATCCACCGGGAAACAGAGCGATCCGAAGTGCATTACCCGCTTGCTCACGAGCAAATGCGAGACGATCTGGTCGTTGCGTTTGATCAGCAGCCGGTCGCGCGGCTCATAGAACGGGTCGTCGAGCGCGCCGTAGAACGCGTCCCGCGTCGGCCCCTGGAAAATCGCCGTGAGCAGGTGATGGACGGACGGATGGTCCCCGGCGCAGCCGGTCACGAGACGAACGCCGGTGGGGAATGGCTGCCAGCTTACTCGCCTCTTCGGCTCGCGGCCTGGGCCCGCGACCGTCGCCGCTTGCAGGGCGGGCCGCTCGGCCCCCCGGCGGGCAACTTTCTGGCCAGATTTCCGTCCCTGAATTCTCTTGTGCGGGCGGCTGCCAGGCCGCGCGGCAACCAGGGCTTCTAGCGCTGGACACATCGGTCTGAATCCTTTCAGCTCGGGTAGCTTCGATCCGTCTTGACAATAGCTTAGAGAGTTGTCCCTGGAAAATCCAGCAAAAAATCCCGCAACATCGGTTCCGGGTACAGCGCGAAGGCGTACTCGCGCGACGTGAGCACCGCATGCGCCCGTGCCCGCCACACCGCTTCCTGCCGGTCGCGCAGCAGCTCGCGCCGCCGCGGCTCGATCCATGCTTGCAGCGCCTCGTTGGCGGCGCGGATGGCGTGGCACCGCTCGCGCGCGTTGGCGCGCGTCTGTTCGGTCGCCCGCCAGCGGCTCTTCAATTCCAGCCAATGCGGGATGTCTACCGGCGCGTTTCCCCAGTCGCTCAGCCGGGCGAGGTACGTTTCCGGGTGATACTCCAGGTCGCGCAGCTCGCGGTCCAGCCGGCGAATTTCACCCGCCCCGTTGGCCCGCTGCGCCCCTGTGAGGTGCAAGGTCGCCGACAGCACCAGATAGGCCGGCGGCTCGATACCGAAGAATTGCCCGATCAGTTCGTCGGTCAACTGGTCGTACTTGGCTCCGCCGATGCCGTGGATGAACAGGTCCGCCAGCACCAGCCGCGCGAAGAGCGTGGTGATCAGCGCGCGGCTGCGGAGCTTCACGCCGCGCGCGGCCAGCCCGCCCAGGATTTCGACGGCGGCGCCGGCATCCCCCTCCGCCGAGAGAGAAAGACGGATTTCCACTTTGCGGCGGTCCGTCAGCACCAGGCCGTCCGCATCGCGGCGTACGAACAGCCGGCGCCGCCGGGGGGACGCCGTGCTCCACAGCCAGTACGGGGCTTCGAGCCACTCGCCGTCGGCCGCCAGGTTGGGCGCCGGGTGGTTGGCGCTGCGGACACGATTTACGCGCCGGTAGGTATCGACCGCGCCGTTGTACACCGCGCGCAGCCGCGGCAATTGCGCGAGCAGGTGAGCCGTGAACCAGTGAAACGACTCCAGCGAACAGACGTGGCTCTGCGGGATCTCCAATGTTGACAGTCCCCACTGCCCTTCGAGGACGTGTCGTGCCTGGGCCAGGCATTCGCCCAGGTTGCGCGTCTCGCCCGCCCGCGCGAGCACGAGCGGCCAATAGCTCGCCAGGAGCGGGTCGGCGACGATGGGGCGGAGCACGTCACGAGCGCGGCGCCCGAAGCTCGCCAGAAGCGACCGATCCTCGATGTCGCGCTCCTCGTACGGTATCTCGTCCGACGCGGCGTCGAAGGGCACGCTTTCGACGACAGGCGCGTCGAGCGATCCGCCCGGCACGCGTAGCGCCACGTGCTTGATCGTGTCGCTGTCCACGAGCAGATTCACGGCTACGGCGCCATGCTCGCGCGCCAACCGGGAGAGCGCGAAATTCTTGAACCACACGCCGGGATGGAACAGCTCGGGCTGGTGGCCCGCGACGAGCACCCGGTCGAACGACGAGGGCACGTCGGCCGCGCGATAGGCGGACGTGTAGCGCCGCGCGAGCTCGACGAGCTCGGTTCGTCCGCGCACGGCCAGGTCCGAGAGCGGGCGGCCCTGCACGTTATAGTCGCAGGCGTTGCGTCGATCGTGGGCCGCCGCCACAAGAGGGGGTAGCGCCGCCAGCGGCGGCTCGATCAGCACGCCGCCGTGCTCGCGCGGCGCGCGCAATCGACGATAGGCAAGCGAGCCGGGGCCGGGAGTCATCCGGCGCGTTCTCCGCACAGTGCCCGCGAGTGAGGCGTGGCCACGCGCCGTTTGACGTTCTCAAGCGCGCGGTCCAGCACTTCCTGGTAGTGGGCCATCCGCGTGTCCGCGTCGTCGAGCGCTCCGCCGAAGGACCGCGCCAGGTCCAGGTACAAAAGCGGCACCGCCAGCTCGCGAATCCGCAGGCCGAGGGCCGCCGCCTGGACCCACACCTCAAGCGGCATCGCGTAGCCGTTTTCCGTGATCTCCAGTTGCTCGAGCGCCCCCACGCGATAGGCCTTGAATCCGCAAAACGCGTCAGTTAGCGACAGGCCCAGCATCTCGTTCAACCGCGCGGTCAAAAGCTCGTTGATCCGCCGCCGCTCGGGCGGGGGCGGCGTGTCGCCCGGAAATGCCTCCAGGTACCGGCTGCCGGAAACGATGTCCCAGCCGTGGCACGCCTGGAAAAAGTCCGGGATCATCCGGGGCTGATGCTGCCCGTCGCAGTCGATCGTCACCAGGTAGTCGTACTGGTTGCGGACGGCGTACTCGAAGGCACTCGCGAGCGCGGCGCCATAGCCGCGATTCACCGCGTGCGTGACAACCTGGATACCGGGCTCGGCTGCCAAGAGCGGGGTCGTGCCGTCGGTCGAGCCATCGTCGACCACCAGGATGTCCTGGCTGTAGCGGCGGACCTCGGCCAGCACGCCGGCGACGTGCTTGACTTCGTTGTAGACCGGCAGGGCGGTCAACAGTCGTTCGGCCATGGGCATACCTCAAAGAAGGGAGAGAGTCGACAAGCCCACGCCACGCCCCGTATGCAACAGGGCGACTGCAATTCTAGATGGGTCAAAAGTCAAGTCAACGTGCGGGGGCGAGCCTTGAAAGCGCTCGATTCCGGCGCAGCAACACATGGGAGGGCGAGGCTCCCGCCGAGCCGCCGCGACGTGTTGGAAATCCGGCTCGGCAGGAGCCTCGCCCTCCCATCTATGCCCACCCAAGCGGGTCGCGCTCCCGGCGGCTGGGCCATACGTGTGCCGAAGGGAATTCGACGGCCAATAGCTCGGCCAGGTGCTCGACCGCGAAGCGCTCGGTGGCGTAGTGGCCGGCCAGCACCAACGGGATGCCGGTCGCCTCGGCCTCGAGCGCCGTATGGAAGCGGGTCTCGCCGGTGACGAAGCAATCGCATTCCATGCGTCGGGCCGCAGGCAACAGCTCGCCGCCGCTGCCGCACGCCACGCCGACCTTGGTCACGTGCGTGTTTGGGTGGCCGACCAGTTGCACGCGTTCGATGCGCAAAAACCACTTCACCCGCTCCGCCAATTGCGCAAGCGGCAGCGGAGGCTCCAGGCGCCCGCAGCGGCCCGCGCCGAGTCGGGCTCCCTCGGCGTCCTCGACGTGCGGCACCAAGGGTTCGATCTCGGTAAGGCCAAGCCCGTCGGCCAACCGCTGGTTGATCCCCTCGGGGGCGGAATCGAGCGCGGTGTGCGGGCTGTACACCGACACCCGCGCGCCTGTGAGCGACCATAGCGACCGGCCCTCGGGCGTGTCGGTGGTCAACCGTTTTAAGGCCGTAAACGGCAGCGGATGATGCGCGACGACGAGATCGGCCTTTTGCTCGACAGCTTCGGCGGCGGTCGCGGCGGTGATCGTCAGGCAGGTCATCACCCGCGCGACCGGCCGGTGCCGGTCGCCGACCAAAAGACCGACGTTGTCCCAAGCCTCGGCCAGGCGCGTGGGGGCGAAGGCGTCGAGGAATCGGGCCACGTCGTCGACGGTGACCATGCTAGCGGTTCATCCTGCTGGGCTGCGAAGGGAAATCGCCGACAGTCCACCATAAGCCAGCGGCCTGGCTTTCTCAATCGGCCGCGCGGGGGTTGTTGCGGAAAGAAGCGCTCGGAACGCTTGTTTTGTTGGCTTACGATGCGCAGAGGAGGGTATCTTGAGCGCTGGGGCCGGATTCCCACCCGAGTCGCGCAAGGAGACATCAGATTGCTCATGGAAGCGCACCATGAGGGTCGCGCGCATGAGTTGGTCGAAGTGGCCCGGCGGGAGGTCGCCCAAAGTCCCCGATTGGCACTTCGCACCGTGTGGAAAGATCGATCCCGGCACGTTCGATTTGTGCTGGAACTGCTGCCGACCGCGGTCGGAAGGCGGGTCGCAGCCGGATCCCGAGGCGTCGACAGTTCTGGCAATCAATCACCTGACCGGTGTGGCTCAACGTGACCGTGTACCTGGCAAGCCTCACTGCCTTCACCGTCGTCTTTGTCTGGGTACTGGCGAGGTAGATGGAGATGCCTTCCGACCCTCGATGGCATCCCCGTCGCACACCCCCGCCTTCAATCAATCGCCCAGCAGAACTATAATTCCGACGACGACTTCAAACGTGCCACTGTGCCGCGGGCGGCCAATCAGAGTCAAACGTGGCGCATGCGCGATTTCTTCGGAGCGGACCTCCTCTTGCGGATCATCCAGTACCCCCATCCCACGCTCAGACGACCCTCCAAGCCGCTGCGCCGCGTCGACGACGAACTTCGCACAATCGTCCGCGAAATGTTCAACCTGATGTATGAGGCCAAGGGCATCGGCCTGGCCGCCAATCAGGTCGATCTGCCGTACAGGCTGTTCGTGCTCAATCTCAAGCCCGAGGACGCGGCCCCCGAGGACGAGCAGGTCTTCATCAACCCGGTGCTCAGCCAGCCCAAGGGCATGACCGAGGCGGAGGAAGGGTGCCTGAGCCTGCCCGGGCTGTACGCGCAAGTGAAGCGGCCCGAATCGGTCACGATCAACGCCTACGATCTGGCGGGGAACGAAATCCGGGCCACGGCTGAGGGGCTGTACGCACGGGCGGTGCAGCACGAGACCGATCACCTGGATGGGGTGCTGTTCATCGACCGGCTAAGCCCTACGGCGAAATTGGCGCTGAAGGAGCCTCTCGAAGAGTTCGAGATCGAGTTCGGCGGCCGCCGCGAGCGGGGCGAGATTCCGGATGACGCGCGGATCTCGGCCCGGCTCACCGAGCTGGAAGAACTGCGGACCTGAGGCCGACGCGGGCTGTTGTTTGTTTCCCTGGCGCGCGAGCGGATCGACATGCGCATCGTCATGTTTGCCACCGGACCGTTCGCGGCGCCGTCGTTCCGGGCGATCTACGCCACGCGGCACCAGGTCATGGCGCTGGTGACGCAGCCGCTGCGTGGCACGCGCGGCAAGGGGGAAGGCGCGCCTAGTCCGCTCCGCGCGGTAGCGGCCGAGCACGGCACGCCGATCTTCGATCCGGAAGACGTCAATACGGTCGAATCGCGCGGGCAGATCGCGTCCCTACGGCCTGATTTGTTCATTGTGACTGACTACGGGCAGATACTCGCGGACGAGACGCTGGCCTTGCCGCGCGCAGGCGCGATCAACCTGCACGGGTCGCTATTGCCGAAGTATCGCGGCGCGGCGCCGATCAACTGGGCCGTCTATCACGGTGAAACCGAGACGGGTGTCAGCGTGATCGGCCTCACGTCGCGCGTTGACGCCGGGCCGGTTTACGCGCAGGCCTCGTCCCCTATCGGCCCGGAGGAAACGCCCGTCGACATCGAACCGCGGCTGGCGGAGCTGGGGGCGCCCTTGGTGTGCCGGGTCATCGACCAGATCGAGCACGGAACGGCCAAACCGCTGCCGCAGGATCCGGCGGCCGCCAGCCGGGCACGGCGGCTGGGCAAGACCGACGGGGCGATCGACTGGTCGCGGAGCGCCGGGGGCGTCAAAAACCAGGTCCGCGCGATGCAGCCGTGGCCGCGGGCGTACACGTACCTCAAGCACGCTGACGGCGAACCGCTGCGGCTGATCATCGGCGAGGTGGCCTGCGTGCCGGCGCCGAGGCCAGGTGAACCGGGCGAAGTGCTCGCCGCGACGAAGCACGAAATCGTGGTCGCCGCCGGCGAGGGTGCCGTGCAAATCGTCCGCCTGCAAGCCCCAGGGCGGCAGATGATCACGGCCTCGGAGTTCCTGCGCGGTCATCCGCTAGTGGCCGGCCAACGCTTCACTGCGAGCGAGAAAGAAGCCCCGTAGTACGACAGTCATTTCCTTGGCTGCGCACCGAGCGCGAACAGGAAATGCTGGCTGCGTACAAAGAGCATGCCCGCGGAAATGGCCGGCGTCGCCATGCACACATCTCCCATTTCGTTCACGGCAAGCAGTTCGAACTCGGGGCCGGCCTTCAAGACTTGCACAAGGCCCTGCTCCGAAGTGAAGTAGAGCCTTTCGTCGGCCGCGATGGGCGACGCGGTGTAGCTTTCCCCTCCCAGACGTTGCTTGTAGACCTCTTTGCCTGTCTGAGCCTCATAACACGTGACGATGCCACCGTTGCCGCAGGTATAGAGGTAATCGGAGTAGAAAATGGGCGTCGGCATGTAGGGTCCGCCGCGCATCTTGCTCCAGGCGACATAGGAGCTCACGCTCTGGTTCCCCTCGAGCGAGATGTCGCCGGTCGCACCAGGCTTGATGGCAAAGATCGGCTGAATCGGACGATTGCCGCTGGTGATAAAAAGCAATTCCGGTCCAAAGACGGGCGTCGGAATTGTGATTTCGGACTTTTTGGCCAATCGCCAAAGCTCCTTTCCCGTCGCGGGATCGTAGCCGCGTGCGTACTGAGCGGCATTCGTTACCAGCTCGACCCGCTGCGAGTTCCGCCAAACCGCGGGCGTGCTCCAAGAGGGAATCTCGTCTCGTGGGGTGGACCAGACCGGTGAGCCGTCCGCCAGGCGGTAGGCCGCCAGAAAGGAGTCCTTGGCGAGATCACATTGGAGAATGACAAGATCCTCATAGATGATGGGCGAACTGCCGAAACCCCACTCGTACGTGTCCGCGAGCTTGATGCCGGAATCGAGCGTGCCCAATTCGCGGCGCCACAGCAGTTCGCCGGCGACGTCGTAGCAATACAACCCTTCGGAAGCGAAGCAGACGACGAGCCGCTTCCCATCGGTCGCTGGGGTACAGTTGGCTTGGCTGCCTTTGAGATGGCGCTTGATCTTGGGCACGCCCTCGCAAGCGGTACGCGACCAGAGGACATTGCCGCTGTCGCGATCCAGGCAAAAAACTTGCCAGCTATGTTGGCTTGTGTCGTTGACGGACGCGACGTCGCCGTAGTTGCCGGTGCGCACCTTGGGGTCGGCGTCGGCGCTCACCGCCGTGGTCAAGAATACGCGGTCGCCCCATATCACCGGACACGAGTGGCCCAAGCCGGGAATCTCCGTTTTCCAGCGGACGTTAACGTCGTTGGCTACGTCCCAGGAGAGCGGCGGGTGCTGTCCATCGGCAACTCCCGAGGCATCCGGCCCGCGAAAGGAGGGCCAATTCAGCGGCGCGCCGATAGGAAACGGCGCTTCCTCGGCGTGCGCCTGGCGAGGATTTGCAGCGAGCTTGGACTTCAAGCGATAAAAGCTGACCTCGGCAGTATACGTGCGCAGGATGACTCGCGCGACTTCGTCTCCTTGCCGCGCGAAGCTGTAGCTCATCGCATCAAGGCCGAGTGGCACGAAGGTGTCTGGCTTGATGGGCCTGAGTGGCTGGGAAAAGCCGGGGCGTTTCACCGTGAGCGCCGTGTCGACTAGTTCGATGGTCAACTTCATCCCGTTGTCGTTCTCATACGCGCCTTCCAAGGGCTTCCATGCTTCGCGCTGCTCGGCAGGTAACGGCGGCAGCGGTGCCGCGCCGGCTTTCGCGAGCGCTTCTTGAACCGCTTCGTTGCCGCGGGGAGCAGAAAACAAGGCCGCGTCGAGGGCCTCCTGGCCAACCTTGCCGCCGGCCAGCACAGCTTGAAGCACGGCAGATTTGCCACCAGCAGCCGCGGCAACGACGGCGGCATCGACGTCCGCGGCGCCCTTGTCGATCAGGAACTCGACGACTTCCGCGTTGCCGCGACCGACTGCCGTGCTGAGAGGTGTCTGATACCAGATGCCGTCGCGGGCGTTCACGTCGGCCCCCCGCTCGACGAGCAGTTTGATGACGTCAACCTGTCCCTTGCTACAAGCTATGAGGAGCGCCGTCATGCCGATCTCGTTCTTGCGGTTTACGTCGGCTCCTTGATCGAGTAGCGCCTTGATCGCGCCAGCGTCGCCATTCCGCACAGCCGCCCAAAGCGATTCCCGAAGATCGTCGCCGCGAGCCGCGGCCGCGAATGCCCCGAGAAGGGAAAGCACCGCCCCCAACGCAAACTGACGCGGGAAGGACATTTCCCTCTCCTTGTCAAACAGGCCGAGGCAGGATTGTTTCACGCCGCAGACGGCCCACGCAATCCTCACCATCACCATGCGCGCAGAACTCCGCACCGATCGGCATTCTGCCGGTGCCCAGACGCCGTGTCCAGCAGATGTGGGGGCTGCGAAGAGGGCGGCGACTTAGGCGTGCCTGGCGTGTTCCCCGTGATTCCTTCCAATAATTGCAGAAAGATGCCGAAGAACCCAAACAGACGGCCCGCGCTTGACGACAGAGGCGATTCCCATTGGCGGTCACGGTGCAGTGTTGCAGGCTGCCCGAATTTGACCGTCGGTATTACGGGCGGCTATACTCCTCGGCGGCGCGGCGCTTCCCACTCGTGAGAGGAGTAAGAGCCATGCGCGCGATTCTCGGATGCTGCACTGCCGTCCTTCTCTTGGTGAGCAATGGGTTCGGGCAGTCGCCCGAGCCGCCCCTTTCGGACACGCGGCTCACGGTCCACACCCTGGTCCGCGAGGACATCTTCGCCGGCTGGCGGCAAAACGACTTGGAGCGCTTCGCCCGCGGCGAGAAGAACATCGATCTATTGCTCGAGCAGCGCCCGGCGGGAAAGCCGGCCTTGCTTGCCTGGAAGGGAGGCGCGAAGCTCTACAGGGCGGTGCTGGCACACGAAGCGGGCAACAACGACGAGTTCGAGCGCCTCTTCCAGGAGACGCGCGGCCATTTTGCCGAAGCCAAGAAGCTCGCTCCTCAGGACCCCGGCGTGGCGGCGGTCGTGGGTGGCAGCTATGTGGTGTTCGCCGATCGGCTTCCCGAGAAGGATCGCCCCGCCGCCTGGAGTGAGAGCTACGACAACTATCAGGTCCTGTGGAAATTCCAGAGCCAGGTTGTCGACAAACTGCCGCTGCACATTCGCGGCGAGCTCTTGGCCGGCCTCGTTCAGTCGGCGCAGCGCACGGGGCACGAGAAGGAGCTGGCCGAGTATCTCGATAAGACGATCGAGGTCCTACCCGACACGGAATACGGTCGCGTCGCGGAACAATGGAAGAAGGACCCGCAGGCGGCCGTCGGCAACAACATCTCTTGCAAGACGTGTCATGCGGCCGGCCGCCTGTCGGCACGCCTCGCCGCCAAAGAAGGCAAGTAACACTCGGGCACGTGGGCATACTAGCCCGAAGCGCAAGAGCGCAAGCGAGGGGACCGCCGTCGTGTATCCCGACCTTTGCGCTTCGGGCTAGTGTCCGCCGGGGCGGCACAAATCCCAAAGGCTGTGCGCTGCCGGGCTTCTGCACCGTGACGCTTTTGCCGGATATGCGGCGCGTCGGATCCGCCTGCGATCGCGTCGATTTGACGTTCCGGCATGCCATCCGGAGAATACATCGCTTCGCGACGGCGTACGTCAGGGCGGCTGGACGCAACGCAGTTTCGCAAGGCCGCAACGTTTGAAAGGTCACGAATCACCATGAACTGGATCGAGCAAGAAGACCCCGAAGTGTGGGCCGCCATCGCTGGCGAGATCAAGCGCCAGGAGGACGGCCTGGAGATGATCGCCAGCGAGAACTACACCAGCCCCGCCGTCATGCAGGCCGTCGGCAGCGTGCTGACGAACAAGTACGCCGAGGGCTATCCCGGCCGCCGGTACTATGGTGGCTGCCAGTGGGTCGACGTCGTCGAGGACCTGGCCCGCGACCGCGCCAAGCAGCTCTTCGGCGCCGAGCACGCCAACGTGCAGCCGCACTCCGGCAGCCAGGCCAACATGTGCGTGTACCTGGCGGCCCTGGAAGTCGGCGACACGGTGCTGGGGCTCGACCTGGCGCACGGCGGGCACCTGACGCACGGCATGAAGCTGAACATCTCCGGCCGGCTCTACCACTTCATCAGCTACGGCGTGCGGCGCGGCGATCACCGCATCGACTTCGATCAGGTGGCCTCGCTCGCGCGGGAGCACAAGCCCAAGATGATCGTCGCGGGCGCGAGCGCCTATCCGCGCGAGATCCCGCACGACAAGTTCGCCCAGATCGCCCGCGACTGCGGCGCGAAGCTGTTCGTCGACATGGCGCACTACGCCGGACTAGTGGCGGCCGGCCTGCACAATAGCCCGGTGCCGCTGGCGGACTTCGTCACCACCACCACGCACAAGACGCTGCGCGGCCCGCGCGCCGGCTTGACCATGTGCAAGGCCGACTACGCCAAGGACATCGACCGGACCGTGTTCCCCGGCATCCAGGGGGGCCCGCTCATGCACGTGGTGGCGGGCAAGGCCGTCTGCTTCGGCGAGGCCTTGCGGCCGGAATTCAAACTGTACGCCCGGCAGATTATCGACAACGCGCAGGCGCTGGCCGAGTCGCTCTCGGCCGGCGGACTGCGGCTCGTCAGTGGCGGAACCGACAATCACTTGATCCTGGCCGACGTGACCGCGCTGGGCCTCGGCGGCAAGAAGGCTGAGGAGGTCCTGGATCGCTGCGGCATCACCGTCAACAAGAACATGATCCCCTTCGACGAGCGGAAGCCGATGGACCCCTCCGGCATCCGCATCGGCACACCGGCTCTCACCACGCGCGGCATGGGCACCGAGGAGATGCGGCGGATCGGCGGCTGGATGATTGCGGCCCTGCGCGCGGCCGGCGATCCGGCGACCACGAGCCGCATCCGGGCCGAGGTGTCGAGCCTGTGCGAGTCGTTCCCCGTGCCGGCCGCCTGCCTGACCAGCGGCGTGAGCTGACGTTCGGGGGGCGGGCATCTTGCCCGCCCTTGTCATTCGATCGACCAATCGCTTGCGAAGCCCACGGGTGCCAACCCGTGGGAGGTCGGCGACGGGAGTCGCCTCCTCCACTGGGAGCGCGCAATCGTCCTTCTCGGATCGCGCGCCGCGCGGCTATAATCAGCACCGCCGGCGGCAACCGGTTCGCTATTCGCCGCCGCTCCAAAGTCCATCGCACAAACGCGACCCCGCCCGATGCCCGAATCGCGAAAAAGCCGCATCCTGATCGCCGACGACAACCCGACCAACGTCGAGCTATTGGAGGTCTATCTGACGGACCTCGATTGCGAGTTGGCCGTGGCGGTCGATGGCCGCGACACGATCGACAAGGTCGCGTCGTTTCAGCCGGACCTGATCCTGCTCGACATCATGATGCCCAAGCTGAGCGGATTCGAGGTCTGCAAGCAGCTCAAGCGCGACCCCGCCACCAAGGGGATCATGATCCTGATGGTCACGGCCCTCAATGAATTGGGCGACATCGAGCGGGCCGTGAACGCCGGCACCGACGACTTTTTGAGCAAGCCGGTCAACAAGCTGGAGCTCGTGAAACGGGTCGAGATCATGCTCCGGCTGCGGCACGTCGAGGACGAGGTCGAGCGGCTGCGGCGGTACATCGAGGGGATGGAGGACTCGACGGGGCCGGCCCCGCGGGCCTGACGGTGTGGCCCGGAAGAAGGGTATGTTGCTCGCGGACCGGTGCTGGCTAGCACCTTGGCTGGCAGCCGCCGGGCGCAAGATCGGTCGAGACGGTGAACCGAACCGCGCATCGGTGCGTACTCTCTCGTGGTCCGGTGCCCGCGGGGGCGCCAGCTACTTCGATTGACACAGGCCGGCGGACCCGCGAAACTGACAGGTGTTACGCCTTGCCTGACCGCTGCATTCCGCCCGCCTTAGCGTGTATCCTCCCGCCTTGGGAGGTGACTGATTTTTGATGTGCCTCCCCCCCTGAGTGATCCTGCAAATTGAAGGAGCCTGGTGCGATGCGAAAGAATCTGGCATTCCCCTTGGTGGCGGTGATGGTCGTGGCGCTGGCGAGCGGCGCCGCTTTGGCGGCCGGCAAGTTCAACAAGGTCGTCGGCGTCGGCGATGTCGCGCCCGACTGGTCGGACGCCGCGGGCATCGACGGCAAGAAGCACAGCCTGACCGACTACAAGGACGCCAAGGTCGTGGTCGAGGTGTTCACTTGCAACAAGTGCCCGGTGGCCCAGGCCTACGAGGATCGGCTGGTCGAAATCCAGCGCGACTACAAGGCCAAGGGCGTGACGCTCGTGGCGATCAATTGCAATAACGTCGACGCCGACAAGTTGCCGGCCATGAAGGAGCGTGCCGAGAAGAAGGGCTTTAACTTCGATTACCTGTACGACGCCAGCCAGACCTCGGGCCGTGCCTACGGCGCCAAGGTTACGCCCGAAGTGTTCGTGCTCGACGGCAAGCGCAAGATCGTCTATCAAGGGCTGATCGACGACAGTTGGATGGACCCCAACGGCGTGAAGCACGCCTACCTGCGCGACGCGCTCGACGCGGTGCTGGCGGGCCGGACGCCGGACGTGCAGGAGACGAAGGCGGTCGGCTGCGGCATCGCCTACGAATAGTCGTCCTCGCGCAAGCAGCTACGGGTCCGCCGCCGGCGCGCTTGACTGCCGGCGGCGGACTCTTTTGTTTCGTTTGCCGTCGAAAACGCGGATATTTCCGCCCGCCTGGGGCGGGACAGCCCATCGGAGCTACGAACATGACGATCTTTGATCTCGCGCGCCGCCGACCGACCGCGGCTTTTGTCGCTGTCCTTGCCGCCGCCGGATGGGCGTGCGGAGGTTGCTCCACCAACGCGCGATCCGCGGCCTCCGGCGAGCCACGCGCAGCCGTTACGTCCGCCGAGCCAGCGAAGAGCATCCAAGGGCCGGCCCGCGCGATAGAGGTCACGGTCGTCGACAAGGAGGGACTCGCCAAAGCGCTCGAGCGCCATCGCGGCAAGGTGGTGCTTGTCGACTATTGGGCCACCTGGTGCGGGCCGTGCGTGGCCCAGTTCCCGCACACGGTGGAGTTGTCGCGGAAATACCGCGACCAGGGGCTGGCGGTGATCGGGCTCAGCATGGACGCGCCGGACGACATCGAGACGGTGCGGGCGTTTCTGGCCGAAAAGGGGGCCAAGTTCGATAACTTGTTGAGCAAGTTCGGCTCCGACGCGAAGGCGTTCGAGGAATTCAATCTCGATGGAGCGCTGCCGAACTACGACATCTACGACCGCGAAGGGAATCTGGCCACGCGCATTTGCCCGGCCGACCCCACCATCAAGTACCGGCCCTCGCTTATCGACGAGGCGATCGAAGCGTTATTGGCCACGCCCGCGCCGTGAGCGTATAGAGGGGGCGGGCATCCTGCCCGCCTTTCGGGTCCGTGATCCAGCGCTCCCTTCCTTCATCGTTCCGCATTCATCATCAGGGCGGTAGGCGGGCAAGATGCCCGCCCCCCGACGTGCCCAGACCAGCTTGCCGGCGGCGCACCGGCGGGAAAGTGGGACAGGCACCGAGACGCAGCGTTGGTATGAAAGGGCTTGCGCTGTTTGTGCTCGGAGCCAGTCCCATTTTCCCGCCTCGCCATTTTGAAAAACAGAATGGCCCTGACCCCGGCCCGGCTCGAATTGCCTGGCCTCGCCAGCTTCAGCTATCCTACAGTTAGGGTGGCGAGCGGGGCGCACGAGGACAACCGGGAATGCGCGAGAGCACGCACAACTTGTTGCGGTCCCCCACGGGCCGCCTTTGGTACCCGATCTTGATCGCGGTGGTCGTTGCGGGCGCGATTGCCGCCGCCGCGGCGGCCGACGACGACAAGCAGGCCGACCGTTCGGACCGCATTGACGCGCTGATCGCCCAATTGGGGGACGACAACTACTTCATTCGCGAGCGGGCCCAGCAGGAATTGGCCAAGATCGGCTTCGAGGCCTTCGACGCCCTGGAAACGGCCGAAAATCACCAGGACATCGAGGTGGCGTCGCGGGCCAAGTACCTGGTGGGCCAGATGCAGATCGAGTGGGTCACCGACAGCGACCCGCCGGAGATCAAGCGCCTCTTGGCGAACTACGCGCTCAAGGACGAGGCGGACCGCCAGGCGCTATTGGAGCAATTGGTCGATCTGCCGGAGGGGAAGGGCCTACCAGTGCTGTGCCGGCTGGCACGATTCGACCGGTCGGTGGTTTTGTCGAAGCTGGCAGCGCTCGCGGTGATCGAACAGAAATCGCTCGACGACGCCCGCTGGACGGCGCGCGAGCGGGCGATCGTTGAGAACATCGGCCGCAGTCCACGCCCGGCCGCCGAGTGGCTCCGTGCGTACGTCGCCGGTCATGCCGATCCGGCGGCCGGCGCCCAGCGGTGGGGCAACCTGGCCGAGGCCGAGGAACAGGTTCTCAGTCAGCAGCCCTACCAGACGCGGCCCGACGTGGTTCGCTCTTTGTGGCGGCAGCAATTCACGGCGTTGCGCCGGATGGACCGCCGTGACGAAGCGGTCGCTGCCATGATGCACATCGTGAACCTCGAGGACGGCACGAGCGAGACGCTTATCGAGCTATTGGACTGGTTGGTGCGCGAGCAGGCCTGGGGGGTCCTCGACACGGTGACGACCCGCTTCAACGACCGCATCGAGCGCGAGCCGGCCTTGCTATTCACCGTGGCCCACGCGCAACTGTTGCAAGGCAAGGAGCAATTGGCGCAGCAAACGGCCGAGCGGGCGCTGAAGCTCAACGAGGGGAAGCCCCCCTTACAGCATTGGCTGTTGGCCGATGAGCTACGCCGCCGCGGCATGCTGAAGTGGGCCGAGCTCGAGCTGCGGCACGTCATCCAGGCCGGCCCGGAGGGACAGCTCATCACGATGCTCTCCCAGATGCGGCTGGCCGAGCTATTGCACGACCGGAGCGAAGACCTGGCCGCGGCCGGGCTACGCGAAGACGCCGTCAAGGGACGCGAGCTCAAGGAAAAGGGAGGCTATCAGGGCGACGAGGACCTGGGCGACACGTTCGGCTCGATCGAGGCGATGCGGGCGAGGATGCACTTCTTTCGCTCCTGCCACTACGAGAGTGCCGGCGACCGGGCCAAACAGCTTGAAGAGTTGAAGGCCGGACTGGCCCAGGACCCCACCGACGCCGACGTGTTGATCGCCCTGTACCGCTTTCCAGGACTCGACAAGGAGCTGAAGGAAAAGACGCGCGAGCACATCCGCCAGGCGGCCGACGAGTTCCGCCGCCAGATCCAGGAGAAGCCCGACAGCCCGGTCCCCTACAACCAGATCGCGTGGTTGATTGCCAACACCGAAGGGGACCGGAAGGAGGCGCTGGCCGCGAGCGAGAAGTCGCTCGAGTTGACTCGCAGCCACCCGCGATCCTCCGACGGGCGGTCGGACGAGGCGGGCTATCTCGACACGCTGGCGCGGTGCCACTATGCTGTCGGCGACCTGGAAAGCGCCGTCAAGTTTCAGTCGAAGGCCGTCGCGCTCGACCCGTACTCGGGCCAGATGAACAAGCAGCTTGCCTTGTTCCAAGAGACGCTGGCCAAGAGCAAGAAAACGGCGAAGTAAGGCGGCCCAGTGCCGGCGGCTGCCATTGTTCCTCAATCGCCGCGTGGCCGCGGCGGCTAAACGTGCGAACTGCTTACCGTCCCTACCGGCCTATGCCTTGTTACTTCGGAATCACGCCATGCGGCGCATCGATGTCAACGGCGCGAGCCTGAACGTGATTGACCGCGGCGCTGGGCCCGCGGTGGTGTTTATCCATGGGTTCCCGCTCAATCACACGATGTGGGCCGCGCAGCTCGATGCGCTCGCGGCCAACAACCGGCTGATCGCTCCCGACCTGCGCGGCTTCGGCCAGAGCACGGCCACCGACGGGACCGTTACGATTGCGCAATTCGCCGACGACGTCGCGGCCGCGCTCGACGCATTAGCCGTGCGGCAGCCCGTTTGCCTGTGTGGGCTATCGATGGGTGGCTATGTGGCTTTTCAATTCCTGCGAAAGTATCGTGACCGCGTGCGGTCGCTCGTTCTGTGCGACACGCGCAGCGCGGCCGACACGCCGGAGGCGGCCGAGGGGCGCCGCAAAATGGCCGAAGAGGTCTTGCGCAACGGCACGGCGGCGCTGGCCGAGGCGATGCTGCCGCGGCTGTTGCACCCGCGCACCGCGCAGGAACGGCCGCAGGTGGCGGCGGCGGTCCGTGATATGATTCTGTCGTGCGACCCGCGCGGCGTCGCGGCGGCGCAGCGCGGCATGGCGGCGCGGCCCGACGTCACGGAGCTTTTGCCCTCGATCGACGTGCGGACGCTGGTGATCGTGGGTCAGGAAGACGCCATCAGCCCTCCGGCCGAGATGCGCAAGATAGCGGCGGCGATCCCGCAAGCGCAGTTCGTCGAAGTGCCGGACGCCGGTCACATGGCGCCGATGGAGAACGCGGCGCTGGTCAACGCGGCACTCGCGAAGTTTTTGGCCGACGAGCTGCACGCGCGTTGATCGGAGTAGAGGTTGTATCCTTCCCACCCAAGCAGTACGCATTACAATAACATAGTGCTTCGCGCTGAAGGGTGTCCCAATGGGTCGGCAAGAGTTCATTCAGGACGTACGCGGGGCACTGTCGCTTGTTCACCCAAGCGTGGAGACGGACTCCTCGCGCATTGCAGCAGGGCATTTGCAATCACTGCTCCATGAAGCGGCACTTTGGTTCACCTCGAAGACGGTCGCTGCGTATGACTCCAACGAATTTGAAGATTTGCCGGACGCCAATCGTCGGGCGCTCAAGGAGGCGGTCACTAACTTTCGATCGTGCGTTTCGGCAGTCTCTACGGACGCACCCTTGTCCAAAGAGCAATACCTTGAGGGGTTGCGGCATCTCCGGGCGATCGTAACCGCTCTCAGGCCGGCGGTGTTAAGCGAGTGGCAGCGCGCGGTGGAGGATCTCTTAGCGAGCGCGGAGTCCTGGGCTGAAAAACACCACTGGCGGTGTCAGCGCGCAACAAAGTTCATCGAGGAGGCGCTGCTCGGACAGTACCAGCTACCCCAGTTGCTCATTCAGGCGAACGGGACCGGATTGCTCTTGGATCCGGTGGCGAGATTTGTTCCCGGCGGAGAAGGCATTGTCGATCTCCACGTGATGCCTTCATACGATACGGTGATGATCCCTCGAACAAAGGACGGCTGGCGGGTGCACATCGATACCGGCAAGACCGACGATGCGGTAAGACGCATGGCATGGTCGGAGACGGCGTTCATCGACGCGGTCGAGTGGCTCAAGACACGACGATGAACGCGCGAGATCCGTGGATACAGCGCGTTAAGGAAGTGGAAAGGGAGTTCCTAGCCGCGCGAGCCGCCATCCCCCTTCTCAGACAGAAACTTCTTGAGGATCAGCGCTGGGCTGGCGAGCGCAACGTGCGCTTTGCAGACGTTACGAGTCTCGAGAGAAACTTAGAATCAACCTACGTTGTCCGCGCGTTCGCGGAATTTGAATGCAGTCTGCGCGAGGCATGGCTGTCTTTTTTCAGAAAGCCAACAAATCCACCGGTTCGGGACCTTTTAGAGTCGGTCGCTCGTCGGCGTTCCATTCCGCAGGTTCATCTTGACGCAGTTCACGGCGTCCGTGACTTTCGGAATGTGCTGGTGCATGGGGGGGATGTCGATAACGCTCAGTCCATGAAACTTGCTGACGCGCGGGGGCACCTCTGCCGTTACCTCAGTTGGCTTCCTCGTGATTGGTAGGCGCGCGGAATTGCAGGACGCGCGCTGAGGCGATGCCGCGATGTCTTCGATGAAATCCGAACCCCCCGCCGCGCTCGGTTATCGCGTGCCGGCTGAATGGGAGCCGCACGTCGCCACGTGGCTGTCCTGGCCGCACAACCTGGACACGTGGCCCGGCCAGTTCGAGCCGATCCCCGCTGTGTTCGCCGAACTGGTGCGTACGCTGGCCGCGTTTGAGCCCGTGCGAATTTTGGCCGGCCGCCCGCATGTCTTCGACCAGGCCCGCGCTCTGGTGGGCGACGTGGCGGGCGTGACGATCTACGACATTGCGACGAACGACTCCTGGACGCGCGACCACGGGCCCATGTTCCTCACCGGCCCAAAAGGTTTGCCGCCGGCACTGATCGACTGGGGCTACAACGCCTGGGGCGGAAAGTATCCCCCCTTCGATCTCGACGACCAGGTGCCCAGCAAGATCGCCGACATGCTCGGCATGAGGCGGTTCGAGCCGGGCATCATCCTCGAAGGGGGCGCCATCGACACCAACGGCCGCGGCACCGTCCTCACGACCGAACAGTGCCTGTTGAACCCGAACCGTAACCCGCGACTATCTCGCGGCGACGTCGAGCGGTATTTGGCCGACTACGGCGTCGGGCGGCACGTGGTGTGGCTAGGCGAGGGAATCGCGGGGGACGACACCGACGGGCACATCGACGAGCTGGCCCGCTTCGTGGGCCCGCGCACCGTGGTGGCCGCGGTCGAACCGGACACGGCGGACGAGAACCACCGGGCGCTGGCTGATAATCTTGCACGGCTTTCGCGGGCGCTCGACCAGGAGGGGCGGCCGCTCGAGGTCGTGCGGCTCGAAATGCCACGCGCGGTCTACTACGAAGACCGCCGGCTGCCGGCCAGTTACTTGAATTTCTATGTCGCGGGCGGCGTGGTGATCGTGCCGCAATTCGATTGCCCACAAGACGCGGCGGCGCTCAACACGCTCGCGCGGCTCTTTCCTGGCCGCCAGGCGCGCGGTCTGCGCGCGGTCGAGCTCGCCTGGGGTCTGGGCACGTTCCACTGTATCACGCAGCAGCAGCCGCGCGCGACGGAAGGGTCGTGACTCCGCAGCCCCCATCAATCATTACCCCACGAACTCCTCGGCCGCTTCGCGCATCACCTGCACGTCGGGTTCGATGCCGGTCCACAGGCGAAAGCCGATCGCCGCCTGGTTGACGATCATTCCCACTCCATCGAGCGTCCGCAGGCCGCGCTCCTTGCACTTCCGCACCAATCGCGTCGCCGGAGGGCTGGCAATCACGTCGGCCACCACCAGCGCCGGCCGCGACTGACCGAGCTTGACCGGCACGCGGGCCTCGGCGTCATTCAAGCCGATGCTGGTGGCGTTGACCAGCACGTCGGTGTCCTCCGGGACCGTAAAATCACCGACCCAGGGCACAAGGCTGGCCGGCGTCTTCGTCTTCTCGTTCAGCCGGTCGACGAGCGACTGCCCCCGCTCGGCCGAGCGATTGACCACCGTGATCGTGGCCGCTCCGGCCAGTGCCAGCTCGAAGGCGATGGCCCGCGCCGCGCCGCCGGCACCCAACAGCACGACGCGTTTGCCCTGCGGATCGACCACGCCGCGCAACGACTCCAGGAAGCCCTTGCCGTCGGTGTTCTCGCCCAGCAGGGTGTCGCCTTCACGGATGATGCAGTTGACGGCGCCGATTCCGGCGGCGGCGTCGGTCAGGCGATCGAGATGCGGGACGACGGGCACCTTGTGGGGCTTGGTGATGTTTCCCCCGCGAAAGCCCATGGCCCGCATGCCGCGGATCGCGTCCCCCAGGTCCTCGGGCGCCACCTCCAAGGTGAGATAGCGCCAGTCGAGGCCGTGGTGGGCAAACGTCTTCTCCATCATGTACTGCGTCGGGTTGCCGGCCACCGCCTGGCCGAGCAACGCGCAGATTTCTTGCAAAGTGGGCTGAGACACGCGTGAGGCCTGACAAAATCGTGGGTGGGTGAATCGCAGTGCGCGGCCACGCCGCGGCCAAGAGCGCCTTCGCCGGACGAGCCGCTATCATCGCCACGGCGGCCGATTATTTCAACCGGCGTTCGAGGGGTAGGGTGCACTGCGTACACCAATGCCGAAGGGTGGTGCTCGCAGAGCACCCTACGCGCGTTGTTCCGGCGTCCAAATGCCTGTTTGTTCGGATCGGGGCCTCGTCGTGGCATTCTGGCTGGGCGCTACGCGCCGTGCCTTGATCCGCACGTAGGGCGCCACGTAACGGCTGCGGTGGGCGAACGTGCCGGGCGCGGCCTTGGCTTCGGCGTGCACCGGCTCGAGCAAGTCCTCGATCACGAAGCCGCCGCGGCACAGCTCGCCCACGAGCTCTTCCCAGCGGTGCAGGAACTCGGCCGTCCCCTCTTCGCGGTGCGGGCTGCCGACGACCGGCGGCAGCGGGCCGCGGCGATAATACGGCTCGACGAGCTCATAGCCGCGCGTCGCCGGACGCACGTCGGCTTGCAGGCTTGCCGGCTGCTTGTGCTGGCTGATGTAGATGCCGCCGATTCTCGTGACCCGGGCCACCTCGCGATAGACGCGCGTGACGTCGGGCACGTAGCAGGTGCTGACCGGCTGAATGACCAGGTCGAACTCGCCGGCGCCAAGCGCCGACAAGTCGTCCATTGATGCTTGAATCGCGCGGATCGCCAGCCCACGCTCCGCGGCCACGTGGCGATCGAGGGCGAGCATCTCGGAGCTGATGTCGACGACGGTGACGTCCGCGCCGGCGGCGGCGTAGAACGCGCTTTGCCGGCCGCCGCCCGCGGCCAGGCACAGCAGGCGGCGTCCGGCCACGCCGCCGTCGAGCCAGGCGTCTCCGGCCGCGATCAGCGGTGCATTGGCGATGTCTTGGTCTTTGGCCGGCGTGGTGAATCGCTGCCGGCGGGCGACCAGCGCGTCCCAGGCGCGGCGGTTATGTTCGCCGGCACGGATCGATTCGTGCGCGTCTTGATCCATCCCGGCAGTGTAGCCAGCCGAACGCGCAGAATGCCAGGGCCGCGAGCGCCAGCCCACCCGTGCCCGGTTCGGGCACCGCCGCGTCCGCCCCGCTGCCGGCCAGCCAGTTGGCAGCCACCGTCTGCACGTCGGAAATGTCGACTAGCCCGTCTCCGTTGGCGTCGGCCACAGGGCCCGCTTGCAGCCAGTTGGCGGCGATCGCATTGATGTCGCTAATGTCCACGAGGCCGCTATCGTTCACGTCGCCGCGGAACTTGGCGAGGCTCAAGTCGTCGAGCGCGAAGTAGGCGGGCGTGTTCATGCCGAAGGTTCCGTTGTCGGTCGACGAGAGCGCGAAGACCAGCTCGCGCGCGTCGTACAAGCTCGCCAGGTTGACGTTCCGCCAGTCGCCCACGACGTAGTCGAGCGCGCTATTGGCGAAGCGATAATCGGCCAGGTAGAAATCGACCGTGGCGATCGGCTGGTGGGCGGCGTCGCGCCCGGTGATCGACAGCTTGAACCAGTCCGGGTCGTTCCCGGTCGGGCCGCCGAATTTCTTGGCGAACGAGTCGCCGTCGCGCATTGACAGGGCGGCATAGGTGTCGTTGGTCACCCGCAGGGAGATCGGGTGAATGCCGGCGGGCAGCGCGACGATCGGCGCTTCGAGCACGAACGTGTTGGTGAAACCGACGCCGTAGTTCGCCGACCCGCGCGAGCCGGAGCCGGGATAGGCGCTGTACTGGTTGCCGAAGCCGGGCGTCGTATTGTCGGTGACGTTCGAGTAGGCAAAGCCCTCCCAGGCCGTGAAGCCGCCGCCGAAATCGGTGAAGGAATTGTTGAACGTCGCGCCGCCGCTTTGGAACTGCCCGGCGTTGTCGGAGCCGTTGTAGAACGATTCGGGGGGAAGCGTAAGGTCCTCGAAATCGACGATCCCGCCGAAGGCCGGCGCGAGATTCAGCGACCACGCAACTACTAGCGCGACAACACGTCTGAGCCAGCTTCCGGACGATGAACCACAAAGACACAAAGACCACAAAGGATTGGGGGAAGAGGGCCATACCGAAAGGTGGCCAGAGTGTCGCGCGTTGCAGCAGGTGTTGTCGAACATTTCATACTCCCTTCTTAAATTCTTGGTGTCCTTCGTGTCTTGGTGGTTAACGTCTCTCGGCTCGAAAAAGTCGCCGGCTAGAAGTCGCCCACCGGCTCCCCGCGGGCGCGCGTGCATAGCGCCCATAGAACGTCGGTCGACATCGATTGCGGCAGGAACCGCGCGGCGCCGTCCACGAACAGCCCGTTGGCGCCGCGCGGATGCTCGCTGTGGATGTCGTTGTCGACGCGCGGAGAGGCATTGATTGCGTACGCGACGTCGAAGACGTTCATCCCGTTGATCCATTCGCCTGGCGGCAGGTACTGCGAGTCCTCGGAAACGAACAACGTCGTGCTCGTGCCGTCGGTGACCATGGCCAGGCAGACGGCCTTGTCGTAGAGCATCATCCCTTGCGGAGGATCGTTCGGATCGCCGTGGAAACGCCCGCCGTAGATGCCGCCGTAGTCGCACGGGCCGCGTCCGCTTGGGGCCGGATATCGCTCGCGATCGACGCTCGGGCAGACGAACGCCGGCATCAGCATCGCCGCCGCGGCCGCGTTGGCAGGACTGTCGTAGGGCCTCGACAAATCCAACCGCTCGTACACGGCCTGCTGTTCGAGTCCCGGTAAGATGAGCGCGGCCCAGGAAATCTGTCGCGCCGTTTTCGTCGGCGGAATGCGCCGCTCGACGCAGCCGGGCGGGAACGTGGCGCACGCGTTGTGGTAGGCGTGCAGCGCGAGGCCCAGTTGCCGCAGGTTGTTCAGGCACTGCCCGCGGCGCGCCGCCTCGCGGCTCTGCTGAATGGCCGGCAACAGCAGTCCGGCCAGCACGCCGATGATCGCAATCGCGACCAACAGCTCAACTAGCGACATCGCGCGACGGTGTTTCGGGCGTGTGCGAGCGAAGAGCATGTGTCGTGAGCCCGCCGGGCGAATCGCGTCGTATCGCTCGATGCAAGCGGGCCTCCGGGATTATCCCGGAGGTCCCTTCGGCCTTGCCGCGCTGCCGCACGGCGCGCACATTGGCGCGCAGCGGCGCAACCGCGGAAGCGAAGACAACGAGAGCCGCGAGGACCTTATGTGTGCGAATCGTACTTTCGCAGGCCCTGTCCCTCGCAGGGCGCTACTGGTTACCGCACTGGTAGGTCTTCTGACTTCCGAACTGGGGGCCGCCTGGCCTTCTCGTCGCGTGCGCGACAATGGCCGAATCAGGCGCCCTCGTGCTTCGGTTACAGCGGCGGGGCCGTCCCGGAATTGCACCGGAGTTCCCTGTTTGCCGGAGTTTTCAGCGGAAAACGCCGGCCACCAGTACACGATCGGTCCGCAAGCCTAACAAGTGTTCCGCGGGCCGTCAATGAAATTACGCGATGCCCTCGTCCTGACCACAGATCACTGATCGCCGCCCACTCAGCGGGAGTCGGCCTGTTCGGGCTCTGCCGGCTGTAATGCCCACGGCCCACGCGTCTGCCAGCCGTTCCCCAGCCTTCGGCCAACCCCCTGCCACTTGTAGCGGTGACTGGACCGCGAACCTGGAGTACAATTTGCGAGTATACCTATCCGCGACGGGCTCATTCGGCCTTTTCAACTACCGCGACCCAGGGCACGAGGACGCGCATGTGCGGCATCGTCGGATACGTCGGCTTTCGCGACGCCAGTGAGTTCCTGATCCGCGGGCTCCGCCGCCTGGAGTACCGCGGGTATGACAGTTCGGGCATCGCGACGATCACGCCCTCGGGCGAATTCGCGCTGGCGAAGAAGGCTGGCCGGCTCGACCGATTGATCGCCGAGCTGGACGACGAGCCGGCCGCGGGGCACGTCGGCATCGGGCACACGCGGTGGGCCACGCACGGCGCGGCCACCGACACGAACGCGCATCCGCACTTGGGCGGCAACGCCGAGCTGGCGATCGTGCACAACGGCGTCATCGAGAACTATCGCCCGCTCAAGGAGCACCTGCAGAGCGCCGGTTACAAGTTCCTCTCGGCGACCGACACGGAAGTGATCGCGCACCTGGTGGCCGATTGCCTGGCCAAGGAGCTGGCACGCACCGGCGGCCGCATCCGCCCGGGCGCCGCCAACGGCTACGAACCCTTGGTGGCCGCCACCAGCGCCGCCCTGGCCAAGCTGCAAGGCACCTACGGACTGGCGATCCTGTTCCGCGACTACCCGGACGTGATCATCGCCGCCCGGCACGGCAGCCCGTTGGTGGTCGGCGTGGGCGAGGAGGAGCACTTCGTCGCCAGCGACGCGTCTCCGCTGGTGGGCTACACGGACAAAATCGTCTATCTGGCCGAACATGAGCTGGCCGTGGTCACGGCCGACTCGCTTCGCGTCATCCATCGCGACCAGGGAGAGGTGCAGCACGACGTGCAAACCCTCGAGCTGCAAGCCGGCGACGTCGACACCGGCGGCTACGACCACTTCATGCTCAAGGAGATCTTCGAGCAGCCCGAGACCTTGCGCAACGCCATGCGCGGGCGGCTGTCGCTGGACGAAGCCACGTCGCATTTCGGCGGGCTGAACCTGTCGCCGCAACAACTGCGGAGCGTGAACCGGATTCTCCTGACCGCCTGCGGAACGAGCTGGCATGCGGCCATGGTCGGCGAATACCTGATCGAGGAGTTTGCCCGCATCCCCGTCGAGGTGGAATATGCCAGCGAGCTCCGCTACCGCAATCCGCCGATCGACAACAACACGCTGGTGTTCGCCATCACGCAAAGCGGTGAGACGGCCGACACCCTGGCGGCCTTGCGCGAGATGAAGCGGCAGGGGCATCCCACGCTGGCCATCTGCAACGTGGTGGGCAGCAGCATCGCCAAGGAGGCCGACGGCGGCATCTACCTGCACGCCGGGCCGGAGATCGGCGTGGCCTCGACCAAGGCGTTCACGTCGCAGTGCGCCGTGCTGACGATGCTGGCCCTGTACTTCGGCCGGCTGCGGCACCTGAGCTACGCCCAGGGGATGCGGATTATCGAGAAGCTGCAGGAACTGCCGGACAAGGTGCAGCAGGCCCTGGAATCGAACGCCCAGGTCCGCCGCATCGCCGAGAAGTATCACCAGTGCAGCACGTTTTTGTACCTGGGGCGGCAGTTCAATTTCCCCACGGCGCTTGAAGGGGCCTTGAAGCTCAAGGAGATCAGCTACATCCACGCCGAGGGCTATCCGGCGGCGGAAATGAAGCACGGGCCGATCGCATTGATCGACGAGAACACGCCCAGCGTGTTCCTCATCCCGCACGGCGTGGTGTACGACAAGGTGATCGCCAACATGGAGGAGATCAAGGCCCGCGGCGGCCCGGTGATCGCCGTGACGTGCGAGGCGGGCGCGCAGGCGGCCGACCTGGCGGACGACGTGATCCACATCCCCACGGTCGACGACTTCCTGCAGCCGATCGTGACGGCCATCCCGCTGCAGCTTCTGGCCTACCACATCGCGGTCCTCCGCGGCTGCGACGTCGACAAGCCGCGCAACCTGGCCAAGAGCGTGACGGTGGAGTGAGAGAAGCCCGGCGGCGCTATCGCCATACCACGGAACAAGCGATGACGCGGCCGAGCGTAACTTCCCGCCGAGAGGTGTTGCGGCGTGGCATCGGCGCGGCGGCTGGCGCGATCGCGACCGAGTTTTTGCCGGGAGCGACGGCGATGGCGCAGGATCGAACGCGTGAAGTGGCTGGCGCGACGTCAAAGGATGCCGGCGCCATCGACGCGCACGTGCACGTGTGGACGCCGGACACCGCGAAATATCCGCTGGCGGCCGGCTATCGGCGCGAGGAGATGAAGCCGCCCAGCTTCACGCCGCGGGAGCTCCTCGCACACGCCCGGCCGTGTGGCGTCGCCCGCGTTGTGCTCGTGCAGATGAGCTTCTACGGGTTCGACAACTCCTACCTGCTCGACAGCATGCGGGCGTTCCCCGGCGTGTTTTCGGGCATCGCCGTGATCGACGACGGAGGCCGCGACCCGGCCGACGAAATGCGGCGTTTGAAGTCACAGGGCGTGCGCGGCTTTCGCATCTATCCCCGCAACCTGTCGGTCGACCGGTGGCTGGCTGCGCCGGGCATGGAGGCGATGTGGCAATGCGGCGGCCGCGAGCGGCTGGCCATGTGCTGCCTGGTCAACCCCGATGCGCTTGCAGCCATTGACGCGATGTGCGAAAAGCACCCTGAGACGCCCGTGGTGATCGACCATTGTGGCCGCATCGGCACGGACGGCGAGATTCGCGACCGCGACGTGGCGCAGCTTTGCCGACTGGCGCGGCACAAGCACACGGCCGTGAAAGCGTCGGCGTTCTATGCACTCGGCAAGAAGAAGGCGCCGTACACGGACCTCGCGCCAATGATCCGCCGGCTTTTCGACGCGTTCGGCCCCGGACGCCTGATGTGGGCTACCGACTGTCCTTACCAGGTGCAAGAGGGGCACGCCTACCGCGACTCAATCGAGCTAGTGCGGTCGCGGCTCGATTTCCTCTCGGACGCCGACCGGCAGTGGCTATTGCAGCGCGCAGCGGAGCGGGTGTTCTTCTTGTAGCAGGGGCGGGGGGTGGGAAAATCCCAGGGTCATTCTGTTTTTCAAAATGGCGAGGCGGGAAAATGGGACTGGCTCCGAGCATAAACAGCGCAAGCCCTTTCAGACGAACGTTGCGTCTCGGTGCCTGTCCCACTTTCCCGCCGGTGCGCCGCCGGCAAGCTTGAATCTGTGAACGGCCCTGGGGGAAATCCCACTTGCCCCACTATCTCACTTGGCGGTAGGACGGGACGGTTGGGGCGCTCGTTTTGGGAGCCGTTATGAATACCAAGCTGGCCGATAGCAAAGGGCGCGTGGCCCTCGGTGCGTAGTTCGCGAACAAGACCGTGATCGTCGACGAAATCGACGATGCCGAGGTACGCGTCATCGCGGCCGTTGTGGTGCCGCGGCGAGAGGGCGAAGGCCCGCTACATGACGGCCAAGAACTGGTCGCAATGACCCCAAAAAGAGCCGCCTTTTGGCTCCGGTTTGTCCCAGTTATTGTCCCTGTGACTAGGACAAACAAAAGTCGCTCGTCGCAAGCCGAAATGCTTATGCAACTTGCGACGAGCGATTCGGAAAAAAGCGGAGAGGACAGGATTCGAACCTGCGGACCAGTTACCCGGTCACGGGTTTAGCAAACCCGCGCTTTCGACCACTCAGCCACCTCTCCGAAATGTTCGCGGCCGGGGGCAACAGCCGCCTGAGCCGCCACGCACGGCCTGCACGGCCGGATGTCCGATTCTAGGCAATTCGCCTGCCCTCGCAAGGCGGTTTGCCGCACCCTGCGGCGGCGCGATCGGGGGGCCGGTTCACGCTGCCAAGAACCCCGCCGAAGCGACCCGCATTTGCCGGCAAAACACCACACATCGACCGCCCGGCGAACACACCGCTATCCACCTCGCGCTCGCCCGCGACTATAGTAACCGACACAGGCGGCGGCCGGCACGTTCACTTCAGGGGACCGACGCGCTTCGCGCGGGGCGTGCAGGCCGATTCATCGATCTACCGCTTACGTCTGTGCAGGGTGTGAAATGCGGGTGCGACTGTCCGGCGTGTTCGCCGTTGCGGCGTTTGTCTTCCTCTCGCTCTGCTCGCCGCTCGCCCAGGCGGCCGACAATGCGGCGCTTCGCGCCGCGGCCGACACGATCACCGCGGGCGAGCTGCACCACCACGTCGCGGCCCTGGCCGACGACGCCTTCGAGGGGCGCGAGTCCGGCAGCCGCGGGGGCCGGGCCGCCGGCGGGTACCTGCAGCTCGAATTCAAGAAGTTCGGACTCGCGCCCGCCGGCGACAAGGGGACCTATTTCCAACTGTTCGACCCCTCGTCGCGCAACGTCCTGGGCATTCTCGAAGGGAGCGACCCGGCGCTTCGGGACCAGGTCGTGCTGTTGAGCGCCCACTACGATCACGTCGGCTACGGCAACGCGCGCAACAGCTACGGGCCGACAGGCCACATCCACAACGGCGCCGACGACAACGCGAGCGGCGTCGCCACGCTCCTGGAAGTCGCCGACGCCTGCTGCCGGCTCGAACCGCGGCCGAAGCGATCGATACTCTTCGCCCTGTGGGACGGTGAGGAGAAGGGCCTGCTGGGCTCGAAGCATTGGCTCTCCCGCCCCACCGTACGGCTCGGGCAAGTGCGGATCATGGTCAACATGGACATGGTCGGCCGGCTGCGCAACAACAAGCTGGAGATCACTGGGGCCCGCACCGCGGCGGGGCTGCGCAAGCTGGCCAGCCGCCCCAACGGCGACGAGCCGATGCTGTTGGACTTCACCTGGGAGATGAAGGACAACAGCGACCATCACCCGTTCTACGCCCGCGGCGTGCCGATCCTCATGGCGCACACCGGTCTGCACTCCGACTACCACCGCCCCAGCGACGACGTGGAGAAGTTGAATATCGACGGCATGCGGCGCGTGGCCCGCTACGTTTTCGGCCTGGTGACGGAGCTGGCCGACGAGCCGGAGCTGCCGCGCTTCCGCGACGCGGGCCGCCGCGAGTCGCAGTGGACGCAGCAGAGCGTCGAGCGGCCGATGGAGCCGTTGCCCAGCCGGCTGGGTTTGAACTGGGACCCGCACGACGTCTCGGCGCCCGGCTTGAGGGTCATTCGGGTGACTGCGGGCGCGCCTGCGGCGCAGGCCGGCCTGAAAGTGGGTGACCGACTGCTGAGCTTCGCTGGCCAAGAGTTGTCCGCCGGAACGGACCTGGCCGGGATGGTTGCGAGCGCCGAAAGTCCGGCCAAGGCCGTGGTTCAGCGGGTCGGTGCCGAGCAATCGCAGGAACTATCGATCGCGCTTCGCGGGCAACCGGCAAAGCTGGGCATTGCCTGGCGCGAAGACGACGCCGAGCCAGGCAGCGTCAAGCTCATCCGCGTGGTGCCGGCCTCCCCCGCCGCGCGGGCCGGCCTGCGCGTGCTCGACCGCGTGCTGGCCGTGAACGGGCAGGAATTCGCCGATGGACCGGCGCTGCAACAACTGCTTAACGCAACGACGATGCCGTACGAGTTATTGATCGAGCGCGGCGGCCATCTGGAAGCGGTGACCGTCGGGGCTAAGCCGGCGGGGATGCAGTAGTTGAGACCGGCCCCCAGTCCGCAGTGTAGGAGGCGTCTCCTGACGCCGACGAATGAGAAGCGGCGGCCAACGCACGGCAGCCGGTCTGCGACAGGCGTCGCCTCCTACAACGCGATCGGCCACGACCGGCCCCATTCCGGAACGTTGCCGTGCGTTTGACTCCGGTTGTTGCGCGGACCAAAATGACCATTCGCGCCGCAGACTGAACTCAAGCGGCCCAGCCCGCCAGTCACGTTCGTCCTACCGGAGAATTTCATGCAAACGCATTGCATCACCCGACGTCTGGCCGTTGCCGGCGCGCTGCTCGTCGCCTTTTCCGCCTCAATCGCCGCGGCCGAAAGCGTCACCGTCTATCGCGACGAATTTGGCGTGCCGCACATTTATGCCGACACGCTGGCAGGCGCGGCTTACGGCGCAGGGTACTCGCAGGCCCAGGATCGACTCGAGCAGTTGTTGCAGAACTATCGGCTGGCCGCCGGCACGATGGCGGAGATTGCCGGGCCGCCGCTAGTAAACCAGGACTATCGCTCGCGCGTCTGGCAGCACGACGAAGTCTGCCGCGAGCACTTCGCCCGCATGGACCCCAAGCTGCAAGGCGTCTGCCGCGCGTACATCGCCGGCGTGCAGAAATTCATGGCCGACCATCCCGAGCAGGTGCCCAAGTGGGCCCAGAAGCTGGAACCGCATTTCCCCGTCATGCTCGGCCGGTTCATCATCTGGGGCTGGCCCGAGGGGCAAGCGGCCGACGACCTGAAGAAGGCCGGCATCCAGCCCGACCCGATCGAGTATCGCGGCTCGAACGAATGGGCCATCTCGCCCAAGCGCAGCGCCACCGGCACGGCGATCGCGCTCATCGATCCGCACCTGAGCTGGTACGGGCCGTTTCGTTTCTACGAGCAGCGGATGTACGCCACGGGCGATGACTTCGCGCTCAGCGGCGCGTGCATCCTGGGCGTGCCGTTCCCCGGCCTCGGGCACAGCCAGTACTCGTCGATCGCCATGACGACCGGCGGGCCCGACACGGCCGACGTCTATGAGGAGACGGTCCGCGCTGACAATCCGCTGCAATACGAGGTCGACGGCCAGTGGCGCGACATGAAGACCCGCAGAATCACGCTCCGCGTCCGCGATGGCGAGAAGCTTGTGGAGAAGGAGTTCCAGGTCGCCGCAACGCATCACGGCCCAGTCGTCGCCCGCAAGGGGGACAAGGCCTACACGTTCGCCATTCCCTACACGACCGAGGCCGGCTTGATGGAAGAGCTGTACCAGGTCCACACGGCCAGGAGTCTCGCCGGGATCAAGGCGGCGCTCGCCGGGTTGCAGCTCATGCCGCAGAACATCATGGTCGCCACGGTCGACGGCGACATCTACTACGTGCACGACGGCCGCGTGCCGGTCCGCAATCACGGGCTGCCGACCAACCGCCCCGTGCCCGGCAACGTGTCGAAGAATGACTTCGCCGGCATCCATCCGCTCGACGACTTGGTGCAGATCACGAATCCGGCGAGCGGCTACATGCAGAACTGCAACGTGGCGCCAGTCTACATGATGAAGGACTGCCCGATGACGGCCGACAGCGCGAAGCGGCCGTACCTGTACTTCGCCGACGGGCGACCCTCGCATCAGCGGGCGCGGATGGTCACTGAGATTCTGCACGCCGACGATTCGGTGACGGTCGACGACGCGATTGGTCTGGCGTTCTGCACGCAGGTTCTGGGGGCCGACAAGTGGCAGGCTCGCCTGGCCCGCGCTTGGGCGACCACCGCCGACGCTGCGAAGACCGGCGACGCCAAGGCCGTGTACGCGAGCATCCAGGATTGGAACCGGTGCTCTAACGTCGATTCGGCCGGGGCCTTGGCGTATTACGCCTTCAAGATGGGCCTGGGCGGCAAGAAGGCCGAAGCGGTCGACGTGCCCGCCGATCTTGGGGACGAAGACCTGATGGCCGCGCTCGGCAAGGCGGTCGAGTTCTTGCGCACGAAGCAAAACGGCACGAGCGCCCGCTACGGTGACCTGTTCCGCGTGGGCCGCAAGGACGGCCAGCGGACCTACCCGGTCGGCGGCGGCACGCTCAAGGAGGCGGGCATGGCGACGCCGCGGGCGATCACGTTCGGCCCGGTCGGCGACTTGAAGGTCGGCAACGGCGGCCAGACCTCGACGCAGATCGTGATCTTGAGCAAGCCGCCCAAGTCGTACATGGTGCTGCCGCTGGGCGAAAGCGACCAGCTCGATTCCGGCCACTGGGACGACCAGGCCGAAAAGCTCTTCAGCCAGGGAAAGGCCAAGGACACCTACTTCATGGACCGCAACGGCCTGGAAGCGCACGTGACGAGCAAGATAGCGCTGGTGTTTGAATAGATAGCGGGCTCGCCGAGGGGGCGGGCATCCTGCCCGCCTTCTGTGTGGCGCGATCGTCCGAGTGCACGGCCCAGCCCACGGGTTGCCACCCGTGGGCTTCGCGAAGCGATTTGCCGATCAAGAGTGGCCAAGGCGGGCAGGATGCCCACCCCCCTGGGAGCTACCAAACAGGCGTCACCGTCGGAGCCGGCATGCCGGGCAGGCTGTCGCGCAGGCGGCGCATGCCCTTCAGCCAGCGGTCGTAGTCGTCGGCCTTGCGGTGGAAGAATTCGGCCACTTCCGCATGCGGCAGGATCAGGAACTGCTCGGCGGCCAGGCCGGCGACGATCGTGTCGGCCACCTGCTCCGGATCGACGGCGTTGTTGCGGAGGTAGACGGCAATCGGGTCGTCGGTCGACATGAGCATGTTGGTCCGCACGCCCAGGGGGCACACGCACGACACCTTGATGCCCGCGTCGCCGTAGGTGATCGCCAGCCAGTCGGCCAGGCCGATCGCCGCGTGCTTGGTGACCGAGTACGGCGCCGAGCTCATCTGTGTCAAGAGGCCCGCGGCCGAGACGGTTTGCAGCAAGTACCCCTCCCGCCGCGCGATCATGCCCGGCAGCACCGCGCGGGCGGCGTGCACGTGGGCCATGACGTTGACGTCCCAGATGCGCTGCCACAGCTCCACCGGCGCATCGAGCCCGCCGCCGGTCTCGATGCCCGCATTCGAGCAGAAGAGATCGATCGGCCCGTACGCTTCGGTCGTGCGGGCGACGAGCCGCGCAAGCTCGTCGGGCACGGCGACATCGACGCGCATGGCTAGCCCGCCGATCTCTTTAGCGACGACGGCGGCGTTCGCTTCGTCGAGGTCGGCGACGACGATGCCGCGCGCCCCCTCAGCCGCGAACCGCCGGCACATGGCCCGCCCGATCCCATTGGCCCCCCCGGTAACGACGACGACTTTGTCTTTGAGTTGCATGGTGGATGCGGCGATGCGGTGTGAGCTGTGGGTGCCATGCCCACGCTCGCGGTGGGCATGCGAAAGAAAGAGCACGGCCGACGCCCGTCAAGCTACCCGCGCCAGTTTGTGTGGTCTAGATAGACGCCGCAATCCGGCATATAGGAGGCGACTCCCGTCGCCGAGGACCTGGAGGTGGTGGTCGACTCGTGGCCAATTCATCGGCGACGGGAGTCGCCTCAGGGCCGTTCACAGATTTAAGCTGGACGGCGGCGCACCGGCGGGAAAGTGGGACAGGCACCGAGACGCAACGTTGGTCTGAAAGGACTTGCGCTGTTTATGCTCGGAGCCAGTCCCATTTTCCCGCCTCGCCATTTTGAAAAACAGGATGGCCCTGGGAGTCGCCTCCTACGGGTGGGTCAACACAAACGCTGCCGCGAGCGCCCTACAGCTCCACCCGCCCCGTGCTGTCGCCCAGGTGGTCGGCGTGGGCGTCGATGCGGTCCAACAAGGACAGCCACAGGTTGTTGAGCGGCATCTCCTTGTCGAACTGCACGTGCCGGCCCGTCTGAATCGTGCCGCCGCCGCGGCCGGCCACGAGGATCGGCAGCTTGTCGTGATTGTGGGCGTTGCCGTCGCCGATGCCGCTGCCGTAGGCGATCATCGCCTGGTCGAGCATCGTGCCGTCCCCCTCGCGGATGGCCCGCATCCGGTCCAGGATGTGCGCCAGGTTCTTGGCGTGGAACTGATTGATCTTGCTGATCTTGGCCTGCTTTTCCTCGTTGCCGCCGTGGTGCGACAGGTCATGGTGCCCTTCCGGCACGTCGATGAACGAGTAACTGCGGTTGCTGCCAGCGTTGGCGAACATGAACGTGGCGACGCGCGTCAGGTCCGCCTGAAAAGCCAGGATCAACAGGTCGGACATCAATTGCAGGTGCTTCTGGTGCTTCTTGGGAATGCCAGTGGGCCGCTCGATATCCGGTGGCTCCCCGGCCGACGCGAGTTCGGCGCGGGCGATCCGCTCCTCCACTTCGCGGACAGCGGTGAGATACTCGTCCATCTTCCGCTGGTCGGTCGCGCCCAACTTGTTTTTCAGCCCGGCCGCGTCCTCCCGCACGAAATCGAGGATGCTCTTCCGGTACTTCAGCCGCTGCCCGCGGGCCTCGGCCGTTTGCGGGCCGGTCCCGCCGCCGAACAACCGCTCGAAGAGCGCCCGCGGGTTGATCTCCTTGGGCAGCGGCGTGGTGGGCGTCCGCCAGGAGATGTTCGACGAATAGGCGCAGCTATAGCCCGAATCGCAGTTGCCCGACTGCGCGCCGCGATCGACGCCCAACTCGAGCGAGGGGAAGCGGGTGCGGTGGCCGATCTGTTGCGCCGCGACCTGGTCAACCGAAACGCCCGCGCGAATGTGCGCTCCGTTGGTCTTGTAGGCCTGGCAGCCGGTGAGGAACGAAGCCAGCGCGCGGGCGTGATCACCGGGCCCGTCGCCATTGGGGCGGGCCTTGTCCTGTGCCAGCCCGGAGAACACGGTGATGTCGTTCCTGTGCGCCTCGAGGTGCGCCAGGATGGGTGGCAGGTCAAAATCGCTGCCGGCGCGTTCGGGCGTCCAGTCCGGCATGTGGATGCCGTTGGGAACGTAGATGAAAGCCAGTCGGCGCGGCAAGGTGGCCAGTGCCGCGGCCTCGGCGCGTGCCCGCACCGGCAGCATCGCGTCCAACATGGGTAGCGCGACAGCGGCGCCCAATCCTTTGAGCAGGGTTCGCCGGGGTATGCGAGGGTTCGCAGTCACTTATTCGACTCCCTTTGCGCGTCGCATTCGAAATGGTTCGCTTTTGACGACCGCCACCACCAAGGTCGAAAATTTATAGTCGTGCGCCGCCAATTGTGACGTGATTTCGTTGACCGCCTCGTTGTCGTAAGATTCTAACCCCCGGCCCAGGGCGTAAGTTAGCATTTTGCGGACCAGGTTGCGAGCAAAGGGCTCTGGCGCGGCCTTGAGGATGGCCCGCAACTGGGTTGCTCCCGCGAAAGTTTGCCCACCCGGCAACGTCCCGCCGGCGTCGATTGTTTGCTCGCCCTCCCTGTCGCGCCACGCGCCGATGGCGTCGAAGTTCTCAAAGGCGAAGCCCAGCGGGTCCATGCGGTTGTGGCAAACCGCGCAGTTGGGATTGGCGCGATGCTGTTCCATCTTCTGGCGGAGTGTGCCCTCGAGCTTTCCTTGCTCGAGCTCCTGCACGCCGGGCGGAGGCGGCGGCGGCGGCGTCCCTAGAATCTGCTCCATAATCCATTTGCCGCGCTTCACCGGCGAGGTCCGCGTGGGATTCGAGGTCACCGTGAGGATGCTGGCATGCGTCAACACGCCGCCGCGGCGCTTGTCGGGCAACGACACGCGGCGGAATTCCTTGCCGTCCACTCCTTCGATGCCGTAGTGCTTGGCCAGCCGATCGTTGACGAACGTGTAGTCGGCGTCGATGAACTCCAGGATGCTGCGGTCCTCGCGCATCACGGACTCGAAGAACAGCTCGGTTTCCCGCCGCATGGCCGCCCGCAAGCCGTCGTCGAAGTCCTTGAACCGCATGCGATCGGGCGCGGCAATATCGAGGTTGCGAATCTGTAGCCACTGACCCGCGAAATTCTCCACCAGCGCCGCGGCCTTTTCGTCGGCCAGCATCCGCTTCACCTGCGCCGCCAGATTGTCGCCCTTTGCGAGCGCGCCTTCGTCCGCCAAGCGGGTCAGCTCGTCGTCGGGCATGCTGCTCCACAAGAAATACGACAAACGCGAGGCTAGTTGAAAATCGTCGATTGGTTGCGTGGGCGCGCCGGAAGCCGCATCGCCGTCGAGTTCCACGCGAAAGAGAAAACTGGGCGAAACGAGAACTGCCTGCACCGCCAACTGGATGCCCGCCTCGAACGTGCCACCGTCCGCGCGGGCCAGGCGCACGAACCGCAGCAGCCGCTCGACCTCGGTCTCTGACACCGTCCGGCGATAGGCGCGGCGGGCGAACTTCGCGAGGATCTCTTTCGCGCAGGCGTCCGCGTCGTTAACGTCGGTTGGCTGGCGAAAGATGATCCGCCGATGACTGTCCGGCAGCGTCGGCGCGTCCCCCAGCGGCCCTTCGATCTCCAGGCAGTCGACAAACAGGTTGCGGTCCCGCTGCTTGGGGTCGGGATGGTTCGGCTGGTAATAGTCGTTCACAAACGCGACTGCGATACGCTTGGTTCCGGCCTCGATGGTGAGCCGTACTTCGTAAGCTTCCGGCCGGTCGGCCGTCGCTTTGACCTCGAACGACTGCACGTCTTTTCCGTCGACCTTGAGCGCCATGCGGGCCGGGTCGGGGCCGGCTTGCTGGGCGCATGCGCCCGCGCGGACGATGTACTCTCCGTCACTTGTAAAGGGCACGTCGACGAACACTTCGCCGTTACTGACGAGGATGCCGGTGGTCGGCTCGCCATCGCCGCCGGAGGCAAGCTTCATTTGTGCAGGCGCGAAACGCGCCTTGGCGGGTGCCGAAGATTGCGGGCTGGCTTGGATCGCCTCGCTGGCGATCCGCTCGGCCGCGGCCAGGTATTTCTCCAATAGCACGGGCGGCAGCGACAGCACGTCGCCAATGTTGTCGAAGCCGTAACCCACGTCGTCGGTGGGAAAATCCTCGGCCGGCTTGAAGGCGACGCCCACGAGGTCGCGGATCGTGTTGTTGTACTCGGCGCGGTTCAGCCGGCGGATCGTCACGCGGCCGGGGTTCCGTTGTCCGTCGCCGAGGGCGGCCAGTTGCTTGTTGGCCCAGGCAGTGACAGCGGCGACTTCGTCACGGTTGGGACGTGGTCGTTCCTCGGGCGGCATGATGCCGCCTTCCAGGTACTCGACCACTTTGCCCCAAGTGTCCCGGTCGCGGCGCACGGAGGCGGCATCCTGATACTTTTCGAGCGACAAGTCTCCCTTCGGCTCCTCGCCGCTGTGGCAAGCCAAACAGTGCTGCGCTAGGAACGGCCGCAGCCGGGCCAACACAAAGTCATCTTCCGCCGTCGCGCGCTCGGCCAGGCAAACCCAGGAACCGGCCAAGAGCGCCAGCAGGGTCGTAGCGCGGGCCGCGCGGAATGAAAGTTCACGAAAGCGCATGGGCGAGCCGGTGGTAGGGAGGGTGCCGCGAGGGTAGCGCAGAACCCCAACGGCAGTAAAATGGCGAGGCGGGAAAATGGGACTGGCTCCGAGCATAAACAGCGCAAGCCCTTTCAGACCAACGTTTCGTCTCGGTGCCTGTCCCACTTTCCCGCCGGTGCGCCGCCGGCAAGCTTGAATCTGTGAACGGCCCTGGGCCGCCAGGCGAGGGCGTGGATCAGGGCGTCGACTTCCGCCGAAACACGGCGAACACCGCGTCGGAATAGACGTACGGCTTGCCCGGCAGGAATCGGTAGCTATCCAGCGCCTGCGTCACGTCGAACTGCTCGGCGAGCACATAATTCCGCTCGAAGTCCGCCCGCAAACCGGCTGCGTGCAGTTGATTGATCTCGCCTCGGCGCAATACGACCCAATCAGGCATGAGTTCGAGCATGATGCTGTATCGGTCGAAACGCTCTCCGCGCAGTTTCACGACCTGCGGCGCCACCAGGCCGGGCCAGTCGACCATCCGCATGCGACTGAAGTAGCCGATGTATCCGAGGGGCTCGAGATACACGCTGTCGGTCGATTGGCCATGATCGCGCAGCCAGTTGCCGACTACAGCCCGGTTGCCCATCTCGACTTCGGCCTGCTGGATCTTCATCTGCCAGGCGTTCAGGCCAAAGAGCGCAACCTGGCCCGCCGCCAAGACGACAAACAGCACGGCTGCCGGCAACGACCGGATGCGTCCTCCCGCCCGCGGATACCACCGCCGGCATGCCGCGGCGGAAAGCGTCACGATGCCGCACGTCAATGTCACCATGCCAAGCAACTCCTCGGGAGGCAGATACCAAGGGCTGGGCATCATCATGAACGCAAAATAGACCCCGACAATGGCGAACGACAGCGACGCGGCGCGGCCCAGCCGATCGTTGACCGGAAGCAGCCAATAGGCCGTGCAAAAGATGCCGGCGGCGCGCGTGAGCCCGTTGAGCGGCCATGAGCCGAGGCGACCGGCGAAGTAGTTGCCATCCCCCAGTCCGGCATAAATCGGCCGGAACATCTCCCCTTGGTGGTTCAAGAAGTAGAAGAGCAGATTGTCCATGTAGCCGAGAAACTGGCCCAGCGCTCCGGTCTCGACCAGGCTCTTGGCGACCACGGTGTGCGGCACGGGCGACCCATAGTAAGTCCAGGCCCACGCGAACCACGGCCCGTAGACGACCGCGCAGACGACCGCGCTCTTGGCAAGCGATGGGAGGAGTTGGCGCTTGGGGGACGGCGAAAAAATCGCATCGGCCAGGCCCAATGCCGCTATGTACACGCAGCCGTCCGGACGGGTCCACATCAAGCCGGCCCAACAGAGGCCTCGCGCGAGCCAGCGGCCCGGTTCGTCGCGCACGAGCAAGTAGACGGTCCCCGCGAGGAACAGGAGCACGAAGGCGGTCTCCATTCCGTTTGTGGTGAAGGCGACGCTCTTCAGACTAAACAGATAGAGGAAGGCCGCGAACCAGGCCGGGTTCGCGTCGCCCGGAAACGCGTCCCAGATTCGTTTGACGAGCAGCACCCCGCCCGCGGCGAACGCGGCGATACACGCGACGCGATACGCCCAGAACGTCGCATCGTAGGATGATTGTCCCGTAACCAGGTGCGCCGCCGCGAGCAATAACACGTTGATGGGCGATGTGAACCCGTGCACCCGCTCGCCCGGGTTATAGACGAGTCCCTCTCCCTGGAGCAGATTCTCGCTGTGCCGCAGCGTGATGAACGAATCTTCCCAGATATGGCCGGTGAACAGCGCGTAGCCGAGCGTGACCAGGCATGCGGCCAATACCAATAAGGCTACAGCCCACCTTGGCATCGCGCGAGGCCCTTCGGAACGGCTGGACCGCTCGGGGACATCCTGCCGGCCCTCCGCCCGCCGCGGTGTTTGGTGATGGATCGTTGTGGGATTGCCGGGCATGTGTGTCCTGTGGGTCTCGGCCGCTCGCCAGCACCGACGCGCGTATGCCGCGAAAACGAGGTTCGCGGCGACGCGCGCAATAGCCCGATTTTCACCTGCAGGGCGTATGTTCCGCAATCCGCCCCTTCTTGGGCGCGGGGCTTGGCGGTGCGCCAAACGACGCGGGCAGAGCACAGCTCAATCAGATTGGGACGCCGCCCTGCGCACCGCGTCCACCAGTGCCCCTGGCTCGAACGGCTTTTCCACGCATTGAAAGACGTCCGCCTCGGTTGCTTTCTGGCGGACCTCGTCTTCCGACAGGGCCGTGATGATGATCGTTTGCAAGGCGGGGATCAGCGACTGCAGCCGCCGGGCGACGTCCAGGCCCGTCTGTTGCTCGCCCAGCAGCCAATCGGCCACGAGCACCTCGGGCTGAAAGTCGGCGGCCAACTCGACCGCCTCGGCCGCCGTGCCCGCGGTGACGACGCGATTACCCGCCTGGGTCAGGAAGAACTCCAGGCTTGCGCGATAGCCGGGCTCGTCGTCAATGACTAGCACCTTCGACATACAGGCCCCTGGGCCAGTCGAAGTTACGATCAACGGATTTCAGCAGTGGCGCCGCTCTTCCCTGTTTCACGGCACTCGCGGCACAAACCGTCCTCCGCGCATCGGCCCGCGATGCGCTGGGCGAACAAAGATACCCAGCGCACGACATGCGCGTTTCGCAAAGACGTCGCTCCCGTTGAAAAACGACGTCAGTTCTCTGATGGTCCTATCGCGCTAAAATGCATCCGCCTGCGTTGTCGGACCACAACTTTGCACTCCGACCATTCGACTGACCTCCCGAACCCATGCGGTGGCGTCGAGGCCGGCCGGAATTCTTAGAATGGTTGGACTGTGGCGGATTATACCGATCCGCGCATCGCCAATTCAATAGCCTCGATCCCTTGCGGCAGGGTCATTCTGTTTTTCAAAATGGCGAGGCGGGAAAATGGGACTGGCTCCGGGCATAAACAGCGCAAGTCCTTTCAGACCAACGTTGCGTCTCGGTGCCTGTCCCACTTTCCCGCCGGTGCGCCGCCGGCAAGCTTGAATCTGTGAACGGCCCTGATCCCTTGCGGCTGGAAGTGACCGGCCGCGAGCGGCTGGAAATCGGCCGCAAGCCGGCCGATCCGCGAGGTCATTGGTTGAGCGCGGAGCGGAACCCGCGATCGCCCCAATTCCCAAGGGTCGCCGCCCCTGGGCTTCGCAGGCGAATGGTTGGCTCGCGCCGGAGGCAGCCACTTCCCTGCACGGCGGACCATCGGTGTAGTGCCAATCCTCCGCAATTCCCGCAGTTTGCCGCTATAGGCGGACTTCGCCGGCCGCTGATAAACTAACAGGTACGGTCCCGAGAAGAGCCGGCCGGAGTTTTGCATGTCTCGCATCTCGTCCTGCCCTTCGTGCCAAGGCGACCTCCTGATTCCAGGATCGGCGCAGGCCTCAGACCAGATGCGCTGTCCGCGGTGCGGTACGCCGTTCGCAGTCGCCGACGTCTTGGAGGCGAGCATTCCGGCCCCGCCCGAGGCGATTCCCATCGAGCACCCGCACCCGATGATCACCGCGGCGGTGGGCCCGCATCTGTCGCGCGTCGAAGCGCCGCTCGAATGGGACACCGAACCGATCGCCGTTCCGCCCCGCCCGCAGCGGAAGCAGCCCAGCGTCTTTGCGCACCTGGTGGGCATCGTCGGCGGCGGATTGCTGGGCCTGTCGCTGGGCTACCTGGGGCTGCTTCGTTTTGGCGGGCCGCAGTACGACTTCCTCAACATCGCCGGCCGTCTACCGGCTTGGGTCATGGCGCCATTGCCACGCTTCGGCGGTGGGCCGGTTAAGGATGGCGACCAAAAACGAGGGCGCGAGTTGAAGGACTTGCTCGACGCGCCCGACGAGCCACCTGCCGTGGACCTGCCCGTGGCACCGGGCGATGCGCCGCCCGTGGGCCCGCCGCCGGACAAAGCGGCGCCCTTCGGCACGCCCGCGCCTCCGGTGGCGCCTGCGACAGACCCGCCCTCCGCTGCCGCGCCAGAAAACGAGGCGGCCGCCCAGCCTGCGCCTTTCGGTCCCAAGGAGTTCACCCCCCACTCGACCGACGAACTGGCCCTGGCACTGGCCGATGCGGCGGGCTCCCTGGGTTGCCCGGCGTGCCATTCCACCGGCTACGTTACGCGGACCGTGGTCACGGGCACGCGCGAGCGAAGCGGCGAAAAGATCGAGCAAACCGCCGAGCGGCGCATCGTCTGCGATACATGCGGCGGGAAGCCCGTCACGAAGATGACGCCCGAGGCCTACAGCCGAATGTGTCATCTGGCCGAGGTCGTAACGTTCGTCACGAGCGGTGACTCGAATGCGCCGGCGCTCAGAGAGGGGCTGCAAGGTGTGCTGGCGGGCATCGGCGCCGATCAGCGCGCCGCGGAGTCGATCGGGCGCCTGGCGGGATTTCAACTCGACGAAGCTAACCGCAAACAGAACGGCATCGCCCTGGCTGGCACCGTCCAGCAACTCTCGCGCGAGGGAAACCTGTACACGATGCGCGTCGTGCTCTTTGGGCTTCCCAAAGTGGTCACCGTTGTCAGTTGGCGGCCGGCGCAGCCCGTGATCAAGGAGCACGATCGCGTGTTGATCCTGGGAAGCATCGTCGATAATCCGGCCGAGAACCTGATGGGCTACGAAGGTCACCTGCCGCAAGTCGTGTGGGGCGGCCTCCCGGCCCGGCTGCCTGCGGGGCAGTAATTTTGGGCGGCGCCGGAGAATGAACCGCCAAGGTCGCCGTCAAGCTTGCCGGCGGCGCACCGGCGGGAAAGTGGGACAGGCACCGAGACGCAACGTTGGTCTGAAAGGACTTGCGCTGTTTATGCTCGGAGCCAGTCCCATTTTCCCGCCTCGCCATTTTGAAAAACAGAATGACCCTGACTTATCGTCTTGGCGACTTGGCGGTTCATTCCCTTTCGGCTATTGAAGTCGCATGACCGACGAACGACAGGCAAAAACGCCCCCCGACCCAAGCTATAGCGCCGTCGTCAAATACCTGCGCTACGGGCTCTCCCTGCCCGAGCGGGCTCTCCGGTCCGGTAGCGCCGTGGCCGCCGGCGCGGTGCGCGAAAGCGCGGCCCTGCTGGTGCCGCAGGCCTTCCAGAACTCGAAGACCTACTCGGTGATGGTCCAGCAGATGCTCGACTTCATGGCCGAGGACGTGGGCGGCGTCGCCCGCAAGGACGCCGCGGGCGCGGGGCCCAAGGTCGAGAACTTTGTCGCCCGCAAGGCGATCGGCAACTTCGTCGAGATGGCGGGGCTGGCCACGCTGCACCTCTCTCCCTTGATGCTCTTGGCCGCGGTCAGCGACATCGCCTACGGGTCGCAGACGTACTTGAAGGAGCTGGCCGACGAGCTGCGAGAGCAGGGCGTCATCGACGAAGCCAGCGCGATCCACCACGTCGACGACCTCCTGACGGCCGTGGCCGCCGCCTCCGGCGCGACCGCCAGCGCCTTCGACACGCCCCCCTTGTCGGTGGACGGGCTGCGGGAATCCATCGCCCAAACGCGCGAGGCCCTGCGGTCGATCGACCCGGCGAGCGTCATTCCGCAGGCCGAGATCGCGCGGGTGTGGAACGAGGTCCGCGACATCGCCGGGCGCGAAGGGGTGAGCCGTTTGGAAGTCTCCGGCGCGATGACGCTATACACGCTCGGGCGAATGAAGACGGTCGCCCGCGGCGCCCTGTCCGGTGTCCGCGTGGCCGGCCGGCTGTTTGACCGGCACGTCATCGATCACTACGAGGAGGCGCTTGCCGAGATCCGCGGCCGTGGGCTGTACGTGATGCTCCGCGAGTCGAGTGCGCCGTACATTGAAGCCGTGTGGCAGAATTTCGCCACGAGCAAAACGACCGTCACGGAAGACCTGCTTTCCGGCAAACTGCTGGGCCATGGATGGAATGCCGTGCGGAAATGGCTCGGCGGCCGGGGCGAGACGCAACGCCCCCCTTCACAATCGGGCGAGCAGTCGTAAGCATATACGCGACCGCCCGTGCAACGGGATTGTAGGAGGCGACTCCCGTCGTCGATGAAGTAAGCAGGATTGTCCAACTTCCTTGGGCGCGATCGGCGACGGGAGTCGCCTCCTGCACGTTTTTTCCGAGCACCCGCATGAACAAATGCCATTTTGACGTGGTCGTGATCGGCAGCGGGCCCGGCGGTGAAGGGGCCGCCATGCAGGCCGTCAAACATGGCAAGAGCGTCGCCGTCGTCGAGCAGTTCGATTGCGTCGGCGGCGGCTGCACCCATTGGGCAACCATCCCTTCAAAGGCCCTGCGGTACTCAATCTTCCAGGTGACCGAGGCCAACCACAACCCGCTCTTTCGCGAGGCGGGCGTCTCGCTGCACTTCTCCTTTCCCGACCTGCGCCGCTCGGCCCGCAAGGTGATCGATCAGCAAGTCGAGATGCGCAGGGGGTTCTACGAGCGGAACCACGTGCCGATCTTCGTCGGCCGCGGCCGCTTCGCCGACGCGCATACGGTCGAGGTCCTCGAAGCCAATGACGCCAAGCAGCGTCTCACCGCGAATGCCTTTGTGATCGCCACGGGGTCGCGCCCGTACCGCCCGGCCGACGTCGATTTCGGGCACCCGCGCGTCTTCGATAGCGACACGATCCTCGATCTGGGTTATACGCCGCAGTCGATCACGATTTACGGGGCCGGCGTCGTCGGCTGCGAGTACACGTCCATGTTCCGCAACCTGGCGATCAAGGTCAACCTGGTCAACACCCGCGCGAAGCTGCTGGAGTTCCTCGACGACGAGATCATCGACGCCCTGGCCTATCACATGCGCGATCTGGGCGTGCTCATCCGCCACAACGAGCTCGCCGAGCGCGTCGAGCCCACCGACGACGGCGTCGTATTGCATCTGGCCAGCGGCAAGCAGCTCAAGACCGACATCCTGCTGTGGGCCAACGGCCGCACCGGAAACACCCAGGACATGGGCCTGGAAGAGCTCGGCATTCAGCCCAACCAGCGCGGCCAGCTCGACGTCAACGAGAACTTCCAGACGGCCGTGCCGCACATCTACGCCGTGGGGGACGTGATCGGCTTCCCGGCTCTGGCGAGCGCCGCGTACGTTCAGGGCCGCTTCGCCTCGGCACATATCATCACCGGCGCGAGCGAACGGGCCCTGGTCCGCGATATCCCCACCGGCATCTTCACCAGCCCCGAAATCAGCTCGATCGGCCGCACCGAGCGCGACCTGACGGCGGAGAAGATCCCCTACGAGATCGGCCACGCGGCGTTCAAGCACCTGGCCCGCGCGCAAATCACCGGCCGGCAAGTGGGGATGCTGAAGATATTGTTCCACCGTGAGACGCTTGCGATCCTCGGCGTGCATTGCTTCGGCCCGAACTCCTCGGAGATCATCCACATCGGCCAGGCGATCATGGCTCAGGAAGGAAAGGCCAACTCGCTTCTGTACTTCATCAACACGACGTTCAATTACCCGACCATGGCCGAGGCGTATCGCGTGGCGGCGCTGAACGGGTACAACCGGCTTTTTTGAAGAAGTAGGCAGAGGGCAGTAGGCGGCAGTAAATAAGGGGTAGGGTGCTCTGCGGGCACCGATCGTGTTAGCCGCCGCGGCAACGCGGCGTCCGATTGCACGCGGCCGTCCGAGATTGAACATCGCATCGCGGAGCGCACTCAGCGTTAGCGCGCGAATGGAAGATGTTCTCGCGTGAGTCGTCTTTCAAGGCATTCACACGGCACGTCGTTTGTTACAATTGCTCGTGGCCGACTCGCTCGTGCTCGACCACTTGTCGTCACATGGCGCGGAGGTGCACATGCTCGTCTTCAGCCTGATTTGGTCGGCGATCTTTTTGGCCTGCACGTTGGCCATGGCGCGATCGAGGCATCGCACGCCCGCGGTGTTGGGGATGGGCATCGCCGCCTTTCTCCTCCCGCCCTTCTGCATGTTCCTTTCGCTGGCCACCAGTTTGCAAGCGGTTGGCGTTTGCGTCGCGACGTGCGTTTGTGCGGCCGTCGGTGGGCGGGCACGTGTTTTTCGGCTTTCCATGATCGCGGTTACCGCATTCGCCTACGCCGTGACGATCGTATTTGCCGTTCGCGAAGCCCGTGACGCACGCGCGTTGGCGGCGAGGTATCCTTTCCAATCGCTAGCGCCGCGCTTGGCATACGAGACGACACGCCACCAGGCGAACGCGCCGGTAGGCGCGCTCCAGGCGACCCCGGGCCTTAACGTGAGATGGGACGAGATTCAGAGCCGACTCGAATCAGGCGGCCGCATACGGCAATTGGCCCTCGAGCAGCTCCACGAGAAAACCATCCAACAGTTCATCGAGAGTCCTTCGTTTGGCGTCGGGCGGATGGTGAACCTGGCGAGCGAGTGGCGGCTGAATCGCGGCGATGATCCGCCGGTCCCACAACCTCGTGCCGCGCCGGACGATGATGCCAGCCCGGATCCCGGCGCGCCTGCGGCAGGCGAACCGCATGCGCCATCGCTGTTGATCGGTAATCCTCCCGCCGCGTCCGATGTGTGGACGCTGCACGCCGGCGGCGTGCTCGACTTTCTCTCCGCCGATCGGTTCGGACTAGTGCGCAGTCGCGATCAAGTAGCCGGCTTCTTGTCGCATCGCTTCTCGAGCGAGACCCGGGTTGCGGCGGGTAGCGCGGTAGCTCCGCCGGACCACTTGGAGCTGGTGAGCCTGCTCAAATTCGACGAGCCTCGTGTGTACATTTCCGAAAACCTGCCGCGAATGGAGGAATTAAAGGACGCCGCGACGCGCGAGATCAACCCCTTCGAAGAGCACGCGCTCGACGCCTTGCGACGCGGCGAGGACATGGTCACCGCGGACGAACCACGCAAATTCCGAGCGCTCGGCGCCCTGCGCGCTCTGAAGCAATGCCTGCAATGTCACACCGCCGAGCAAGGCGAACTGCTGGGGGCGTTTTCCTACACATGGCGGCACAAGCTCGCGAAGCCTGTCACGGAAGCCGAACCGCGGCCCGGAACATAGACGGTTTGGTGTCGCTAGAGTCTAGTCACCGAGGCACAAGAGAACACGGAGCGTACTGGAGCCTTCGTTCCTCTCGCCTTTCCGCAACATCAAGCAAACTCCTCTGCACTGCAAACGATTCAGATTTTCGCAGGGTGAGAGGATTTTTTCTAGGCTGCGAGGTCGCGGAGCTTTTCGGCACTGGCGTTTCTGGCGGCGAGGAAGGCGGGAAGAAGGCGGCGTCCCTCGGCGGTAAGCTGAT
>JACPPG010000091.1 GCA_016191115.1 Planctomycetia bacterium | reverse complement strand
TAGCATTCGTAGCGGGGCGATGCGTGTTCGACAAACCACCCAGTTTACGAACCGCGCCGCAGACTTGCCGGGCGGCTGTCGCTACGAGCTGTGGTAGGGCTCTTCGCAACAGCCGCCGGACAACTCTGGAGGAACTATAAGGCGGACAAGGTGCCCGCCCCCCGAAAACTGACCCAAGGGATCGCCGACCACGCTTGCCAGGCCGACGTTGACCAAACCCCTTTTTGGGGTTACAGTTAGAAAAAACATATCGCGATTGTCGTGGCGCGGCCTGTATTTGGTGGGCTGTGCCCTCCGCACCACCCTACAGGACGAAGACTTGTCTCACCCCGCCGTGGAGTCCGTCTCCGGATTCCAGAATCTCTCGCTCTCCGAGCCGATGCTGTCGGCTTTGGAGCGTGCCGAATATCTTGAGCCAACACCTATTCAAGCGGGGCTGATTCCCCGCGCGCTGGCCGGCGTGGACGTGCTGGGCCAGGCCCGCACGGGCACCGGCAAGACGGCCGCCTTCGCCATACCGATCATCGAGCGGCTTGACCCGCACCACAACCATCGTGGCCCGCAGGCGCTGATCCTGGTGCCCACGCGCGAATTGGCCGTGCAGGTGCGGGAGGAATTCGCCAAGCTGTTGCACGGCGGCAAGGCGCACGTGGTGGCCGTCTATGGCGGCAAGCCGATCCGCGAACAGATGGAGAAGCTCCGCCGCGGCGTGGAAATCGTCGTGGGCACGCCCGGCCGGGTCATGGACCACATGGGCCGCGGCACGCTGCCGCTCGATGGGCTGAAGACGGTGGTCCTGGACGAGGCCGACCGCATGCTCGACATCGGCTTTCGGCCCGACATCGAGAAGATCCTTCGCCGCTGTCCGGCGTCGCGGCAAACGCTGCTTTTGAGCGCGACGGTGCCGCCGCCCGTCGAGCGGTTGGCGCGGCGCTACATGCGCGACCCGGAGACGCTGAATTTCTCGCCCAAGGACGTGGCCGTCGAGACGATCGACCAGTACTACTTCACCGTGATGCCGGATCGCAAGATGGAGCTGTTGGTGCGGCTGATCAAGCGCGAGGATCCGCGGCAATCGATCATCTTCTGCCGCACGAAGCGGGGCACGGAGAAGGTGTGGCGGAGCCTCTCGAAGCGCGCCGAGGGCGTGGATTGCATCCACGGCGACTTGCCGCAGAAGTCCCGCGATCGCGTCATGGCGCGTTTTCGCGAGGGCAAAGTGCGGCACCTGGTGGCCACCGACGTGGTGGGGCGGGGCATCGACGTCACCAACATTTCGCACATCATCAACTACGACATCCCCGCCTTCTGCGACGACTACGTACACCGCGTCGGCCGCACGGGCCGCATGGGGCGCGAGGGCGTGGCCTACAGCTTCGTCACACCCGAGGAAGGGCCCGAGTTGACGCGGATCGAGATGCGCATCGACCGGCTGCTCAAACGGGACGAGATCGAAGGATTCGAGACGCTCTCCAAACCTGCCGCGGCGTTGCCGACGGCGACCGTCGACGCGACGGGCAGCGAAATCGCCGCCGAGCCGGCCGCGGCCAAGCCCGCGCCGCCACGTTTGGGTCGCGGCGGCCGGCCGCCACGCCGCATTCGCCGGGCGCTGTAGCGGTCAGTCGTCAGCGGACAGCGGTCAGTATGTACGGTGCTCTGCCAGCACCGACACGTCTCATGGCGTCCGCAGGACACCCTACTGACTGCCCACCGCCGGCCAGTAGGCAGAAGAAGACTCACCACGAAGGCACGGAGAAGAGAATGCCGAATGTCGAAAGCCAAATGTCTAATCTAAAGAAATCCGAAGGTCGAATGACGAAACGAACGCACCCCTTCGGACATTCGTCATTCGGATTTCTTTAGACTAGACATTCGACATTCGTCATTCGTTCGCCTCCGTGTCTCCGTGGTGAGCTTAGTCCGCGTGGGCTGTTAGTGGCGCGAAGCGTTCGGCGGCGGCGGCCCAGTCGGCGGTTCCCCGGGGTTGGTAGTCGACGACCGGAAAGCTGCCGCGCACGACCTCGCGCGCTTCGGCGATCGAGCCGACCGCGCCGGCGGCCACGGCCTGCATCATCACGTTGCCGATCGCCGTCGCCTCGATCGGTCCGGCGACGACCGGCCGGCCGCAGGCGTCGGCCGTGGCCTGGCAGAGCTGGGCGTTCTGCGTGCCGCCCCCGACGACGTGGATCGTCTCGATCCGGCCGCCGGTCATTTCTTCGAGCGCCGCGAGCACCTGCCGGTAGCGCAGCGCGAGGCTCTCGATCGTCGCGCGAATGACCGCGCCCTCGTCCGCGGGAACCGGCTGCCCGGTGCGGCGACAACTCTCGCGGATGGCCGAGGGCATGTCGGCGGGCGCGAGGAAGCAGCCATCGTCCGGGTTCACGAGCGACGTCAAAGGCGGCGCCGCGGCCGCCAGCCGATTGAGATCGTCCCAGCCAAACGACTTGCCGGCCAGGGCCCAGATGCGCCGGCACTCCTGCACGAGCCACAACCCGGTGATGTTCTTCAACAGCCGCGTGCGATGCCCGACGCCCCCTTCATTGGTGAACGAGAGTTGCAAACACTTGTCGGTCACGACCGGCGCCGGCAGTTCCACGCCCATCAAGGACCACGTGCCGGAGCTGATGTAGCACCAATTCGGCTTGTCGCTGGGCTCGCCACGCGCTGGAACAGCCATCACGGCGCTTGCCGTATCATGCGTGCCGGGCAGGACAACGTCGACGCCGGACAGGCCCGTCTCGTCGGCAACGGCGCGCGTGAGCGGCCCCAGTTTCGTGCCCGGATCGACGATCTCGCCCAGAAAATGCGACGGGATGCCCAACTGGCCCAATAGCCCGGTGGCCCAGCGGCGCTTGACCGGGTTGTAGAACTGCGTGGTCGTGGCGTCGGTGTATTCGTTCGCCTTGACGCCGGTCAATAGCCAATGGAACAGGTCCGGCATCATCAACAGCGACTCGGCCATTTCCAATAGCGGCGAGTTCTGCTCCGACAGCGCGAGCAACTGAAACAGCGTATTAATCTGCAGAAATTGCAGGCCGGTCTGCTGGAAGATCTCTTCGCGCGGTAGGCGGGCGAAGGCTTTGGCAAGCATCCCCTCGGCCCGCGGGTCGCGATAAGAGTGGGGATTCTCCAAGAGCACGTCGCCGCGGCCCAAGAGCGCGAAATCGACGCCCCACGTGTCGACGCCAACGCTTTTCACGCGGCGGCCGTACTTGGCGCCCGCGGCGCGGAGCCCGGCGACGATCTGTCGCCACAGGGCCAGCACGTCCCAGTAGAGCGACCCGGCGGCCGTGATGGCGCCGTTGTCGAAGCGGTGGACTTCCTCCAGGCGGAGGCGGCCGCCGTCGAGCAGGCCAGCGATCACCCGCCCGCCCGAGGCCCCCAGATCGACCGCCAGATAGACGTCTTCCGCCATGCGCCAATGCGTCCTTAGCCCTCGCTCGGCTTGTTGAAGCGGGAAACGATTTTCCCGCGCCGAGGAGGCTTGCCGCCCGATCGTGACGAGTTGCGGCGCGCCCGTCAAGCAGCCCTGATTCGCCCTCCCCAAGACGCGTCAGCCACCACCAACTTGCTCCGCGGCCGCAAAATCGACGCGAACTGAAGAATCGGCCCATCGTGCGTCGATGAAACAGGGCGCGGACTATAGTTGACTTAGTTACGCAACATTCGTATGATTAGCCGATTCCGGCCTGCGTCGAGGGAATCCACCGATGGAAGCCAGCGTGGTTCATTCGCCGTCCACCCCCATGCCTGCCACGACCGAAGCGGTGCGGCCGCAGCCCGCCAAAACCCTGGGTTCGGGGACTCAGCCAGGGAGCAACGGCGCCGCACAGGCCCCGCTTCCTTCGCCGGAAGAGCTCGAGCAGCTCCGCCAGGAGAGCCTGAAGCTAGAACAGGCCACGCCCCGCGAGATCATTGCCTGGGCGGTCGAGAACTACTTCCCCAAGCTGACCATGGCCACGGCCTTCGGCCCCGAAGGGTGCGTCATCATTCACTACCTGGCGCAGATCGAGCCGCGGACGCACGTCTTCAACCTGGACACCGGTTATCAGTTCAAGGAAACGCTCGAACTGCGCGAGCGCATCGCCAAGCGCTACGGGCTGGTCGTCGAGTACAAGCGGGCGGACACCAGCATCGAGGTGTACGAGAACCTGCACGGCGGCCCGCTTTACAAGAGCAATCCCGACCAGTGCTGCTTCGACCGCAAGGTGACCGTGCTGCGGCAAGCGGCCGTGGGCTATCGGGCGTGGATGAGCGGCATCCGCCGCGACCAGAGCAGCGACCGCGCGGGCGCGCCGATCGTGGGTTGGGACAAAAAGTTCGGCCTGGTGAAGATCAGCCCGCTGGCCAATTGGACCAAGAAGGACGTGTGGAAGCTGATCGGCGAGGAAGACATTCCCTACAATCCGCTGCACGACCAGGGGTACACCAGCATCGGCTGCTGGCCGTGCACTCGCGCGGTGATGTTCGGCGAGGACGAGCGTGCCGGACGGTGGAGCGGCACGGGCAAGACCGAGTGCGGCCTGCACACGGCGGAGTGAGAGAACCAATGATGAACGCGGAATGATGAATGATGAATGCCAAGGAGGAGGACGCTGTGCCTTCCTTCGCGTTCTTATCGATTCATTATTCATCATTCATCATTCATTATTTTTTTGCGCCTCATCAGTGAAAGTCTCGGCCAAAACTGAATACGCCTGTATCGCGATGTTGGAGCTCGCGGCCAGCTACGAGGCCGGCGAGCCGGTGCGCATTCGCCGCATCGCCGAGGAGCACGGCATCCCGTCGCGGTTCCTGGTGCAGATCCTGTTGCAGCTCAAGGGGGCCGGCCTGGTCACCAGTACCCGCGGCGCGGCCGGCGGCTACCAGCTTGCCAAGCCGCCCGAGGCGATCTCGCTCGGCGAGGTGATGGCCGTCACCGAAGGACCGGATGAGGAAGTGACCACCAGCGCCGTGCCGGAATCGGTGGTCGGCAAAGTGCTGGAGACCGCCTGGCGCGAAGTGGCCAAAGTCCAGCACAAGATGCTCGAAAAGCTCACCTTCGACGAGCTGGTGGATCGGGCCCGGCATCACGCCCAGAATATGTATTACATCTAGCGACTAGCAACTGGCGATTAGCAATTAGCTGGAGCTGACGCCCGCTGCGCGGCTCCCGTGGCCAGTCGCCCGTTGTTGCCCTTGGATGGGCGATCGCGGTTTGAGGGCGATATTGCGGCTGGCGCCAGCTCCGGCTAGCTAGCGTAGAATCTGAGATTTCAGATCCCCGTCATCGCTTGTCTCGATGCACTCGGTACTGCAAACGCGCGAGATCTTTCCCGCCCGCGAGGATTTGCGGTGGGTATTGAATGCCTGGGCTACGGGAAAAGCATTTGCACATTCACCGGCTTTGGTTGCGGCGCATGCCGCGCCAGGTGCTCGGTGGCCAATCTTCCCCTCGTTGACGCTTCGCGCGCGGTGATTGTGGTCCCTCGCTGGCGCTTCGGGCTTGTGTAGTGGGCCACAGAGGGCCGACGGTACGCGTCAGCATTCATCATCCTGCCGGCGGAACGCCGAGCGATTTGCCGCCGTCGATGGCAATGGCCGTGCCGGTCACCATCGCGGCGGCGTCGCTCACCAGGTACAGGATCGCTTGCGCGACCTCTTCGGGCGTGATCATGCGGCCGTAGGCCCGGGCGAGCGGGCTCGCGTCGATGAATCGCTGCGCCGCCACCGCCGGGTCGGCAGCAGCCGCCAGGTCCGCGTTCATCATGCCGGTGTCCCCAACGGGGCCGGGGCAGACGGCGTTGACGCGGATTTTGTCCCGCGCGTGGCATAGCGCCAGGCTGCGGACCAAGGCGACCACGGCCATCTTGCTCGTGGAATAGACCGGGTCGTGGGCCCGCGGCAAGAGGCCCGCGTTACTGGCGGTGACAACGATCGAGCCGCCGCCCGCGGCGCGGAGCCGTGGGATGGCATGCTTCGCCAAGAGGAACGTGGCCTTGAAGTTCGTGTCGACGCAGGCGTCCCAGTCCTCCTCGGTCACGTCGGGGATCTGCTTCACGAGGCCGACGCCGGCGTTGCTGACAACGATGTGCAGCCCGCCACCGCGATCGCTCGCCGCCTCGACCAGCCGCGCGACGTCGGCCGCGCGACGGACATCGCACTGCTGCTGCCGGATCGCCAACTCGGCAAAAAGGGCCGCGTCCTCGGCGTGCTCGCGGATGTCACCAACCGTGACAACCGCGCCCGAGCGCGCCAGGAGCACGGCCGTGGCGCGGCCGATTCCGCTCGCGCCCCCGGTGACAACGGCCACACGGCCGGAAAGGTCGGTCATGCGTCGGATCCTTTGGTGAGAAGTCGGCACCGCACCGCGGATGCACACCAGGCGCAGCGAGCCTCCGGGTTTATCCCGGAGGCCTTACCCCGTCGCTCTTATGGCGGCGTGAACCGCGGCAGTCAAGCAGAAGACCTCCGGGATAAGCCCGGAGGCTTGCCGCTCGCCAGCTTGCGTTGTTCCACTTGAGCGACATAGGATGCAGCCCATCCATCTGCGCGCCAAGCGCTTCGTCAAAACGGAGACAACCCGCATGTCTGCCGCCACCGAGCGACAGCCGATTATCGACGCCTGGGCCAATCCGGCCGTCAAGGAATTGTTCCAGCAGGTGCCGGAGATCGAGCGGCTGTTTCGCCAGTCGGGCGCGTCGCAACTCCTCGAGACCGGCGTGAGCGCCTCCGAGATGGTCGGCATGATGGACGCGGCCGGCATCGAGCGCGTGTGCATCACCACTTGGGCCCGGCCAGGCGCGTTCATCACCCCCAACGACCGCGTGCGCGAGTTCGTGACGGCCTACCCGAACCGCTTCGTCGGCGTGGCGGCCGTGAACCTGGAAAAACCGTACGAGGCGGTCCGCGAGCTCGACCGGGCCGTGCGCGAGCTGGGCTTCAAGGCACTCCGCGTCATTCCCTGGCTGTGGAACCGGCCCCCCAACGACAAGTTCTACTACCCGCTCTACGTGAAGTGCATCGAGCTCGACATCCCGTTCTGCACGCAGGTGGGGCACACCGGGCCGTTGATGCCGTCGGAGCCGGGCCGGCCGATCCCCTACATCGACGAGGTGGCCCTCACCTTCCCGCAGTTGCGGATCCTGGGCGGGCACATCGGCTACCCGTGGACCGACGAGATGATCGCGCTCGCTTGGAAGCACGAGAACGTGTACATCGACACCAGCGCCTACCTGCCGCGCTACTACCCGCCGCAACTGGTCCACTTCATGAACACGTACGGTCAGACGAAGGTTCTCTTCGGCACGAACTTTCCCATGCTGTCCTTCGAAAAATGCGCCGAGCAGGCGCGGGCCCTGGACCTGAAGCCGGAAGCGAAAGCGAACTTCCTGCGCGAGAATGCGCGGCGGGTTTATAAGCTCGACTGAGGGCGGCGCGGGAATGAGCCGCGAAGCGGCGACAGCGCGTAGCCCCGGGCGTTGTGGATACAAGCCGCGCAAGCGGCGACGGCGTGTAGCCGTGCGGCGTAAGCCCACGGAATCCGGGTCAATTCAGCGCGGACGTGATAGCCCCGCAAGGGGCGACGTCGCGCGACAGCCGTCCGTCGCCCCGTCGGGGCTCTCGATGATCTTTTCGCCGCGAACGGTGGGCTGACGCCCACCGCTACACGCCTTTGCCCCTTTCGGGGCTAAACAAGCCAAGCTTTGGCGAGCACTACTTCCTCTCGCCAATCTTCTCCAGCGCTTCGCGGGCGGCTTGGGCGTCGCTGCCGCGGGGTTTGAGGGCCAGCTTCTCGAGCTTCGCGCGGCTCCTCTGACTGCCGATCTTCATGAGCACGTAGCACGCGTCGGCGCGAACCCCCTCCTCGCGATCGTCCAACAAGGGCAGCACGTACGGCTCGGCCACCGGGCCCATTTCCTCGAGCGCCTTGCGGGCGTCGCCGCGGGTCTTGTAGAAAACGCTGGCGATCGCCTCGGCCCCGCGCTTGTCCTTGAGCGCCGCGAGCGCTTCCATCGCGCGAGCCCGCGCGAAGACGTTGTCCTCCTCCGTGACGATTCGGGCCAGCGCCGGGACGTTGTCCTTTGTGGCCCACACCTTCATCGCCTCGGCCACGGCGGTCTGATCGAAATGTTCACGGTCTTCCAGCATGGCGCCCAATGCCTTGGCGATGTCGCGCCTGTGATTGTCGGGCTGGCGCTTCTTGAGCTTGTCGAGCGCCTGGCGGTACTCGCGAGGATCGCCCAAGGCCGCGATCAACTCCTTGGCCGCCGCGTTCGACAGCGGCTTCGCCAGCTCTTCCTTCTCCTTCGCCTGCTCGGTGGCACGTTTGGCTTCCGCGGCCTTGTGCTCCTCGGCCTGGCGGGCCAGCTCTTCTTCGGTCAACAGGCGATAGGTGACGTGCACCGGCACGCGGGCCGACAGGTTGCCGTCGTTCACCGTGAGGACGACCTTGAAGTCAGCCTTCGAGAAGACGCCGCGATCGCGGTCGAAAATCAGCTCCCCTTCGCCTTCTGACTCGCGAGTGGCGCCGCCGCCCGCCTTTTCGTCGGTCTTCATCCGCGATTGCTTGCGGATGGTCACTTCGTTTTCCGACACGCTGACGACGCGGTACGTGGTCCGCTCCTCGCCGGGGCGCTGCGTGTCGGGCTGTTCCTCACTCAACGGATGCACGAAGCGGCGCGGAAACGGCGAGTCGTTCTGCTTCTTCTTCTCGGTGATCACCAGCCCCTGTGTCGTTTCCCAGCCCGATTCGCGTCCCTTGGGCAACGGTTCGATCGCCAGTAGTGCGAGGTCCCCCAGCAACAGCGGCAGTTGCGTCTGGCCCGACAGTTTTAGGATGTTGCCGTGCTCGTCGATCGCCAGCTCGTGCGGGGTGAAGCGCGGCATGGCGAAGCCGGGCATATGCCCGAAGCGCGGCGCGCGGATGCCGGGCCGGAAGCGATTGTTTTGCTTGGGGATTTCCATGGTTTGCAGCCCGCCAAAATGCTGCAGCGTGAACTGCCCCTTGCCGACAGAGCGAACGCGGTACGAGCTGCGGCCGGTCAAGGTCTGCTTGACATCGGGCAGATCGGCCTCGACGTGCACGTCGTATTGATATTCCTTGTCGGGCTGGAAGCCGTATCGCAACTCGGGCTTGAGCTTGGCGGCTGCCTTGTTGGCAGCTTTGTCGGCCCCCGGCTTGCCACCGACCGGCACGCACTGCGCGGCCAGCGGCGCGACGACGGCGAGAACGGCGAACAGGCACAAAGACGCTCGGACGAGGTGCGCAAGAATGGAACGAATCATCGGCCCGCTCCCCTGGATTATGGAAATGCTTCCTCAGTAGCGCGCTCGACCGCGCGCCGGGATTGGGCGTATTGTCGCCAGCCGCGCGGGCGTTGGCAACCAAAACGGCGGGCGGGTCAGGACCGGCCACGCGGGCACCAGCCCGACGCGCAAGCGAGGGAAGGCCAACGCAATGCGCGACGCCACCCTCGCTGGCGCTTAGCGCCAGCGAGGGACACATCGCGAAAGAGCTAGCCACAAGCATGACACATCCGCCGCATGCCGTAGCACGGCGATTGTCAGGCAGGGGGGCTGCCTGACCTACGAGTCCGACGAGGCCGGCCGCTCTAGCTCAGACCCGCGACCGGCTTCCCGCCTTCGGTCACGATCGGGATCGGGCGGCCCTGGGGGTTGGTCCAGTGGGCGTCAAGCGGGATGTCGAGGTGCCGGAAGACCGTCGCGGCCAGATCGGCGGGGCGCACCGGGGATTCGGCGATCGCGTAGCCGCGGCGATCGGTCGCGCCGATCGCCTGCCCGCACGGCAGGCCGCCGCCGGCGGTGACCATCGACATGCAGTTGGTCCAGTGGCCGCGGCCGGCCGTGGGAGTCATCACCGGCGTGCGGCCGAACTCCCCCATCATCAACACCAGCGTCGAATCCAACAGGCCGCGCGATTCCAGGTCGTTCACCAGCGCGAAGAGCGCCCGATCGACCGTGGGCAGCAGCGGCGTGAGCCCCTTTTCGATGCCGCCCCAGCGGACCTCGTCGCCGTGATGGTCGAAATAGCCCCACGCGCCGCTGACGACGACGAACGTCACGCCCGCCTCGACCAGCCGCCGGGCCAGTAGCGCCTTCTCGCCCAGGCTGCACCGGCCGTACGCGTCACGAAGCGAGTCCGGCTCCTGCCCGACGTCGAACGCGTGGCGGACGCGGTCGCTTGTGACCATGTCGACCGCCATCTGCGAGAAGCGGTCCACGCTGTCCATCGTCTTCGCCAGGTCCAGATCGCGCCGCAGCCGGTCGAACTCGTGCCGCAGCGCGTCGCGGTCGCGGACCCGCGCCACCTCGATCCCCTTGGGCATGGCCAGCCGGCCGGGCAGCTCCTTCCCGTTGACCGGCTCGTAGCGATTGCCCAGATGAGCGGCGCCCCAAACGTCGGCCTTCCAACTGTCGGCCAGGCCGACGAAGGCCGGCAGGTTCGGTTGATTGGGGCCGCGAAACCGGGCGACGATCGAGCCCATCGACGGATAGCCCTGCCCATCGTTGCCGTCGTCGCTGCGGCGGGCGAGCGCGTTGCCGGCCTGCATGGTGATCGGCGTGTGGTTGCTGGCCGAGCAATCGACGGAGCGAATGATCGTGAGGCGGTCCATGAGCTGCGCCGTCAGCGGCAAGTGCTCGCACACCTGGATGCCGGGAACGCGCGTGGCGATCGGCCGGTACGGACCGCGGATTTCGTTGGGTGCGTCGGGCTTGGGGTCCCACATGTCGATGTGGCTGGGCCCGCCCGAGAGCCAGAAGAGCAGCACGGCTTTCTTGTCGGCGTGCGGCGAGGGGGCCGTCGCGGCGGCGGCCGAGCGCAGCGCGAGTGCATCGGCCAGCGACAGGCCGGCCGCGCCCGCCAGGCCCGTCTGCAAGAACCAGCGCCGCGAGCCGACGCGTAGGACATCGCGATCCAGCGGCCGCATCGGATTGGCGGCCGTGGACGCAGCGTGTTCGGTCGCGTGGCGGTCGAGCGAGAGTGGATGCTTCACGGTCGCGCTCCGATCTCAGGGGGGCGGACATCCTGTCCGCCTTTTGCGGCTGGTGGAGGGTTCAAGGCAGCAGGAGGCGGGCTAAAGGCGGGCAGGATGCCCGCCCCCCAACGCGGCCGCATTATACGCATTAACGAATGCTAATGCATCATTTGTTGCCGCCGGCGACCGCGGCCGCCGGTTTTGCCCCGCCACGAGCGGTCAATTCATCCTTGACCACCACGCCCCCTTTGATCACAAGCGGTACCGATTCCAACGCCCGCACGTCCACCAGCGGGTCGGCCGGCACCGCAATCAAATCGGCATACAGGCCCGGCGCGACGCGGCCCACGTCCTGCGACCGGCCCACGAGCTCCGCCGCGTCGCTCGTGGCCGCGCGGATTGCACGGGCGGGCGAGAGCCCGTACTTCACCATGTAGAAGAACTGCCTGGCGTTGTCGCCGTGCGGGTAGACGCCGGCGTCGGTGCCGAACGCGACCTTGACGCCGGCCTTGACGCAGCGGGCGAAATTGTCGCGCTGCGTTTGGCCCAGCGCGCGCTCCTTGTCGATCGACTCTTGCGGCAGCTTGAACTCGATCGCCTTGCCCAACAGATAATCGTCGTTGTAGATATCGGCCACGAGCCAGGTGCCGTGTTTGAGCATGAGCATGATCCCCTCGTCGTCGATCAGGCTGCCGTGCTCGATCGAATCGACGCCGGCGACGACCGCGTTCTTGATGCCTTGCGCGCCGTGGGCGTGCGCGGCCACCTTGCGCCCGGCGGCGTGGGCCTCGTCGACCGCGGCCCGCAGCTCCTCGACCGTGAACTGCGCGGCGCCCGGCGCGTCGCCGCGCGACAACACCCCGCCCGAGGCGTGTACCTTCACGACGTCGACGCCGTGCTTGATCTGGGCGCGGACGACCTTGCGGACCTGGTCCGGGCCGTCGGCGATGCGGAAATCGCGCTCGTCCGGAAACGTGCTGACGCGGACCTGCGGGGCGAAGCGGTTCAGGTCGCCGTGTCCGCCGGTCATCGAGATGCCAGGCCCGCTCGCGACTACGCGCGGCCCGACGAGGAATCCTTCGCCGATGGCGTCGCGGAGGTCGACGGCCAGAAACGGCCGGGAGCCGACGTCGCGTACCGTGGTGAAGCCGGCCTCGACCGTCGTGCGGGCGTTCTTCACCGCCGCGAACGCGCTATTATTGGGCGTGTCCTTGAACTTGTAGATCTCGTCGTACCGGTCCGCCCGCCCGCCCAGGTGCGTGTGGCAATCGATCAGGCCCGGCAGGACGAAGGCGTTCGAGAGGTCGATCGTTTCGGCGCCTTCGGGGAACGACACGTCGGCGGCCGGGCCAACGGCCTTGATCCGCTCTCCCTCGACGACGATCACGACGTCGCGGCGATAGTCGTCGCCGGTGCCATCGAACAGCCGGCCCGCCTTGATGACCAAGGTGCGCGGCGGGGCCGGATCGGCCGCGCGGATAGCGGCAGGGGCGGCGAAAAGTGCAATCGCTACAAGGGCGGCGAGCGAGCAAAAGCGTGTCACGGCGATATCTCTCGAAATTGAGGCGGCGGTCGCGAAGAGCGGCAAACGACGTGGCTCGCTGGATTATACCTGGGGGGCGGGCATCCTGCCCGCCTTCGGCCGACGCCGCGCCTTCAGCGCCTGTAGGAGGCGACTCCCGACGCCGATGATCCACGACATGGCGTGCCCAACACCCGGCGCGATCGGCGACGGGAGTCGCCTCCTACAGAATGTTTAGGCGCTTCTCACACGCCACCACGCCGACCGATTGGCAATCGCCTCGCGGTGGGCTACAAAGCCGGTTCACGCGCGATACACCCTACCGATTCACACGCGCCCATGCCCTGCTATGTCACCCACCTGGAAAGCGCTATCGACGGCACGCGCCTGCCGGCCGACGAGCCGCAGACTTTGCACAAGGACCGACCGCTCGTGGTCCGCTACGACCTCGACGCCGTGCGGAAGGCCGTCACGCGCGACGAGCTGGCCGAACGCCCGGCGACCATGTGGCGCTACCGCGAGCTGTTGCCGCCGCGCGACGAGCGGGGAATCGTCTCGCTCGGCGAGCAACTGACCCCCGTCCTCCGCTGCCGCCGGCTGGGCGAGCGCTTCGAGCTCGACGCGCTTTTCATCAAAGACGAATCGCGCCTCCCGACCGGCAGCTTCAAAAGCCGCGGCCTGGCGATGGCGATCACCATGGCGTGCCAATTCGGGCTGCGCCGCGTGGCCATCCCCACGGCCGGCAACGCCGGCGGGGCGATGGCCGTCTACGCCGCGCGGGCCGGCATCCAGGCCTTCGTCTTCATGCCGGCCGACACGCCGATCATCAATCAGCTCGAATGCCGGCTGGCGGGGGCACGCACATTTTTGGTCAATGGGCTCATCACCGACTGTGGCCGGATCGTGCGCGAAGGCAAGGAACACCTGGGCTGGTTCGACATGTCCACGCTCAAGGAGCCCTACCGCATCGAGGGCAAAAAGACGATGGGCCTCGAGCTGGCCGAGCAGTTCGGCTGGCGGCTACCGGACGTGATCGTCTATCCGACCGGCGGCGGCACAGGGCTGATCGGCATGTGGAAGGCCTTCGAGGAGCTGGCTGCGCTCGGCTGGCTGGCCGACGAGCGACGACCGCGGATGGTCGCCGTGCAGTCGAGCGGCTGCGCGCCGATCGTGCGGGCCTTCGAGGCGGGGGCGCGGTTCGCCGAGCCGTTCGCCGGCGCCGCAACGATCGCCAGCGGCATCCGCGTGCCGTCGGCCGTGGGGGATTTCATGATCTTGGATGCCGTGCGGGCAAGCGGCGGCCGCGCGATCGCCGTCGAGGAAGCGAAATTGCGCTATTGGATGGCGCTGGCCACGAGTAGCGAAGGGATCGCCGTCTGCCCGGAGACGGCGGCCTGCGTCGGCGCGGTCGAGCACCTGGCCGTCGAGGGATGGATCAAGCGCGATGAGCGGGTCGTGATCTTCAACACCGGCGCGGCGCAGAAATACCCCGAAGCGATGGCAATCGAGCTACCGCGGCTCGACAAGGACGCGCCGATCGACTGGGGAAAGATCTCTGGGGCGTGAGTGCGAAGAAGGGACCCGGGTATTCTTCCTCCCTCTCCCAAGCGCGGGAGAGGGCCGGGGTGAGGGGGAACCGGCTCTGCTTTGCCGCCACTTGCCGGTAGAACGCTCGGTGCCGATTCGCACGGCTTTCTGGTCGAAGCCGTGGCACACTTACACCCCAACGCCCAGTCAAAGCGGCACGTCGCGATCCTCGTGGTGGTGCTTGCCGTCGTCCGGCCGGACGGCCACGGCCACGGCCATCACGACCATGACCACCACGCCCAGGATGATTGCCGCTGCGATGAGAGTTCCCGACATGTCGCAGGCCCGACGTCTGTGAAGAGCACGGCGCTGCATCGACCTCCTGGCAAGCAGTCCGCGAAGTGATACCAAGCGGCGCCTGGCGGAAAAGAGCCCGTGCGGCCGTGTGCAAAGGCTCGCGGCAACGGGCTCAGACTCGACCAAAGGCACCCACAATCTCCGTATCACAAGCCTACCCCGCAACCCGCCCGGCGGCCAGCGTGAATCTCCCGCTTGCGGCGGCACGGGCGATGCCTCGGGAGGGCGAGGCTCCCGCCGAGCAGTGGGCAGCGGTCAGCGGCTAGCGGTGGACAGTGGACGGGGAAGCAAGGCGAGCCTGCGCGGCCCTCACGGTCCGCTGAAGGCGGACCCTACCGTCGAGCGGTCGTCCATCGTGGCGCTTTGGGCCGCCGGAATGCGGACCAGTAACACGATCGGCATCGCCAGGCATGGCACGAGGGCCAGCACGCTGAACACGTCCTCGAGCGCATACGCGCGGCTGTTGGCGTGTACCCACTGGGTCACAAGGGCGTGCGATTGACGGGTAGCGGCATCGTGGGGGCTGCCGCGTCCGCGGGCGTGGGCGGCGGCGTCGCGCAGCGATTGCGCGACCACTGGGCGATTGTCGCGGATGTTCAGGCGCAGCCAGTCGAAGTTCTCGTCGGCGTGACGCGTGAGAAGCGTCGCCAGCAGACCGGCCGCCGCGAAGCTGGGGAGCGAGCGGGCGATGTTGAATACGCCGGCGCCTTGGAGCGATTGCGCGGCCGACAGCCCCTCGAATGTCGTCAGTAGCGCCGGCCCGCACACGAGGCCCGCCCCTATGCCCCAACAGGCGAACACGGCGGCCTGCCAGGCCTTGGCGGTGTAGACGTCGAGGCTCGTGAATTGCCAGGTGGCGGCCGCCATCACCGCCAGGCCGACGAGCATTCGCGTTTTGCGGTTGGCATCGTTGCCGATCGCGGTGCCGCCGACGATCGCCGCGAGCATTGCGACTAGCGCCGGTAGGATGACCAGCGCCCCCTGCCACCACTGGTAGCCGCGCAGGTCGATCATGTAGCCGGCCGCCAGGCCCACGAGCAGGTACAAGTTGATGCTGTAGGCGATCTTGATCGCCAGGCCCAGGCCGAAGTTGCCGATCGCCAGCGGCCGCAGATTCACAAGCGGCGCCGCGGCGAAAACGCCCCACAGCACGAACGCCGCGGTCGACGCCAGCCAGCCCAGGAACCAGGGCACGAAAAACGGCGAGACGAGCCAACCCCAGTATTGCCCCAGGTCGAGAACGACCGACATGGTGACGATCATCGCCGCCAAAAGCGCCAGGCCGAACCAATCGAGTCGCGCAGGCGCCGCGGCGGCCCCCGGACGATCCTCAGGCAGGAGCCGCCAAGCGGCGCTCGCCACCGCGACGCCCAGCGGAAGATTGATTAAGAAGATAAGCCGCCAGGAGAGCCACGCCGTCAGCAGTCCGCCCACCGTCGCGCCGGCCACGCTCGGCACGTAGACGGCCATGCCGTACAGGGCCATGGCCAGTTCCTTGTGCGCCGGGAAGGCCTGCCACACCAGCACCATGCCGGCCGAGATGGCCAGCCCCATCCCGAAGCCTTGCGCGAGCCGTAGCGGCGTCATCCATACGACTTCGCTTGCCAGCGCGCAGCCACCGGCAGCCGCGGCAAAGAAGAGTAGCGCCGCGACGTACGTCCGCCGCAGCCCCAGCCGCTGGCCGACGAACTGTGTGAGCGCCATGCCGACGGCGCCCCCGAGGATGTACGCGCCGGCGATCCACTCGATGCGGTAGCGGTCGCTGTCCAAGGCGTCGATGATGTCGGCCCGCGGCAGATCGAGCGCGGTCGCGTTGAGCATCGCTAGCGCCACGCCCGGCAACACCGCCACCATCACCCGCCGCTGGCTGGCGAGCGCGGCCAATAACTGCCGGGCGAGCGGGGCACGGCTCATGGCGCCGGCTTCCCGAGGCGCTCGATCCGCGCCTCTTGTTCAAGCGCTTGCCGGGCCCACTCCGGATCGCCGGGCCCATGCTCGATGGCCGCGGTGACCGACATGCCCGGCTTCAAGAGGCCCCACCGCTCGTCGCGTTCGATGGCGATACGGGTGGGGACGCGCTGCACGACGTACGTGAACTCGCCGGAGGATATGTCGCGGGGAATGAGCGAGAAGTTGCCGCTCGTGGCCGAACCGATCCACACCACGCGCCCGCGGAACGGCTTGCGATAGGCCTCGACGCGCAGGTCCGCCGCGTTGCCCGGCGCCACCCCTTCCAACAGCGTCTCTTCCAATTGCACCGTGACGTACAAGAGGTCGGGGTTGTACATGCTGAAGACGGCATCGCCGGTGTGGGCATAGTCGCCCAGGTGGCGCCACTTGCGGGCGATGACTCCGTCGTAGGGGGCGGTCACGCGCGTGTAATCGAGGTTGATCTGCGCGAGCGCCAGCGCACGGCGGGCCTCGGCGACGGCGCGGGTGCGCTCGTCGACCTCCTTTTGGCCGACTTCGATCTCCAGATTGCCGAGCTGGGCGAGTTCCACGGCCGCCTGGGTCTCTTCGGTCGAGTGCTGGGCGGCCGCCAGAGCCGCTTCGGCAATGGGGACCTGCTTCCGCTGGGCCTCGGCCCGGCCCAGCTTCGCCTCGCTCGCGCGCAGCTCGGCCTCGGTCGCGCGGTACGTCTTGGTGGCTTCTTGATACTTCCGCTGCGACACCGATCCCTCCTCGAACAAGGCCGAGTAGCGATCGTAGTCCTCCTTGCCCAGCACGAAGGCCGCCCGGGCCGCCTCGACGTCGTGCTCGGCGGCGGAGACGGCTTCGCTCGTGTCACGGCTGACCATGGCCAGGTTTTCGCCGGCTTGCGCTGTCGTATCGCGGGAGACGGCCAGCCTCTTCTCGGCGATCGTGATCCGCTTGGGCACCTCTTCGGTGAGCAATGACAGGTCCACGTTCGCCTTGTCGAGCGCCGCCTCGGCCACGGCCAGGCGGGCCTGGGCAAGCTCGACCTCGCGCTCGTACGTCGACGGGTCGATCCGCGCCAGCAGTTGCCCTTTTTTCACCAGGTCCTGTTCCTGCACGAAGACCTCGACCACGGTGCCGGCGACCTGCGGGGCGACATTGATCAGGTGGGACTCGATAAAGGCGTCCTTGCTGATCGAATGCGTAAAGCGGTAGGCGACCCAGCGGCCGCTCCAAACGAGGACCACGAGCGCGAAAATGCCGATCGCCACGGCCGCGACGCGGCGCCGATTGGGGCGCGAGCGATCCGGCGGGCTCGGTCGTGGCGTGGCGGCGTCGGCGGTCATGTGCGAGAGGCGAAAAGCGAGGAGGAAAGGCCCGGCGTGTTCGGCAGACCCGTGGCGTACGTCAATCGCGCCAGGCTCGTTTGATAATCGTAGAGCGCCGCGGCGTAGTTCTGCTGCGCGCGGGTGATCAATAGCACGGCGTCGATCAGGTCGGTACTCGTGGCGTCCCCATGCTCGACGAGCCGACGCACGACGCGCAAGTTCTCGTTCGCCTGCGCCACGGTCGTCCGGCTCAAGTCGATGCGCTGCCGCGCGTCCTGGATGCCGAGAAACGCCAGATTCACCTCGTAGGCGATGCGGTCGCAGAGGTCCTTGCCTTGGGCGATGGCCACGCGGACGTCGGCCTCGGCGCTGCGCAACTTGCCGACGCGGCGGCCGCCTTCAAACAGCGCCATTTCCAGGTTCACGCCGCCGGCCGCCAGGTGGACTTCCTCGCCGTTTCTTGTCTGCTGAAGCAGCCCCACGCCGCCGACCAGGACGCGCGGCAGGAATTCGGCCTGCGCCACGCCCACCCCCAGCCGTGAGCTGCGGATGGCATTCAATACCACGCGGAACTCGTCCCGGTTGTCGGCCGCCAATTGCAAACAATCGGCCAACGACAGGCGAAACGGCAACTCGTCGGACTGGTCCACGACTTGCGTCGGGCAACTGACGTTGATGCCGATCGATTGATTGAGCGCCGCCACGGCCGCGGCCGTGCTGGTGCGGGCTTTGACCAGGTTGAGCTGCATTTCGGCACGCAGCATGTCCGCCCGCAAGACGTCGTTGCGGATCGCGGCGCCACGCTGGAAAAAGTTCCGAGCGTCGCGCAGCACGGAGTCGGCGCGGGCGACGGCTTCCTCGGCGATCCGCCCGTTGGCCTGCGCCGCGAGCACGCCGAAGTACGCCGCCGTCACGTCGAAGGCCACGGTCTGGCGGGCCCGCTCAAATTGCAGGCGGGCGATGTCGACGGCCGACACGGCCTGCCCGACCTTGCCGCTCGTGCGGCCGAAATCCCACAGGATCCACTGCACGCTCAGCTCGGCCCGGTCGAACCGATCGGAGGGAGGACCTGGCGCGAGGTTGCCAACGTAGTTGGGAATGGTCGGCAGGACGAAGGGCACCGTGCCCGGCGCGCCATTGAGGTGGCGGTAGGTGCTGGTGGCCTCGGGAAGGAAATCGGCAGCGGCGATCTGGCGGCCCCCTTCGGCCGCCGCGATCCGCTCGCGAAGCGCATCCAAGCGCGGGTTGAACCGCCACGCCATGTCGATCGCCTGGTCGAGCAAAAGTGGCCGGGGTTCGGCTGGCATGGCCGTCACCGGCTCAGCGCTATGCACAGTCGGAGCGGCGGGCGCCGGGGGGCGGGCATCCTGCCCGCCTTGAGCGCTTCCTCGCGTCGCTGGCGCAATTGGCTGCCCAGCCCCCGGTGCAATCTGTGGCGGCGCCGGCGGCGGCAAGGGTTCTGGTCGACTGCTGCCTTGCCGCGGCAGCATCGGTCCGGCTGTTACCATCGGAACGGCCATGCTGCTCGGTGACAGTGGAGGAGAGGGTCGCATCGCGATGAGCGCCGCCGGCGCCAGGATGCGCTGCCTCAAGCCCGGCGCCGAACCGGTCACGCCCGACGTCGTGCAGCCACCGACCGCGCCCATCAACGTGACGAGCGCAAGCAGCGCGAAGACCGAGCGGCGCCACGGCGCGAGCCGGCCGCACGTGCAGGCCATCGCAGTTCGTTTCCGCTTGCGATCCATCGCACTCTTTTCGCAATTTTAGCTAGCGGTCCCCACGACCGCGCAGTCCGCCACGCGCAAGCGGGCAGCCGCCCGCGCGCACCGTGACCCCACCCCGCACTGTCGGTTGGTGGCCGTATAAGAGAGTTGCCGCAAACGGTCAAGAGAAGCCGCGCTGCTAGCACGGCCGTGCCGGGCGTTCCCGGCGTAGCCGCCGGGGCTAAACGTGCTCTCTCGCAGCGGCTCTTACTGCATGCTGCCGGCCGCCCGCTGCCGGTTACTCCTCCGGCACGATCGCCACCGCCCGGCACCAGCCGGCGCTGGCCCGCTCGATCTTCACCGGCAGGCAGGAGACGTAGAAGCCGTGCGGCCGAGGGATCTGGTCGAGGTTCGCCAGCTTCTCGATCTGACAGTATTCGCGCGTGATGCCGGCGAAGTGGGCCGGCCAGATGTGGCGCCCGTCCCCGGTGCGGCGGTAGTCGGCCACCATCGCGGCGAACGGGCGATCGAGCGTGTAGGCATCGATCCCGATCACCCGCACGCCCTGCTCCACCAGCCACAGCGTGCTCTCGCGCCCCAGGCCGGGCTGGGCGAAATAATCCGCCGAGTCGATCCGCCGATCGGCGCCCGTGTGCAAGAGCACGATGTCCAACGGCCGCAGCCGGTAGTCGATTTCCTCCAGGGCGGTCTCCAGATCGGTGATGCCGATCAGCTCGCCGGGCTGCTTGTAGCGCACGTCGAGCACGACGCCCGGCGCGAAGCACCACTCGAGCGGCACCTGATCGATCGTGCGGGCCGGCTTGCCCTCGGACGTGGCGCCGTAGTGGTACGGGGCATCGACGTGCGTGCCGGCGTGCGTGATGGCCGTCACTTCCTCGATGGCCCAGCCCTGGCCGCCGGACCAGACCAGGTCGTCCGGCCGCACGCCGAAGAACTGCTGCATCTGGGCCAGCCCCTCGTGGGCGTGATCGATGTAGCGGATCGCGGGCGGCATCGGCTCGCTCACGGCCTGATCCGCAAGCGGCACGCTGAGATCGATAAGACGCAAGCCGTCGAACATGCCAGAAGTATAGGAATGCGGCCAGCCACTGCCAGGCCCCAACAGGGCCATTCTGTTTTTCAAAATGGCGCGGCGGGAAAATGGGACTGGCTCCGAGCATAAACAGCGCAAGCCCTTTCAGACCAACGTTTCGTCTCGGCGCCTGTCCCCCTTTCCCGCCGGTGCGCCGCCGGCAAGCTTGAATCTGTGAACGGCCCTGCAGGCCCCAACCGAACCAGGGGCTAGTAGTCAAGTTGCGGGTTATGAATCAGTCCGACCGCATTGTTGATCTGCGGCGGAATTGTGAACCTGCGCTTAATCAACGCTGGCGGCACCGCGGTAGAAATGAAATCAAACCTAGCACCCCGCCGCCTCCACCTCACCCAAACATTCCTCCACAATCGCCACGGCCCGGTCCATTTCCTCGGCCGCGATCGTCAAGGGTGGCGTGAGCGTGATGATGTTGCCCATCGTCAGCTTGAAGCTCAGCCCTTTCGATAGCGCGCGGTACATCACTTCCTCGGCCTGGGCGGTGGCGCGCTCTTTCGTCTGCCGGTCGGTGACCAGTTCCACGCCGAGCAATAGGCCCAGGCCGCGCACGTCGCCGATCAAGGCGTGCCGCGCCGCCAGGCCGCGCAGCGAACTAAGCGCCCGTTCGCCGAGCGCGCGGGCGTTCTCGACCAGGCCGTGCTCTTCGATGTAGGAAATCGTCGCCAGCGCCGCCGCGCACGCCACGGGGCTCTTTTCGTGCGTGTAGTGCCCGAGGGCCCGGTCGGCGGCCACGTCCAGCTCAGGCCGGGCCACGATCGCCGCCAGCGGCATCACACCGCCACCCAGCCCTTTACCCAAAACCAAAATGTCGGGCGTAACGTCGAAATGCTCGCAGGTGAACATCCGGCCGGTGCGGCCCAGGGCGTGGCAGATCTCGTCGAAGATCAGTAGCGTCCCGTGCCGGTCGCAGGCTCGGCGAATCGACTGCCAGTATTCGCGCGGCGGGATGTAGGGGGTGCTGCGGATCGGCTCGGCGATGACGGCCGCCACGTCGCGCTCGTGCTCGAGCACGTATTCCAGATAGCTCGCGCACTTCAGATCGCAGCCGCCACGCGACGCGCAGTCCCACAGGCAGCGATACGAATCGGCCGGCGGCACGTGCTCGCACCCCGGCAGGAGCGGTCCGACGCCGCCGCGAAACACCGCCTCGCCGCCGACGCTGATCGCGTCCAGCGACGCCCCGTGGAACGAGTCCCACATCGAAATGAACTTGTGCCGGCCAGTGGCCACCCGCGCCAGCTTGAGCGCCATGCCGATCGCCCCGGTGCCGCTGGGGCAGAAGAGCACCTTCGCCAGGTCGCCGGGCGTGACGCGGGCCAGCTTCTTGGCCAACTCCACGGCCACGCGATTGGTGTACCGGCGGGTGCAGAATGCCAGCTCATCGAGCTGCTGTTTGATGGCCGCGATCACCGCCGGGTTGGCGAACCCGACCTGGTGGACGTTGTTGCCGTGAAAGTCCATGTAGCGCCGGCCCTGCAGGTCCTCGAGCCAGACGCCGCCGCAGGCGCGCAGCGCGTTCAAGCACGGCGTGGAGAGCGACTGGCGCAAGAAGTACCGGGCGTCCTCGGCCAGTAGCTCGCGCGTGGCGCCGTCCAGCGCATCGCGCTGCCACGCTTCGCGCAGGGGCGAGATGTTCGAGTCGCCTTCCGACTTCTCACCGGACAAATCGAAAGGCTCGGGGCGGGCCAAGGTGGATCCTCTTTAGTTCCGGTGCGCTTCGCGCACCGTTGGACCGTCGCACATTCCGGTGCTCGCAGAGCACCCTACGTACTCAACAGCCACAACTGTAAACCGTCTACTGCCGACTGCCTACTGCCGGCCGCCGGCCTCGCCAGGACCGCCGGGATAAACTCAGCGGCTCGCTGTGCCCCTTGTCGCCGCGCTGCCGATTGTACGCCGCTGCCCGCGCCCGCTATGATCGGGCCGTCCTGACCACAGTCCACCGACCACTGCCTGCTGAATTCTCTGCCTTCTGCCTGCTCCCTTCCATGTCTTCCCATCTCTATCGCTGGCAGGCCATCACGCTCGTGACCTTGTGGGTCGGGTATGCCGGCTACTACATCTGCCGGTCGGACCTGTCGGTGGCCGGGCCGCTTTTGGAAGCCGAGCTGGCCCAACAGCCGCCAAGCGCAATCGAAGAGCGTCTGGAAGAAGTGCGGGCCGGCATCGGTGACCGCATCACAGCGACGTTCTACTGGGTCACAGGGCTTGGGGGAACCACTCGCGCAGTCGCACTTGATGCGGTCCCCACCGAAAAAAAACCGGCCAAGCCGGCCGGCCAGGGCAAACGCCGCATCGGCATGATCGCCAGCCTGGGCCTGATGGCGTACGTCATCGGCAAGTTCACAAGCGGCATCGCCTGCGACTTTCTCGGTGGACGGCGGATGTTCTTGTTCGGCATGGTGGCCTCGGTCGCCTGCACCGTGGCCTTCGGGTTGGCGACAGGCTTTGCGGCCTTCCTGGCCATCTGGTCCGCCAACCGGCTCGTGCAATCGGTCGGCTGGAACGGATTGGTGAAGCTCTCCTCGCGATGGTTCCCCACCGAGCGGCACGGCACGATCCTCGGCCTGCTCACGCTCAGCTATCTGTTTGGCGACGCCATCGCGCGGCTGTGCCTGGGCGGGCTATTGATGACGGGGCTCGGCTGGCGCGGCATGTTTTTCGTTGCGGCCGCCGTGCTGGCGGCGATCGCGCTCGTGGCCCGCTTCACGCTCAAGGCGAGCCCCGCCGACGTGGGCGCGCCGGAGCCGGAGGCCAATCCCGAGAACGTCTACGGCCCGCGCGGCAACGCGCCGCGGCCGACCGATCTCGTGGATCTGCTTCTGCCGCTGGCCACCAGTTTCTCGTTCTGGCTCGTGTGCCTGGTGAGCTTCGGCCTGACGCTGGTCCGCGAATCGTTCAATCTGTGGAATCCGATCTATCTGAAAGAGGTCGCCGGACTGCCGGACGGCCGGGCGGCGCTGGCTAGCGCGATCTTTCCGTTCGTGGGGGGCGTCTCGACGCTCGCGGCCGGCCTGCTGACCGATCGGCTGGCCGGCGGCCGCCGCGGCACGGTGATGCTGCCGTATTTGGTGGTGCTGGTGGCGGCGCTGGTGGGCCTGTCGCGGGTCGAGCCCGGCGGAGGTTTCGTGCTGCCGCTTGTGTTGACGAGCATAGTCTCGTTCGCGCTTTTAGGGCCGTACTCGTTTCTCACCGGCGTGATGTCGCTCGATTTCGGCGGCAAGCGCGGCAGCTCGACGGCCGCGGGACTGGCCGACACGGCCGGCTACCTGGGCGGCATCGTGTCGGGCTACGGCGTCGGCGCGATCGCCGAGGACCGCGGCTGGCCCGCCGCCTTCACGACGCTGGCCGGCGTGGCCGTGGCGACCTTGTTTGCCGGAACCCTGTACTGGTACTTGCACGACGTGCGCCGGCCGCGCCGGCTGAGTCGCGCCGCTTGAGGTTCTGTCCGCCACACCAGCCCGAAGCGCAAGCGAGCGACTTCATCAACGAACATGGCCACCATCGCTTGCGCTACTTGCGCTTCGGGCTAGTGTCGAGCCGTCCGTGCGACGTCTCGAACCGTATCACGGGAATCGCGCCGCCACTTGACAGCCGATGCCCGGTGGGGACACTGGGCGCAACATGACGCCCGACACTAGCGCTACCGCCATTCGGCTCGTCGTCTTCGACTGGGCCGGCACGACGGTCGACCACGGCTGCTTTGCTCCGGTGCAGCCGTTCGTCGAGGCGCTCGCCGCGTTTCAGATTCCGATCACACTCGACGAGGCACGGGCCCCCATGGGCCTGGGCAAGCGCGATCACTTGCGGACCATCCTGGAAATGTCCCGCGTCAGCGGACTATGGAGCGCCGTGCACGGCCGGTCGTGGACCGAAAAGGACTTCGATCGCGTCTACAACGAGCAATTCATCCCGCGGCAGCTTGAATCGGTCCGCCGCCACTCGCGGCTGGTGCCCGGCCTGCTCGACTGCGTAAACTGGCTGCGTGGGCGTGGGATCAAGATCGGCACGTCGACCGGATATTTCGCCGAGGCGGCCCAACTCACCTATCGCGAGGCGGCGGCGCAGGGCTACGTGCCCGATCACAACGTCTCGCCCGGCGAAGTGCCCGCGGGCCGGCCCGCGCCGTGGATGATCTATCGCAACATGGAAGCGCTCGGCGTCTATCCGGCAGCGGCCGTCCTAAAGGTCGGTGACACGGTGCCGGACATTGAGGAGGGGCGCAACGCCTGCGCATGGAGCGTGGGCGTCGCGCGGACCGGCAGCGCCGTGGGGCTCTCGGCCGAAGATCTGGCGGCCTTGCCTGCGGCCGAGCAGCACAAGCGCGTCGAAGCGGCGCGCGCCAAGTTGCTGGCCGCCGGCGCGCACGCGGTGATCGACTCGGTCGCCGAGCTGCCGCGGCTTGTTGAAGAAATCGAGGCCCGGCTCGCGCGAGGTGAGAGGCCGCAGGAGCCAATGATGAATGCGGAATGATGAATGATGAATGAAAGACCCATCGTCTGCGACAAGTGCGGCAAATTGCCAATCGCTAGTCGCTAATTGCTCCCGCCTCCCGTGCATCCGTACTTCTTGCTCACGCCGGGGCCGCTTTCGACCAGTCGCACGGTCAAAGAGGCGATGCTGCGCGACGTGTCGACATGGGACCGCGACTATAACGACGTCGTCCAGGACGTGCGGCGACAACTGGTCACGCTGGCGACAGACGAAGGCGAGGGCGGCAGCGCGGCCGAGTATACGGCGGTGCTCGTGCAAGGGAGCGGCACGTTCGCGGTCGAGGCCACGATCGGCTCGGTCGTTCCGCCGGATGGCAAGCTTTTGGTCGCCGCGAACGGCGCCTACGGCGAGCGGATCGCCCAGATCGCCGCGCGGCTGTCGATCGACCACATGGCGCTTCCGCAGCCTGAGACCGAGCCGGCGGACGTCGCCCGCATCGATCGGGCGCTGGCTGACGACCGGCGGATCACGCACGTGGCGCTCGTCCATTGCGAGACGACGACCGGAATGCTCAATCCGGCCGCGGCCGTCGGACAGGCCGTCAGAAAACACGGCCGCACGTTCATTCTCGACGCCATGAGCTCGTTTGGCGGTACGCCCCTGACCGTGGGCGCGCTGGCGGCCGACTACCTGATCTCGTCGGCCAACAAGTGCATCGAAGGCGTGCCGGGCTTCGGCTTCGTGATCGCCCGCCGGGCGGTACTCGAAAAGACGGCTGGCTGGGCCCGGTCGTTGTCGCTCGATTTGTTCGACCAGTGGCGCGAGATGGAGAGCAAGGGGGGCAAGTGGCGGTACACGTCGCCGACGCACGTCGTGCTGGCGTTCGCGCAGGCGCTAGCGGAGCTGGTGGCCGAAGGGGGCGTCGCCGCGCGGTACGCGCGCTATACGGAAAATCACCGCGTGCTGGTCGAGGGCCTCGTAGGGCTGGGCTTCCGGCCGCTCGTGGCGCCCGAGCATCGCTCGCCGATCATCACGGCGTTTCTCTGCCCGCGCGACCCGGCGTTCACGTTCGACGCCATGTACGAAGCGCTCAAGTCGCGCGGCTTCGTCATCTACCCAGGCAAAGTGAGCCAGGCCGAGACGTTCCGCGTCGGCACGATCGGCCAGGTCTTCCCCACCGACATCCGCCGCCTGGTCGAGTGCTTCGGCAAAGTCATCCGCGAATTTGCTTGGCAGGTCTAAGAAGACTCACCACGGAGACAGTCGAGGCACGGAGAGACAAGAGCGCGAAGAGAGGGCCGCGGATTGGCGCGGGTTCAGGGAGGCGATGGGCCCGGTGAACTACGTGCTTCTGAAGACCGCGATCGTTGCCTTCTGCGAGCGGTGCGTCAGCAGATCGTAATCCTCAAGATGAATGTGGTCTGTCGAATCCTTGCCACGCCGCTCGGCCAGATCGCCGCAGAGCTTCGCAAGTCGCTTTAGTCCGTCAGCCGTTCCGTACAACTGAACGTCACCGTCCTCAATTCGGATCTCAAGCGTCTTTGAACCAAAGACAGGTGCCTCAAACCTCTTCATAGAAGATTGCCCGGCTCGCCTTTTCAATCCGCGACTATCCGCGCCAATCCGCGGCTCTCTCTCTCTCCTGCTTCTTCTCCGTGTCTCCGTGGTAAGCCTTCTCGTCTTGGCGTCCTCGGCGTCTTGGCGGTTCACTTGCCTGGCTGTGTCGGGCGGCGTTTGATCCACGGCCGGGCTCGTTCGAGCTGGGATGCCAGACGGACCAATGTCGCCTCATCGCCGTGCCGGGCAACGAAGTGGCTGCCGATCGGCAGCCCCGCGGCGTTCCAGTACAGCGGCACGCTCATCGCCGGCTGACCGGTCGCGTTCACAAAGGGCGTGTAGGCGACGTACGTCAGCAGCCGCTCGAGCATCGCGTCGTACGACAACGTCTGCTGTAGCTCGCCGATCTTGATCGGCGGAAGGCCCAATACGGGCGTGAGCAGCAGATCGTACCGGCTGAGGAATCGCACCATTTCGTAGCTGGCCGGCTGCAAGACCTCGCTCCAGGCGAGGCTGGCATCGGCCGGCGTGTGCGTGGCGTCCTTTTCGGCCAGCTTCCACGTCCACGGTTCGAGGGCCTCTTCCGGCGGCTTGCTGCCCAGCACTTTCGTGGCCGCCTTCACGACCCGTCCGGCCACCGCGGCCCACAGCACCATGAAGGCATTGGCGTACGCCTCGCCGTCGATCTTGGGCGATGCCTCCTCGACCGTGTGCCCCAACTCCTCGCACAGTTTCGCGGTCGACGTCACGGCCGCCACGCAGTCGGCATGCGCGGCGTTGCCGGCCAGGTCCTTTGTCATCATGGCGATCTTCAGCTTGCCCGGCGGCGCGCCGACCTCCTGCGCGTACGGCCGCTTAGGTGGCGCGGCGTACCACCGCTCGCCCGCGGTCGGTCCGCGCGTCGCGTCCAGTAGCGCCGCGCTGTCGCGGACCGAGAGGCTGACGCAGTGCACGACCGACAGCCCGTCGTCCTCGACGCCGGGCGCCTCCGGGTTGCGTCCGCGGCTGATCTTCAGTCCGAACAGCCCACAGCACGAAGCCGGGATACGGATCGAGCCGCCACCGTCGCTGGCCTGGGCCAGGGGGACGATGCGGGCGGCCACGGCCGCGGCTGCGCCGCCACTGGACCCGCCCGAGGAGTAATCCCTGTTCCAAGGGTTCCGGCAGGGACCAAACAAGCGTGGCTCGGTGGTCGGCAGCAGGCCGAACTCGGGCGTGTTCGTCTTGCCGATCACGATCAGCCCAGCCTGCTCCATTCGCCGGATGATCTCGGAGGTTTCGTCGGCGATGTTGTCCTTGAAGAGGACCGAGCCGTACGTGAGGCGCACGCCCTTGTTGGGATCGAGGTCCTTCAAGAGATACGGCACGCCGGCAAATGGCCCTTGCGGCACGGGACCATCGGTCCGCGTACGGGCTTGCTCGTACGTCTCGGTGACGACGGCGTTGATCGCGGGATTGAGCCGCTCGACGCGGGCGATCGCCGCGTCAACCAGCTCGCGCGGCGTGACCTGTTTGCGGCGCACTAGGTCGGCCAGGGCCAGGCCATCGAGATTGGCCAATTCGTCCGCGTCCGCCGCCGTGGGGCGAACCGCCGGCGCAGGGGATGTTTTCGGTGCCTGCGCAAAAACCGCGCCGGCCGCGGTGGCCGCGATTGCCGCGGTCGACTGGCTGAGAAACTGGCGGCGAGTGGCGTGCATAGCGATTTCCTCGTTTTGGGAGCCGCGGAACCGCGGCTTCGTCGAGAGGTTTATCAGCCCCGTTGCAGACCCAAATGCCGCTGCGCGCAGCGGATGAGCCGCTCGTCGATCCACGCCTGGACTTCTGCCTTGCCCGCCGGATCGCGTCGGAACGTGCATTCTTCCCGCTCGGTGTTGTCGCGCAGTCGCGACCAAACGGTTACGTGGTAGCTCTGGCCGTCGGTCGATGGGGCGATCGTCCCCACGATGCAGTCCCCGGCGTATGCCGCCAGCGGCACGTCCCCCATCAACGCCAGCGGAATGGCGCAGCACCAGGCCGCCGCTTCGGTCTGCGGATCGGTCTGGCCGGTGCGGGGGGCACCGGCGCCCAGCTTGGTCGCCAGGGCCTGCATCCGCGGGACGAGCAGGGCGTCCAGCGCCAACTTGGCCTCGGAAAGCCGCTCGTCGATCTTTTCGGCGGCCAGCCGGGCCGCCACGATCTTCATCGCCCGATCGGCGGCGATGGCGTCGAGCGTCGAGCCAAGCTCCTCGTCCAGGCGTCTTGCGAAGTCGTCCGACATGGCGCCAGTCCCCTAACCGTTGGACGGAAAAGACCAGATGAAGTTATCACGAGTGACTAAAAGCCGCCAGAGTTGCCCTTCGGTGCTCAGGGCCGTTCATAGATTCAAGCTGGACGGCGGCGCACCGGCGGGAAAGTGGGACAGGCACCGAGACGCAACGTTGGTCTGAAAGGACTTGCGCTGTTTATGCTCGGAGCCAGTCCCATTTTCCCGCCTCGCCATGTTGAAAAACAGAATGGCCCTGATTCGGTGCTCAGGAGAACTGCAAAGTCCTGGGAGAGGGGGTCGGGCACATTTTTCGGCCGAAGGTCCTTCGGAAGAATTGAGAACCGCATGTGCCGAAAAATGAGCCAGGCCCCGGACTTCGCGGTTCTCCTGCTTCGGTGCTCGTTTACGCCACGCTTCGGCCCTGGGGGACCCCCGCCTGGAAGGCCGGCGGCGCGCACGCCGGCCGGCCGTTTCAAACGCGGGGCTTGATTTCAACGCAAAAGACGGGCGGGGCTTGGACGACACCGCAGCCAACGATTATTCTGCTGGAAGCGCTCTCAATCGGCATACCGATCCAATCGGCCGGGACGCGGGGGCTCCCGGGCGGCCTGACGGAAGTTCTCAATCGCGGGCGGCCGCCGCCGTGCACAAGCGCCAGACACCTCGCAACAATGGAAGACCGAAACGATCCGGCGCACGAAACATCGGAAGACGCGAGACTACTGAATCTCCTCGTCCAGTATGACGAGGCCCTGGCGGAGGGAACCCTTTCGGACGCGGACACGCAAACGCCGCCCGACGTTTCCGCGGAGCTGGCGGACCAACTCGTGCGCGGAAAGCAGTTGCTGGAGCTATTGGCGGCGCTGCGATTCCGGCAGCCGGAAGATCCACCGCAGCCAGAGCGCGCCGCGCACGGCGGCCGGGCACCGTCGACGGCCAATCTCGACCTCCTCCTCGGCGAACTGCGCAAGGGCGCGGGACCGCGGTCCTTCGGGCGATTTGTGATCCTGCGCGAAATCGGCCTGGGCGGACACGGCGTGGTGCTGTTGGCGTTTGACCCGCTCCTCAAGCGGCACGTGGCGCTGAAGTTGCCGCGGTCCGAGGCCCTTCTGTCGGCGTCGCTGCGGGCCAGGTTCTTGCGCGAGGCGCGCGCCACGGCTCGGTTGACCCACCCCAACCTCGTCTCCGTCCATGAAGCAGGCGAGGTCGGATTGGGCTGCTATATCGCCTCGGCCTACTGCGCGGGACCAAGCCTGGGCGCATTCCTGAAGCAACAAGATGGGCCGCTCGCGCCGACGCAAGCGGCGGAACTCGTCGCCCAACTTGCCGACGGAGTGCACTACGCGCATTCGCGCGGCGTGCTGCACCGAGACATCAAACCAAGCAACGTGCTTTTGGAGCCCGCCGCGCCGGAGAACATACTGACGGGCGGCGACGCGGCGCTACCTTTCGTTCCCAAGCTCGTCGACTTCGGGCTCGCCAAACTGGAAGGCGCGGCCGGCTCCGACACGCAAAGCGGCGTCGCCATGGGGACGCCGGGCTATATGGCGCCGGAACAAGCCGAGGGACGATTGGGCGACATCGGCGCCGCGACCGACGTTTATGGGCTGGGCGCCGTTCTGTACGAGGCGCTCACAGGCGGGCGGCCTTTCGCTGGCGCGTCGGACGCGGATTGCGTGCGCCGCATCCTGAATGAGGAGCCGGCGCGCCTCACGCGCGCCAATCCGCGCGTTCCGTCGGACTTGGAAGCGATCTGCCTGAAATGTCTGGAGAAAAGGCCTGTTCACCGATACAAGTCGGCGCGGGCGCTATCGGACGATTTGCGTCGCTACCTGGCCGGCGAGCCGATTTCCGCGCGCCGCGTGACGCGCGTCGAGCGGCTGGGGCGGTGGGCGCGGCGCAATCCGGGCGTCGCCGCGCTCTCGGCCGCGGTGTTGCTGCTTTTGACGGCCCTGGCCGTGGGATCGACCGTCGCCGCGGTTCGGATCGAGGCGGCCCGCGAACAGGCGCAAGCGGCGGCCGGCCGTGAGGCGGCCGCGGCCGAGCTGGCCCAGTCGGAATCCAAAAGGGCGCAGAGCGTGGCCGATTTCCTGGAAGGGATGCTCCGCGCCGCCGATCCCGTCGGTTTGGAAGGGTTTCGCTTTCGCGCGAAAGTCGACAGCACGAACCACCTCACCGCGGCCGACATTCTACGGCAGGGCGCCGAAAAGCTGCACGGCGGTCTCGACAATCAGCCGGCCGTGCAGGCCAAGCTGATGGCCGTGATCGGCAGCGTCTACGTCACGCTGGGGATGGTTCACGAGGCGGAGCCGCTGTTGGAACAAAGCCTGCGGTTGCGCGAGAGGCTGCATGGCGAGGAACATCTGGAAACAGCCGAGAGCCTGCACGACCTGGCCAGCCTGCGGTTTGCCAACTTCGATTTCACCGATACCAAGCGGCTGTTGCGAAGAGCGCTGGCGATTCGCACCAAGCTGCTGGGGCCAGCGCATGCCGACACGATTCGCACGAAGTTCAACCTGGCCTGGCTGGTGGTCACCAACGGTCACGAGACGGAGGCGGAGAAGGCCGCTGCCCTGCCGTTGATGGAGGAAGTGCTGGAGTTTCATCGCCGCCGGAGCGACTCGCCGACTCAGTACGCCTTCGCGTTGATCGGCCTGGCCATGCTGCGGTACGAGGTCGACAAGAAGCCCTTGGAGGCGGCCACGCTCCTGGCGGAGGCCAATCGCGTTTTGTCCGCTAATGGCGACTCCGACATCGCGGCGGGCCTGACGTTGATGTTGCAATCGTATTTCCAACGCCGCTTGGGGAACGCGCACGCCGCGGTCAAGACGATGCAGGAGTCCATCGCGCGCATGCGCCAGGCGGGCGGTGAACGCCACCCGCTGCTCGTGTGGCCGAACTACCTGCTGGCCGAAGCCCTGATCGAGGACGGCAAGCCGGAGCAAGCCTTGCAGGTGTACCGCGACACGGCGCGCTTCTGCCAGCAGATCTACGACGAACATCATCGCGCGGTGGGTCTCACGAAGGCCAGAATGGCCGAGCCGCTTTTGTTGATGAACGATCCGGCACAAGCCGAAAGCGCGCTCGTGGAAGCCCTCGATATCTTCCGACGGGAGGACAAGAACCTGCCGAACCGGCAGTCGTGCGTGGAAAAGCTGCTGTCCATCCTCGATCGGCAAGACCGCCACGCCGAGGCCAACGAGCTGTGCCGGCAGGAGTTGCTCGAAGCGCGCGCCCTGGGGGAGGACGACGAATCGCGCGCTTATCACGCGTCGATACTGCACGAAACGGCGCACGTGCGGGAAGCCCTGGGCGAGTTCGCGGGTGCGAAAGAGGCGCTCGGTGAAGCTGCCGCAATGCAACAATCGCTGCGCGGCGCGCACGACGCGGGGGTGGGCCGCATGTTGCGTCATCTGGCTCTGCTGGAGCTGGCCGACGGAACGCACGAAGGGTATCGCGCGACGTGCCGGAAACTGGTGTCCGCGTTCGCCGCTGACGCCACGTCCCAGGCGGCGGCCGAAATCGCCTGGACGTGCGTGCTGGCGCCGGACGCCGTCGACGACCCGCGGCAGCTTGTCGAGATGGCCGATCGCGCGCGGCTGCCCCCCCGCGAGCGACGTGCGTATGAAACGCTGCTCGGCGCCGCGTTATATCGCGCCGGTCGCTTTGAAGAAGCGATCTCGCACCTCGCCGAGGGCCTTCGCTTGCAAGAGAAGCCCGATCCCCTCGCGAGCACGGCTCACGACGCTGGGCGGACATGGGCCGGCGACGCCTTTTTGTCGATGGCGTATGCCCGCTTGGGAGAGGCTGACAAGGCGCGCATCGTTCTAGACCGGGCCGTCAACAGCTCGCCGCCGAGCGCGCAAGACGAGAAGCGGCTGCTCAGGCGGGACAGAATCGCGCGCGACGTTCTGATCAGAGAGGCACAACAGTTGATCGAACCGCACGTCAACGCGAACTAGACGTGTGCAAGAATGGCTCCCCGACGCCGGCACGAATCAGTTCCAAGACGATCGCGTCTTGCTCAGCGTTCCGAGCAAGGCAAGCAACTCGAGAAGTTCCTGGTAGGCCGCGAGTTGCTCGGCGCGGCCTGTTCCGGCGCAGAGAGGGCTCGCGGAGGGCCGGTGCGCCGACTTCGCGCCGCGAATGCTCTCATCGTATTGTTCCAGCAGCAGCGCGAACTGTTCCTCCGCTTGCGCGCCGCGGCGAGCGTCGTTGCCTTCCTCGGACGACCCGGATGGATTCGTCGGGCCGGCAGGCCACGGGTCGCGTGGCCAACACGTGGCCAGGCGGTGCGCGGCGTTCGGTTGCTTTCTGGGCTGGTTCGTCATAAAAGGGCGTCCAAAGCGCAAAGGCCTGTGGGCTACAACCTCAGACCTGCCCCCTGGCAGAGGGAGCGCGAAGGCCGCGGTTGGCCAGTGGGCGTGCGAAGCTGACATCTATAATTGACATTGAGCGCGGCAAGACTCGTTGATGTTGCTTGGTCTCCGGCACGATGAAGGTCGAAGACAAGGCGCTTAGATCTCAACTGTCCAAATCCAACGGTCGGCCGTCTCGAAACTCGATCGGTCGGAAACCGCACGTGCACGAGATCGCCAAGCTCATCCTGGAACATGCCGACACTCTGTTCGAGCGCGACGAAGCGATCCGCAAGGCCCTTTATCTGGGGATGCCCTTGAACGAAATCGAGTCGTACCTTGACTGGCTCGAAACCGTCCAGAAGAGTCCTCCCAAAAAGGCGGACCGGCCGCCGCCCGCATAGACCCTCGGACCCTCACGCGCGACAGCCACTATTGGTTGGCCTCCGAATGGTGCGGCCTGACAAGGAAGCGGGTGCACCGCGGCGGTCAAGCGGTGCCGTGGCGTCGCCGACTGCCCACGCGCGCTATTTGCCGAGCAGAACGGCAGAGAGGGCGATGGCGCGGGCCCGAATGCGGTCCATCTGATCCATCGCCGCTTCGAGTTGCCGCTGATCGAAGCCCTTCTTAAAGGCGGCGGCTGTGACGGTCTCGTACGCCTCGTTCCACTGCAACCATAATTCCAGGGCTTCCTTGCAACGGTCGATCGAGAGGATCGCTTCGGAGCGCGCGTCGGCGGGCGCTTCCATGCTGACGCGAGGCTCGTCGCTTTGCAGGGGTTCCGAAGCCATCGTCGCGCCCTGACGTGCATCCCAGCCCGGGCTTTGTCCCACTTGCTGCCGCTGTGACTGGGTGGGCGGCAACAAGCCCCAGAAAAGCTGTCGCCCCCGTGGCGTCGCATGGCTGCGCCACAACAAGCCTGCCTCATTTGCATGAGGCACGCCTGGCTGAATCCTAGGCGACGAGCGACGTTCTAGCAAGTTGGGGCGCGTCGATCCCTCGGATCCGATGTCGTGCAACTTCCGACAGGAACACGTGACTTGTGCGACAAGCGCTGTTGCCATTTGTACGTCTTGTGCCTCGTCTTGGTGCACAGGCGCGTGAGCGCGGCGGCGGGCACGGAACGCACTTCGGAGCTGACAGCTTAGGGAGCGACGGAGCCGGCGAGCCAAGCCCGATCCCCTCGAACATGCTTCGAGTGATGTATTTTTGGCGTCTTCAGCCCCTACGACCTCCCCAGGTAGAAGTTGCTTGACGCCCCCCATCGTGGCTGGCTAGATTCAATTGAAGGCAGGATTCTGGCGAACACGGCGCCCCGCAAGCTCATGGGCTGTCGCCCAGGGGAACGGAGTGCGCGCACGTCCCGCTGGCGGCCTCCCCGGGGCCGCTCTAGCATATCCATCGAGTGCAGGCGGCCGTCGGCCCAAGTCGGGCTGTGCGCCGTGTCTTTCGGACCTGCACCTAGCCGGATCAGCCGGACGACCGAACCGGCGCGTTATCCCTCCGTCTTCGGCGCGTGGCATGCCCGAGGCGCTTTGTCGCCTGACCAGTTGTTTGCGCGGGCAGCCGGTGTCGCCGCACCCATTGGCGTTTCCGCTCGACCGACGCAAGTGAACGTCTCCACTCCCGCGCCACCGCCGCCGTTGCCTGCCTACGATCGGCCTGCGTCGCGCCGGCTGCGCGTGTTGCACCTCGTCTTCAGCCTGGATTCGGGGGGACTGGAGAACGGCGTCGTCAATCTGTGTAACCGACTCGATCCGCAGCGTTTCGCTCCTGCCATATGCACGTTTTCGGCAGGGGGCGCCTTGGAATCGCGCGTGGACAGAAATCGGGTCGAGCTATGCGGCGTCGAGCGCCGCTGGAACAATGATCCGACGCTGCCGCTGAGGCTGGCGCGGCAGTTGCGCCGACGCCACGTGGAGTTGCTGCACACGCATTCGTGGGGCACGCTCATCGAGGGGATGGTGGCGGCCAGGCTGGCTCGCGTGCCGAGGATCGTACATGGCGAGCACGGCGTCCTGGACAGCCACCGTCGTCACGTGTTGCTGCAGCGCTGGTTCTGGTCGCGAGCGGATCAGCTCTTGGCGGTGTCCAGCCCGCTGGCCGATTGCATGGCGAATCTGGTGGGTTTGCCGCGCGAGAGAATCGAGGTTGTCGCCAATGGCGTCGATACCGATCGCTTCCAGCCCGCCGGCAATCGACGCGCGGAAGAGCGAGCAGCCTTCGGCCTACCATCCGGCGGGCTATTGCTCGGCATGGTCGCCCGGCTGGTGCCGGTGAAGAACCACGCGGGCGTGCTAGAGGTCGTGGCCAGGCTTCGCAGCCAGGGGCTGGAAGTCGCGCTGGCCTTGGCAGGTGACGGACCGCTGCGGGACGAACTGGCGCAACTGGCCCGTGAGCTGAAAATTGCCGATCGTGTCCACTTTCTGGGCGACGTCGCGCGTGTCGAGCGGTTCTACCAGGCCATCGATGTCTTTATCCTCAATTCCCACTCGGAAGGCATGTCCAACACGATCCTCGAGGCCATGGCGTGCGGGCTTCCCATTGTCGCGACCTCGGTCGGCTCGAACGCGGAGATCATCGTCGCTCGCCGCACGGGAATGCTCGTGGCGAAGGACAACGTCGTCGAGCTCGCCGCCGCACTAAACGAGCTGGTCGGCGCCGCAGCGCTGCGCGAGGCGTTGGGCACGGCGGCGCGACAGCGTGCGAAGGAAGAGTACAGCGTCGATCGCATGGTTGGCAGGTACGAACAAATCTACGAACAATTGGCGGCCCCGCTCGTTCGCCGGCGCCAGATCCATGATTGACAACTTCGATTCCACGGTGGCGGATCGAATGGGAGACCCGCGACCATCGCGCCCTGCCCAAAGCGACCCGTCGGTGCTCATCGTGGCGGCCTCGCTGCGTTACGTGGGCGGTCAGTCGGTGATGGCAAAGCGGCTGCTCGAGGACTTGCGGACCTCGGGCCTGCGCGTCGAATTTTTGCCGGTGGACCCGCGGCCGCCGTGGCCGTTTTCGCATCTCGACGGCGTCAAGTACCTACGCACCATCGTGCGATCGTTCTTTTACGTCTTGTCCCTCATGCGGACCGTGCCGCGGCATGACGTGATCCACGTGTTCTCTGCGTCCTATTGGTCGTTTCTGATCTCTCCGGCCCCCGCGATTTTCATCGGCCGCCTCTTCCGCAAGCGCGTGATCTTGAACTATCACTCCGGCGAGGCGGCCGATCACCTTCGGCGGTCCGGCCGATTCACCAGGTGGCTGATGGGACTCGCCGACTGCCTGCTGGTGCAGTCGGAGTATCTTGCCGGAGTCTTCCGAGCGTTTGGGTTCGCGGTCGCCGTCATCCCCAACCACGTGGACCTGGCCGCGATGATCCACCGCCGGCGGAGCGCGATCGTCCCTCTGGTCCTTGTTCCGCGCGCATTGGAGCCGCTGTACAACATCCCGTGCGCGCTGCGCGCATTCCAGATCGTGCAGCAGGAGCGCCCGAAAGCCCGGATGACGATCCTCGGCGAGGGATCGCAGCGGCAAGAACTTGAGTCGATGGTGAAGGAGATCGGGCTGCAAGGAGTCACATTCACCGGGAGCGTCCAGCGAGAGCAGATCCCGCGCGTGTACGACGAGCACGATGTGATCTTGAACACGTCTTCCATCGACAACATGCCAGTCTCGCTACTGGAAGGCTTGGCGGCCGGGCTGACAATCGTCTCGACCGGTCCCGGCGGTATTCCGGAAATGATCGCCGATGGGCTAACCGGGCACATCGTCGCGATCGACGATCACGAAGCGGCCGCGGCACGCATTCTGGAGCTCGCTGCCAATCCCGCGCAGGTGGCGCGTCTCTCCGGGGCGGGCCGTGAGAGCGTCCGCCGGTATACGTGGGAGGCGGTGGCGCCGCTGTGGAAGGCCCTGTATCGTGGCGACGCCGCCGTGCCCGTTCGGGCGCGCGCCGCGAAGTCGGCGCAGTTGGTCGGCTCGTGCAAGGGAGACGAGGCCCCGTGAATCTGATGCGCGCCATCCTCCGCGCGGCCGAGGCGTCGCCCCACGAGCTGCGCGTTCGCGGCCGGCAGATCGTTTTCTCGCGCGTCAATGCGCTGTGCGCGGAGCGAGGGCGGGCTATCTTTCGCGGCGACGGACATTTGCGATCGCTAGGAATTCAAGCCGACGCGCTGACGAGCTGGGTCCGCCAGCGCAGCTCGTCCTGGTTTGGTCGCGAGGATCGGAGACGGCGCATCTGCCACCATTTCGACGCCCACCCGGCCGCCGCCGCCGCACTCCTCGAGCGCGCCGATCGCATTCTAAACGACGAGATGTTTATCCTCGGCCACGGCCCGGTGCCCTTTCGGGGCGACGACCGCTGGCGCCGAGACCAGATCTCGGTGATGGCCTCGCCGCCAGAATTCTACGGCCGAATCCGGTATCTGGATTGTGCCCGGGTCGGCGACAGCAAGCTCGTGTGGGAACCCAATCGCTTTGCGTGGGCGTGGTGGCTCGGGGCGGTACACTCGATCACCGGCAAGCCCTCGTACTCCGAAAAATTCTCCGAGCTCACCTTGGACTGGTTCGAGAAGAATCCCTACCCACTCGGCATCAACTATTGCTCCGCGCTCGAGATGGGGCTGCGAGCATACGCCTGGGTTTGGGCCCTGGAGCTATTTCGCGATGCGGGTGTCGCGGACGATGCTTTTGCCCGGTTGATTCAAGGAATCTGGACGAGCTGCCGGCACGTCGAGAACAACCTGTCGTACTACTTCGCACCGAATACCCACTTGCTGGGCGAAGGATTCGCGCTATTCGGCTGCGGGTCGCTCGTCCCGGAATTCAAGGAGTCGCCGCGGTGGCGGCACGTGGGAGCAGCGATTCTGGCCCAAGAGGCGACCCGGCAATTCCACCGCGACGGCACACATCGCGAACTCTCCACTTGCTACCATCTGTATGCCACCGACTTCTACGTACAGGCCGTGCTCATCGCGCGGCAAACCGGTTTCGGGCTGCCCCCGGCCGTCGCGATGGCGGCGCAACAGGCCGCCGCGCGACTGGGGGAGTTGGTCGCCGCCGACGGCATTCTGCCGCCGCTGAACGACTGCGACAGCGGGCGGCTCGACTGGTTCAACGTTGATCCGCTCGACGCAGCGCCGACTCTGCAAGCTGCGCGCGCATTGTGGCCTGATTTGCCGCTCCCTCGCGTTCCCGACCGCGGCAATGGATATCACGTGTGGATGGCGCCTGCCACGGCTTGCGAGAAGCCGTGCGAAGCGGCGACCGACGGCTACGCGCGGTCTGCCGGACAGCAAGGCTTGTCCGTATCGGCCGGGCCGTCGCACATGGCAGTAGACGCGCCGCGCAACCAGCAGCGCTACGACTCGGGCATTGTCACGTATCGCAATGCGGAGGGCGACTACGCGCTATTCCGCTGCGGTCCGTTCGGCTACATGGATTGCGGTCACAGCCATGACGCTCAGACGTCGCTCATCCTCTATCTGGCCGGTCAGCCGGTGATCGTCGATTGTGGCACGGGAGCATACACGCGGAGCCGCGCCATTCGCGATTCATTCCGCGGGGCTCTGAGCAAGAACGTGCTCACGCTCGCCGGCTGCGAACCGTCGGCGGCCGACGACTGGTTCCATTGGCAGCGAAAAACGGAGGCAACCCTGACCGAGGTCCGGCACACCGAAAGCAGCTTTCAGTGTGCGGGCTTCCACGACGGTTTTCAGCCGGCATTGGGCTTTTCCGCACGCGTCGCGCGGAGCGTGGAGATCGACGACTGTGTCGCCCTCGTCGTTGACACGTGGAACACGGCGAACCCGGTGACCGCGCGCCTCGCCTGGACGCTCGATCCCGGTCTGCAAGTGCTTTGGGAAAGCGGCGGGGAAGTGTGCGGACCGATCTGGCGTGGAACGATGCGGGACGGCAAGGGGCGCCACTACCACTTCCTCATGTGCCGATTGGCTGCGGATGCCGATGTGACTATCGCGTCGCGCGCGACCAGCCGCGACCAAACGACGGTGCGCGACGACAACGATAGTCACGCGAGCGCGCCGGGAGAGATTGGCGGCTGTGAACTCTCAGTCTCCGCGGGCCCGTACTCGCCGGCGTATGGCGTTCTGCATCAGACGCAGCGCCTGGTCATGGACGTATCGAACGCCAGCGCAGGATGCGTGGTGACCGCGTTCTCGAAAGTGGGACCGCTTGCGATTTCCGTTCAGAGCACGGGACAATTCGTGGTAACGGCTCGTCCAAGAGCAACCGCGGGCGCGGATCGCGCAGCGCAGCAGGCGGTGCTGTAATGTGCGGGATTTGCGGCTTCATCAACCTGGACGGCTCGCCCGCCTCGGCCGACGTGCTCCGGCCCATGAACGAGACTCTGCACCACCGCGGTCCCGACGACCACGGCGAGTTCGTCGAAGGGGCCGTGGCATTGGGACACCGGCGGCTGGCCATTCTCGATCCGGCCCGCGGGCGGCAGCCGATGTCCGGGCATGCCTCGTCAACGACCATGGTCTACAACGGCGAGATCTACAATCACCTGGAGATCCGCCCGCGACTGCCCGTTTCGCCCAACGCCTATCGCACGACGTCCGACACGGAAACGATTCTGGCGGCCTATGACGAGTGGGGCCACGCCTGCGTCGAGCACTTCCGCGGCATGTTCGCGCTGGCCATATTCGACGCCGCGAAAAACCAGTTGTTCCTGGCTCGCGACCGATTGGGCATCAAGCCGCTTTACTACTATTCGTCGCCGACGTTGTTTGCCTTCGCCTCGGAGATCAAGGCGCTGTTGGCTCATCCGGCGATCGCGGCGGAAGTAAACACGGAGCGGCTGCCGGTCCAATTGGCGGTGAAGTACACGCTTGATGAACAGACCCTGTTTCGCGGCATCAAGAAGCTGTTGCCGGGCCACACGTTGACCGTGGCCGACGGTCGCATTATCGCGCGCCAGTACTGGGACCTCTCGTATAATCCCAAGCCATTGGACCTGTCGTTCGCAGCCGCGGCAGACGCGTTTCGCGCCAGCCTCTCGGACGCCGTGCGATCGCACCTGCTTTCCGACGTGCCGCTGGGCGTCTTCCTGTCCGGCGGCATCGACAGCTCGATCATCGCCGTGCTGATGAGCACGATGATGGACGAGCCGGTCAAGACGTTCTCCGTGGCGTTCCACGAGCCGGGCTACAGCGAGCTCAACTACGCGCAATTGGTCGCCAGGCACATCGGCTCCGATCATCGCGAGGTGGTTGTCTCGCCCGACGAATGGTTCGCGGCCTGGCCGCGGATGCTCTACCACGAAGACGAGCCGATTGCGCATCCTTCGTCGATTCCGCTGTACTTCGTCTCCCGGCTGGCCGCCGAGCACGTCAAAGTGGTGCTCACCGGCGAAGGGGCCGACGAGCTGCTGGCCGGCTACGAGCGATACTATCAGACGCTCATGAATCTGCGGATGGGGCGCCTCTTGCCGGGCGCCGCACGCGCCGCCGCGCACTGGATGATCGATCGTCTGCCGGACCGGTCCGTGGCGAAACGGAAAGCCGTGCGAACTTCGCTCTACCTGCAGCCCGACGTGCAGACGTTGTACCTGGACAACTATGCGTCGTTCCCACGGCCGGCGCTGGCGCGGGCGTTGCGGCCGGAATATCGTGGCGCGGCCATCGACACGGTCTATGCCCCCTTCATGGCCATGTTGGCTTCGAGCGATGCCGCGGAACTGCTCGATCGCGTCTTGTACGCCGACATGAAGACGTACCTGGTCGAGCTGTTGATGAAGCAGGACCAGATGTCGATGGCGGCGTCCATCGAATCGCGGGTTCCCTTCCTCGATCACCCGCTGGTGGAGCTCGTCTGCCGGATGCCGACCGCATACAAGTTGCGCCGTTTTCAGACGAAGCGGCTGATGCGCGAGGCGATGGGGCCAATGCTTCCGCCCGCGATCGTTCGCCGTGGGAAGAGAGGGTTCCCGACGCCGATCAAGGAATGGTTCCATGGCGGCTACTACCCGCTTATCGAGAAACTGCTGGCCAGCGAGCATACGCTGTGCACGGAGTACGTGGATCGGGCGTTTGTCGTCGAGATGCTCGATCGCCACCGCAGCGGACGCGGCAATCTACAGGAACAGATCTGGTCGCTGGCCAATTTCGAGATTTGGTTGCGCGTATTCATCGAAGGTCGAGAGCCAGAGGCCGTTTTCGGCGACGCCGCCGAGGTCCGCGCATGCACATACTGTGGCTGAAGTCGGACTACGTCGATCCGCCGGACACAGGTGGAAAGCTGCGCACGTATCATCTTCTGAAGAACCTGCGGCAGTGGTGCGACGTCACGTACGTTTCGGTTTGCACGCCGCGCGAGGCGAACGGCCAGCCGAAGGCCACGCCCTGGGCGTCCCGCATCGTGACGTTCCCGCGCGAGGAAGAGCGCAAGGCCGGCGCGGCGTTCTACGCCAAAGTGCTTGCGCGCGCGTTTTCCACGAAACCGTTTGTCGTGCAGAAATACGCCTCGCGGGAGATTCGCGACTGCCAAAGAGGGCTATGCGGTGCCCAAAATGGAAGCGCGACGCACGACCAGGACACCGTCGTGGTGTGCGATTTTCTGGAAATGAGCGGCAATGTCGATTGGTCGCTTCCGTGGCCCAAGGTGCTCTTTCAGCACAACGTGGAAAGCGTCATCTGGCGGCGGTACTTCGAGAATGAAAGCAATCCGTTGAAGAGGGCGTACTTCTGGTACGAGCAGGCGCGGCTGCGCCGTTTCGAGCGTGCCGCGTGCAACCGGTTCGACCTGGTGCTGGCCGTCTCCCCGCAAGACCGGGACGTCTTTCGTCGCGACCTCGGCGTGCGGACGCCGGTCGATGTGATCGACACCGGCGTGGACGTCGACTATTTCGAGACGTTGCGCGGCGCGGCGCCGGTTCCGGGGCGATTGCTGTTCTTGGGTTCGCTGGACTGGATGCCGAATATCGACGGCTTGCACTGGTTCGTGCGCGAGGTCTACCCGCGGATCAAATCGCGCCATCCGGCGACGAGCCTGGACGTCGTGGGACGGCGGCCGGTCGCGTCGATCGACAAGCTGGCGGCAAGCGATAGTTCGATTCACGTTCACGCCGACGTGCCCGACGTGCGGCCGCATCTGGCCGCCGCGGACGTGTTCGTCGTGCCGCTGCGGATCGGCAGCGGCACGCGGCTGAAGATTTTCGAGGGAATGGCCGCCGGTCGTCCGGCCGTCTCGACCACGATCGGCGCGGAAGGTTTGCCGGTCGAAAATGGACGGCATATTCTGTTGGCCGACGCCGCCGAAGCCTTCGCCGACAGCGTCGTATCGTTGCTGGAGAACCCGCCGCGGAAACACGAAATGGCGGAGGAGGCGTTCCGCTTCGTCGCCCAGAACCACGGTTGGCAAAGCGTCAGCCGGAAATTCTACGAGCAATGTCGGACGCTCTCGCTTCAAACCCGGCCTGAATTGAAACCGTAACGCCAACACGACGCGCATCATGAAGATCTCCATACTTGGGTTGGGTTACGTGGGCAGCGTTTCCGCGGCGTGTCTGGCTGACCGCGGAGCGCACGTAGTCGGCGTGGACGTCGATGCCGCGAAGGTGAATTGGATCAATCAAGGCCAGTCGCCGGTGGTCGAACCGCGATTGGCGGAAATCGTCGCCAAGGCAAACGCCTCTGGTCAGTTGTGCGCGACGACCGACGTCGCCGACGCCGTGGCGCGAACGGACGTCTCGCTCGTCTGCGTGGGCACGCCCTCGAAAGCGAACGGGGACCTCGACCTGCAGTACGTATGCCGCGTGGCCGAGCAATTGGGGACCGCGCTAGCCGCGAAGAAGCGACGGCACACGGTCGTCGTGCGGAGCACGGTGCTGCCGGGCACAACCTGGGACGTCGTCCGCCCGATCCTGGAGAATCGTTCCGGCCTGCGGGCCGGCCCGGATTTCGGCCTGTGCTTCAACCCGGAGTTCCTCCGCGAGGGAAGCGCCGTGGCGGACTTCGACAGCCCGCCGTTTACGATCGTCGGTGTTCAAGACGACGCGGATGCGCGGCTACTGCGGTCGCTCTATAGTTGGCTGGACGCGGAATTCATCGCCACCGGGATTGCGCTGGCGGAGACGGTCAAATACGTGAACAACTGCTTCCACGCCTTGAAAGTGGCCTTTGCCAACGAGGTGGGTCGCCTCTGCCGCGCGACGGGCGTCGATTCGCACCGCCTGATGGAGATCTTTTGCAAGGACAAGAAGCAGAATCTTTCCAGCTATTACCTTAAACCAGGCTATGCGTTTGGCGGCTCTTGCCTGCCGAAGGACCTGCGCGCCATTCTCTACAAGGCCAAGATGGTCGACGTGGACCTGGAATTGTTTCGTGCCGTGCTGAACTCGAACCGCACGCAAGTCGAGCTGGGAGTCGAGATGGTGGAACGGCTCGGACGGCGGAAAGTGGGCATGCTCGGGCTGTCGTTCAAGGCCGGCACCGACGATCTCCGCGAATCGCCGCTGGTAACCCTGGCCGAGACGCTCTGCGGTCGCGGCTACACCGTCAGAATCTACGACGAGCACGTCCGTCTGTCCCAACTGGTGGGCTCCAACAAGGCATACCTGGAGCAAAAGCTCCCGCATATCAGCGCCATGCTGGACGACTCGGCCGAGAGGGTCGTCGCGGACAGCGAGACAATCGTGGTGGGGAACGCCAACCCCGCGTTCCGCGACATCGTGGCCCGCATGCCCGCGGACAAGCAGGTCGTGGACCTCGTGCGGATCACGAAGGACCTGCGAGGGCTATCGACGAACTATCATGGGATCGGCTGGTAAATGGGCGTGACATGTCGACGGCTGTGACGACTACCTCCTGGTGGACCGACGATTTGAAGGGCGGCATGTGGCCGCGCTCGCGCCTGATTTGGGTCGTGGCGTTCTGGACGGCGCTGTTGATCATTCGGCCGTGGGAAAAAATGTTTCCCTGGATGGCCGACTTGCGTTTCGAGTTGGCCTATTCGACGCTTGCCTTGATCGTTCTGTGCTTCTCCGGCCAATTCCGCATCCTGCCCTCAATGCAGACCACCGGGTTAATCGTCTGGCTCTTGGCATTGACGCTGTCGTCGGCTCTTGCCTTCGACCGATCGACCTCATGGGAAATGCTGTACACGTACCTTACAGTGTTTGCGTTCTACTTCACGCTCGTATCCGCCATCCATACCCCCTATCAACTTCTGTTCATCGTCGCTTGCTTTGTCGTATCGACGGGACTATTCCTCGCCAAGTCGGAAGTGGAGTATTTCTTCTTTGGAGGGCAGCAGTCCACGATGGGCGTCTTCCGGCTTCAGGGGGACAACGGCCGATATCAGCATCCGAATGCCCTGTCGGCCCTGGCCGTCATGTCCCTCCCTTTTTTGCTGTTTCTCTGGAAGGCGCGCGGAGCGTTCACGCAGACCTGGCCAAGGTTTTGGCGCAAAGCGTTCACCAGGGCGCTGGTCGTGTTCTTCGCGGCTACCGTGTCCTCGATCATCTTGACCAACAGCCGTACGGGAATGGTTGCGTTCGGTGGCTTTGTGTTGCTCATAGCGCTCGGCAATCGAAAGCCGTCGCGCGTCATAGCCAGCCTTGCGATCGGTATGGTGTTGCTGGGAGCGATCTGGATATTGATGCCCGAGTCAAATCGGCATCGGTTGGAAACCCTATGGGCGCCCATCGAGGGCAATCTCGGCGACGAAAGCGCCGTGCTGTCCGCGGAGGGGCGGAAACTAGGCTTCGACCTCGGTATGGAGATGTTCCGTCGCTTTCCAGCAACGGGCGTGGGACTAGGCAACTTCGTGTACTACCGCAAGCTCTACCTCGACGGCGGCTACCTCGTTGCGCACGACACGTATGCCGCCGTTCTGGCTGAGACGGGTCTGATCGGCGCGGCGGCATTCCTCTTCTTCATCGCCGGCATCTTCGTCAATGCGCGGCGAACCAATCGGCTTGCGAAACTCGTTCCGGACCCGATGCTCGACCTGTTGGCAGGACTAGCCGTCGCCTGTCGACAATCCGTCCTCCTCCTGATGTTCCTTGCCATTTCCGGTGACTATCAAGACTTTTCACTTCTGTACTGGATTCCAGCGTACTGCCTTTTGGCCAGATCCTTCGCAACGACTATCGTCCGATGGTTGGAGGCTGAAACACGTCCCGACGTCGCTCTCCACAACACGTCGAGGTGAAATGCGCAAGACCAATGTCCTGCCGACGCGTCAAGATATGGAGAAGCACTCCGACGATCTCTATGGCGACGTCCGAAAGCACGGATGGCGCGTGCGAATGATGCATCGATTTGGTTACTTCGGCAGCGAGGCCTGGTACGAGGCGACGGTCGACAAGCTCGTTACCGAGGGATGCTCATGGCTTGACGTCGGTGGTGGCAAGGCTATTTTCCCGGACAATAAGCGCCTTAGCGAAGCCCTCTCGCGACGCTGCGGCTTGCTCGTCGGTGTGGATCCCAGCGACAACATCGCCAGCAACCCGTACGTGTACGAGGCAGTCAAGTGCCGCATTGATGAATATGAAAGCGATCGCAAGTTCGACGTGGTCACGTTGCGAATGGTTGCGGAGCACATCGAAAACCCAAAGCCAGCCGTCGAGTCGCTCTCCCGCCTTATGACGACCGGGGGTACGGTTGTGATTTTCACGCCCAATCGTTGGTCGCCCGTTTCTGTTGCCGCCTCGATTATCCCGTTTTCTCTCCATCAACCCATCACGCACTTCCTATGGGGCACCAAACAAGAGGACGTCTTTCCCACGGTCTACAAGATGAACACCAGAAGGCAGCTGCGCACCCTGTTTGAAGACGCTGGTTTTGCGGAGATCGCCTTTTCCTATCTCGATAACTGCAGCACGTTCCAGCGCTTTCGCGCTTCCTGCTTCCTGGAACTGTCCCTTTGGTGGGTCCTCCGGAAGGTACGGCTTCGATATCCCGAGAACAACCTGCTCGGCGTCTATGAAAAGGCGGGGACGCCGGCGTAGCGTCGCTCGCTGTGCGGTCAATCAGAAGTAGCTGCGAACATCCTCGGAACGGATGAGTGCCGTAGGCCAATGAGTGGGGTTAGTCGAAAGGTGCTCATGCTGGCGCACCCCTTTCCGCCCCTGGCGGCATCCGGGTCGTTTCGCATGAGCCGCTTCGCTCGCTACCTGCCGGAATTCGGTTGGCAGCCGCTCGTGCTTACCGTCGACACGGCCAGCGTTGAAAGCGACTCGATTGACCAGAGTCTTGGCGAATTCTCCGACGGAATAGTCATCCGCCGAAGCCGCGTCCTTCGACCGATCGAGTCCACCATCAAATTCGCCAAACGGGTCCTATCGTACGGCCCCGCCGGGCGACGTCCGGCCGATGCAACGACGCCATGCGAGGCGGAGGCCGGCCCGCCGGCCCGCACGGGGCTGGTCGCGCGGGCTGGTACAAAGCTACGCGCCCTCGTTGAGCATTTGGCCCTGCCCGACTCGGAAGTCGGCTGGCTTTTCCCGGCGTTGCGTGGTGCGATGTCGCTCGTGCGCGAGCACAAGCCCAACGTGATTTTCTCTAGTGGGCCGCCGCACACGAGCCACCTGGTCGGTCTGGCTGTGAAGCGCCTCACCGGCCTTCCGCTCGTGCTCGACTTCCGCGATCCTTGGTCTCGAACGCAATGGGAGAAATATCGCGCTAGCGCGATCCGCCACGGCATCGACCGGCATTTGGAACACCGGTGCGTTAGCCGCGCCGACCGCGTGATTCTCAACACGTCCGATCTTCAAAGCGAATTCGTGGCGGCATATCCTGGCATGCGCCCGGATAAGTTTGTCGTGCTTCCCAACGGCTACGATCCCGCGCTCGCGCAGCGAGTCGAGCAGCTTCGCGCGATGGAAAAACGCGGCGCGGACCGCGTCGTGCGGTTGTGCCATCCCGGCTCGGTCTACGGCCGGCGCGATTTGTTGCCCCTGATTATCGCCATCGGGCGGCTATCGCGTGCCGGCTTTTCGGTCGTTTTGGACCAGGTCGGCTCCGTCGAACAGCGTCACCGCATTTGCCAATTTGCTGAGCAACTGGCAGTACAAGACCGCGTCGTCCTGCACGGAAAGTTATCCCACGTCGATACGATTCGGCGTATGGCCGCGGCCGATATCTTTGTCATTTGTCAACCTGGCACTAGCCTTCAGATCCCGGCCAAACTGTTCGAGATGCTGCCGTTTCGCAGGCCGATGCTAGCGCTGGCGGAACAAGGCGGGGCAACGGCACTCATCGTCGAGCAGTACCGATTGGGCGAGGTTGTCCGGCCCGAGGACGACGACGCCATTGCCCGGGCCGTCCGCATGCTCGCTGACACACCGGCGGAATACCTGGGAACCGGATGGCGGGAGGCAATGTGCCAGTTCAACGGCCGCGAACTGACGGGCGACCTAGCTTCGATTCTTGATACTTGTGCGGCGCGGCAGCCGCCGGAACAGCACGCCGACATGGCCGCGGTCGCACGTTAAGAACGATTTCGCTGTTACATGAGACCCCCCCCGGCTTCATGAGATTACATTGTCGTAAGACTAGTCGACTGTATCTTGCGGATGAGTACGCGCGCTACCTACGGTGTAACATGAGGTTCCGCCGAAATCCAAGGCACAAACCACCCCGGTGGTTCCCAAAGGCCGCTACCCTGTTCGCCCCTTTGTCAGGGGGCCTGAGTTCGATCCATGCTGACACATGCCGACGCGCTGCGCCATGGACAGGAGGGACTAAGGAGCCCGCCGGCCGCCTTAAGCACAATCCCGGTTGCTTACCTCGTTGGAACGAGTTACAGCGGCTCAACGCTGCTCAGCTTCCTTGTCGACATGAATCCCGATGTCGCCAGCGTTGGGGAGGTTGCGCTAACACCGAAAAGTCGACGGATGGGTGTCGATCGATATCCTTGTTCCTGCGGGCGGGCCCTTGTCGCGTGTCCGTTCTGGAATCAGGTCGTGAACAGCGTCCAGGAGCGCGGCATTCCTCTGTCGTTCGACAACTGGCTTCACGACTACCGCTATATGCATCCGATAGCCAACCGAGTGCTCAGCGTGTACTCGGATCGTCCATGGATCCAACACTTGCACCGGTTCATGAGATCCACCCTGCCGGTTCATCGACGAAAGGTGCAACGAGCGACTGCCGCGAGCATCACCTTCATGCAGGCCATCCTTGAATGCACTCACACGCGGGTGTTTTTTGACGCCACGAAATCTCTCATGCGGCTTTTTCACCTGTCACAATCGGACCGGATGAATATCCGCGTCGTCAGGATGGTGCGCGACGTCAGGGCCTTTGTCAACTCTTCCATGCAAAAGAGAGAGGCCGACGCACGCGAGGCGGCGACCGTGTGGAAACGGTATCATTCGGCGGCGGATCAACTGCTGGCCGTACTGCCCACGAATAGCGTTTTCCAACTTCGCTACGAGGATCTTTGCTGCGAACGAGGGGTCTGGATGGCGCGGTTGTTCGCATTCCTTGGCGTTCAACCGGCGGACGTGCCGGAGACACTCGACGCAAGCCGGCATCACATTCTGGGCAACGAAATGCGTCTTGCCGGAACCATTAAGGTCGCGTTGAACGAGCGATGGCGGACAGAGCTGGGCAGCAAGGACCAGGATGTCGCGCTGCGCGTCGCCGGCGAACTGAACGATCGCTTCGGTTACACCCAGCGGCCGGCTACCGTCGGCGCGGTCTAGACCTAGGTTTAGAGCCCCTTCGCATGTGCGGTATTTGCGGCATTTGTTACAGCCGAACCGGCAGGCCGGCCGCGCCGGACGTCGTCGCGAGCATGGCGCAAACGATCGTCCACCGCGGACCGGACGACCAAGGCGTCTTCGTGGATGGGTATGTGGGCCTAGGCATGCGCCGCTTGAGCATCATCGATTTGGAGACCGGCGCGCAGCCCATGTTCAGCGAAGACCGCAATCTCGTCACCGTCTTCAATGGGGAGATATATAACTTCCAAGAGTTGCGGCGCGATCTTACGGCGCGCGGGCACACATTCCGAACATCCTCGGACACCGAAGTGATTCTGCATCTTTACCAAGAGCACGGCCTGGATTTTGTGCGGCACCTTAACGGGATGTTCGCCATCGCGCTGTGGGATCGTCGCGTCCAGCGGCTGGTTCTCGTTCGCGATCGCTTGGGCCAGAAGCCCCTGTACTACGCATGGCTTCCCGACGGGCTTGTGTTCGGCTCCGAGTTGAAGTGCCTCTTTCGCGTGCAAGACGTTCCGCTCGACATCAATCCCGAGGCGGTCCTCTATTACTTCTCGCTCGGCTATATTCCGCACCCGCATTCCATTTACGCCGACGTCCGACAGCTCGCGCCCGGCGAAAGGCTCGTCGTGCACGAGGATCGCATCGCGCTGGACCGATACTGGACCCTCGATTTCCGAATCGACGTCGGGCTGACCTGGCACGAAGCGCAAGTCAGGCTTCGCGATCTGCTCACCGATTCCGTGCGTTCGCACATGGTCAGCGACGTGCCCTTAGGGGCATTCTTGAGCGGCGGCCTCGACTCGAGCATTATCGTCGCCCTGATGGCGAAACACAGCTCCCAGAAGGTGAAGACCTTCCACATCACGTTCGATGAAGAGCAGTACAGCGAAAAGAAATATGCGCGCGCGGTGGCGGAGCGATACGATACCGACCACCACGAGCTCACGATCCGGCCATCCGCGCTCGACGTCCTTGACGATTTGGCGGCTCATTTTGACGAACCGTTCGGCGACGCCTCGGCCGTTCCGACGTACTACGTCTCGAAGCTCACGCGGGAGCACGTTACCGTGGCCCTGGCCGGCGACGGCGGCGACGAGTGCTTCGGCGGGTACGATCGATACTCGCGCATCCTTGGCCGATGGCGCCTGCCATCCGCCGCGCGAAGCGTGCTCGGCTCTTGCGGCCGCGCGGTTCACGCCTGTCTTCCTCGCTCGGCTCGAGGACGTCGGTTGTTCCGCAGCTTGGGAATGTCCCAGGACGAGTTCTTCGCCGTGGGCACGCAGGAGCTCGAAGCCCGCGAGTTCCTCAGCCCTGACTTGCTTGCCACCTTGGGCGATATTTCCACGATCGGGCAGGTCCGACCGGCCTTTGAACGCGCCTCCGGCGACGATCCTCTGCTCCCCTACACCTCCTTTGACATGCACTACTACCTCCCGGACGATATCCTCACAAAAGTCGACCGGATGAGCATGGCGAATTCGCTCGAAGTGAGAGCCCCGTTTCTGGATCATCGCATCGTCGAGCTTTCGGCACGCTTGCCGCATGATTGGAAAATCCGTGGACGACTGCGAAAATACATGCTGCGGCGCGCTTTCGCGAATGACCTGCCTTCCGCGGTGCTCGAACCTCGCAAGCAAGGGTTCAGTATCCCCCTCGACTTGTGGCTGCAAAACGAGCTGCGGCCCGCGTTGACCGATGCGCTCAACGACAAGGCCATCCGCGAAACAGGCTTCTTCAACATCGAAGAGCTGCGGCTGCTGGCCCGGGAGCACTGGGCGTGCACCAGGGATCGACAGAGTCAGCTTTGGTGGTTTCTGTTCTTCACCAGATGGTGGCATCTGCACCACGGCAGACTTCGTTTGACCGCTGGCCGCGGACTTTTGTAGCCGGCTTTCATCGCCCGCCGGCGTACGCTAGCAGGCTGGGGAAGTATTTCGCGGCCTGCGTGGATCGCAGGATGCGATCCCAAAATCGCGATGCAAGTCGCGATTTTGCGAGCCGTGAGCAGCTTTGCTGCGAGCTTGGCGAGGAATACCATCCTGGTATGCTTCCCCAGGCTGCTAGACCTTTAGCACCAGCCGGCAGGTGACGCTCGAAGTGAAGAACTCCCGCGTCAGCCGGTTGTGTAGCCGTCGCGCCTTGCGAATCGGTATGAGCTTCAACCAGTCGAAGCGAAACGGGCTTGCCGCCACGATCCGCTCGAACCGCCGGACCGTCATCTGGTTGAGTCCCCCTTCCACCTCGTTGAAGTGCGCGGCGCCATCCTCTTTGAAGTCGCTGCGCCATCGCATGAGCGCCCGTTCCGTGAACACCAGGTGCGACCAGGGGAAGACGGAAAACAAGTGCCCCCCCCGCGGGTGCAACCAGGGCGGCCCGAACGTGATCCACACGCTCCCCCCAGGGAGGAGCAGTCCGGCCATGATTCTCAGGATGGCCGCCGCGTCATCGAAGTGCTCGAAGGCGTCGCACGACACGATGGTGTCAGCCCTCGCCCTCGTCTGTTGGCAGAAAATGCACTTGTCACTCACCCCCTGCCGACGGGCCCATTCCGAAGCGACATTGAGCATGCGCTGTCGAATGTCGAGCCCGATGACCTGGCGCGCTCCCCGCTGGGCGATCTCCACGACCTCGCGTCCTTCGCCGCAGCCAAAGTCGAGCGCCACCTTGTCGACAAGGTCGGGCAGAATGGCATCGCCGAAAAACACGTCCAGCTTGCTCTTCGTTTCATACAGCACCTCACCGTCGCCGACGAATCCCTGTCCCGGACTCAGGCGGCGTAGGAGCCGGTAGCCAAGTTGCCCTCCGATTACGCCCATGCTCGCTTGAATCCTGGATTGAGCTATCGACGATAGTGACGATTGTACGTCCCCTCCGTCCTGGCCGCGAGCGCCGCGAAACGCGCGAAGAGCGGCGCGCTGCCGCCGCCTGCCGGACGACGCGGCATGCGCCGGATTGGTTCCCGGCGATTCCTCCCGTACACTGGCGGACGGCCGGAAAGTCCGTTCCGATTGCCAACGTGCGGCCCGACGGCAGTTGCCGCCCAGGAGAACTGCAAAGTCCGGCGTCTGGCTTATTTTTCGGCACATGCGGTCTCAATTCTTCCGAAGGACCTTCGGCCGAAAAATGTGCCTGACCGCCAGACCCCGGACTTTGCAGTTCTCCTGCAGTTGCCGCCGTCCGTGCTTGCATGCTTGTTCCATTGGGTTCCATGACACGGGGTCGAAATGACTAGTACTTTCCTCTTGGTTGCATGGCTGGTTATGTCAGCGGTGCAACACGACAAGAGCGGCGCGCCGGCGCCGCCGACCGAGTACAGCCCGCCGGCGTATGCGCTTCCAAACGGTTTCGTCCATGAGCCGAAGAATGCCAGCGAGCTGACGGCGCTTCTGACCGGAGGCGCATTGAACGGCCATGTCCTGCGGCGCGGCGACGTGATCCAATTGGCGGCCGGCGCCGCCTATCAAGGTAGCTTCGGTTTCCCCGATCTAGGGCCGGGCGACGATTGGGTCTATATCGTCAGTAGTCGCGCAGTCAACCTCCCAACACCGGGAAAACGAATTAGCGACGCCGACATTCCGAACATGGCGACGTTGAAAGGGCCGGCCGAAGGGGGAATCGCCGCCGGTATCGACTTCTCCGCAAGCCACTACCGCTTCGTCGGCATTCGCTTCCTGTCCGGGCGGACCGCTGGGGAAACGCAATACGGCATCTTCGCTACCGGCTACAAGGGAATCGATCTTAACAACGCCGCGAGTCAGCCGGCGCAATTGCCGAAAGACATCATTCTGGACCGCTGCATCGTCCGCGCGCGCGGCGGGAAAGAGCGCGACAATTGGGGCATCTCGATGAATGCCGTTGGCATGGCGGTGCTCGACTCCGTGATCGATAAGTTTCAGGATGACACGACCGCCGACGCTAATGCCATCGTCACCTGGATGGGCGGCAGCCGATACCTTGTGCAAAACTGCACCCTCGTTGCCTCCGGTGAGAATTTCCTGGCGGGCGGCACGGCGTCGCGCTTCGGCGTTGCTCCCTCTGATTTCGTCTTTCGTAACGACTATTTCTACAAACCACTCTCCTGGAACGACCACGACCCAAGTTACGACGGATGGCTGCGAGCCATCAAGAACCTCGTCGAGTTGAAGAATGCCAAGCGCGTTCTTATCGAAGAATGTGTGTTTCAAAACTCGTGGGCAAACCGCCGCTCCGCCGGCCACAAGGGAGACGCTCTCGTGCTCACTCCGCGCAATGGCGGTGGCGATGAGCACGGAACAGTATGCGTCGCCGACGTGGAAATCCGCCGTTGCATGATGGAAAGCGTGGGAACCGTGCTGCGCTTGTCGAATGCCGACGACTTGTGGAAAACGCAACCGCTGATGCGCGTATGGTTCCACGACAACCTTGCCTGCAATGTCGGCCGGTGGACTGAAGGGGAAAACGCGGGATTGGGGTTACTATTGTCTTTTGCCACAAGCGACAAATTTGCAACCGGATCAGAGCAAAAAGCCAGTCACTTGCGTTTCACGCACAACACGATGGTCGGTGGCCCCCGCGGGCACTTGAACGCTTACAGCCCGATCTTCCACGAGGGCGTCTACGGCATGATCACCCACAGCGTATTTCGCGACAACATCTTCCAAGGCAGCCGGGGCTCGTGGGCCGTTTCTGGCTCGAACGGTCCCAGTCCACTGGTTACATTGACGACAGGCTGGCACGTCAACGCGCAATTTGACCACAATGCCATCTTCGGCGAAGGTGTCGACGGCCCTTATCCACCCGGTAACTGGACTGGGACCGCGATGACGGAGGCGAACATTGGCTTCCTTGCCTACATGAGCAATGACTACGCGCTCAGCCCACGTAGCCTCTATGCCGCTGGAAGGGATCGTTGCGCTACCGACAAGAAGAACCTGGGCGTGGATGGCGCGGTTCTTAAGAGCGTGGCGGAACGTGTGGCCGCGGTTCAGTCCGGCCGATCGTGACTCCTCGCGAGCGGCCGCTACAACCGCGGACACCACATGCCTACACTGCAAACGCACCGGCCGGTCCCTCGATCCGGCAACCAACCTCGGCGCAGCGTCGACCGTCCTTTGCCAAAGTGACAAAACAGCGCAGGCAGAACATATGTTAGTGAACCATGTCTCGCGCCGAATTCGGTTGTCGCTTGCGATCCACACGGACGCAACTCCCGACGAGCGCCCCTTGGAACGCCGGGAGAGCGAGATTCTGCGAAAGCATGTCCCACGACTCCGGGTCCGTTTCTTCGACCTGCTTGGCCGATGGAACCGATTCGTTTTAGTGGCACATAACTATGAGAATTCTTCGGCTCCTCGCCGGATATTGTCCAACGCAATCGCTTCCGTCGATTGGGTAATATTGACAATCCCCGGATTGAGGAATCTCGCCGGACAAGCCGTCTTTTGGGGCTACACCGCGACGTAGTGGGTCGTGGGATCGGCCCGCTCCGTGGCGGCTTCTTACGTTCCTAGGATGACGCCGGCGGTGAGGGTGTTGAGGGTGGTGATGTCGGCGCCGAGGTCTCGGCCGTCGCTGGCGCGGCGGGCGCCGGCGGCGGCGTAGAGGCTCGCTGCGCTTAAGGCGTAGTTCTTGTTGGTG
>JACPPG010000015.1 GCA_016191115.1 Planctomycetia bacterium | reverse complement strand
AGCTTGCCGGCGGCGCACCGGCGGGAAAGTGGGACAGGCACCGAGACGCAACGTTGGTCTGAAAGGACTTGCGCTGTTTATGCTCGGAGCCAGTCCCATTTTCCCGCCTCGCCATTTTGAAAAACAGAATGGCCCTGGGCCGGCCGTGGCGCGTTTCTTAGGCGCCAGCGAGGGAAAAACCCACACCAGCCCGAAGCGCCAGCGAGGGACCGGCCGGAGCGTTCCCTCGCTGGCGCTTCGCTAGTGAAGGGGGCCGCGCCGCGGCCGTATCATTCGGCCGGCGTGACCGAAAACGGAATCGAAACCGTGTCGGTCTCGATGTGCTTGGAGACAGGGCCGAACGTGTCGACGTCGAACGCCCGGCCGATCGCGTTGCCGGCCAGGTCCTCGAGGGCCGCCTCGGCCACCAGTCGATAGTCGCCGGCGAGCCACGGTTCGCCGGGCGTGAACTGCCAGCGCGTTTCATCGTCGCCGATCGCGATCGCGCCGGCGATCCGCTCGCCGTCGCCGTCGGCAACCCAAACAACCCGTTCCAGAAGAGAATGATCGAGCGGCTCCGGGAACCGCACGACTAGCGGGCCGCGGCCGCCGGCCATGGGCGCCTCGATGGCCCACGCTGCCGGATCGATCGGCGCCTCGTCCACCGGCAGGACGTGGAACGCCTTGCGGACGTCGCCGGCAAGCTTCTGCCCAGCGGCATCCGGCCAATCGCGGTCGACCACCAGCGTATAGTCCTTTCCCGCCTCTAATACGGGTCCGAGCTCTTCGCGCGGGACCAGCCCGCGCTTGATGCGGCCGGGATCCAGAAGCAGCGTGAAGCGGCGCATGCTCGGGTCCCATAGCTCCTGACCCAGTTCGAGAAACACAGCCTCGAGCTCGCGGCCGTCCGCGCCGAGCAGGTGCACATGACGATAGGCGTCACCGCGGGCCATCGGGCCTGAGAAGTGGATGTAGAACTTGAGCTGGTTCTCCGGTAGTCGCGCGGCGCTCGGGTAGACGTGCTCGACGTTCGTTACCGCAGTTTGCGGCTGCGCGGGCGTGGTGAACTCAAGCGACACGCCGCCGGACGTGGCTACTGTGTCCGGTGCGGGCTGATCGCGCGCCACGACGAGACCATAGCGCAAGCCGCGGCCCAACGGGTACCGCGGCGTGAAACGCAGCGCGTCACCGACGACTGCTACGTCACCGAGGACCGCCGGGACGTCCGCCGCACCGCTGCCGGCCACAACGACGCGCACTGCCGCGGACCGCTGCTCTTGGTTGAGCTTCTGGAAAGCGGCGAGGTCTTCCGGTGCCAGCCCGAGGACATCAACGCTTGTCGCCGCGCCGCTCGTATCGAGGGCTAGTTCGAGGCGCGGTGCTTGTTGGGCAGCAGCCACCTCGGCAGGGGTCGAAGAGGGATCGCCCGCCGAGCCAGCGCACCCAGCGGCGGACGCAACCAAAAGCGCTGCCACGAAGCAGTGTGTGAGGCTCAGCCGCGCGCCCATGGCATCTCACTCCGATCGTACGTCGCGGCATATCAACGGGGCGCACACGTCGGGAGGGCGAGGCTCCTGCCGAGCCGCGGCCCACGAGACGCATCGCGCCGCTGCCGGCTCGGCGGGAGCTTCACCCCCCCGAATTGGAAGCACGGCGGCGCGCGCCAAGGCGCACAAAGCGCCAAGGCGCGCGCCGCAGGATGTGGCGCTACGGCAGCGGGACCGATTTCAATGTCAGCGAGCCGGAATCGGATCGGACCAGGAGCAGGGCATTGTCCTTATCCAACCGATCCAGTTGGTCGACCTTCTCGAACCCGGCGATCGTTTCGTAGGGGAGCCCGGCCTTGTCCTTGATACGATCGGTGATGCCGGCGGCTGTGTCGATCTCGCGGATGTCGACCTTCATCAGCCCCCGCGCGCTATTGGACATGAGCAGGTAGTCGTGGCCGTTCTTCTGGTAGACGACCATGTCCAGCGGGCGGTTGCGATTGCCCAGTTCGGCCACGGTGGTGCCCTTCACCTTGGCGCCCGGCTTAAGCTCCGAGACGGGGAACTTCACGAGCGGCGTGCAGGTGTAGGCCGCCAGCACGTTCGCCTGGCCGGCGATGTCGAACACGGCGAAGGTGCGGACCGGCGACTTGGTTTCAAACTGGCCGTGCGAGCCGTGATAGATTTCGATGCTCGCGCCCTTGTCGACGGCGGCGAATGGGAAGGGAATCACGCGCAAGTTGGACGAAAATTCCTCATTCGACAGGCCGGCCACGATGACCTGGCCGCCGGCGAACTGCAGGTCGGTCGTCACGTCTTGCCGCTTCTTGTCCTGCGGCGCGTCGGGAATAGCCGCCTTCGAGTACATCACGTCCTTGAGCGAGAACTCGCCCAGCTTGCCGGCCGAGTCGATTCGCATGACCACCGGCTTGCCGTCCGGCCCCCGGCCCCGCGACACGGTCAGGAACGTGCTCCCGGTCTCCGGGTTGACGGCCATGTCGTTCACCAGGATGTCGGCCGGCGTGGTGCCCAGCATGCCGGCGATCTTCTGGTCGATATTCTCCATGTTGATGGGCTGGCTGGGGCTGCCGCTCGACGTGTCGCCGGTGGCGATGGCGTAGATCGTGGCCCCCTGCGTGTCGCCCAACAGCAAGATGCCTTGGGGGGCGAAGGTGATCGGTCCGGCGGACTTCAGATCGGGCGTTCCTTTTTGCATGCCCGCGGTCAGGCTCGCGGCGTGGCTGGAGTTAAACAAGGCGGCGGCAAGCAAGGCGGCGAGCAATGCGATTCGCGTCGACATGGCGATGCTCCTAATGCGAAGGGAATCCTTTTGCGGGCATGCACTCGGCCCGAACCGGCCCGAATAGAAGGAATGTACCCCGGCGGCGTGGGCGAGTCCACAATCGGCGCGGGCGGGGCTGCCCACTTTGGGTGGCCGAGTCGGCTCCTGCACCGGAGAATGACGAATGTCGAAAGTCAAATGTCTAAAGAAATCCGAAGCCTGAAGCTCGAAGGATCAAAGTTGCTGTCTCTGCCTAGGCCATTGGCCACGCAATACAGCGAGCCTCCGGGTTTAGCCCGGAGGTCTTTTCGCGTCTTGCCGCGATGCCGATCGAGCCAAGGACGCGGCCACCGAGGGCTCCGAGGCCACAGAGATTTGCGGATCTGTGATTTGCGATTTCAGATCCTCACGGTTTGGGCACCACACCGATTGTGCCCAGTGCACGAATCATCTCCCCTCGGTGTGCTCGGCGCCCTCGGTGGCTAGCTTCTTGTCAGCGCCCGCGCGGCGCGCTCTGTCGCCCCGTTGGGGCTTGCGGGAATCGTTGGGCGCCGCGGCCCGTGGGCTGCCGCCCACGGCTACACACTGCCGCCCCTGTCGGGGCTACGGGGCTATTTCGCACGCCCGCTGGGCTGGAAACACGCGGCTAACTAACGCTACCGCATCGGCATCTCGTCCCCCATGTCGCGCTCGGAGGTCAGGCACACGGCGGCGTGCTCGCTTTCGCGTCCTTCTTCTCGGCGGAAGATGCGAACGCACGCGTTCCACCGCAGGATGGCGTCGTCGTTGCCGGGGGCACTTTCCGCGATCGCTTGCTCGTAGGCGCGCATGGCCTCGCGAATCCACCCCAGGGCCACGTGCACCGGCGCGGCCTTGCGCAGTAGCGCCTGCGCCCACCGCTCGTAGACGATCCCGGCGTAGTAGTGTTGCTCGTACGTGCCGTGCAGGTGGGCCAGGAGCTCCTTGGCGCGGGCCATTTCCCCGCCGGGCGAGTCGATGAACTGGTCCGTCATCGCCAACAGCAGCGTGACAATCGCTTCCTGGTTCTCGGCGTCGACCAGCAGCACATCGAGGCAGATGCTCTCGGCCTCGCGCGGCTCGTTCAACAGCCGGTACCGCTCCGCCTTCCGTAGCGCCCTGGGAATGGCCTTCGATGAAATGCGCCTGAGCTCGAACATGGACTACCTCCCTCGGAGGACCCGAAATAGCTTTTTGACCGGGTCGTAGAATCGATCCACCACCCGCTCCTTGAGCGGAATGATGGCGTTGTCGGTGATGGCGATACTTTCCGGGCACACCTCCGTGCAGCACTTCGTAATATTGCACAGGCCGATGCCGAACTGTTTGTGGATCAGCGGCAGCCGGTCCGCCGTGTCCAGCGGGTGCATTTCGAGCCCCGCCAGGCGGACCAGGAACCGCGGGCCGCAGAACTGCTCTTGCTCGTGATGCTCGCGCAGCACGTGGCACACGTTCTGGCACAGGAAGCACTCGATGCACTTGCGGAATTCCTGCACGCGGTCGGCCTCGGCCTGCGAGAAACGCGGCTCGACGCCTTCCCGCATCTGGAAGGGCGGAATTCGCTTGTTGACCTCGAAATTCCACGACACGTCGCACACCAGGTCCTTCACCACGGGGAACGTCCGCATCGGCCGGACGCTGATGGGCTCGTCCGGCGGGTACTTGTCCAGGCGATCCATGCACATCAGCCGCGGCCGGCCGTTGACCTCGGCCCCGCACGATCCGCAGCGCCCCGCCTTGCAATTCCAGCGGACGGCCAGGTCCGGGGCGTGCATCGCCTGCACCGAATGCACGGCGTCCAGGACGACCATGCCCGGCGCGCGGGGCACCTCGTAGTCGACCAGCTCGCCCCCGGCGGCGTCGCCGCGGTACAGTTTCAGGACCACGTCGTCGGCCATGCTCACCCCCCTTTGAGGAGTTGCTTCAGCTCCGCGGGCATTTCGGAAAGCGGTTCGGTCGCGACGCTCATCGGCTCTCCCTTTTTGCGGACGATCACGTTCTGCTTTCCCCACGTCGCGTCGGAGTCGGGAAAATCGTCGCGCGTGTGCGCGCCGCGGCTCTCCTGCCGCACGAGCGCCGCGCGGGTCACGGCCTCGCTGGTGTCCAGCATGTTCGCCAGGTCGAGCGCCAGGTGCCATCCGGGGTTGTACTGGATCGTGCCGCCGACCTTGACGTGCCGGGCCCGCTCGCGAAGGTTGCCCAATTCGTCGAGCGCGATCTTCAGGTCCTCCTCGTTGCGGACGATGCCCACGTATTTGTGCATCATCCGGCGGAGGTCCTCGTGCAGCGCGTACGGGTTCTCGCCGTCGGTCCGCTCGAAGGGGGCAAGCGCCTGCCGCGCGGCGGCGGCGACCTCGTCCTCGTTGATCGCCGGGAGCGACGGCCGGCCGCGGGCCTCGTGCGCGGCGAACTCGCCCGCCCGTTTGCCGAACACCAGCAGGTCCGAGAGCGAATTCCCGCCCAGGCGATTCGCGCCGTGCATGCCGCCGGCCACTTCGCCGGCGGCGTACAGCCCGGGCAGCGTCGATTCCTGCGTCTCCGCATCGACGCGAACGCCGCCCATCATGTAATGGCAGGTGGGGCCGACCTCCATCGGCTCAGCGGTGATGTCGACGTCGGCCAGCTCCTTGAACTGGTGATACATGCCGGGCAGTTTCTTCTTGATCGCCTCGGGCGTGCGGTACGAGGCGATATCCAACAGCACGCCGCCGTGCGGCGAGCCGCGCCCTTCGCGCACCTCGCGGCGGATGGCGCGGGCCACGACGTCGCGGGTCAGAAGCTCGGGCGGGCGCCGTGCTTCGGGCCGCCGGCCGGCGATGACATCCTGCACCCAGCGGTTCGATTCCTCTTCGGTCTCGGCGAATTCGCCGGCGTAAAGTTCCGGAACGCAGTCGAACATGAACCGCTGTCCCTGGCTGTTTTTCAGCACGCCTCCCTCGCCGCGGACGCCCTCGGTGATCAGCGTGCCGCGGACACTCGGCGGCCAGACCATGCCGGTCGGATGGAACTGCACGAACTCCATGTCGATCAGGTCGGCGCCGGCCCAGTACGCCAGGGCGTGCCCGTCGCCGGTGTACTCCCAGGAGTTGGAGCTGATCTCCCAGCAGCGGCCGATGCCGCCGGTGGCCAGCACCACCGCCTTGGCCCGGAAGACGATGAAGCGGCCGCTTTCTCGCCAATAGGCAAAGCAGCCGGCGGCCCGCCCATCCGCCACGAACACGCGGCGTACCGTGCACTCCATATAGACGTCGATCCCCTGGTGCACGCCGCGGTCTTGCAGCGTGCGGATCATCTCCAAGCCCGTGCGGTCGCCCACGTGCGCAAGCCGCGGATAGGTATGACCGCCGAAGTTGCGCTGCAGGATGGCGCCGTCTTTTGTGCGATCGAAGACGGCGCCCCAGGATTCCAGCTCGCGGACGCGTTCGGGCGCTTCCTTGGCGTGCAGTTCGGCCATCCGCCACTGGTTGAGGAACTTGCCCCCCTTCATCGTGTCGCGGAAGTGAACTTGCCAATTGTCGCGGGGCTCGTTGTTCGCGAGTGCCGCGGCGATGCCCCCCTCGGCCATCACCGTGTGGGCTTTTCCCAAGAGCGACTTGCACACCAGCGCGGTCTTGGCGCCGCGCGCGGACGATTCGATCGCGGCACGCAGACCGGCGCCGCCCGCGCCGACGACGACCACGTCGTACGCATGCGTCTCGTATTTATCCATAGCGTCAGAGTATCCGCGGATCGGTCAAGCGGCCGGAGGCCACCATCCAGACGTACCAATCGGCCGCCATCACCATGAACAGGCTGGTCCATGCCCACAGCATGTGGCGACGGTTGAGCCGCGAGACGCCGGTCCACAAGGCGTGTCGCGTCCGCCCGAACGCGACGCAGGAAAAGCAATCGACATTGCCCCCGACAAGATGCCGCAACGAATGGCAAGAGAACGTGTACATCGTCAGTAGCGCCACGTTGAGCGCCAACGCGAGCGTGCCGACGCTCACGCCGAAACCGTCGGGCCAACGGCAGGAGTAGACCACGTCGGTCGACAGGATCACCAGGAACACGAGCGCCAGGTAGAGAAAATAGCGGTGCGCGTTCTGAAAGAGCAGCAACCGCGTTTCGCCGCGGTAGCCGTGCCGCGCCTCGCCCACCGCGCACGCCGGCGGATCGAGGAAATAGGCCCGATAGTAAGCCTTGCGGTAGTAGTAGCACGTCACGCGGAACCCGCCGGGCGCCCACAGGATCAACACCGCGGGGGACAACCAGGCGGGCAGCCACGGCGCCGCCAAGAGCGGCGAGTAGAAGGGCGATAGCAGATAGGCGTGGTCGGGCAGGACCGCGGTGCCGACGCCCAGCTCGTACCCGGCGTTGTAGAGCGCCCGAAACGTGGCATACACAACGAACGCGCCGAGCCCGAGCGCCGTGGCCAGCGGGCCGAGCCACCAGGCATCGTCGCGCTGGCTAGCGCCGAGCTTCGCGGAACCAACTTGTGAAACAAGATGGGTTGCCACGAGCGCGCCTTCCGCCCCAAGGTGCTCCGCACTATATCGCCGCGTCAGGGCAGGGTCAAACAAGTGGATACAGCGGCGTCGGGAGGGCGAGGCTCCTGCCGAGCCACGAACCAACAAGACGCAATAGTCGCAGACCGACCGGCTCAGCAGGAGCTTCGCCCTCCCGGCAAGCCCGAAACCGCCAAAACAATTCCCGGCGGCGTGCGTAAGAACTTTTGCGCGCCCCTGCGCGTCATATAAAGGAGTGTCCTTGAGTAGTTTCCCCCTGCGCCGGCCGTGTGGTATCGTAAGGTCAACCCAAACTCCCAAGTTTGGCACGGTCCTTCGATCCATGCCGCAACGGGCTCGGAACGCGGCAAGAGGCATTTGAGGCAGACATCCACGCGGCCCCTTGCGGAGTCCCTCCATGGCAACCACCACCAGTCCCGCGGTCGCGGGCAGCCTGAGCGACAACGACGTGCAGGCCATCGACCGGCTGCGCGAACTCTACGGCGCCCTGCGGAAGCAGCTCGGCCGCGTCATCATCGGGCAGCACGACACCATCGAGCGCGTCTCGATTTGCCTGTTCGCCCGCGGCCATGGCTTGCTGATGGGCGTGCCGGGCCTGGCGAAGACCTTGCTCGTGAGCAAGGTCGCCGAGACCATGTCGCTGAAGTTCCGCCGCATCCAGTTCACGCCCGACTTGATGCCGATGGACATCACGGGCACGGACATTTTGCAAGACGGCGCGGACGGCCGGCGCGAGTTTCATTTCGTGCACGGTCCGGTGTTCGCCAACATCGTCCTGGCGGACGAGGTCAACCGTGCCCCGCCGAAGACGCAGGCGGCGATGCTCGAAGCGATGCAGGAGCAAAAGGTGACGATCGTCGGCAAGACGTTCCAGCTCGAGCCGCCGTTTTTTGTATTGGCGACGCAGAACCCGGTCGAGCAGGAAGGGACGTATCCGCTGCCCGAGGCGCAGCTCGACCGCTTCATGTTCCTGATCGAGCTGGACTACCCTTCCGAGGAGGAAGAGGTGTCGATCGCCCGGACGACGACGGGCGACGCCCTGCCAGAGCTAGACCACGTGCTGACGGCCGGCGAGATCATCGAGCATCAGCACCTTGTGCGGCGCGTTCCGGTTCCGGACCATATCTATCAGTACGCGGCCCGGCTGGTTCGCAAGACGCGGCCGCGCAGCGCCGCCGCGCCGGCGTGGATCAAGCCGCTCGTGGCGTGGGGGGCCGGGCCCCGCGCGGTGCAGTACCTGATCCTGGGCGCCAAAACGCGCGCCGCCTTGCACGGAAGCTACATGGTGCGGCTGGAGGACGTTCACGAAGTCGCCCTGCCTGTGCTGACGCACCGCGTGATCACCACGTTCGCAGCGCAGGCCGAGGGGCTCGACGCGAAGCAAATCGTCAAGCGGCTGGTTGCGGAGATGATCGAGGAGCAGTAGCAGCGTTTTGGAGAGGGGGCAGGCAGATTTTTCGGCCGCTAGCGCTGGAAGCAAGAGACGGTTCTCTTGCGGCCGAAAGAATGAGCCGGGCCCTGCGTTGTGCAGAGGGGGTCAGGCACATTTTTCGGCCGGCAGGCTGGAAGTGAGAAACGACTTCTGGCGGCCGAAAAATGAGCCAGACCCCGGGCCGAAAAATGAGCCAGACCCCCGACCGAAAAATGAGCTAGACCTCGAGGCGCTGGGCTATGTTTTCGGACCGCCACCCTCGCCGGTTTCTCGACGCGCAGGTTCTGTCGCGCCTGGTGGGGATGCCCCTTTTTGCCCGGCGGCCGATGCAGGGAAGCGTGTCGGGCCGACACGCCAGCCCTCATCGCGGCGCCAGCGTCGAATTCGCCGAGTATCGCAAATACGTCCCGGGCGACGACCTGCGACGGCTTGACTGGCGGGCCTACGGCCGGAGCGACCGCTTCTACGTCAAGGAATTCGAGGCCGACACGAATCTCCGCTGCTGCCTGGTCGTCGACACCAGCGGCTCGATGGGCTTTGGGTCGCAAGGCGTCACCAAGATCGATTACGCCCGGCGGATCGCGGGCACGCTGGGCTATCTTGCCAGCCAGCAAGGTGACGCGGTGGGCCTGGCTTGCGTCGCCGGCGGCATCCTCCGCAATCTGCCGCCGCGGCGGAACGCCCCGCACTTGCGGCTGGTCCTCGACCTGCTTGAGGAAATCGAGCCGAAGGGGGAAACGCAGCTTGCGCCGGCCTTGCACGAGCTGGCCGAGACGATTCGCCAACGGGCGCTCGTGATTATTCTCTCGGACTTGTTTATCGAGCCGGCGCTATTGAACGAGTGCTTCCAGCACTTGCGGTTCCGCCGGCACGACGTGGCCGTGTTTCACCTGCTCGATCCGCTGGAGCTCGATTTCAACTTTCGCCGCCCGATGCGGTTTCTGGACATGGAAGGGGGGCCGTCGATCTTCGCCGAGCCCAACGACATCGGCGACCGCTACACCAAGGCATTGCACCAATACCTGGATCAGTTGCGCGGGTTCGTCCTCGAGTCGGCCATCGACTACCAGCGGATCAGCCTCGACCAGAGCTACGAGCAGGTGCTGATCCGCTTCCTCGTGAGCCGCGCACAATCGAAGGGGTTGCGATGAGCTTTCTCCAGCCGTGGTTATTGGCCGGTCTGCCGCTTGTGGCGCTACCGATCATTATCCACCTGGTGAATCAGCGGCGTTTCCAGACGATTCAGTGGGCCGCGATGATGTTTCTCTTGGCGGCCCGGCGGATGGCGCGCGGCTACTCGCGCCTGCGGCAATGGCTGATCATGCTGTTCCGCACTTTGGCGATCGCCGGCCTGGTGTTCGCGGTGAGCCGGCCGCTGGCCTCGGGTTGGCTCGGGCTGGCCGCCGGCGGCCGCGCTGACACGACGATCATCCTCTTGGATCGCTCGCCCAGCATGCAAGAGCGCGGTTCCGGCACGGGCGAATCAAAGCTCGAGACCGGCCGCAAGCAGCTCGCGCAGACCTTGCAGACGATCGGCTCGGACCGGTGGGTGCTCGTTGAAAGCGCGATGAACGAGCCGTACGAGCTGGACTCGGCGGCCGCGCTTTTGAACCTGCCGGCGGCCGGCCCGGCCAGCGCCGCGGCCGATTTGCCGGCCATGCTCCGCGCGGCGCACGACTATATCCGCCGCAACCGGCCTGGCCGGACCGAGATATGGATCTGCTCGGACCTGCGCGCCAACGATTGGGATGCGGAGAGCGGCCGGTGGGCCACGTTGCGCGAAGCGTTTCTCGAATTGCCGCAAGGGGCGCGCATTCACCTGCTGGCCTACCCGCAGGCCGCGACCTCGAACATCGCGGTCCGCGTCACCGACGTTCGCCGGCAGGCCACCAGCGACGGCGCCGAGCTATTGGTCTCGCTCAGCCTGTCGCGCGAAGGCGACAGCGAGGAGAAGATCAGCCTGCCGGTGCAATTCGACATCGAGGGGGCCCGTTCCGTCGTGAACGTCGAGCTCGTCGGATCGAAAACGGAGCTCAAGAATCACCAGATCCCGATCGAGCGCTCCCGCGAGCGCGGGTGGGGACGCGTGTCGATCCCGGCGGACGCGAACCCGGCCGACGACGACTTCTACTTTGTGTTCGACAATCCGCCGCCGCGCCGCACGATCGTCGTCGCGGAAGACGCGCAGGCGCAGCGCCCGTTGCAACTTGCCGCCGACGTGGCTCCCGATCCGGCGTTTCAGTGCTCGGCCGAGGTCGTCACGGAGGACCAACTATCGTCGGTCGAATGGGACCAGATCGCGCTCCTGCTGTGGCAGGCGCCGTTGCCGACGGGCGCCGACGCGGAATTGGTCCAGTCGTTCGTGGACCGTGGCGGCGTCGTAGCGTTCTTCCCGCCGCGAAACCCGGGCGATGAAGAATTGTTCGGTGTGCAGTGGCAGACGTGGGTCACCGGCAACGAGCACGTCGCGGTCGAGACGTGGCGCAGCGACGAAGATATGCTCTCTCGGACGCTCAGCGGCGCGGCACTTCCCGTAGGCCAACTGGAAATCGGCGGGCACTGCGGCATGAAAGGCGAATTCACGCCGTTGGCGACGTTGCGCGGGGGCGGGCCGCTATTGGCCCGCGTCCCCACCAAGCGCGGCGGGGTCTATTTTTGGGCGACCACGCCGGCGCCGGCCGATTCGACCCTGGCCACGAGCGGCGTCGTGCTGTACGCCTTCGTGCAGCGGGCGTTGGCCGCGGGCTCGGCCGTGCTGGGCAAGGCGCGCCAGTTGGATGCCGGCGAACCGGACGGCGACATCCCCACGCCGTGGAACGCGGTCACCGAGGGGGACCAGGGATTGTCGACCGAGGCCTCGTTTCATCGCGGCGTGTACACGGCTGGCGATCGCCTGCTGGCCGTCAATCGACCGGCCGCCGAAGACGGCGCCAGCGTCGTGGCCGACGCCCGCGTCGCCGAGCTATTTCACGATCTCAACTTTGCCCGCGTCGACGATGCGGCGGGCAACCTGCGGTCGTTGATCCAGGAAATCTGGCGGATATTCCTGGCGACGATGTTGATCGCGCTTGTGCTGGAAGCCGTGCTGTGTCTGCCCAAGGCGGCCCGCGCCGCGGGAGCGACCTCATGAGCACGGCCCACTCACTGACGTTCCTGTGGGTGCCGTGGTCGGTCACGGCGTCGCTTGTGGTCGTGATCGGCACGGCCGGCCTGTGCTTCGTCGCGTGGCGGCGCAGCGGCTATCGGCGGGACTACGGCGTGCTGGAACTGGTGCGGCTGGCCGCCGTCGCGCTCGCGGCGCTACTGTTGAATCAGCCCGAGTGGGTCGAGGAGTACCGGCCGCAAGAGAAGCCGTCGATCGCCGTGCTGTGCGACAGCTCGCCGAGCATGGACACGCGCGACGTGGCGGCAGGCGAAGCGTCCTCGGCGGCAGCCCTCGCCTCGCGGCGGGAAGCGATCGCGCCTTTGACCGAGAGCACGTTCTGGAGGTCGCTCGACGAGCGACTGGCCGTGCAGATTCAGCCCTTTTCGCCGGCCGAGGCGGGGCATGGAACCAACCTGCACCAGCCGCTGGCCGAGGCGCCGCAGCGGTTCAAGAACCTGCGCGGCATCGTGCTGGCTTCGGACGGCGACTGGAACGAAGGCGATCCGCCTGTCCAGGCCGCCTCGGCCTTGCGATTGAAGGAGATTCCCGTGTTCGTGGTGCCGGCCGGGAGTTCGTCGCGCTTGCCGGACGTGGAACTATTGAGTCTCGATTCGCCGACGTTCGGCATCACGGGCAAATCGGTCCGCGTGCCGTTCACGATCGAGAGCACTCTACCGCGTGAGTACGTCACTACAGTGACGCTGACCACGTCCGACGGCGACCCGATCAGTAAGGATGTCCGCATCGCGCCCATGGGCCGCACGACCGAATGGATCGTGTGGAAGCCGAAAGCAACCGGCGACTACACGCTCACGCTCGACGTCCCCAAACACCCCGAGGAGCTGCTTGCGGACAACAACCGGCTGTCGACGCCGATCGCCATTCGCGAAGAGAAGCTGCGCGTGCTGGTGGTCGAGTCCGTGCCGCGGTGGGAATACCGCTACCTGCGCAACGCCTTGTCGCGCGATCCCGGAGTAGATCTGTCGTGCCTGCTGTTTCATCCGGGCCTGGCCAAGGGGGGCGGCGGCAACAAGGACTACATCAAACAGTTCCCCAAGGGGCTCGATGAGCTGTCGAAATTCGACGTGGTCTTCCTGGGGGACGTCGGCGTCGAAGATGGCCAACTTTCGCCCGAGGATTGCCGCCTACTCAAGGGACTGATCGAGCATCAGGCCAGCGGACTGGTGTTCATGCCGGGCTGGCAGGGACGGCAACTGTCGCTACTGGATACGGAACTGGGCGACCTGTGCCCGGTGATGCTCGACCCGGCACAAGCCAGCGGCTGGGGTTCGCGGACGCCCAGCCATTTCGAGCTGACGGAGCTCGGCCGCCGCAGCTTGCTGACGAAGCTGGCGGACACGCAGGAAGACAATATCGAGGTCTGGGAAGGGCTGCCCGGATTCCAGTGGTATGCGGCGGCGTTGCGAGCCAAAGCCGGGGCGGAGGTGCTGTGCGTCCACAAGGACGTGTCAAATGAATTCGGCCGTTTACCGCTTTTGGCGACGCGAACGTTCGGGGCCGGCAAGGTCTTGTTCATGGGGACCGACGGGGCGTGGCGGTGGCGGAAGGGGGTCGAGGACAAATATCACTATCGTTTTTGGGGCCAGGTGGTACGCTGGATGGCGTATCAGCGGAACATGGCGAAGGGCGAGACCATGCGGATGTACTACTCTCCCGAGCAGCCGCAGGTCAGGCAGACGGTCGCCCTGTCGGCCAACGTCATGGAACGTAGCGGCGAGCCGCTACCGGCTGGCGACGTCACCGCGCGCGTTGTCGCCCCCTCCGGCAAGGCCGAGACGGTGCGGTTCACCTCTTCGGGTGATGAATGGGGCGCGTTCGCCGGCCGCTTCACGGCCGAAGAGCCCGGCCGGCACGAAGTCACCCTGTCGTGCAAGCAGACCGGTGCGACCCTGGAGACGTCGTTTTTCGTACAGGGGGGCGATGTCGAACGGATCGGCCGGGCGGCCCGCCCGGAAGTGCTCGAGGAGATCGCGCGGGTGACGCGCGGCCAGGTGATCGCGACGAATCGGCTGGAACAAGTGCTGCAGTCGCTGGCCGCCTTGCCTGAGGCGCCTCCGTCGGTGCGGCGCGTGCAGCTTTGGTGTCACCCGGCGGTGATGGGGGCGCTTGTGGCGTTGCTGGGTGTGTTTTGGGTAGGACGAAAGGTCATTGGCTTGATCTAACAAGAAACGCCCTCTCCCCTGGCGGGAGAGGGCCGGGGTGAGGGGGAAGCGTCGACGTCGCGTTTTAACGAAATACGGTTCCCGCAGGATTGAAAGGGACACCCGATGAGCGTTCTGCAGCCCAATGCCGGATTGCGATTGCCTTCGTCGCTGGAGACGCAACTGCACGACTTTCGCCGCCGCGTGTGGGCGATCAAGTCGGCCGAAGCCGCCTGCGGCGCGCTCGCGGGCGTCATCCTGTCATTTCTCGCCGTGTTCGCGCTCGATCGCGTGACGGACACGCCGGGCTGGGCCCGCCTGGCCATCTTTCTGGTGGCCGTAAGCTGCTGCGCGGTGGTGCCGGTCTATCTGCACCGGTGGGTGTGGGGACATCGGCGGATGGAGCAGCTTGCGCGGCTGTTGAGCCGCGCGCATCCAAGCATCGGCGACCAGATGCTCGGGATTATCGAGCTGGTGCGGAGCGAATCGGAGCAGGCCCGCAGCCGCGCGTTGTGCGAAGCGGCGATTCACCAGGTGGCCGACGAAGCCAGCCGGCGTGACTTCCGCGATGCCGTCCCCAACCCACGTCATCGATTCTGGGCGTGGATGCTGGCCGCGCCGGCGGCCGTGGCGGTGACGCTCGCGGCGCTATTTCCCTCCGCGGCGACCAACGCCTGGCAGCGCTTCATCGCCCCCTGGAGGCCAATTCCGCGGTACACGTTTACGGCCGTCGAGCAGCTTCCCGACCGGTTGGTCGTGGCCCACGGAGAGCCGGTCGCGATTACGGTCCACCTGCTCGACGAATCGCGCTGGCAGCCGGCGACCGGCAGCGGGCAACTCGGCAGTCAGGTGCCCGTGACCGCGGCGCTTCAGGACGGACACTACGACTATGCCCTGCCGCCGCAGATCGACGCCGCATGGCTGCGGCTTCGCATCGGCGACGCGCGGCAGCGCGTACACGTCGAGCCGATGCTCCGCCCCGAATTGTCCGGCGTGGCGGCCGACGTTCAGTTGCCGGAATATCTAAAGCGCCCGCGGCCCCTTCACAAGGACGTGCGTGGCGGCACGATTTCGCTGGTCTCAGGCAGCGTGGCGGCGTTCACGGCCACGGCCAACCGGGAGTTGTCGAGCGCGGCGGTGGACGGCCAGCCCGCGACGCCTGCTGGCGCGCTCGTGTCGAGTGCGCCCGCCAAGATCGACGCCTCGCGCAAGCTGGCCTTCGAGTGGAAGGACGAATTCGGCCTGGCGGGGCAGGAGCCGTTCGTGATTTCCATCACCGCCCGCGAGGACGAGGCGCCGTCGCTGGCGATCGAAGACCTGCCGCGGCAGCGGGTCGTGCTCGATTCGGAGACGCTGGCCTTCAAGGTCCGCGCCCAGGACGATTTTGGCGTCAAGGTGGTGGGGGTCGAATGGCGCGGCATCGACGCGGGGGCGGTCGCCAAGCCCGCCCAGGGAGAGCGCGTGCTTTCGGCCGGCGCCGCCGACAAGGAAACGCTGGAGCTGGCCGGCACATTTTGCGCGCAGACCCTGGGGATCGAAGCCCAACCGTTGAACGTCCGCATCTTCGCCGAGGACTATTTGCCGGGCCGGGCCCGCGTCTATTCGCCGACGTACCTCTTGTACGTGCTCACGGCCGAACAGCATTACATCTGGATCACCGAGCAATTGAGCAAATGGCATCGGCAGTCGCTCGAAGTGCGCGACCGCGAGATGCAACTGCACCACACGAATCAGCAACTGCGGATGCTCTCGCCCGAGGAGCTCGATCGGCCGGAGACGCGGCGGCAGATCGAGGCGCAATCGACCGCCGAGCGGGCCAACGGGCGCCGCCTGACCGGTCTGGTGAGCGGCGGCGAGGAGCTGGTGCGGCAGGCCATGCGGAATCCCGAATTCGGCGTCGGCCATCTGGAGAAGTGGGCCGAAATGCTGCAGATCCTCAAAGATATCTCGGCCAATCGTATGCCCACCGTGGCCGACCTGCTGAAGGAGTCGTCGCAGGCGCCCGGCATCGCGGCCAACGCACCGACGAAACCCACGCCGATGGCGGGCCAGGTCCGCGATGCGGGCGGGACGCCGGCCAAGCCGGGCGATAGCAAGCCGAAGCCCGCCGTGCCGCGGGTCGTTGATGCCGAATCGTCGCAGCAGCCGAAGAAGGAGGACGGCGAGCCGCAGGAGGCGAATAAGAACGCCTCGCAACCGAAACTCCGCTTGCCGGTGACGACGATCGCCAGCTCGGGCCCCAATAAAAAGCAATCGCCTACGCCGGCCGCTGAGAAGCTCGACGAAGCCGTGAAAGCCCAGCAGGATTTGCTCGCTGAGTTCGAGAAGATTGCCGACGAGCTCAACAAGGTGCTGGCCAACCTGGAAGGCAGCACGCTCGTGAAACGGCTCAAGGCGGCGGCCCGCCAGCAGTACGTCGTCGCCGGAAAGATCATCGATCAGGTCAATAGCGCGTTCGGCCAGCACGGCAAAGTGTCTGCTCCACAGGCCGAGGCGCTGACGGAGCTGGCCGGCGTCGAGGCCAAAAGCAGCCTGAACGTCTCCACGATCATGGACGACATGCAATCGTATTTCGAGCGGCGGCGCTTCCAGCGCTTCAAGACCGTGCTGGATGAAATGCGCGAGCAGGACGCGGTGGGCAGCTTGCGGCAACTGTCCGATGACGTCCGCGTCGAGACCGGCATGTCGATCGCCCAGTGCGAGTTTTGGTCCGACACGTTCGACCGCTGGGCGGACGACCTGGTGGATCCGGCTTGCCAGGGCAAATGTCCGGGGTGCAAATCGAAGGGGAGCTTGCCGCCGTCGATTGTGCTCGAGGCGATGAAGATTCTGGAAGCGGAAGTCAACTTGCGCGAGGAGACGCGCGTGGCCGAGCAGGCCCGCGCGGCTTTGCCCACCGAAGAGTACGGCGAGCGCGCCGGCGGATTGCGCGAGACGCAAGAGGGATTGTCCGAGCGCGTCGACAAGCTCACGGTCCGCATCCGCGAGCTGCCCGACGGCGAAGAGGACTTCGCCAAGGAGATCGCGCTTTTGGGGCGCGTGGAGATGGTGATGGATGAGGCGGCCGACATCCTGGGCCGGCCGGACACGGGCTCGCAAGCGATCGCGGCCGAGACCGAAGCGATCGAGCTATTGCTGCAGTCGAAGCGCATCAATCCGCGCGGCGGCGGTGGCGGCGGCTCCTCGCCCGGTGGCGGCGGCAGCGGCACCACCAGCGACGCGGCGCTCGCGCTCGTCGGATCGGGCCTCAACGATAAGGAAGTCCGCGAGGATCGCGGCGTGTCGCAGACCACCGGCGAAACCGGTAGCACATTGCCCGAGGAATTCCGCGCCGGCCTGGACGAGTATTTCAGCCGGCTGGAACGCGGTACCAACTGATCTAACTGGAACGCACGATGAAGAAGCTGCACCATAGCCGAACGATGGCGATCGCGCTTGCCAGTGTTTGTCTCTGCGCCGGCGTCGCGCGGGCCGACGATAATGCCAAGAAGGCAAACGACGCCAACGCATTCCAGGCGCTTGCGGCGCCACGGCCAGTGGCGGCGACTAAAGACAAGGACGACAAACAACAGCAGGACGCCAAGAAGAAACAGGCCGCGGCCAAAGCCGCCGAAGAGAAGGCTAAGAAGGCGAAGGCGGCGAAGAAGCAGGCCGTCGCGGCGCCGGCCGCCGCGGCCGTTCCACTCAACGCGGCTGCCCAGAACGATGCGCTGCTGCAGCAGTTCCAGGCCCAATTCCGGCCTGCGCTGTCCGCGGAGTTGGCCTTCATTCGCCACTTGTGCGAGGTGCCCAAGGAGAAACGTCCCCAGGTCAAGGCCGCCGGCGAGGCGGGGTTGAAAGAGGCGGCCAAGCAATTTGTCGACATGCAGCAGGGCCGGCGCCGCGCGGCCAACGCCGCGAGCGCCGCACAGCCGTATCCACCCAAGATCATTCACGACGCGCTTTTGCCGGCGCTCAAGGAGGCGCTTCCGCCGGAGGAGTTCACTCGTTACATCGACGAGACGACCAAACGCGCCGAGAACCGCAAGCATGCCGCGGTGCTGGCGTTCGTCTCGCGACTGGACGGGACGCTGTTTCTGACCGCCGAGCAACGCGAGGAGATCACGGCCTCGATCGCGGCCAACTGGCAGGACGCCTGGGAGCAATGGCTGATGGCCGGCTACGGCGACCAGTACTTTCCCATGATTCCCGACAAGGCCGTGGTTCCCCATCTGACCGGAGAGCAGAAGTCGGTTTGGAACGGCTTGCAAAAGGTCGCCTTCGGCTACAGCGGGGGTGGCTGGGCCGTCGCCGAAGAGAACGACGGGTGGTGGGGCGATGAGCCCGAGCAGGCCAAGGCAGCGGCGGTAAACGGCGTCATTTTCAACGGCGGCGTGATCCTTCGAGCCAACTAGATGAACATCGTGATGTGCCAGCTCCGCGCCGCAGCGCTTGTGGTCCTGCTCTTGGGGCCGGCGATCGCCGCGGCCGCGCCCGACGACGAGGAGCCGCCGCCCGACGCCGCCGCCGTCGACATCGGTTTTGCCATCGACGATTCGAACTTCGATCAATGGCTTTTCCAAGGCGCTGGCAACGCGCAGACCGCCCAGGACCGGATCAAGGCCCGGCTCAAGCTGCAGATCGACGAGCTGGATCGGGTCTGCGGCCTCACGGACGATCAAAAGCAGAAGTTGTCGCTGGCCGCGAACGGCGACATCAAGCGCTTCTTCGAGGAAGTCGAGCAAACGCGTCAGAAGTTCATGGTGGCCAAGAACGACCGGATGGCCTTCAACAATATCTGGCAAGAGATTCAGCCCCTGCAGATGAAGCAGGCCAAGGGGCTGTTCGGCGAGACGTCGTTTTTCGGTAAGACGCTGCGCAAAACGCTCAATTCCGAGCAGGACGCCAAGTATCAGGGCGTCCAAGAGGAACGCCGGCGCTTCCGCTATCGCGCGAGCATCGAAGCGGCGCTGACCACGTTGGACAACGCCGTCGCCCTGCGCAGCGACCAGCGCAAGGCGCTCTTCGACGTCGTGCTCGCGAACACCAGTCCGCCGCACGTCTTCGGCCAGTACGATTACTACGTCATCATGTATCAGCTTGCCAAGGTGCCCCAGGACAAGGTGAAGCCGATCTTCGACGATCGCCAATGGCAATCGATACAGCAGCAACTCAATCAGTACAAGCAGATGAAGCAATTCTTTGTGCAAAACGGTATCCTCCCCGAGGACTTCGATCGACCATAGTGCCCGGCAATCGCCCAGGAGAACTGCAAAGTCCGGGGAGAGGGGGTCTGGCACATTTTTCGGCCGAAGGTCCTTTCAAAAGATTGAAGGCCGCGTGTGCCGAAAAATGAGCCAGACCCCGGACTTCGCAGTTCTCCGGCAATCGCCGGCCGCCGTGGGCCGCAGGAAAGCCACGCGGAAAAACGAGCCATGAACAAAGCGGCAACGTCGCACTTCCGCCCTACCGGCTGGGTAGTCGCCATCGCGGCGCTCTCGATCGCGGCGGCCGCGTGCCCGGCGCGGGCCCAGGCCCCCTCGCTTCGCGCGAGCGAGTCGGTCCCCCGCGACGTGCGGGAAATCTACGATCGCGGCTTACAGTTCCTCGTCAGCACGCAAGACGAAAGCGGCAACTGGAAGAACACCGGCGAGCAAGGGCCCGGCATCACCGGCATGGCGCTCATGGTGCTGTTGGCCTCGGGCGAGGACCCGAATTTCGGCCTGTACAGCAACAACGTCCGCCGCGCGCTGCGCAGCCTGATCGGCGAACAAAATGCCGAGACCGGCATCCTCGGTCACAGCATGTACCACCACGGTTTCGCCATGCTGGCCTTGGCCGAGGCGTACGGCACGGTGGATGACCGCGCGCTGTGGACGGGCTCCGAGCCCAAGCGCCGCTCGATCGGCGTTGCCTTGGAGCTGGCCGTTCGCGCCGCGATCACGTCGCAAAAGAAGAATCAGTTCGGCGGTTGGCGCTACTCGCCCGACAGCCACGACGCCGACACCTCCGTAAGCGGCGCGGTGCTGGTGGGGCTATTGGCAGCGCGGAACGCCGGCATCGAGATCCCCGACGAGGCGATCGACAAGGCGATCACCTACTACACGAAGATGACGTCCGACGCGGGCCAGGTGGCCTACGCTGGCGGGTTCGGCGGCTTCGATGAGTCGTTCGCGCGGATCTCGATCGCCACGCTTGTGTACGCCGTCGCGCGGCGCAAGGACCTGCCGCAGTTCAAGGCGACGCTCGGCTACCTGACCCAACGCCTCGAGAACAGCCCGCAGCAGGCCTATGCCGAGTACACCCGCTACTACCAGGCGCAGGCGTTGTTTCAGGGAGACGTCGAGGCTTGGGAGAAGTGGAACAAGCTTTTGGTGCGGCAGCTCAAAACGTCGCAGCTTGCCAACGGCAGCTTTCAGTCGCAATTCGGCACGACGGTCGGTACGTCGTTTTCGCTTTTGGCGCTCGCGTTGAACTATCGCTTCCTCCCCATTTACGAACGATGACGAAGATGCGCTCGACTACCTGGCTCGACGCGGCCGTGAGGCATTGCCGCGCGTTTGCGTGTCTGATCGCGGTTTGTCTGGCCGCGGGCGTAGCGCGTGCCGCCGATCAGGCGGCGCAGGCTGCGCCAGCAGCGCAGCCGTCCGGGGTGACGCTGCACCTGGCGAATGGAGATTTTTCCGCGGGCGAGCTCGTGGATTCGCGGCAACCGGACGCCATCGCCTGGCAAGCCAAAGGGTTCACCGCGCCATTCCGCTTCGCGCTACCGAGCGTGAGTGCCGTCCACTTTCCCGTTCCCGAACCGCTGCCTTTGCCGGAAGGGGAGTATTGCTTCGAGCTGGCTGGCGGCGACGTGCTGTTCGGATCGCTCGTGGCCCTGGCGGGGGATGAAGCGGTCCTCGAAGTTGCCGGCCTGGGCACATTGCACGTCGAGCGGGCGACGATCTGCCGGATGCACCGTTGGAAGGCGGACGACCTGGTTTACTCAGGCCCGAGCGGTTTGACCGGTTGGCAACCATCGGGGGCGTTTCGTTGGCGCGAGGAAGGGGGGCACCTGGTCACCGAAGGGCATGGCATGGTCTTGCGCCGGGACTTGGGAATTCCACCGCTGGCGCGGCTCGACATCGAGCTTTCGTGGCAAAACAAGCCGGACTTCGACATGGCTTTCGGGATCGGGGCCGAGCCGAAATCGATCTTGCGCGCCTTCCACATCGAGGTCTGGGAAAAGAAGCTCGTCGTGTGGCGCGAGACGGAGCGCGAGGCCGACGTCGCCGCGCTCATGCAGGTCGACGACTCGAAGGCGGGCCGCGTTCACCTGCAGGCGTTTCTCGACCAGGAGAAGGGGCGGATGCTGGTCTTTTCCGCCGGCGGCGAGCAGCTCGCCGATTTGCAAGTGGCGACCGCCAAGCCGCAACCTGCCGGCGGGTTCTCGATCACCAACAAGTACGGGGACGTCGGCCTCGAGCGTTTGCGCATCGGCCGCTGGAATGGCGAGGCGCCGCTGTCGGTCGATCTGAACAAAGCCCGCATCCACGGCACCGACGGCACGATCACCTACGGCCGGCTGGCCTCGTACGATCCCGCCACGCGCGAATTTGTGATTGAAGAGGGCGCCGAGCAACGCCGCGTCGATGCGACAAGCGTGCGGGACGTCTTCGTGTCGCAGGAGGCAGCGGCCGTTCCCCGCTCGTTGCGCGCCGTGCACCTCGACGGCCGCCGGATCAGCGGACAACTGATCAAGGTCGAGGGCGGCAAGGTGTGGATCAAGTGTCCCGGCATTCGCGAGCCGCTCGCCTCGCCGATCCAGACGCTTCATTCGCTGGCGGTGATGGAGCGCGCCACGAGCACGCCCAAGCTGGCCGGACGTGAGGGGCGGCTGGAGATCGACGGCGTAAGGCTGCGCGGCTGTCTCGTCGAAGGGCACGAAGGCGACGCGACGTGCCTTGTCTGGCAACCGCAGTCGAGCGCTGCGGCCAGCGCCTTATCGCGCGGCGTGTCGGGACGGATTGTCTATCGCGATCCACCTCCTCCGCCCGCGGCGGCGGCAACGCAAGCGCAACAGCGGCGTGGCGTGGTCGGGCGCGTCGTGGTGGCTCCCGCTGCCGCGCCGGTTGCCCCACCTGCCGCCGGCGTTTTCGCTCAGATTCAGAGGCTGGTCGGCGGCGCCCCCGCTGCCGCGGCGCCCCAGCCGCCCAAACGGAAGGAGCAGGCCGTCCTGCACTTGCGGTCGGGCGACACGGTTCCGTGCACGGCGACCGGCATCGACGAGAAGGGCGTCACATTTGTGACAGCGATTACGGACGCCACGTTCATTCGGCACGAAGACCTCAAGGTGCTCGAGCTGATGCCCGAGGCGCAGCCGGCGAAGATCGCCAAGAACAAAAAGGAACGGCTTTTGACGTTGCCCCGCATGCAGCGCGACAACCCGCCCCTGCAGCTCATCCGCTCGGTGGACGGCGACTATTTGCGCGGCAGGCTGATCGAAATGAACGACAAGGAATTGCAAGTCGAGGTGCGGCTGGAAACGAAAACCGTGCCGCGCGAGAGCATCGCCCGGATCATCTGGCTGCATCCCGACGAGTTGGCGGGTGACGCGGCCCGCGCGGCGTCGAAGGACTCGGCCGCCACCCGCGTGCAAGCCTTGCAGGGAGACGGCAAGCGGTTGACGTTTGTCGCCCAGGAATTCGCGGGCGCGACGCTGTCGGGCCGGAGCGAACTGTTGGGCGCGTGCCGGGTGGACGTCGGGCAGATCGACGAACTATTGATCGGCACCGCCATCGAGAAATCGGCGGCGACGCTCGCCTTTCACCAGTGGAAGCTGAAGCCGGCCGCCGAGCCGCTCGTGGCCAACGATGGCGGCGATGGCGGCGGCGAAGGAAGCGAAGGTCTTGAATCGGCGCTGGTGAACAAGCCGGCCCCCGACTTCGATTTGAACCTGCTCGACGAAAAGAAGCGATTCCGTCTGTCCGACCATAAGGATTCGGTCGTGGTGCTCGATTTCTGGGCCTCCTGGTGCGGACCGTGCCTGCAGGTCATGCCGCAAGTCGATCGGGTGGCCCGCGAGTTCGCCGACCAGGGCGTGAAACTGGTGGCGATCAACCTGGAGGAGACGCCTGACAAAGTGAAGGCGGCGCTCGAACGCCTGCAACTCGACATGACCGTGGCCCTGGACCGCGACGGGCGCGTCGCTGAAAAGTACGGCGCGACGTCGATCCCGCAGACGGTCATCGTCGGCCGCGATGGCAAGGTCGCCCGGCTATTCGTCGGCGGCAGCGCCCGCTTCGACGAGCAATTGCGCGCGGCCTTGCAGAGCGTGCTCTCAGGCGGCAAGGAGAAGGAAGGCGAGGGAAGCAACTAGCAACAAGCGATTGGCAACTAGCCGGAGAGGTCGCCTACTTGTCCGGCGCCCGTTGCTGGCGCTGTTGCGTTCGCCGGCGCCAGGCGTCCTGGACTCTCGGCGGAGAACGGGATCAGAGAGCGGGCGCCAGCTCCGGCTAATGGCTAGTTGCTAATCGCTACTTGCTTGTCCTTGTAGTGCCCCAGCCAGCGAACGCCGTCGAAGGGCTTTCCGTCGACTTCCGCTACGGGAGCGTGGAAGATGTTCAAGGGCTCGCCGTGCTGCGGCGGCTCTAGCACCACGTCGCGGCCGTGAGTCAGCGTGATCCACGTGCTGCCGAGCGTGCCGAAGTAGTAGTCCCGGTCCTCGGGAAACTTGTCGGCCCGCGACGGGTCGATCGGGATCCAGCCCACCTCCGCCACCCAGAACCGCGCCCAGCAGTGGCAATACTTGATGTCCCCCTCCGGCTTGTCGGGCGGGATCGGCATGCCGAACATGTGATCGGCTGGAATGCCCCGCCACCGGCAGACGCCAATGAACACCGAATTGTAGTCGCTGCAGTCGCCCGTCTTGCTGTCGCACGCCCACACGGCGTCGCCCACGCCGGCGCCGGGCGCCTTGTAGTTGTAGACCATGGTGTCGACGAGGTAGTCGTAGATCTTGCGGCCGGCGCGCAGCGGCTCTCCTTCCGGCAGTTTGATCCCGCGGGCTACTTCGGTGATACGCCCCTTGATGGGGATCATCCTCGTGTCGCAAAGATACGGGGCCATCTCCGGGCCCGGCGCGACCTGATTCGTCGCGACGAGCTTCTTGGCCTCCGGCACGGTCGCTTCGTGGACTTCGACGTCGTAGACGAGCTCGACTTTGATCGCCGGCTCGCCGGCTGCCGCGCCGTCGCCGCCACCGGCCGCGGCCAGTGGTTGCTCGAACCGCCGGTAGTAGAGGCGGTTGCCGAACTTCTTGTCGGCCGTGAACCGCCCCGCGCCCAGCTCGCTCTCGTTCAACAGCCGCACGGTCTGCCGCTCGTTGCTCGATGCGACGGGAATCCACAATTCGACCGTCTTGGCGTCCGCCGGCAGCTTGGCAATCTCGACCGTGTACACCAGGCTAACGTGCCGCACCGCCGGGGGCGCGCCCGTGGCAACACTCCCTAGCGCAGCCACCAACGCGACAAACGCAAGCCGCTCGATCGGGCGAATCATGTGCGGGTCCTTTCTTGTAAGCATCGGGATGGCGAGGCTCCCGCCGAGCCATGTTCACACCGATAAGGCGGCTCGGCCGGAGCCTCGCCCTCCCGACTATGGCAGCTCCCGAATACGGATATTCCGCCAGCGGACTTCCATCGGCTCGGTCTTGTCTCCGACGCCGTGGACCTGCAGCGCGATGAAGCCCCGCGGCGTCATCCCGTCTTTCAAGTCGGCGGCCGGCACGTCGTTGAGCCACGTCTTGATCGCGTCGCCCCGGCACTCGACGCGCACTTTGTTCCACTCGCCTTGCCGGAAGGCCTTGCGGGCCGGCTCGTTCGCCGAAAGGTCGTTGAGCCAGCCGCGGCGGCCCTCGTCGTAGATGCCGCACGTCCAGGCCCGCTCCGAAGGGTCGATCTCGACCTGGTATCCGTGGACGCGGCCGGCCGGGATCCGTATCGTCTTGCCGTCGTGCTCGATCGAGCGCGGCTCGTCGAAACACTGGCTGCGAATCTGGACGCCGGAATTGAGCCGCGGGTCGACCTTGAATTCGAATTCCAGCACGAAGTCGCCGTAGTCCTTCTCGGTGCACAGGAACGAGTTGCCGGTCTTGGGAATGCTCTGTCCGACAACCTCGCCGTTCTCGGCGCGATACTTCGCCGCTCCGCCCCGCTGCTTCCATCCGTCCAGCGTCTTGCCATCGAAGAGCGCGCGCCAGCCAGGCTCATCGGCGGCGGAGGCCGTTAACGTGGTGGCGATCAGAAGCGCCACACCGGCGGCGCACTGGTAAAGCTTCCAACGCATGACGGCTCCTTTTCGCGCGAACCGATGGCCGCGACGACAGAGTTGCCCACCGTCGCGTGGAGCTATCATATCGAGCCGCCACGCCGCCCCGCAAGAAGATTGTCCGGCCCCGCGATTAGTCTGGATTTCTCACCACAAAGGCCCGAAGAACACAAAGACAAAAGGCCCTAACGCTGACCGCCCATCGCACTTCGGCGTGGGTCTTCGTTTCTTGCGACGCCGACGGCTACAAACCTGGTATCCAGTTCGTGCCCGCCAGCGGCACTTTGGCCATCGCCGCCGCCTCGACCGTCAGCGCCACCAGGTCCTCGCGCTCCAGGTGGTGAACGTCCGACTTGCCGCAGGCGCGGGCAAGCGTCGTCAGCTCCATCGTGAGCACGTTGAAATAATTGCGCAGCCACCGCGCGCCGTCGTCGACGCCAAGCCGCGCTTCGAGGTCCGCCTCCTGCGTCGTGATTCCCACGGGGCAAAGGCCGGTGTGGCAGTGGTGGCAAGAGCCCGGTACCGTGCCGAGCCGCTCGTAATCGGCGGCCGCGTCGGTGCGATGATCTGGCGTGCCATACCAGCGGCTATTGCAGCCCAGCGCCATTAGCACGCCCTGGCCGATCGCCACGGCGTCGGCCCCCAGGGCCAGGGCCTTGGCGACGTCGGCCCCCGTGCGGATGCCGCCGGAGATGACCAATTGCACCTGGCCGACCATTTTCATTTCCTCAAGCGCTTCAATGGCCTGACGGAGCGCGGCGAGCGTGGGGATGCCGGTGTGCTCGATGAACACTTGCTGCGAGGCGGCCGTGCCCCCCTGCATGCCGTCGAGCACGATCACGTCGGCGCCGGACTTGATCGCCAGCTTCACGTCGTTGGTGACCCGCGAGGCGCCGATCTTCACGTAGATCGGCACCTGCCAGTCGGTGATCTCGCGCAGCTCGCCGATCTTGATCGCCAGGTCGTCCGGCCCGGTCCAGTCCGGGTGGCGGCAGGCCGACCGCTGATCGATGCCGGCCGGGAGCGTCCGCATCTCGGCCACGCGGGCGCTGATCTTCTGGCCCAGGAGCATGCCGCCGCCGCCCGGCTTGGCGCCTTGACCGACCACGACCTCGATAGCGTCGGCCTTGCGCAGATCATCCGGGTTGAAGCCGTACCGCGACGGAAGGCACTGATACACGAGCGTCTTCGAGGCGCGGCGTTCTTCGGGCGTCATGCCGCCGTCGCCGGTGGTGGTCGACGTGCCCAGTTCGGTCGCCGCGCGGCCGATCGCTTCCTTGGCCGTGGCCGAAAGGGCGCCAAAGCTCATGCCGGCCACGGTGATCGGGATCGCCAGATGAATCGGCTTCTTGGCGAACCGCGTGCCCAGCACCGTCTGCGTGCGGCAGCGCTCGCGGTAGCCCTCGAGCGGGTAGCGCGACAGGCTGGCCGTGAGAAACACGAGATCGTCGAAGGTGGGCAGGACGCGCTTTGCCCCCAGCCCGCGAATGTCGTACAGCCCAAGCTCGGCGGCCTGGTGAATGTACGCCAGCACGTGCCGGTTGAAGGAGTAACTTTCTTCTGTGGTGGTCATGGGTCACTCCTGGCGACGGCTGTAGGAGGCGACTCCCGTCGCCGATGTGCTGCGAAATAGCTCGGCCATTTGACAACCCTGGTCGGCGACGGGAGTCGCCTCCTACAGGCAGTGTGCATGCGACCGGGAGGGCGAGGCTCCCGCCGAGCCGGAGGTCCGCCACGCCGACGCGTCCTCCCAGCACGCAGCGGCTCGGCGGGAGCCTCGCCCTCCCGATCCCGCCGCCGAACGGAATTTGACGACTTGTTCTCAATACGCTTGATGGGCATCGGAATTCCAGTGATAGAGCGCGCGGGCCGAGGCGACACGTTTGAACTCGCTCGCGGCGTGGTTGATGCCCGCCTGGTCGAGCAGCCGGGAGACGACCGCGCGGTCTGCGTCGGTCATCGGCTCCTCGCGGGCGTCGGCGCCCAATGAGCGGATCTTGCCGCGGACGTAGATCACGGCTTCATAGAGCGAATCGCCCAGTCCGGTGCCGGCGTCGCCGCACACGACCAGCCGCCCGGCCTGCGCCATGAAGGCCGAGACGTGTCCGACGCTGCCGCCGACGACGATGTCGCATCCCTTCATCGAGATGCCGCAGCGGCTCGAGGCGTCTCCCGCGATCACGACCAACCCGCCGTGCCCCGAGGCGGCGGCGCACTCGGAGGCGTTGCCGCGGACCCGCACCACGCCGGACATGATGTTCTCAGCCACGCTCCAGCCGACGTTGCCGTGCACTGTGACGCGGGCCTGCTTGTTCATGCCGGCGATGAAGTACCCGGCATGGCCGCGAATGTCGACGTCCACGTCGGCGTCGAGCCCGACGGCCAGGTTGTGCACGCCGCCCGGATTGAGCACTTCGACGCGCTGGATGCCGCGGCCGGCAAGGTCTCCGTGCAAAAACTGATTCAGCTCGCGGACGCTCTTCTTCGCCAGATCGAGTTGCACGGCGCTATTCACAACCGCCATGAGTAGATCTCCTCCGGCAGCGGCTCGAAGATGTTGGCGTCCGCCACGCCCGGCAGGTGCGCGAGCGAGCGAAACTCGCTGGAGATCGCCACGTAGGCGTCGGTCTCGGCCACGACCGCCGGTTTGCAGGCGAAGGCGTCCCGCACCAGCGTCAACTGGTCGGCCGTGGCGATCAACAGCGTGTAGAACCCATCCAACTCGGCAAAGCCGGTCTCAATCGCCTCGTCGAGCGATTCGCCTTGCCGCATTTTCCATTCGAGGTACCGGCACGCCGCCTCGCTGTCGTTGTCGGTCTCGAAGCAGAGGCCCTCCGCTTCGAGCTTTCGCCTCAGCATATAGGGGTTCGATAGCGATCCATTGTGGACCAGGCAAAAATCCTCGCCGGCCGTGAACGGATGGGCGTGGGCCGGCGACACGGCCGACTCGGTCGCCATCCGCGTATGACCGACGCAATGGCTCCCCTGCATTTCGGCGAAGTGGTATCGCCGCGCGACTTCCGTGGGAAAGCCTTCGTCCTTGTAGACGTCGATCGCCCGCCCTACCGAGAGCAAGTGCGGCGCCGGATCGCATTCGGCCAGCCATTGGCGGAAGCGCGGCGGCTCGATCGCGGAAACGAGCACGGCGTGGTTCTCAGTCGGGCGCAGGTCGCCGTCGAAGCCGGTCTGCTCCTTGAATGCGTCGTGAAATGCCGGCCAGTCGTAGCCTCGATCGCCCACGAACAAGCTGTATCGCCGCAGCGAGCCATCGACCGGCGCGCCGAACACCGCCAGCCCCGCGGAATCAGGTCCACGCTCCGCCATGCAGTCGAACATGGGCGCCATCAATGTGCCCAGGCTATCGCGAGAGCCGGCGTCTTTTACCAACAGACCGATGATTCCACACATCGAATCCTACTCCGTCGATTTCGCTCGGTTGAAAGTTGAAAAAGGGGGACAGGCACCTCGCCGTGACGAGGGGAAGTGCTGCCGGACGATTGCCATAGCTCGGAGCCAGTCCCCCTTTTTTCAACGTCAGAAGAACTCCAGGTATCTCTGCACTTCCCAGTCCGACACGTGCCGCTGGTACTCGACCCACTCCATCCGCTTCAGCCGGATGAATTCCTCGATGAACGCCTCGCCCAGGGTCGTGCTGAAGAGCGTGTCGGCCTGCAGGGCGTCGAGCGCCTCGACAAGCGACTGCGGCAGCACCTTGATCCCCTTCTCGGCCAGCTCCGAGGGCGAGGCCGTGTAGTGGTTGAAGTTGTGCGGCTCGCCCGGATCGAGCGAGCGGGCGATGCCGTCCAAGCCCGCCGCGATCGTGGCAGCGGTGGCCAGGTACGGATTCGCGCTCGAATCGGCCAGCCGCAGCTCGATCCGGCCGAAGGGAACGCGGACCATCGAGGTGCGATTGTTGTCGCCGTAGGAAATGAAGGCCGGCGCCCAGGTGGCCCCCGACAGCGACCGCCCGACCACGAGCCGCTTGTACGAATTGACGCTCGGTGCGACCAGCGCCGCAAGCGCCGGCGCATGGGCCAACAGCCCGCCCAGAAACTGGTAAGCCAGCGTCGACAGCCCGAGCGAGCGGCGGTCCGTCGGGTCCAAAAACAGGTTCTTGCCGCCCGCGTCCGATAGCGAGATGTGCATGTGCATGCCGCTGCCGGTCCGCGTCGAGAGCGGCTTGGGCATGAACGTGCAGATCGCGCCGCACTCGCGGGCGATCTCGCCGGCGGCCATGCGGAAAAAGATCATCCGGTCTGCCGAGGTCACGGCGTCCGCGAACGTGAAGTTGATCTCGAACTGCCCGTTGGCGTCCTCGTGGTCGATCTGATAGACGTCGATGCCGACGCCCAATAGCGCCTGAACCAGCTTTTCCAGAAAGGCCCGGCTGCGCGACAGCCCTTTGTAGTCGTAGCACGGCTTTTCCAGGGCGTCCGTGGCGTCGGCGGGGCCGCACGTGCCGTCCGCCCGCCGCGCGAGCAGCATGAACTCGGGCTCGAGGCCCGTGTTCATCGTCCAGCCGCGCTCGGCCAGGCGGGCCGCCTGCTGCTGCAAGATGTAGCGCGTGTCGAAGGGCCACGGCTTCCCGCGCACGCGGCCGTTGCAGACGATCCGCGCGTAGCCCGGCTGCCACGGCACGAGCGACAAGGTCGCCAGATCGCCGACGGCCATATAGTCGGGATCGTGCGGCTCCTGCCCGAGACCCCACACGGCAAAGCCCGCGAAGCCGGCGCCGTCTTCGAGGATGTCGCGGAAGTGGTCGACCGGCACGGCCTTGGCCTTGGCCACGCCGTGGATGTCGACGAACTGCGCGAGCACGAGCGTGACGTTCTTTTCTTTCAGAAACGCGACCGCTTCTTGTGCCGTCATGTGTCGACCCTCTTGGCAGGATTCATGCGCTAATTGGCGAGCTCGGGATAGAACACGGCCAATCCAACGACATCGCCGCGCGCCTCGCGGACGATTTCCAGTAACGTCTCCCAAAGATAAACGCCGTACGTGCCATCGAGCCAGAGCTGGAACGCCCGGATGCCGTTAAGCCGGCGGGCCAGCACCGCACAGGAGACGCCGGCAACGCGGGTCATCACTAGTTGCCCGGCCGGCTGCCGGAAATCATAGCCGCACGTTTCGAGCAACACCTCCGCGGCCTGCGTTCCGCTCAGTAGCAGTGAGGCATCTTGTCGCGGGACCTCGTAGACGCCGGCCGGGCCGTGGTCGAGAGCCGATGTGAGGCTGGCAACCGTGCCGCCGCCGGGGCCATCTTCCACGAAGAGCTCCGCCGCACCGGTGCGCGCGACCAGGCCGCCGTGGTCGAAAACCGTGACCCCGAAGATCGCGGCCGGGACGTCGACGCCGCGCAGAACGTCCGCCGCGCCCGGCCCCTTGAGCGTCGTCCGCGGTAAGGCACTCGCGTCGCACAAGGCGAGCTTCTCGGCCTGGGCTCGCTCGTTTGTGGCATCCGCAAATCGCGACGCCACCGGCATGTGATGGAGCTCGCCCCACGTCGGACGAAGACCTTCGATTGCCTCGTGCAACGGACTCAGTCGTAGCGGCGTGTCGAGCATGTTAGCAGCAATACGCAAGCGTCTGTCGTTCGTTCTTTGGATCGTAAAACGGGGTCCTCGCGACGGTCGCCGGGACCATGCGGCCGTCGTCCACGCGGATCGAAAGCGGCGAGCCGACGGCCGCCATCTCCGGCCGAACGTACGCCAGGCCGATCGTCTGGCCGAGCACAGCGCTACAGCCGATCGACGTGACGCGGCCGGCAATATGGCCGCCGGCGATGATCAAATGGCACTCCTGCACCGCTTCGCGCTCTCGCAGGTCCTCGGTCGCTAGCGTAAAGCCGACCAGCTTCCGCGATAGCGGCTTGCGCTTGAGAATCTCCAGGCTCCGCCCGCCGACGAAGAACGGCTTGTCGCTCTTGACGGCCCACGCAAGCTGCGCCTCGAACGGATTGGTCAAGCCGTCGGTGTCCTGGCTGACGATCACGTGCCCCTTCTCCAGCCGCAGCAGGCGCTGCGCCTCGACGCCGAAGGGGCGGATGCCGTGCGGGCGCCCGGCGTCGACGAGCGCGTCCCACACCCGCCGCGCGCCGTAGGCCGGCACGTGAATCTCGTAGCCCAGCTCGCCGACGAAGCCGACCCGCATCAATCGCGCGGTCACGCCGGCCACGGTGGCCGATCGCACGGCCTGATAGGGAATCGCCCCGGCCGAGCAGTCCGCGTCGGTGAGCGTTTGCAGAATCCGTCGCGAGAGCGGGCCAGCCACGTTCACGCCGGCGAAACTGCCTGTGACGTTCGCGATAGTGACGTTGAGTTTCCAGATGATGGCCCACCGCTGCATCTCGCGATACACGCTCGCCGAGGCGGTGGTGGTCGTGGTCACGTAGAACCGATCGTCGGCCAAGCGCGCGACCGTTCCGTCGTCGATGATGACGCCCGATTCGTCGCACGCAAGCGCGTACCGCATCGCGCCGACGGGCAGGTTCGCGAACTTGCCGGTGTAGACTCGTTCGAGGAAGGCGGCGGCGTCGGGGCCGATGATTTCCAGCTTGCCGAGCGTGCCGATATCGATCAGGCCGACGGCGCTTCGGACGGCGAGCGCCTCGGCACGAATCGCTTGTGCGCGGCGCTCTCCCTCGGGCGCATAGTAGGCGGGCCGCAGCCAGTCGCCGGCCGGCATGAAGACGGCGCCGGCCTGGACGTGCCGTTCATGTAGCGGGGTGCGTCTTTGCGGGTGGAACCCACGGCCGGCCAGGTGTGCAAGCGGCACGGGATGGAAGAACGGCCGCGAACGCGGCACGCCCGTCTCGGCGACGGTCTTTCCGTTGGCCCGCGCGATGATCCGCATGGCGTTTGTGTTGGCCAGCTTCCCCTGGCTGGGGCCCATGCCGAACGTGGAATACCGCTTGGCCAGCTCGACCTGGTCGAACCCTTCCTGCACCGAGTGGACGAGGTCCTTGTACTGCACGTCCTCGTCCAGGTCGACGAAGCTCTTGGCGTGTGGGTGCGGCACGATGGGGTAAGGGTGGTTCGGCGACGCGGCAGGCCGTGCGACTTCCGGCGGAAGCGGAGCAGAGTGCAGGCCGAGAAACGCGGCCGCCGCCAGGCCCGCCCGCCGGCCATCAAGAATTCTGTCGTCGAGCGCGTAAATCCCGTTGAGCCGCCCGGCGACGAAGATGCCCTCCGGCGCCGACCGCGGAACAAACTGCTGGAGCGCGTCGGACCATTGCATACGGCCGCCCGCCTGGCAGAACGGCCCATCGGCCGGCGCCCAACCGACGCTCATGGCGATGCCGTCGCAGGCGATGTCGAAGGCCTGCTGGGGTTCCGGCGTGCCGTCGGCGGCTAGCGGGCAGACCACCGCGGCGCGAATGCCTCGCAGCCCCGCGGCCGGAATCGCCTGATAAACTGCGTGGCTTACGCAGGTGCGAATTTTCGCCCGCGAGACTTCGTCGGCCAGGGCGCCTGTCTCGCCGTCTGGACGCAGGTCGACGATCGCCGCCACGCGCACGCCGGCGCCGGCCAGATCGAGGGCCGCCCGATAGCCATCGCTGTTGGCGGCCAGTACCACACAACGGTCGAACGGGCGCACAGCGAAAAGATGAATCAACCGCTGCGCGGCCGTGGCCAGAATGACGCCCGGCAGGTCGTTATTGCCGAACACCGCCGGCTGCTCGAAGGCACCGGTGGCCATGACAATGCTCCGGGCACGCATCTTCGTGAGCCGTTTTGCGTCGACCAATGCGACAAAGCAATCGGCGTAGCAGCCGGCGGCGACTGTGTCGGGGCGGATGTCGACATTCGACCGCGACGCCGCTTGCCGCAGGAGATCGGCGGCGTCGTTCTCCGAGCCCGGGCCGGCGACACATTGATAGTTGAGGCTTCCGCCCGGTCGTCGTTGCTCGTCCACGACCACGGCTTTCGCGCCGCAGTCGGCCGCCGCCGTGGCCGCCGCCAGCCCCGACGGCCCGGCGCCGATCACCAGCACGTCGCAGAAATCGTAGCGTTTGGGCGTGCGCCGGCGCGGCGCATCCGGGCGGATCGCGCCCAGGCCGGCCAGCGCGCGCATCCGCCGCTCGAAGAACGGGAACCAGCGGCGTGGGCGGTGGAACGTCTTGTAGTAAAAGCCGACGGGCAGAAACGCGCCAAAACGGTCGAGGAGCCGTGCCCGATCGCGCGCCAGCCCGCCGAACGTGTTGACCGCGCGATAACTCGCGCCGGCGGCGAGCTCCAGCACGTCGGCCCGCACGTTCGTGTTGCTGCCGTTTTGCACAAGCGCGTTGACGTCGTGGTTCGCCAGGCTGCAAATGCCGCGGGGGCGATGATATTTGAAGCTGCGGCCCAGCACGTGTACGCCGTGGGCGGCCAGCGCGCTCGTGAGCGTGTCGCCGGCGAAGCCGTCGTACGACCGTCCCTCGAAATCGAATCGCAGCGACTGGCCGCGGTCGATCCACTCGCGCGGCTGCTCGGGCAATCGGCGCAGGCTCATGCGTCTTGCCCTCCGGCGCCGTACAAGTAAGTGCGGAGAATAACGTCCTTCGCGTTGTCGCGCTCGGCGATGAACCAGGTGCCGCTGGCGAGGTGGTACCACCATTCCTTACGGATGCCCGGCTCGCCCTGCCGGTTGAAGACGTAGTCGGCCCACTGGCGGTCGGTGGCTACCGCCGGGTCGGGCATGTCGCGCAGCTCGCCGCCAAACAGGAATTCCTGCAGCGGGCGAAGGCCGTTGATGGGACAGCGAAGCAATTTCATCGCGTCTAATGCCCGACCGAGGCAGCCCCCTTCTCGCCCACCAGCTCGTACTCCTCGAAGCGCGACAGATTGAAGGCGGCGATCAGCTCGTGGTTACAGTCGTTGGCCACGGTGTAGGCCATCGTCGTGCCGCAGACGGGCGTGGCCTTGAAGCCCCACGTGCCCCAGCCGGCGTCCAGATAAAAGCCGCGGATGGGCGTCGTGCCCATGATCGGCGAGAAGTCGGGCGTCATGTCGGACATGCCGGCCCACTGCCGGTTCACCTTCACGTCGCTCAAGAAGGGGAATAACTGGAGCAAGTGGTCGGCCAGACCCTCGACGAAATCGAGCGTCGATCGCTCGGAGTGCAGCTCGTACGGATCGAGCGAGGCCCCCATCACTAGCTCGCCGCGCGACGATTGGCTGACGTACAGGTGCAAGTTCGCCGACACGATGATGCTGTCCAACCACGGCTTCAACGGCTCGGTGACGCAGGCCTGCAAGGGTTGCACGGTGATCGGCGTGCGCAGGCCGACCATCTTGGTGATCCGCGGCGTGTAGCCGGCGACGGCCGACAGCACGCGGCTAGTCCTGATGTATCCGCGGCTTGTCTCGACGCCGACGACCTGGTCATTCTTGACGTCAATCGCAGTGACGGCGGTCTGCTGGTGAATCTCGACGCCCCGCCGATCGGCCTCGCGGCCGTAGCCCCAAGCGACCGCGTCGTGCCGGACGATGGCGCCGGGCGGATGGTAAAGCGCGCCGGTGATCGGCATGTGGCCGCCGCAGTCGAGATCGATCGAGGGGCAGATGCGCTTGATCTCCCGCGGCGCGATCACGAAGCTGTTGACGCCCAGGTGCTTGTTCACTTCGGCCCGCCACCGCATGGTGCGGAGAGTGCTCTCGGTGTGGGCGAGCGTGAAGTGGCCGCGCTCGGAGTAGAAGATGTTCAGGTCGAGGTCTTGCGAAAGGCGCGAAAAGAGCCGCACGCTCTCGTCGTAGAACCGCACGCCCTCGACCGTCAGGTAGTTCGAGCGGACGATGGCCGTGTTGCGGCCGGTATTGCCCCCGCCGATGTACCCTTTGTCGAGCACGGCGACGTCGGTCATGCCATAGTCGCGCGCCAGATAGTAGGCCGCCGCCAGGCCGTGCCCGCCGGCCCCGATGATCACGGCGTCGTACCGGTCGCGCAGCCGGTCGTGCGCGCGGAACATCCGCGGCTCGCGATACTGGCGGCTGAGGGCAAACTTCAGGAGCCGCAGGGGCATGGTCGGAAACGCACGTTGACTGAGATCACTGAGCCGAGCGCGGCCGCGCATGGGAGCAAAGCCCATTCCGGCGGTGCCCGCGCACTTTGGAGCGCGACATCTTAATATCAATCTCTGCAATGGATTACAAAGGGTTTCCGCGCGGCAAAGTCGCGCGCTTGCGGCCTAACCCACAGCCCCGTGCAAAGCCCAATGTGTTCAGATATACTGACAGTTTAGTGTTCAGTGTCCAGATTCCGCACAACACTGCATGCGTATCTTTCACTTCAACGACGAGGAGAAGGACCTCCACCGCTACCTCGCCGAGCGGAGCCACGCGAACGTCATCCTGCCGGCTGATGCGGACCCCTTCGCCGTTGCCGCGCGCGAGCCCTTTGACGCCGCTTTTGTCGGCCTGCACCCGCACGGCCTCGAATTGATCCGCACGCTGCGGGAGCGCAACCCCGATTGTTGCGTCACGATCATCACGTCGGACCGGAACACGCGGATGGCGGTCGAGGCGATGAAGCGGGGGGCCTTCGACTACTTGCTTAGCCCCTTGGATTTCACCGAGGTCGAGCGGACGTGCATCCTGATGGCGCGCGAGCAGGAGCTGCTCGACCAGCGGCGTCGATTGCAGGATCAATTGGCGCTCGTGGCCTCGTCGTCGCGGCTGGTGGGGTCGGCCGAGCCGATTGAGAACCTCCGCCGGCTGGTGGCCAAGGCCGCCGTAACCCGCGCGCCGGTGCTCTTGTTGGGCGAGACGGGCACGGGCAAGGAACTCGTCGCGCGGTTACTGCACGAGCAGAGCCCGCGGCGCGACAAGGCGCTCGTGAACATCAACTGCAGCGCGATCCCGCCGTCCTTGCTGGAGAGCGAGCTGTTCGGCTATCGCAAGGGCGCCTTCACCGGCGCCGACAGCGACCGCGATGGACTGCTGGCCCAGGCCGACGGCGGGACGTGCTTTTTCGACGAGGTGCAGGACCTTGATCCGACGCTGCAAGGGAAGATCCTCCGCGTGGTTCAGGAGGGGGAGATTCTGCCGCTGGGCGCGCGCCGCGTGGTCCGCCTGGACGTGCGGTTTGTCACGGCCACCAACGCCGACCTGCCGGAATTGGTGCGGCAGCGCCGGTTCCGCGAGGATTTGTTCTATCGGCTGAACGTGGTGCCGATCTTTCTGCCGCCCCTGCGCGACCATCTGGAGGATGTGCCGGTATTGGTGCGGCACTTCCTCGACCTTTACTGCCGGCGCGAGGGGCGCGCGCCTTTGAAGGTGTCGCCGGCCGTGTGGCGGTGGCTCAATAGCCATCCCTGGCCCGGCAATGTCCGCGAGCTGGAGAACCTCTGTCAGCGCGCCGTGGCTCTCACCGACGGCGACACGTTCGACATCGACGTGCTGGCGCTGACGGGATCGCTCGGGGAGCCGCCGCTGGCTGCCACGGCCGCGACCGGACCGTCGCGGCAGTTGTACCGCGCGTCGCGAGACGGCTTCGATCGGCGGCTCTTGGAACAGGCGCTGGCCGATTGCTCCGGCAACGTGTCGCGGGCCGCCGAAGCGCTGGGCGTCAGCCGCACGACGTTCTACGCCCGCGCGCGACGGCTGGATCTCGCGCTGCCGCGGCCGCGCGGCCGCGCCTAAGGATGTATGCAGCGTCTCGCCGACTGGCCGGCCCGCCTCACTTCCGCATCATCACCTGCGCCGGGTTGATCGCCTGGTGCTGGCCCTTGTTGGCCGTGATCTCGAAGGCCCTCGGCACCGCTTCGATTCCCTCAAGCACGTGCGTGATCGTGGGCTTCACGCGGACGCGGCCGGTGGCGACCAGGCGAACCGTGTGCTCCAGGTGCCCGAGCGTGCTGACATCAGGGAAGAGATAGCGCAGGCTCCGCTCGCGCAGCAGATCGACGTTCAATTCTACCGGCCCGCCAAAAAACGACACGCCCATCAGCTTGCCGCCGGCGCGGACCGCGTCGATAGCCTGGCCGAGGGTCTGCGATCCGGCGAGCCCCTGCTTGGGGCTGCCGCCGGCGCACTCGAAGACGACGTCGGCGCCATTGCCCTCGGTAAGATCGCGAATGGCTGAGACGACGTCGCACGTCCGCGCGTTCAGGGCGTGGTCGGCTCCCAGCTCGCGCGAGATGCGGCACGATTCCTCGCGCACGTCGACCGTGATCGCCTGGCCGGCCCCGCTGAGGCGGGCGACCTGCAGGCACTCGAGGCCCATGCTCCCCTGGCCGAAGATCGCTACCGAATCGCCAATTTTGATCTGGGCGGTCTCGACGGCGGCCACACTGTCGGAGAGCGATTGCAGGCAAGCGGCTTCGCTATCCGAGATGCGATCGTCGACTTTCACGAGCGCGATCTCCGGCAGCGTCGCGATTTCGCAAAAACACCCCGGCAGGTCGAAGCCGATCACCGGGCCAGCGCGGCACAGCTCGCTGCGGCCCGACGTGCAAAGCGAGCAGGTTCCGCACGGCAGCTTGGCCCGCGCCGCCACGCGGTCGCCGACCGCAAAGCGCGTGACGCCGGGGCCGGTCTCCACGATCCGCGCGCAGAATTCGTGCCCAAAAAGTTGCAGCGGTGCGTCGCTCGCCAGCCGCCGCTTGACGCGCTCGTAGGCCAGCGTGGGGATTCCCAGCGCGAGCTGCGCCTCGGTGACGCTGGGCTGCACGCACAGCGGCGCGACCAGCACGTGGCCGGCGCGCAATTCCGGCGGCGGAACGTCGTCCAGCCGCATGTCGCCGAAGGCGTAAAATCGCCAGGCTCTCATGGCGCGATACTCGCGGATCCCCGCCGCACGAACTTCTGCAACGTGTGATACCGCGGCGCCATGCTCGGGTCGCCGGCGGCCGACGCGACCACCTCGGCGACGTAGATGTCGCCGCGCGAGTCGAGGCAGATGTCGTGCGGCGCGAAAAAGTCGCCGGCCTCGGTCGGAGCGTCGCCGCCGCCCCAACGGGCCACCAGCTTGCCCACGGCGTCGAAGACGCTCACCCGCCCGCCGGTCGCGTCCGGCGAGGGCGCTGCCGTGCCCGGCCACATGCCGGCGCGAAAACCGAGCTCGGCCACGAGCAGATTGCCCTCCGCGTCGAATACAACTTGGCAGGGCCGCGCCACGTCGATCCACTGATCCAGAAACTTTCCATCCGGCGAAAAGATCTGGATACGGCTATTCTCGCGATCGGCCACGAACACCCGTCCGCCGCCATCCACGGCGATGCCGTGCGGCACGCGGAATTGCCCCGGCGCGGCGCCGGGCTCACCCCAAGAAAAAAGCAGTCTCCCGTCGGCCGCGAACTTGTGGACACGGGCGTTGCCGTACCCGTCCGTGACGTAGATCTCGCCCTCAGGCCCAAGCGCCACGTTGGTGGGATAGTGGAATGGTCCCGCGGCGCGGCGAATCGTGCGGAAGTCGATGCTGGTCGCGCCGGTGTCGGAGGGATGGCCGCTTGTGCCCAGCGTCATGAGTAGCCGGCCGTCGGGCGTGAACTTGCGCACGGTATGGTTGAAGTCGTCGGCACAGTACACGGCGTCGTCGGGGCCGATCGTGATGCCGTGCGGCCGCACGAACCGCCCTTCGCCCCACGGTTGGGCGAACGAGCCGTCGGGATTAAAGATCAAGAGCGGATGATCGCCGCGATTGAAGACGTAGACGCGGTTTTGCCGGTCCGTGGCCACCGCGGCAACCTCGCGCCACGCGACGCCGCTGGGGCGCTGCGCCCAGTCGGGCAACGCCTCGAACGACCATGCGCCCGATCCAACGCTGGCCCGCCGCACGTTATGGTCCGAGGAAATGGAAGTCATGCTCGTTCCACCAGGGCCTTTCACATATTCACACTGAGCGGCAGCGCGCCGGCGGGAAAGTGGGACAGGCACCGAGACGCAACCTTCGTTGGAAGGGGCTTGCACGCTGTGGGCTCGGAGCCAGTCCCATTTTCCCGCCTCGCCATCTTGAAAAACAAAATGGCCCTGCTCGCTGCACGATCAAACTGGACTGCCAGGGAGGCTCTCGTCATAATAGCCGCCATGCGATCCTTGGTCATCGTGCTTGCCGTCTGTCCGCTCGCGATTGATGGTTTGGGCCAACTTTCGCTTGCTTCGCCCCGGCAACGCGGCTCGCAGTTTCACAGCGAATTGCAGCCGGACTTGGCTGCAATCCCCGTCTCCATTACCAGTCGGCAGTTGTCTCGCGGGCCGGAACTGGGTCGCTCGCGATTGGCCATAGGAAGCACCTTCGCCGCATCGTCGTCTCTCACCGTCAGGCTGGTCCCCACCTCTGGTTCTCTGACCGACAAGCCGGCAACACCGACGACGCTCCAAGCGCAGTACGTTCGCCTGCAGATTTAGCCCTTCTTCGGCCTCCCTTGCGTCTTGTTCCGCGCGGACACCGCGCGCTCCCAGGGAGATTCTGCAATGGACCAATCACAAGGAGGCTCCGGCTTCCTGAAGTTGATTTTGGTGCTCGTGGGTTCGATCGCGCTTGCGTTCGGGGTCGTGTACGCTTTGCAACGTCTTCTTGGCTTTTAAGCGTGCCAATCACGGCCCGCAAACCTAACGGGGAAAAGCCATGGCGATTCGTGGAATAGTAGCATTCGTTGTCGTAATCGGGGCGGCTGCCGGGGAGCCGTCTCGCGCCGTCCAAGAAGCCGTCGATCGCGTGCGCCATCTTGGCGGAACCGTTGTCGTCGACGAGAAGCAGCAGTCAAAGCCCGTTATCGGCGTGGACTTCAGCCGCTGTTCGCTGGGAGACGACGGGCTGGCTGGCATGAAAGGCCTGGCGGGGATTCGCACCCTGTCCTTGAAGGATGCCAAGGTGACCGACAAAGGGCTGCGTCATTTGTCCGACTGGAAGTCGCTGCGCAGCATCGATCTCAGTTACGTGGAATTCGACGGCTCCGGTCTCGCCCACTTGGAAAGCTTACCTGAGCTGCGCGAGCTGCGTTTCTGGGACACGGCCGTGAATGACGAAAGCGTCGAGCACCTGAAACCGCTCAAGAAGCTCGAAGTCTTGGATCTGGGATTCACCAAGGTGTCGGACAAGGGGCTTGTTCATCTCAGCCGTTTGACGGAACTCAAAACTCTGAACCTCAGCAACACGGCGGTAACGGATGACGGTCTGGGCAGCCTCGGAACCCTGAAAAAGCTGGAAAGCCTGACCCTTAGCGGAACAAAGGTAACGCCCCTGGGTGTGGCGCGATTGCGGCGCGCGATAGCTGACGTGGCTATCAATTGGGATTAGCAGCGGACTCTCCAGGCTGGCGCCGGTCGATCGCGACATGTTCCCGGATAGCGGTGAGAGCAAATGAAGACCTCCTTCTACGAGCGCTACAGCCGATTGATTCTTGGAATCGCCGTTCTGTTGGTCCCCGTCTTCTTGTATGGGGCCAAGATGGCGTCGCAGAGCAACCGCAACGACGTCAAGGATTGGCTGCCGGCGACATTCCAGGAAACCGCCGAGTATCGCTGGTTCCAGTCGCATTTCGAGAACGAGACTCAGGTCCTTGTTAGTTGGACTGGCGCCAAGCTGGATGATCCGCGCGTCGAAAAGTTCGCTCGTCTGCTCGTGCCTGAATCAAGGGATGCCGAGAGTCCAATCGACACGTCGTTATTCTCGAGCGTGCTGACCGGGCCGGAAGTCGTGAAGCGGCTGGTCGAGCCGCCGGTCAATCTAACACGGGCCGAGGCGGTCGAACGGCTGTCTGGATTGCTAGTCGGTAAAGACGAGCAGACAAGCGCGGTGGTGGCGCTAACGCCCAAGGGTCAGGAAGACCCGCATCGCTCGATCGAGGAGCTGACCCGCGCTGCCGAGCTGGCGACGGGCCTGTCGCCCGAAGAGATTTACATGGGCGGGCCGCCCGTGGACAACGTTGCGATCGATAATGAGGGCAAGAAGACACTCCGCTACCTGGCCACGTTGTCGGCGCTCTTGGGACTAGGGCTTGCCTATTGGTGCATGCGGCAGTGGTATCTGACGATTCTGGTCTTTGCCTGTGCCATCTACAGCGCGGCGATCGCACTGGCGCTAGTGCATTTCACCGGCAATACGATGGACGCCATCCTCTACTCGATGCCCCCGGTGGTGTACACCGCGTCACTTTCCGGCGCGATTCACATCATCAACTACTATCGGAACACGGTTCATGAGACGGGCCTGCAAGGTGCGCCGGGACGTGCCCTTAAGCGGGCCTGGCTTCCGTGCTTCTTGTCCGCCGGAACCAGTGCCATCGGACTCTTTTCGCTGTGCCTGAGCGAGCTGGTGCCGATCCGGTCTTTCGGCTTGTATTCCGGAGTGGGCGTCATGGCGACGCTGGGACTTTTATATTTGTGCGTGCCGGCGGCCTTGCAGCTTTGGCCGCCAAAGCTCACCGCGCCGCCTCCGCTCGATCCGCTAGCCGAAGCGACACCCACATTTGGCCACCGGCTGGGATTGCGATGCGCATGGCTTGTCGTGGGCAAGAGTCCGTGGATTTGTCTGGTTTTTGCCGTTGTCATGGTTGCATGCGGCATGGGCGTGTTGAGGGTGAAGACGTCGGTTGCCATCGCGGATCTCTTCTCGCCTGAGGCGCGCGTCGTGCAGGAGTACACCTGGCTGGAAGAGCACTTGGGCGGACTGGTGCCGATGGAAGTGGTGTTGCGATTCGACAACCGCACCAATCACATGACGTTCCTCCAGCGCCTGGAACTGGTCGAACGGATCGCGCGGCACCTGGTCAAGCTGCCCGAAGTCAGTAGCGGCATGTCGGCTGCCACGTTCACGCCCCCCTTGCCCGCCGAATCGACTCCCAAGCCGCGCCGTCTTGGCGGAGCCTTCCAGCGGTTGGTCGTTCGCAATCCAGACTACGTTCGCCGCGACGTGTTCAACAAAACCCTGGAAGAGCACCGCGATGAATTCGAGTTTGGAGACTACTTGAGCCACGAGAGAACCGCCGACACCGACGAAGAAGAGTGGCGGATCAGCACGCGGCTCTTGGGTATGGCCGATATCGACTACGGTCTGTTCGTCGAGGAAATCCGCCGTGAGGTCGAGCCCTTCTTGCAGCAAGAGCGGGACAAGGGCATCGAAGGCATCTCAGCCATCTACACCGGCGTGACGCCTGTCGTCTACAAGGCCGAGCGGACTTTGCTCGAAGGGCTCCAAAGCGGCTTTTTCTGGGCGTTCCTGACGATGGCGGCCGTTATGGGGATTACCTACCGCAGCGTGCCCGCTGGCTTATTGGTGATGTTTCCCAACGTCTGGCCGATGGCGGTGGCATTCGGCCTAATGGGCTATTTCGGCATGGTCATCGACATCGGCACCATGATGACGGCCAGCGTTGCGATGGGTGTCGCGGTCGATGACGCCGCGCACTACATCACCTGGTTCCGATTCGGAGTGGCCAAAGGCTACGATCGACGGACCGCGGCGATCTACGCCTATCGCAATGCGGCCGCCGCCATGGCCCAAAGCACGATCGTCGTGGGCCTGGGCCTCTCGGTTTTCGGTCTCAGCTCCTTTGTGCCGACACGGATGTTCGGCCTCCTCATGGTAACGCTATTGGCCGGGAGCCTCTTTGCCGACCTTGTCCTCATGCCCGCCATCATCGCCGGGCCGATGGGGCGATTCTTCACGCATGGCGTGAAGCCTGACATGCCTGCGCCTGAGTAGATGCGGCCGGCGCCGAAGGCTCACCAAAGCGGGCTTCGTGCCCGCGCCTTGCGCAGGCAATGCCGTCGGTGAATGCACGACGCTCGCTCGCCTCCTGCCGAAGCGGGCGACGCGTGGGCGCCGCGCCAGTCATAAGGCCCTGCCCTAAAAGGACTTCTCGCACCGGCGGGCGGCGGAAGATCTCACTTCGGCACAAGAGCTGCTTACCGGGCCAAGCTTAGGCGGCTCTGGAATCGGGAACGTCTTGTTGCCCGTGTGTGACGGTGGTTCGACTCATGGACCGGAAACGGCTCATCGCGACGGTGCTGTTGCTGTTTGCCGTTTCCGGCATGGCAAGAGTCGATGCGCTTTGGACCGCGAAATCCACCGCCCTGAAGTCGTCGCCGAAGATTGCCTGCCACTGTTCCTTGCCGTGTCGCACAGCCCTGGTCCGTCACGCGCGCGACCTGGGCCGCGTGCTGCTGGCCGAGGGCCGCTGGCAAGCGCTGTCGGAGGCGTCCCGCGATGCCGGCTGCGACGCCGCGTTGCTCGCGATCTCATGGGGACCGAGTGGATCGTCGCGCCCGCTCACCTTGAGCACGCTGCGCGTCAAGCTGCAGGTTTGATTGTGTTGGGACGCCCTTTCGGCGGAGGAGGGCTGTCCCCAGGCATTCAGTTCGTGCGGTGAGTCCCCCCGCCAGGTATGCGTCCTAATGTGCGCGGAATGGGCGCAGACCGACTCGCATCGTGCCTTTTTCCCTTGTTGTTAGATGGTCGCGCGGTGCCGTTTGGACGCCGTGCCACTCGACTTCACCCTTCCAAGCACATCCTTCGAAAGCGAGGCCGGGAAATGAACAAACTACTTCGCGTCTACTGTCCCGCGTTGGTCCTTTTGACCTTGATGGGCTACTTGGCATCGGTCGTTCACGCTCAGGAGCCTGCCGAAACCGCCAAGGAGGAATCGGCCGAGGCAGCCGCCAAGGGCGAGACGCCGCCGCAACCGCCGCTCGACAAAGGCGACAACGCCTGGGTCCTCACGTCGTCGGCCCTTGTGCTGATGATGACGGCGCCCGGACTGGCCATGTTCTACGGCGGGCTGGTGCGGAAAAAGAACGTCGTCAACGTGTTCATGCAGTGCTTCTTCTTGATGGGCTTGAACACCGTGCTATGGGGGCTGTTTTGCTATTCGCTTTGCTTCAGCGGCAGCAGCCCCTATATCGGCGATACCAAGATGTTCTTCATGCAAGGGGTACAAAGCACGTGGGACGAATCCGCAAAAGCAGTCGTCACCCCACAGTTCCCCATGCTAACGATCCCTTACCTGACTCACATGCTCTTCCAGGGCATGTTCTTCATCATCACGCCGGCGCTGATCGTCGGCTCGTTCGCCGAGCGGATGAAGTTCAGCACGATGGTCGTATTCATGATCCTGTGGGACTTCTTCGTTTATTGCCCACTGTGCCATTGGGTGTGGGCGGGTGGGATCTTTGCCTACAACACCGACAACGGCATCGCCGGCGGTGCTCTTGATTTCGCCGGGGGAACTGTCGTGCACATCAGCTCAGGCATTTCCGCTCTGGTGTGCGCGCTGTTCATGGGCAAGCGCGTCGGTTATCCGACCGAGCCGATGCCGCCGCACAATTTGACCTACACGTTGATTGGCGCGGCGCTATTGTGGGTGGGGTGGTTCGGTTTCAACGCCGGCAGCGCGCTGGCGGCCGACGGCATCGCCGCCAGCGCCTTCTGCAACACGCACTTCTCGGCCGCGGCGGCGGCGCTGGCTTGGGCGTGCATGGATTGGCTGCGCACAGGCAAACCGACGCTATTGGGCGCCGCCTCGGGCGCGGTCGCCGGGCTGGTGTGCATCACACCGGCTTCTGGCTACGTAACGCCGATGGCCTCCTTGATCATGGGGGCGGCAGCCGGCGTTGTGTGCAGCCTGGCATGTTCAGTCCTCAAGCCGAAGTTCGGCTATGACGATTCGCTTGACGTCTTCGGCGTTCACGGCGTCGGTGGCACCCTGGGCGCCATCCTGACGGGCGTGTTTGCTACTCGTGCCGTTCAAGATGTTGGCGGCACTCACAAACTGCTCGGGGCATTGGAAGGTGGACCGATCCTCCCGGCGCAGCTCGTCGCCGCGTTCGGCACGTGGGCGCTGGCCATCGTCGCTACGCTTGTGATCCTTGTGGTCCTTAACGCGACGATGGGCCTGCGCGTCTCGCAAGACGAGGAGCGGCAAGGCTTGGACCTCACGCAGCATAACGAAGAGGGATACATCTTCGTCTAAAGGGGCGAGCGGGGAGAGAGCTGCGGACGCGACCGTCGCCGACGCGGGCTTTCCTCGACGCTCCCAAAGCGCGCTCTGGCTTTCGCCAAGCCAGAAGGATGGCCTTGGCTCGGGTGACCTTTCGTTGCCCGGGCCAAGGTTTTTGCGCGCGCGTGCCCTCGCCCACGGCGGGCGCGTGCTATCGGGCTCCGCGTTCGCTTCGGTCCTGCCGAGGCAATTGCCGCTTCCGCCCTCTTCTGCGTGGGGGCTCGGCCATTCACAGGTTACAGAGTCCTATCGGCGCGTTGTGCGGGCTTGCTCTCTAGCCTCTCTTGCGTCTGCATCGGGATGGAAAGGCAGGTGACTCCGCCATCCATTTTCTCGAATTCGCTCATCGGAATTGCTCGCACGTCAAACCCATACGCCCGCAGCTTGGCCTCGGTCTTCGGATTGCCGGCATGCATGATCAGTGCGTCGTTCACAAAGAGCACATTGGCGGCGTTCGGTTCCTCGGGCGGCACGACGATTTTCTTGTACTGGCTGAACGCAGCATGGTTGACGAATTCGTCCAGGCCCACCACCGTATTTTTGCCGACGTACGTTATCCCGGTTTTCAGGTGCAGGACCGAATCGACCTCGACGAACGACGCCTCGAAGCCGTGCGACCTTAGGAAGTCGACAAGCTGCCGCACACCTTTTTCGTTCGTCCGTGGCGGCAGTTTTCCGTTGGCTTTGCTCCGGTTCGACACACCGATGTAGAAATGATCCCTAATTCTCAGTACGTCGCCGCCATCGAGCGTACCGGGCAACGTCATGCGTGCAGTCGGCTTGATCGAATCTATTTCCGCGTATATTACTTCGGCCTCGCCGCGCCTTCGCACGTCACCCGGGTTCGTAATCATCGCGCCTTTCTCCAGGACGACGGCAGTGTCTTCGACAAAACACCCATCGGGAAAACGCGCATCAGGTTGCAGCACTGTGACGCTGATCCCCAGGTCTCTAAGCGTATCGACATAGCGGGCGTGCTGTTCTAGTGCTTTCCCGTAGTCGATGGGTTCGCCACCGTCTTTGGACGTGATGCCGTCGGCGAAGTTGGCGCCGGGCGTCCGACAAACGGCGTAGTTGAAATAGTTGTCTGATTCCGAGTAACGCTCACCTTGCATCTCTGCCTCGCCCTCGATTGTTCCACGGGCTGCAAATCTACCATTCTCTCGCCGAGCCAAAGTGTGAAGATTCGATGACAATTCAGCCGCTGTCAAATCGTCCGCCTTTTTCAGTCTGTTGCTGTGAGTGGCCCTCGTCCCCGCTGGCTTCGGACGTTCGTCCCCCTTGCGCCAGAAAACGCGGCGCGTTTCCGCGAAGGGGAGATTCCTAATTCAAGCAAGAACGTGCGAAGTGCCATCTATGTGGGCTTATGTCACGGGCTCGGGCAGCCGGCCATCGAGCGGTTCGGGCAATACGCAGGCGATCGCCGCCGCCGGCAGGAAAAGAAACCCGGCGTAGAGTAGCGCCATGCGATGGTCGCCGACTTTGCTCATCAAGCCGAAGAATACCGTGCCGAATGCCGCGGCCAGTCGGCCGAAGTTGTAGCAAAAGCCGGCGCCGGTTGTTCGCAATAGCGTCGGAAACAATGGCGGCAGGTACATGGTGAATAGCGCGAAGACGCCCTGGCAGATGCCGATGGCCACCAGCCACGGACGTAGATCGCTGTAGTCGCGGGGAATGCTATAGGCTCCCAGCATGGCGGCGAAATAGCCCAGGCAGAATAGCGCGATCGCGAAGCGGTAGCCCAGCCCGCGCGCGACGAGGGCCGCCAGGAAGTTTCCCGCGATTGAGGAAACCATGACGATCGTCATGGCCCCGCTCACCAACTCGCTTCGCTGGCCCTCGGTCCATCCGGCCAGGTCCGGCAGGTTCCGCAACTGCTGCGAGCACCAGAACATGAACGCCCAATGGGCCGTCAACGCCAAGCCGCACACGGCCAGCGTTCGCACGGTGATCCATAGCAGGTGCGGGCCAAACAGATCGACGATCCGCGGCACCTCGTGGCGATTTGCCGCGCGGGCCTCACGCCATTGCTCCGTCTCGGGCACCGCCCGGCGGATCCATAGCACGACGAGCGCCGGAACGACGCCGACCAGAAACACATTGCGCGGCGGCTGGTCCGCCATGAGGAATAGCGCGAGGCTGGCCAGCAGCGTGCCCAGGTTCACGGCCGTCTGCAGCACGGCGGCCATCCAGGGGCGCCAACGGCGCGGCCACGTCTCGGACAATAGCGACGCCCCGACGGCCCACTCCCCGCCGATCCCCAAGGCAGCGACGAACCGGAACACAAGCAGGTGCCACCAGGCCTGCGCGAAGTATGACAGGCCGGTGAAGAGGGCGTACGTCAGGATCGTCAGCATGAGCGCCCGCGAGCGGCCGATGCGGTCGCCAATCACGCCGAAGAGGCCTCCGCCCAGGGCCCAACCGATCAGAAAGGACGCTTGAATCCACGAGCTGTAGTAGGCGACCTGCGGATTGGTCTTGTCGGTGTGGAGTAGCTCGCCGACGAACGTGATCGCGACCAAGGTATAGAGGTGCATGTCCAGGCCGTCGAACAGCCAGCCCAGCCACGCCGCGATCCCGGAGTTCCACTGATGTCTCGACAAGTCGCGCAGCCGCGCTGCCTCTTGGCCGGCCGGCGCGTCGCCCGCCGCCGCAACGCCAATCGCGGTTCCTGAATCAACTGCGTTTGCACGTTTGGCCATGGTTGGGAACGATTGTCATTTGGCGGCAGGGCAGCATGTGAAGTATACCGACGCATTCACTAATAGCACGCGCACTCTGTTCGCTCGTTGTCGCAACGTGATTCACGTGGAGGAGTGAATCGGGGAGCTCGCTTGCGGCAGCATCCGAGCCCGTCGCTTGGCGGTTGGAGCGGTGGCCAATTCCGGGCGCTGACGCGCCGCCTTGCATTTGCTACATTGGCGGCCGCTCGGCCGTGATGCGCCAAGCGCGGTCACCTTGGTGATCGGCGGTATCGAGAAGAGCTCGAAGCGCGAAATCGAGTATCCGAAGAGCCCGTTGCCGAATGCGTCAAACGCATTTCGGTCGACGGGCTCTTTTTTGCGCCGTCGCGGGTTTCGTTGTGCTGCCCTGTGGGAACGTTCTTGATGGAACCGAGAAGGGGCGCTGCGCCCGATTGGCCGCCTGACGACAAGAATGTGTCCTCGAGCTCGCGCGAGGCGTGGCAGTTCGCGCAGGCCTTGCTCGGCCGATCAGTCCCTGAGTCGTCCGGGTCGGCGACGGATCAGGCGGCGGAGCAAGAGCTGTTCGAATGGCTTGCTGATGTCACGACGCTGTTCGAAGACGGTTGGGATCCCACGAAGCACCCGCGAGGTGCCTTCCCGCAGAATCGAGGCTGGTTCTCGCCGACAGGGGCGAAGCAGGCGGCGCCCGCGGACGGGCCAGGCGACGCGACGCCATCCCCACAGCCGCAGCTAACAAGACACACCTGCCCGCCGACCACCGCGGAACGTGGATCAAAGGCGCGAAGGGAGATGGCGTCTTCCGGTACAATGATTCGGCAGTCAATCAGCAGGCGGGCGTCGTGGGCAAGGAAGTACGATTCAGCCGCCAGCACATTGCGGTCGGCGGCTTTCCGCCGGAATCATACTACCGTGGTAGCGCAAGCCAGGCTGGCGTCGAAATCGAGACGGTCACGGGGTTCGACGCCGACGCAAATGCCGCTGACGCCGCGATGCGAGAGAAATTGGGCAATCCGAAGTGGCAGCGACCGAAGGGTTATCGGTGGAATCACGCTGGGCCGCCCGGGTCTAAGGTGATGGAGTTAGTGGAAGAGGGCATTCATGGAGCCATAGCTCACAAAGGCCCAGGGGCGGAACCACGCGCATTGCGACGAGGGGCGGGCGGCGGGGGAGCCACGGCCCGGGCCATGGCAGCCTTGACGGTATACCTTGTGGCTCGTGACGCGCTCCGCGCTGGGGGTGTTCTCCATCCGGGCTACAAAGTCGATCAGGAAGAGACTTATCATTTTGCCGCCAGGGACGGCTCTGTATTTATCCTGTACCCGGCCGGATTGTTTTCGCGGGCAAGACGCGACTTCATTGCGGGTCCTCGCAAGGGGCAAACTGAGAAGATTTCGAACACGCAAGTGGACGAATACCGCAAGCAAGCGGAGGAGCAATGGGGCAGATATATCCCTGGCTCACTATTGAAATCCCCGCGCTTCATTCCGGGAAAACAGAGAACGTCGTTGCCAGTGTTTATCGATGACCGCGGCATTCGGCGAGAAGCGGGATGGATCGACGAAGAAGGTGTTCATTACTACGATATTCCGATGCGGGGTGTGGCATGACGACCATTGAATATGCTTACGACCGATTCTGCACGGAGCGTTTTCCATTGCCCACTGAACGTGAGATCGTGGCGCTGGAACGGCGAATCGGCGTAACGTTCTCACCAGACTATCGGCAGTTCGTTCTTGAGTTCAACGGAGGCTACTTCGGCGAACCGGAAATCGCCCCGGTCAGCGAGGATTGCCCGCCCGCTCTTCTGACTCTTCTGCATGGCATTGGCGCATCGCATCGGGAGGCCGAGCTCGCGAGATCCAGCGACCTCGTGTTGTTTGAGGACAACGATCCTCCCAAGATTCTGCCCATAGGGGCCACTCCCACAGGTGGACTGATTATTCTGACCACCGAGGCCGAGGGTCGGGGCGAGATCTTCTTGAAGCAAGCGTTTGGCGGTTTCTACTACCTCGCGGACGGAATCGAGGAATTCTTCGCGCTCCTGCGGGATCAGCCTGGCCGACAGACCCATTAGACTCGTTGCGCGCCAATCCGCACGGAAATCGCGCAGTCCCTTCGGAACGCGATTGAATCGAGTGCGAAGGAAGGCAGTTCAATCGCCAATCTCTTCTTGCTGCGCGACGTTATGCGTGAGTTTGCCGATGATCTCGCGACCATCGGATGGCAAGAAGGATTCCCCTGCGGCGATCTTCCCGAAAAGAATTTTGTTGACACGCATCGTCGTGTCTGATAAATCTAGTGCGGTAGATGATACAAGGGCAACCAAGGACGGGCAGGCCTGCGTTCACGAGGAGGTTGCGGCATGACCATTCGCCTGGGGCGCGTTCAACTGCGGATCATGCAGGCGCTGTGGGAACGGCGCCAGGCCACGGCCCGCGAGATTACCGACGCCCTCAACGAGCAAGAGGCGATCGCCCACAGCACGGTGCAGACCTTGTTGCGCGGCCTGGAGCTGAAGGAGGCGGTCGGGCACCGCGTCGAAGGGCGGACGTTCGTCTTCTATCCGCTGGTCCGCGAGGAGCGCGTCACCCGCAGCGCCACCCGCGATCTTTTGGATCGCGTGTTCGACGGCAGCGTGACGAACCTCGTCTCGTACCTGCTGAATCATGAGAAGATCTCGGCCGACGAGCTGGCCGAAATCCGCCGTTTGATCAACGACCAACCGAGAAAATCGTCTTAAGGACGCTTCGATGTCGACAACGCCGTTGTGGGTAGCGCTTTTGGAAGTGCCGGTCCGCCTGACCGAGCTGGCGGCGCAGTGGTTTGTGCAATCGACGCTCGTGATCGCGGCGGGCCTGGTGGCAGGATGGCTGTTGCGCCGCCGCGGTCCGGCGCTGCAATCGGTCGTCTATCGCACGACGCTGGTGGCTGCGATCGCCTGTCCTCTGGTGGCCTGGGCGCTCGGATTGGCAGGGCTGTCCGTCGCCTTGCTGGGGCTTCCCTCGGCGCGGATCGTGGTCGCCGAGTTGCGCGCGGCGGACACGATTGAGCCTGCGCCGGCTCAGCCCGCCGCCGCATTGCCGCCGGAAAACGCCGGGCCCGCGCCAATCGCCGCCGATCAAGGGCCGCGCCTGGATCAGGCCGCCACGATCGACGCCCGCGCCGCGGAATTTGCCGAACGCGGGTCGTACGCGGCGGACTTGCCTCGCGGTACGCCGCTCGCGTCGCAAAAAGAGGCGGCCGGCGGCTCAAGCGTCGGTATTCTGACCTTTACTGCGCCGCCGCTTGAGACCGAACCGGCGCCGCCTGTGTGGATGGCGCGTCCTGCGGCGATCGCGATGGCCCTCGCCACGTCGGCCGTTTGGCTGCTGGGCACAGGATGGCTCCTGGCGCGGCTCGTGCTGGCGCATCGCCGGTTGCGGCAATTGCGCGCAAGCGCGCTCGCGGCCGGCGACGAAGAGCGCCGCTTGTGCGCCGAACTGGCCGCTCGGCTGGGCGTGCGCTCGCCCGAGCTCATGCGGACGCCGTTCGCCACCAGCCCCTGCCTGGCCGGCATCGTGTGGCCGGTGATCCTGCTGCCTGAGGAACTGCCTTCGGCGACGCTGTCGACGGTGCTGGTACACGAGCTTGCGCACCTGGCGCGGGGCGATTGCCTGTGGAATTTGTTGCGGCAGGCGGGCACCGCCGCCCTCTTCTTTCAGCCGCTCATGTGGCGTCTTTCGACGCGCTTGGAGACGACGGCCGAGGAAGTGTGCGACGACTACGCGGTCCAGTTCGGCGCCGATCGGCGGACCTACGCCGACATGCTCGTGCGCCTGGCCGAACGCGCCTGCGCGCCATTGCCGAGCGCCGTCGTGCCACTCGTGACGTTACGGTCGCTGTTGGGCCAGCGGGTACGCCGCATCCTGGACCGCACGCGGGCGCTGTCGCTCTCGGTGAGCGTCACGGCGCTGTGCTTGGTGCTGGCCATCGGCGTGGCCGCCACGGTGGCAGCGGGCCTGTTGGGCGCAGGCGGCCGCGAAGTGGCGTCCGCGGAAGCGTCGGCCGAGACGACGATCGACGCCGATGAGGCGAATATCCGTGCCGATGATGCCGCCGCGGCCGGCGTTGCGGGCGAAGCGGCAACCGACGAGGACGACGCGAGCACACGGATCACCGGCACGGTCCGTTTGCCCGACGGCCGGGCCGCGGCAGGCGCGGCGGTCGTCGTGGTCGGCCGGGAGCGCCGTGGATTCGGTGCCGCGGAGTACGGTGCGTGGCCGAGCGTCATCGCCCGCGGCATGTGCGACGACCGGGGCCATTTCGAGCTGTCGGCCGCCGATCTCTCGCCATCGCGTTTCATGTGGGTCCAACTGCTCGTGCGGTCTGCTGACGCCGGGCTCGCCTGGCGCGACTTGAATCCCGGCGATGGCCGTGCAATCGACCTGGCGACGATCGACCTGCCCGCGGCGAGCGACTGCCGCGGCCGGCTGCTCTCGCTTGAAGGCAAGCCCGCCGCCGGGCTGCGCCTGGTGGTCGACAAGATCGGCCAGTTTGACCTCGGCGAATTTCACGGCGTCGATTCCGATCGCGGCGGCTTGCCCGCGGAGGTCTGGCCTAGCGACGTGACGACCGATGCCGAGGGCTGGTTCACCGTCCGCGGTGTCCCGGCCGACGCCCAATTGAGCCTGTTCGTCGATCAGCCGCCCTTTGCGCCGCACTGGTGGCTGTGGAAGCGCGACGATCAAGCGACGCACTTGACGCCGCTTCCGCCGGCGCAGCTCCTGACCGGCACCGTCGAGGCCGCCGACACGGGCGAGCCCCTGGCGCGGGGCCGTTTGCAGGCGTTCACGCACGACGGGCACGGCATGACCGGCGTATTCGGCGAAGCGGACGACGCCGGGCGATTTCGATTGAATCCCTTTCCCGCGCGGTCGTATGAAGTGACGGCGTTTGCGCCGGCGGGCACGCCGTACCTGGCGTCGCCAGTCAAGTTCGATTGGCCTCAGACCGCGACCGAGCATGCGGTGCGGATCGAGCTGCCGCGCGGTGTGCTGCTGCGCGGGTCGATCAAGGATGAAAAAACTGGCCAACCGATCGCACGCGCAAGCGTGCAATACCATCCGCGCGACGACAATCCCAACGGAAAGGGGATCCTCACGGGTTGGCAAGCGGCCGTGCTGTCGGACGAAGACGGGCACTTCGCGATGGGCATCCCGGCCGGCGCCGGTTACGTTGAAGTGCTCTCGGCCGGTTCGGACTACGTCCTGCGTGAGGTCGCGCAAAACACCTTGCGAAGCGCGACGCCGGGTGGCCGACGATTGTACCTGAACGCCTACGCTTCATTCGACGTGGCGCCCGATGCGGCCGAGCACGTCGTGAATCTCACGGTCGAACGTGGCGCAACCGTCCGCGGCCAGGTCGTCGGCGTCAATGGCCGCACGCCGAAGCGCGTGCTGCTCGTGCACCGCGGGATCGCCGCGCCGTATTCCGATTATTTCCGCTGTTTTCCGCGCACGATCCATGACGGGCGGTTCGAGCTGTCGGGCGTACCCAGCGAAGGCGAGCTGCCGGTCTTCCTACTCGACCCCGACGCCAAGGAGGCCAAGATCGTCAACGTCCGCGCCGCCGACGCCGCGCGGCCGCTGCGCATTCAGCTCGATCCATGCGGATCGGTGACCGAGCGCTTCGTCGACGGCAAGGGGCAACCGGTGCCGGGCTTGTCGCCCTCAATCGACGTCGTCTTTACGCCGGGCGCGTCCATGGTCGCGATCAAGGCGGATTCCGACTGGCAGCAGATTTTCGCCGACGAAGAGCTGATCAACAATTTCGATCGCCAGAACACCTGGGACCTGATGGCCGGAGAGGATGGCCGCGTCACCGTGCCCACGCTGATACCCGGCGTCACCTACCGGCTGCTGGGCGGGGACGACGAGGGGCACCTGGCGATGCATCGCGAGATTCGCGTCGCCGCCGGCGAGCAATTGGAACTGCCCGACCGCGTAGTTCGCGACGAATCGATGTTGCAGGACGCGGCCAAGAGGTGGCGCGAGCGGCACCAGAAGAACGGCAAAACGGCACAATCCGTCGGCGCGGGAACCGAGCCACGCGAGGCGATTGCAACGGCAATGCCGCCTGACAATGCCGCGAAGCCGGCACCCGACGGCGCAGCCGCCGCCGATGTCGCCGACGACGCCGTGACGCTGCACTACCGTGGCCGCGTGGTCGATGCGGACGGCAAGCCGGTCGCCGGCGCCAAGCTGCATTTTGCCTACTGGGTCCGCGGCGGACGCGCCGACGACTCGCTCCGCCCACGGGCCACCACCGATGCCGATGGCTGGTTCGATTTCAGCACCAGGCGCTCCGATTTCGAGCCGGACGCCGACACCACGTGGCTCTCGTTCAACCTCGTCGCCACGGCCGATGGGTATGGGTTCGCCAAGGGGCGGTCGATCGACTTCGAGACGACTGGGGAAGCCGCAAAACGACTGCCCGCCGAACGGAAGGAATACCACGACAACGAGAAGCGCGATCGCCAGGGCGTGCTGCGGCTGGTGCGCGACGACGTGCCCCTCGTGGGCCAGGTCATGTCGATCGAGGGAAGGCCGGTCGCCGGGGCGCGGATTGGCGTTCACACGCTCTATTTGAACAGTTCCGGCAACCTCGATTCCTGGGAGGAGGCGACCAAGGAGCCCAAGGCCGACTATTACTCGCTGCGGAATCACACGCCGGACCAAATGGGCGGCGCGCAATGGGCGTCGATCATCCCGGACGTGACGACCGACAAGGAGGGCCGGTTCGCGCTCCACGGCGTCGGCCGCGAGCGGATCGTGGAATTGATGGTCACCGGGCCGGCGATTGAGACGAGTCTCGTGAAAGTCCGGACACGGCCCGGCGAGAAAATCGTCGTGCCGAACGAGTGGGGCCGGCCGGGCGACACGCGCGTGGACACCTACTTCGCCAACCAGTTCACGCACGTAGCCGGACCGAGTGTGCCGGTCGAAGGGCGCGTGACCGACGCGGAAACCGGCGAGCCGCTGGCCGGAATCGCGATTAGCGCCGGGCGGCAGGGGTCGTTCCTCGGGTCCGGCAAGACCCACATCGCCACGGTGACCGACGCCGACGGGCGCTACCGGCTCGACGGGCTTACGATCAGCACGGAAGAGGGGGTCTATGCGCTCCCGCCGGCGTCGACGGCATATCTGCCGGCTGGCGTTGAGATCACGACGCAACTCGGTGGCGCCCCGGTGATGCACGACTTCAAGCTTCGCCGCGGCGTATGGGTCCGTGGCCGCACTGTCGACGAGCGGACCGGCAAGCCGGTCTCAGGCGCGGTGCAATACTTCGCGTTCCAGGGCAATCCGCACCTGGCCGATTACCCCGGCCTGTCCCGCATCGACATCGCGCACGAGCGCCGCGCCAACAAGGAGGGCCATTTCGAGATCGCCGTTCCGCCCGGCCAGGGCATCCTGGCGTTCATGGCCGACGACTCCCGCAATTTCCGCCGCGGCGCGGGAGCCGAATCGATCACCGTCCCCACGTACGACAACGGCGGCCCCTCGAAGATGTTCCGCACCGTTCCCTACAGCCTTGTGAGGGAGAACGAGAATCTCCTGCGCCAGCTCGATCCAGCTCCCGGCGACGAACCAATCGAGATCACGCTCGCCCTCACCTCGGGCGTCGACATTGTGGCCCGCATGCTCGATCCGGATGGGCAGCCGCTGTCGGGCGGCATGGCCAGCGGATCCGTTCTCGCCGGCGCATGGGATCCGATCTTTGGCGATTCGTTCCGCGTCGTGGTGTATGAGGGGGAGGACGCGCGCGACCTTTTCGTCTACCACCCCGAGCGCGACCTGGCGGGGTACTTCCGCCTCGAGGCCGACCCGCCGCTGGAGTTGGCGATCAAGCTCGTGCCCGCCGGCAGCCTTCGCGGCCGTCTGGTCGACGACAACGGCGAGCCCCTGCGGCGCGTTCGCCTGAGCGGCGCCGGCCTGCCGAGCGCCAAGATCCGCAACTATGACATGCGGCTGGCCACCGACGACGACGGACGATTCCTCATCCGCGGGCTGGTGCCCGGCCGCCAGCACACTGTGTTTGGCGCGGGCAACAACACGTACGGCCGGGTCGTCGATGGGGCGACCGTCGAAGCCGGCCAGACGACCGACGTAGGCGACGTCAAGCTCTTGCCGCCGGAGGAGAAGATGGCCTCCGCATCGCCGGGTGACACGCCGGCGGCAACCGCAGCGCCGCCCAAGAATGACAATCCGGCGAAACCGCTTCCCGCCGGCACCTTTACGGCCAACGCGAAGGCCGGCGCTCGCGCGATGGCCAAGGCGGACGCCAAGCGAAAGTCGAAGAACCGCTTGAATTGGTCATACGTTGCCGTCGGCGAGTCGCCGTCGCCGCGCGAGCCGGAAGGGGACACGATCGTCGTCAAGGGTTTGGTCGTCGACCCGCAAGGTCAGCCCGTGGCCGGCGGCGACGTGTTCGCGGTGAGCATGGTCGGGAACACGTTGGGCAAAAGCGGGCCGTTAGCCGCGACGAAGAGCGATGCAGCCGGGCGTTTTCAGATCGAGTACCCCAAGGCGCAGGACTCGCCGATGCCGCAGGCCTGGCGCTATGTGAACATCGTGGCGAGCGCGCCGGGCTTCGCGCCGGCGTGGGCTCCCTTCGAGGAGATCGAACCCGGCCAGGAGCCGACCTTGCGCCTGGCCGCCGACGATCCGCTGGAGGGGCGGGTCGTGGATTTGGAGGGCCGCCCGATCCATGGCGCGACCTTGCAAGTCGTCGCGCTACTCACCAACGCGAAAGATGACGTGAGCCAATGGCTCGAGGCGCTTCGCAGCGGCGAGCCCCAGACGCCCGCCAGCGGCAAGCCGAAGGCCGTCGTGCGCCAACTGCCCGCCGGCATCGACGCCCTTGCCAACACGGCGAAGACCGATGCCGACGGCCGGTTCCGCCTGAGCGGCGTGGGGCGCGGCCGGGTCGCGCGGCTGCGGGTGTCGGGCGGGGGCGTCGCGGTGGCGCAGTTCTACGCCGCCACGCAGCAAATGGAGCCGATCGTTCTCGACATGGGCGCCGGCTCCTTCAAGTTCAATGAGACTTATTTCGGCAACCGCTTCCAGTACGTCGCCGCGCCCTCGCAACCGGTCGAAGGCCTGATTCGCGACGCGAAGACGGGCGAGGCGATTCCAAACGTCCGCGTCGTGAGCGACAGGCTGGCCGGCACCAACGTCTCCGGCATGCACACGGTCGAAACGATTGCGGATGCGGCGGGCCGCTACCGGCTCGACAGTCTGCCCAAGGGCGAGGGAAACCGCATCCTGGCGATTCCAGCGGACGATCAGCCGTATTTCGTCCGCGCGTTCGATGTGCCCGCCCCGCCGGGCTTAGAGCCGGTGAAGCTCGACCTGGACCTTGAGCGCGGCGTCTGGATTACCGGTCGCGTCTTCGACAAACAGTCGGGCAAGCCGGTCGCAGCCAGCATGTATTACAACCCCTGGCCCGACAACCCGCTGACCAAGGACCTCCGCGAGTTTAACGGCAGCACGGTGCCTGCGCTCTTCAGCCGGTATCGGACCGACGCCGAAGGAAGGTATCGCGTAGTCGGGCTGCCGGGGCACGGGCTCATCGAAGCCCGCTGCTCTCCCAGCCAGCCGTACCCGACCGGCCAGGGCATCCGCGACGTTGCCGATCTGCCCAATCGAGAAACCTTCAAGTTCGCCATCTCATTTGGCTCATGGTCCACGTCGACGGCGGTGCGGGAGATTCGCGCGGCTGACGGCGAGCAGGAAATCGCCGTCGATATCGCACTCGATCCCGGCGCGCGGTTGCCGCTGGCCGTGGTGGACCCGGACGGCAAGCCCCTATCGGGCGTGACGGCCCGTGGGCTGTGGCCGAAGGGCCAGCACCACGAGGAGAACGGCGTCGGCCCGACGATCGAGGCGATCGCGCTAGCACCGGACGAAAAGCGGCTGGTCCTTATACATCACAAAGAGCGAAAGCTGGGCAAGGCCGTGCGCGTGAGCGCCGCTGATGGCCCCGGCCCGGTGACTGAGAAGCTCGCGCCGTGCGGGACGATCACCGCGCGGTTGTTGGACGGCGACGGCGAGCCGGTCCGCGGCGCTCACGTTCGCTTCGACGTGCTCGACGGCGATTTTGGCTTGCACCTTTATTCCGAGACGACCGACGAAACCGGGCGCTTCACAAACAGCCTGGTCCCGTCCGGATGCGAGTATTCGATCTATTGCCAAAGCGAGGCGGGCTCGGCCGTCCTGGCCAAGACAATCTCCGTTGCGCCCGGCGAGACCGTCGACCTGGGCGAAATCGACGTGACATCCGAAGCCCGCCCCGAGCCGCGCCGGACGTTGCCGGGAGCGGTCGGCCACCAGGGCGCTCGGGATAGTTCGAACGCGCAGAACGGATCAACGGGAAAGGCCCCTCAGCCGTGACTGACGCCTCCACATCCTGGAAACCCTACGAGCCCGGCCCCGCCGCGCCGTGGAATCTGCGCCGCGTGGTGCACTTGCGCCGCCGGGCCGGGTTTGCCGGCACGTGGAGCGAATTACAACGCGACCTGAGCGACGGCCCGCAGGAGGCGATCGACCGATTCCTGGCCGGACACGCGCATACAAGCGGCGTGCCGGAGGATTTTGAGGCCGTCTCGCGTGTCTTGGGCGACGCGGCTGTCTCGTCGAGCAACCCGCAGCGGCTGAAGGCCTGGTGGGTGTACCGGATGGTTTTCTCGCCCGACCCATTGGCCGAGCGGCTGGCGCTCATGTGGCACAACCATTTCGCCACGAGCAACGTGAAGGTCAACAGCGTCGCGTCGATGCGCGAGCAGAACGAGACCTTCCGCCAGTCGGCGAAGGCCCCGTTCAACGAGACGCTTGCGCGGGTGGTCAAGGGTCCGGCGATGCTCGTGTGGCTCGACGCTGACAAGAACCGCGCCGGCCACGCAAACGAGAACTTGGCCCGCGAGCTGATGGAGCTCTTCACGCTCTCGATCGGCCACTACAGCGAGCGCGACGTGCAGGAGGTCGCCCGCGCGCTCACCGGCTGGCGGGTGGTGGGAGACGCGTTCCGCTTCGACCCGGCGGCCCACGACGACGGCGAGAAGACGATCCTGGGCCGTGCCGGCCGGTTCGCTGGCGGCGACGTGCTCGCGCTTCTGGCGGCGGAGCCGGCGACGGCAAAACGCCTGGCGTGGCGGATCGGCCGCACGCTGCTGAGCGAGCGCGCGGCCGACGCGGCGGCGCTCGACGCGCTCGCCGACGGCTTGCGCGACCACGAGCTCGACGTCGGCTGGGCCATCGAGACGGTGCTTCGCTCGGAGCGGTTCTTTTCGGACGGGAACATGGGCTCGCGAGTGGTCGCGCCGGCCGAGCACGTTGTCGGCACGGCGCGGGCGCTCGAGTATTTCTCGCCGCCCCCCAGCACGCTCTTATTGGCCGAGTGGATGGCCCGCATGGGGCAGGAATTGTTCTATCCGCCGAACGTCGGCGGCTGGAACGAGGGGCGGACCTGGCTGACGTCGGCGGCGCTCGTGTCGCAGGCGAATTTCGCGGCGGCGCTGGTGGACGGGCGTCTGGCGCAGGACGCGGCGCCGCCCGATCTGGCGGCGCTGGTGAGCCGGCACGTGGGCGACGCGAACCTGTCGCGGGCCGTCGAATGGTTCGGTGAACTGTTTTTTGGCGGCCTGTCGAAAGAGGCCCGGCAGGCCGTCGAGCAAGCGGCCACCAGCGCGCCGGGTGCGCGCGGCCCGCTCGAAACGGCCGCGCTCTTATTGCTGTCGAGGCCCGAGGCGTGCGTGGCGTAACCGGGAGGTGGGAAAATGGCACTCTCACAATGTCGAATGTCTAAAGTCAAATGCCTAAAGAAGCTCGAAGCTCGAATGACGAATGTCCGAATGGAAACGCCAGCCTGAACCTGCTAACAGACGCCCGTTCGCGCGGTATCCACCGGTGTTCAATAGCAAGGAGAAACCAACATGCTGTCGCGACGCGAAATGCTCAAAGAGTCGGTGCTGTTGTCGCTCGCGCCGGTCGTGCCCACGTTCTTGGCGCGAACGGCGCTCGCCGCCGGGCAGAAGAGCGACGGCCGCGTGCTGGTGGTGATCCAGCTCGACGGCGGCAACGACGGCCTGAACACGGTCATTCCGTATCGGGACGAAAACTACGCGCGGTTGCGGCCGAAACTGGCCATCAAGCCGGACAACGTGATTAAGATGGGCGACGAGATCGGCCTTCACCCGGCGATGAAAGCCGCCGGGTCGCTCTTCGACGACGGGCGGTTCGCCGTGGTGCAGGGGGTCGGCTATCCGAATCCCGACCGGTCGCACTTTCGCAGCATGGCCATCTGGCAGTCGGCGCGGCTCGACAATGCCGAGCACGGCCAGTACGGGTGGCTGGGCCGCGCGCTGGACCAGAGCCGCGCGGGCGATGGCGGGCCTGACGCCGTGTTCGTCGGCTCGGGCGCGGTGCCCGTGACCTTGTGGGGGCGGCGTAGCACGGTCGCCTCGATGCAGAGTGCCGACGAACTGTCGCTGGCCGCTTCGGCGGACGCGCTGCGGGCCGCGTCGGCCGTCGGCGTCGATGGCGAACTCGCGCAGCTCGCGCGGCGCAGTGCGGACGAGGCCTTCACGACGGCCCAGCGGCTGGCCACGTTCGTCCAGCCCGGCGATCGGTCGCGGGACGGCGCGTATTCCGATTCGGCGCTCGCCCAGCAGTTGCGATTGATTTCCGCCATGATCAAGTCCGGCACCCCGGCCAGCGTGCTCTACACCGCGCAATCGGGCTACGACACGCACGCCGCTCAGGCGAACGAGCACTATCAATTGCTGCGGGTGTTTGCCGGCGCGCTGGCGGCGTTTCTCGACGACCTGGCCGCGAGCGGCCTTTCGGATCGCGTGCTGGTGCTGGCGTTCAGCGAGTTCGGCCGCCGGGCGGCGGAAAACGACTCGGCCGGCACGGACCATGGCGCGGCAAGCCCCGTGTTCGTGGCCGGGCCAAAGTTGGCGGCCGGCATTTTTGGCCCTACGCCCAATCTCGCGGACTTGCAGGATGGCGACGTGAGGATGGCCATCGACTTTCGCCAGGTATACGCGGCGGTGCTCGAGCGCTGGCTGAACGTGCCGAGTGAGCCGATTCTCGGCGGCCATTTCGCGCCGCTTGAATTGCTCAAGCCCACGACGGCGTGAGCAATCGCCGTTTGGCGTTGTCGCAAGTCGTCGGGTGCCACGCCCGCAGCGCCATTCACAGATTCAAGCTTGCCGGCGGCGCACCGGCGGGAAAGTGGGACAGGCACCGAGACGCAACGTTGGTCTGAAAGGACTTGCGCTGCTTATGCTCGGAGCCAGTCCCATTTTCCCGCCTCGCCATTTTGAAAAACAGAATGGCCCTGGCGCCATGCCCAGGCGAACTGCAAAGTCCTGGGAGAGGGGGTCGGGCACATTTTTCGGCCGAAGGTCCGTCGGAAGGATTGAAGATCGCGTGTGCCGAAAAATGAGCCAGACCCCGGCAAACGGCAAGCGTGGCATGGCCACGTCGGAGCACCTCCGTGGCCATGGCACCCACGTCTACTCTCCCCGGCACGGACCACTCCCTTACGCGCATTCCATCCGCATCCAGCGGCGGGCGGCGAAGGCGGCGAGAACGGCGCCGATCGCGGCGAGGATCCACGATTGCCCTTCCATCATCTGTCGCGAGAAATCGGCGGCCGTAAGGGAGCCTGGGCCGCCGCCCCGAACTACGGTCATGCCCACAAGCGCGACAGCCGTCAGCCATATGACGCCGAATACCACCAGCAAAGCCAACCAGAATCGTCGCACGACAATCAGCAAACTGCCCACCCCGATCGCCAACGTGAGTGCCGCGGGAAACAAGATCAGGAAGTCGAGCGGTAGCGACGGCCAGTCGATCGCGGTGGGCGCGGCCATATTGACGGCTAGCGCGCCGCTTGCCGCCGCCACGGCGGTGCTCGGCGCAAGGTCGGCGATGTACGCCGCGATCCACTCGCGTTGTAGCGCGCCGCGCGCGACGGGGCGCGTCATCTCCAGCGGCAACACAGCTAAGCGCATTCGCCACATGCCGGCGATCTGCATCGTCGTTTGTGCCAGGATCATCCAGGCGGCGAAGCACAACCCCGTGGACCACGACACCTTGTCGCTCATGCCCGCCAACCAAAGGATTCCGTACTGGCCCGCCAGGACCATGGCCACCATGAACAACGAGAGTCGCACCATCCGCAGCGGAGGGTTTCCGATTTGCCAGCGCGCGATGCGCTGCCACCACGTCCAATCGCTTGCGGAGCGGCCGGACCATGCCTCGATTCGCTGTTCCCGGTCACCGCCCGCGGACCACCAACCCTCGCGAAAGCGGCCGGCCCACATGTCCGATGGCTGGCCGGCGTTTCGCGCCGTGATCGGCAAGCTCGTGGACCAGAAGACGAGATTGCGCAGCGCCCATGCCGTGGCGGCTACGCAGGCAATTGCCGCCAGCCACAACACGGCCAACACGCGGCGGTCGGGATGGCGCAGCACCTGGTCCGAAAGCGCTGGGTGAAAGAGCATCGCCATGAGCCCTAAGCCTACGGCGCTCGGCAAGAGCGACCACCACTTGGTCCCCTTGACCTCGTACGACGGGACGAGCGAAGTAAGCGCCGTTCCCCCGACCGCCGAGGCGATGCCAGCGGCCGACACGGCGATGGCCGAAGCCAAGACGGTGCCCGTGGCGACGAACCGCGCCGCGCACAACGCGGCAATCGTCACGCACAGGCCAATTCCCACGAGAGCGTGGCTCGCCGTAAAACCCGGGGCCAGCCGCCGCGCCGGGCTGCGGAATTGACTGGAAAGTTGCGCGCCAACAACCGCCGCGAAAATGGCGAACGGCAGGAAATGCAAGAATTCAGGCGGCGAAAACGCCGATAGCGCGACCGCCGGCTCGACGACAACCTTCCTGTCGGCCATTGCCGCGCGGGCCAGCGCGATCTGGTCGTCGCTCCACTCGGGGCGCCCTCCCACATAGAGCGTTTCCAGCGCCGGGGCGCTGGCCAGGGCGTCGAACCCGGCCTTCGTCAGCCGCGGCTCGGATGGATGCTGATAGCCGAAATCGAGCACCAGCACCTTCAGGTGTGGAAGCTCGGCAAGCTCGGCCAGCACGTCGTCGTTGATCGCCAGGCGCGAGCGGAAGACGACGGTCTCCAATCGCGGCAACTTCGCCAGCGCCGCCACGTGCTCCGGCGGCTGGCTTGTCTGCACGATCAGCTCGCGGAGTTGGCGGAGCGGGCTGAGCCTGGCGAAATCCAGCGCGCAGACGCCGTCGACGGTCAGGTACTCGACACCCGCCAATTGCGTCACCCGGTCGAAACCGATCGGTTCGCCGAAGCACGTGTACTCCACCTGTCGCAAGTTCGGAAACTCGTCGAGGACGCGATAGTAGTCCTCCGTCGGCGCAGGTATCCCTTGCACCGGACGCGCGGCGGGAGGCGCTCCCTTCCGTTGCTCCACGCCGTTGCGATGCATGTCGAACCACAGGGCCGAAAGCATGATCGCGTCGACCTCGCCCTCGCGCCGGACCTTCCGGACGCTTTCGAGCTTCCCTCGCGAGTTGATCTGCAACGTCGGCCCGGGCGGCTGCGGATACGTCCACATGAATGACGACCGGCCTCGGCCGGCAAACAGATCGATGCCGAGCATGACGATGGCGAACCCGACGACTGCCCAGATGATCGGCCGCGTGAGGTAGCTGACGATGATCCACCATGCGCGGCGGACTGCGCCCGGCATCCCATCCGCCCGCGCGGGCCGAATCCCGAGTGTCGCTGAGCTTGCCCGTGTGGCGTCACGCATGGGTATTCAGCTCCACGAAGATTTCCTCCAGGTTCAGATCTTCGACGCGCACCTCGGCGTGCCATCGCTTGCGGAGATCGTCGACCAACTCCTGCGTCACGTTGGGCACGGCGGCCAGGGCGCTTTTGCCCACGACTTTCGTGCGCAGCGCCCCCGGCACCGCGAAATGACCCGGCAGATCGGCTTCGCTCCACAGCCGCAATCGCTTGACGCGGTCCTTCAGGTCGTCGAGCGGCGAATAGTAGGCGATTCTCCCATCCAGCAAGATGGCCACGTGCGTGGCCACGCGTTCCAGGTCGGAGCTGATGTGCGTGGAGAAGAGAACGGTCCGCGATTGGTCCTCGGCCAAGTCCAGAAGGCTGCGGAGAAAATCGCGCCGCGCGATCGGGTCGAGGCTCGCCACCGGCTCGTCCAACACCAACAGCTCCGGCCGGTGCGCGAGAGCCAGCACCAGCGCCACGGTCTGCAATTGCCCGGTCGACAAGGTCTGCACCCGGTCGTCGAGGGGGACGTGCCAGCGGGCCGCCAGCTCCTCGGCCCAGGCATGGTCCCAATGGGCGTAGAACGACGCGGTGTAGGCGATCACGTGCCGGACTTTCATCCAGCCGTACAGGTAGACCACTTGGGGAACGTAACCGAGGCGCTCCTTGGCCGCGGGCGGAAGGTCCCAGCAATCGAAGCCGAACATGTCGGCCCGTCCGCCGTCGGCGTGCAATAGGCCAAGCAAGCATTTGATTAGCGTGCTTTTGCCCGCTCCGTTCGTGCCCATCAGTCCGACGACGGCGCCGCGCGGCACGCGCAGGTTTACGTCTTGCAGGACGCGTTTGGCGCCGTAGCTCTTGCTCAGGTCGCGGATGTCGATGATCGCTTCAGCCATGCGCGGCGCTCCTGGAGTACGCTTCGGATCACGGTCAAGAGTTGCTTCTCGGTCAAGTTGAGCTGCGCGGCCCGGGTGATCATCGCCTCGACTTCCGGGGCGATTTCTTTCTGGCGGTCCGCCAGGCTGGCCGGGGCGCCCGAGGCCCGCACGCGCATGCCGGTGCCGCGAACGCGCTCCAGCACGCCGTCGGCGTCGAGCCGCGCGTAGGCCTTGGAGATGGTCATCATGTTCACCTCCAAGTCCGCGGCCAACTGGCGAATGCTGGGCAGCAGGTCGCCCGGCCGAAGCCGCCCGCTGGCCACCAGGGCCCGCACCTGATCCATCACCTGCCGATAGATCGGGACGCCGGAGGAGGGATGGATCTCGAATTGCAGCAAGGACTCGCTCACGGCGGCGCCCTACGAGGTCGATTGCATTAGTGCATTATAATACTAATGCACATGCTGTCCACGGTGCTGTGGAAAATCTTTACGCGGCCCCGCCGTAGGGGAGATTTTCGTGGCGATCAGGTCGCTGCCGAGCGTTCAGCGCGAAGTCTTCCGGCCATCGGGGTTTCGCACGGGGTTCCCGCGGCCGCTCATCCGCCGGGACGCGGACTTCAATAATCATAAAAATAATTGGCATAGACTATTGATTTTATTTAGTTCCATACGTATATATTGTCTAGAAAGTGGAAGTGCGGCATGTCCGACGAACAGCGGCCCGTCAGCAACGAATGTCCCTACTGCCATCAGGCGATGGCCGTCACGCAGATGACCTGCGGCCACTGCCGGGTGGCGATCGTTGCCGACTTTCCGATGTCGCGCCTGGCCGGCCTGCCGGTCGAGCACCAGCGGTTTATCGAGATGTTCGTGCTCGCTGGCGGCAATCTCAAGGAGATTGCCGAGCAAGTCGGCGTCTCGTATCCGACCATCCGCTCGCGGTTGGACAAGGTGATCGAGGCGTTGCGCGGCGAGATCGCCAAGACCCAGCGCGTTCGCGGCAACTTGCTGGACGCTGTCGAGGCAGGCAAAACCACGGCCGCCGACGCCGCCCGGCTCATCAAGCGAATCTAAACGGCGGGAGCAACATGCAATGGCTCGCAGCGACAGAATCACGACGAATCCCGCCGGTCCGCCGGCCGGGGATACAGCCCAAGAAGAGGCGCGTCTGGCCGACGCCATCGAGCGGGCGGACCAATTGCTGGTGTCGTCATTGAAGGTGGACGAGCGCCGTCGCAACCGGCGCAAGATTATCCTCGTTTCCCTGGGAGGAGTTCTCATGCTTACGGCATTGTGCGTGGCACTGCTGCAATTTGGCGGCAAACCGGACGTCGCGGTGGAAAAGGGCGGGCCAGCGGTGGAAGCCGCCGCGCTTGATCCCGACAAGGCGGCGGAACTGTCCCAACAAGGGTGGCAGCTTTGGCAGCGGCAGGATTTCGCCGCCGCCATCCCGAAATTCGAGGAAGCCGTCAAGCTCGACCCGAAGAACTCGGGCGCGCTGAACGGGCTTGGTTGGGCCAACTTCAATAGCGCTCATTACGAATCGGCGGAAGAGGCGTTCCAAAGGTTGCTCAAGCTCGAGCCCAACCATCCCGCGGCGCTCAACGGCATGGGCCAGCTGGGTCTCGTTCAGCGAAAGTACGACGCCGCCGAGAAGTACCTGCTCAAGGCCGCCAACAAGGACGCCACCGCCGCCTGGTACGGACTGGCCAAGGTGTACCTCTTGAAGGGCAAGTACAACGAGGCCGCCAAATGGGCCAAGAAGATCGCCGACTCCGGGGATGCCGATCCCGGCGTGGCGGAAATGCTCAAGGCGGCGAAAGCAAAAAAGCTACCGGACGAATTGCGGCAACAGATCGAGCCGCCGGCGCCCGAGGCTCTGGACGTGTCGCGCGCCTGGCAATTGATGAATCAGGGGCGCCGCGCGGAAGCGAAGGCGATTTTCGAGGCGGTGCTCGCCAAATCGCCCAAGGACGCCAATGCACTGAACGGCATGGGCTGGTTTCTGTTCTTCGGCGGCGACCGGGCCGAGGCGAAGCCGTACTTTGAAAAGGCGTTGGCCGTGGATCACAAGGCGGCCGGCTCGATGAACGGCCTTGCCCGCGTGCTGTACGCCGAGGGGGATGTGGACGGCGCCATCAAGATCTGGAAAGACATGGTCGAGAAGATCCCCGGCGTGCATGCCGGCACTTCCGGCCTGGCCGACGCTTACATTGAGAAAGGTGAACCGCAGAAGGCCGTGCCCTTGTTGGAACAATTGGTGAAAGCCAATCCGAGCGACCAGCAACTCAAGGAAAAGCTGGCCCGGGCCCGCGCGGGGGACTCGAAGTAAGTCCGCACCAGGGGCAGTGCAGAGACGGTGCATCCGGCCGACGACGGCGCAAGCTGTCGCCGGCCGGGTTTGTTTTGCCGTTTGTCACAGCGACATCGGCCGCGCCGCTAGCGGACCTCGCGTGTGGTATTCTGGTGTGCAAGCACTGCCAGTGGCCCGGCACGTGAGGCGCTGGTTCGCCCGTGGAGGAACTTGCCATGCGGTTCTGCCTTTTGTTGTCGATCGCCGTCGGGTTGCTGGTCGTGGGAGCCGCGGCATTTGCCGCAGACGAGCCGGCCAACGCCGCGGCAAAGCCGGGCGCTCGAGCGGCCCGACCGCCGCAGAAACTGCGCGTGGCCGCCGTGCAGATGCGGTCGTCGCGCGACCTGGCCGCCAACGTCGCCAAGACGTGCGACTGCATCGAGCGCTGCGCCCGCGACGGCGCGCGGGTCGTCGTGTTTCCGGAATGCTCGCTCACGGGCTATTTCGACGGCGGCTTCATGAAGGCGCTGACGGCCCAGCAGCTCGCGGACGCCGAGCGCCGGGTCGCGACCGCGTGCCGCGAGCACAGCGTCTACGCGATCGTCGGAACGCCGCACCGCGAGGGGGACAAGCTGTTCAACTCGGCCGTCGTCATCGATCCGCGCGGCCGGGTGATCGAGCGGTACCACAAACTGCAACTTGCCGAATCGTGGCCCGACGAAGGGGACCACCTCGTCGTGTTCAAGGTCGACGGCGTTCCATGCTCGATCATCGTCTGCCACGACGAGCGCTATCCGGAGTTGGTCCGCCTGCCCGTATTGGCCGGCGCCCGCGTGATCTTCTACGTGTCCCACGAGTCGGACGTCACCAAGGAGACAAAGATCGATCCGTATCGCGCGCAAATCCAGGCCCGCGCCGTCGAGAACACGGTCTATGTGGTCCAGGCCAATGCCCCGGCGAACGAGGATACGTCGGGCTCGCATGGGCAAAGCCGCGTGATCGCCCCCGACGGGCGCGTGGAAAAAGAGGGGTCCATTTTCGGCGAAGAGACGGTGACGGCCACGCTCGACGTGGACCGCGCCACGGGCACCCTGGCCCGGCGAAGCGTCGAGCGCGGGCCGCTAACGGATTGGTGGCGAGCGGGCGTGGCGCGGGTGCGGATCATCGACGACAAGGATGTGGCCGATGCCGCCGCGGCACAGTGAGCGCGCCCGCAACCAAGAATTGAATCACGAAAGCACGAGAGCACGAAAAAAAGAATCAACATAAACTCTTGCCGTTTCGTGCTTTCGCGTTTTCGTGATTCAAACACTTGCACGGCTCGCGAAGATTTGAATCGTTTGCAGCACAGAGGACAGCGAGCATGCAAAGCCGGCCGCCGACTTTGTGAGGTCGGTGTTCTCGGTGACTACCTGTTTGGAACGTTAACTTTAACAGCGGCGCTGCGGCTGAAGGAGGTGCTTCGATGTCCCCTGGGAACGGTGGCTACCCCGTCGCGCGCTTTACGGTCTGGTTGCGAACAGCGATTCAGGCCGTCTCGGTGCCGCTCCTTGTAACGGTTGCCAGTCCATTCGCGTGCGCCGCCGAGCGGACTGAGCATTTCGACAAGGACCCCGGCTGGGAGGGGCACAACCATCGCGCGACCAGTCCCGCGCCACGATTGGTGCGGCAGGATTTCGGCTACAGTCGCACGACACACGCGGGCGGGGCGGAGGGAGAAATCGGCGGCCTGATCACGCCGGCCGCCGAGCCCGCTTATTACGCCGCCAAGATACCCGCGGCCACGTTCGACCAGCCGCTGTCGGCCTCCGGGACGCTCGCTTGCAACGACCGCCCCTTCCACGTGCTCGTGGGTTTTTTCAACGCCGACACGCTCAACGAGTGGCGCACGCCCAATTCGATCGCCTTGCGTCTGGCCGGCCGTGGTGAAGTCGTCTATGCCTACGTCGAATATGCGACGGCCCGCTGGCGGGCCGGCGGCGACAGCCCGCAAGCATTTCCCACGGTCGCCAATCCCAAGAGCCGCCGGCTGGAGCTCAAGGGCTTCGCGACCAAGGGAGCTGTCCACCGCTGGTCGCTCCGCTACGACCCGCGGGCCAACGAAGGACACGGGGCGATCACCGCCACGATCGACGGCGACAGGGCCGTGTGCGATCTCGCGGCCGAGCACCGCCAGGACGGGGCCCAGTTTAACCGATTCGGCTTGCTCAACGTGATGAAGTCGGCCGACACAGGCGGCGAAATCTGGCTCGACGATGTGTCAGTCAACGGTCAGAACTATGACTTTTCCGAGGACCCGCGGTGGGACGAACGCAACAACCGCCGCTCGTACGACAGCGCGCTCGTGCGGCCGCGATTCGATTTCGGTTTCAGCGCCACGCAGTTGGCCGGCGGCGAGGGCCGCGGCGAGCTGGGTGGCTTGATCTTCCGTGGCGATTGCCGCTATGCCGATCGCATGGCCTGGTACGCCGATCGGCTAAGCGAGCTGACGCTTGAAAAACCGCTCGTGGCCTCGGGCAAGGTGTGTCTGCGCCGCGCGGTCACCGACAGTGGTGTGCTGTTGGGGTTCTTCAACTCGCGCGAAAGCACCGACATCAATCCGTCGCAGGAATTCGGACTGCCGCGAAGCTTTTTCGGAATCTCGACGGATGCGCCGAGTCGGGAGGGGTTCTATTTCGCGCCTGTCTATCGACTGCGCGGCGATGGGCGCTCGGAGCACGCCGCGGCCGGATTGCCGCATATCCTGCCCGATCGAAAGACGCACGACTGGACGTTTGCGTACGCGCCGGGCACGGGAGATCGCGATGGGCGGATGACAGTCACCTTGGACCGCGAGTCGGTCACCATTCCTGTCCCCAAGACGCACAAGACGGACGGCACGCGGTTCGACCGGTTCGGCATCATCACCACCTGGATCGATGGCAACAGCCAGACGATCTATTTCGACGACGCGACCTATACTTTTCGGCAGGATTAAGATCTTCAGGTCAGGTTCCGAGGGGAGGGCGAAGCTCCTGCTGAGCCGCGCCGCTGGACCGCGCGGCTCGGCGGGAGCCTTGCCCTCCCTCCTGAATGGGAAGTCCACGCACGGATACGCACATGCAATGCCCGGCTTGCGACACGGGTCGAGGCCATCGAGCGGGGCTGAAGCGGAACCGCCCAGGCGCGGTGTGAATCGGGGGCGTAACCGCGCTTTGCCCGCGATTTTCCTATCCTTCGCCTTGGTGCCGCCGGCATCCGCTTGCCCCGGAATCGCGCGGGATTTTCTTGCAATCCGCTTCTCCGAATGGGTATCATCTTAGGCGGTTGCTGGCGGTGGATTCGGCCTCCACCGGGGCCGTTCGATTTCGCGCTAATTTCGCGACAAGGGCGGCGAATCGCGGCGCGTGGTAGCATCGCGCGTCCGCTTCGCGCAAGAACAGATCGGAACTATCTGGAAGAGGAGAGCTTCACGCGTTGCCGCGTGCGCTCTATTCGTGCCGCTAGCGATCGCGTCACGGAAGATTTACGCGCGCCAGAGCGCTTTTTCACGAACCGTTTTCCGTTGGCCGGCGTTATCTATGTTGGGAAAGCCGCGCCCACGTCGACTTGAAAACATGCAACATCGATTTCGCTAACGGGCCTTTTGCGAAGCGGAAGACAGCATGGCAACTTTAGAACGTCCTGCCCCGCGACTCCCCAATGACGCCGCCGCGCGGACCATCCGGTTTGTCGAGGCGGTCCGCGATCGCATCGCCACGGTCGTCGTCGGGCAAGACATCGTCGTGGAGCGATTGTTGATCTCTCTTTTCACCGGTGGCCACTTGCTGTTGCAGGGCGTGCCCGGCCTGGCCAAGACGCTTTTGGTGGCCACGCTGTCGAAGACGATCGACCTGTCGTTCGCGCGGATTCAGTTTACGATCGATCTCTTGCCCAGCGACATCCTGGGGAGCGAGATTCTCGACCAGCGGACCAATGACTTCCGCACGGTGAAGGGGCCGGTCTTCACAAACTTGCTTTTGGCCGACGAGATCAACCGCGCCGCCCCCAAGGTGCAAAGCGCGCTATTGGAAGCGATGCAAGAGCGGAAAGTCACGATCGGCAAGGAGAGTTTTCGGTTACCCGCGCCGTTCCTGGTCATCGCCACGCAGAACCCGGTCGAGCAGAGCGGCACGTTCGAGTTGCCCGAGGCGCAACTCGATCGCTTCCTGCTTTGCAATCGGCTCGACTACCCCGATGCCGTCGAGGAGCGCGAGGTGCTGAAGCGCAACATGGCCCTGGGCGTGCAGCGCGAGGAGCGCGGCGCGATCGTCAAGACCGAGTTCGACGTGCTCGAAGGAGGGCCGGTCGGATCGAGCGAAGAGCTGGTCGAGGCCATGGAAGTGGTGCACCAGGTGCACGTCTCCGATACGTTCGTCGAGCACGTCGTGGAGTTGGTCAAGCGGACCCGTTCGCACCCGCGCATCGAGCTGGGCTGCAGCCCTCGCGCGGGCATCGCCTTGGTGAAGGCGTCGCGGGCGCGGGCGTTGATCCATGGGCGCGACTACGTCGTGCCCGAGGACCTGTACGCGCTGGCCGAGGACGTGATGCTGCACCGCATGCGATTGAACTACGAGGCCCTGGCCGACGGCTACACCGGCGCCGACGTGCTGCGGCAATTGCTGGACGAGTTCGGATTCACGCGAAATCCAACGACGAGAGCGAGCCACATTCGGATTTAGACATTCGCCGTCACACACGTGAGAGCCAGGCGTGGAAGGAAACCTTGAAACGCTGGAGGTCATGGACTCGCGGCGGTTCTACGTGACCGTCCGGCGGCTGGCTGACAGCTTTAGCTACGGCGTCGACCGCTCGCCCTACCTGGGGGCAGGGATCGAGTTCATGCAGTCTCGCCCCTACCAGGCGGGCGACTCGGTTCGCGCGATCGACTGGCGCGTCACGGCGCGAACGGGCCGCGTGTTCGTCAAGGAATACGAAGCGCCGAAGCGGTTGCCCTGCTATCTGTTACTCGATACCTCGGCGTCCATGACGGTCGGCGTGACGCGAACCACGAAGTACGCCGTGGCCTTGCAGATCGCCGGCGGGATTGCGCTGGCTTGCCTGGACCGGGCAACGCCGGTCGGTGTGTTGGGCGTCGGAGAACGGGACGTGCGGATCGACCCGAGCCTCGCCCGCGACCAGGTGCTGCAGTGGCTACACCGCCTGCGCAGCTTTCACTATCACGAGACCACGGCGCTGGGCCGCCGCGTCGCGGAGTTGGGGACGAGGTTGGCGAATCGGGCGCTCGTGATCGTGCTCTCGGATCTGCACGATGAGACGGCGCCCGCGGCGCTTCGCCTCTTGGCACAACAGCACGATTGCGTGGCGCTGCAAATGCGCGATCCGGCCGAGCGCGGCCTGCCCGGCGCCGGGTTGTTGCTCGCCCGCGAAGCGGAAACCGGGCACGCCTTTGTGACGCACGGGCGGCGCACGTGGCTCGACCAAGGGCGTCTGGACACCGATCTCAAACATTCGCGGGTCGATCACCTGATCGTCGATACTGACCGTCCCCATGCGCACCGGTTGCGGAGCTTCTTTCGAGCGCGGGACGTGCTGGGGCGCGGCGTGCGGTAACGCGGACAATCGCCACAAGGAATCCACACATGCGGTGGGTGGAAGGGGCATCGCGCACGAGCGTATGCGGCCTCTGTGCCGTCGCGTCGTGGTGCGCGATCGTCGCCGCATCCGCCCGCGCTGCCGAAGTGCCCAAACTGCCGCGGAGCACCGTGGGGCTGCCGGCGCGCGTCGAGCAGCTCGTGCTTCAGGGCACCGAGCTGGAAGCGGCGCCGTGGGACGATGCCACGCCGGTCGTGGTCCGCATCGAAGCGGTCTACCCGCACGGCACAGCCATGCGTTACGACATTTCTTATCAGGGATTGGAGCCGGGCGAGTACGATCTGCGCGCGTACCTGCGCCGCAAGGACGGCTCGACGACCGATGATCTGCCGGCACTCGAGGTGAAGATCGAAACCCTGCTGCCGCCGGGTCAAATCCGGCCCAACGACCTGGCCAGCGGCCCGCTTCCTCGCTTGGGCGGCTATCGGCTGTTGCTAGCGGCCGCGGGCATCGTCTGGCTGGCCGTGCTCATCTGGCTGCTCTACCCGCGACGCAAGCGAGCAGGCGAGACCAGCGGCGCCGAAGCTTCGCTGTCGCTGGCCGACCGGCTGCGCCCCTTGGTCGCCGATGCGACGGCGGGCAGATTGCCGCCGGAGAAGCTCGCCGAGTTGGAAAGGGCATTGGTGGGCTATTGGCGGCGGCGTTTGGGTATGGACGATTTGCCGCCGGCTGTCGCGCTCGAAAAGCTTCGCTCCCACCCCGAGGCCAGCCCGCTTGTGCGGCAGTTGGAGACCTGGCTCCATCGGCCGGCTGGGGCAGGCGAAGTCGACATCAACGCACTTTTGTCGCCGTATCGTGATCTGCCGGCGGATGAACTCGACCGCGTTCCCGTCGCGGCGGAGGCGCATTCACGATGACGCTCCCCTTCGGCCGCCCTTTGGTGCTGTTGCTATTGGCCGTGCCGGCCGTTTTGCTATGGCGCGTGTGGCGGCGTGACCAAGGACGGCTGGTGCTGCCGTTCGACTTTAGCGGCGCCCGCCGCGGCCGGCCTTTGGCCTTTGCCGTGAACCTGGCCGAATCGCTGCCGGCGCTCTTGCTGGCCGTGGTGATCGCTATTCTCGCGAGTCCGCAGCAGGCCGGCGCGCCGAAGAACCGCCGGGCCCTGACGAACATCGAGTTCTGCGTGGACATTTCGGGCAGCATGGGGTCGTCGTTCGGGTCGGGCACGCGGTACGACGCCGCCATGGAGGCGATCAACAAATTCGTGGATTATCGCCGCGGCGACGCCTTCGGCCTGACGTTCTTCGGCAACAACGTCATGCACTGGGTGCCGCTGACGTCGGACGTGTCGGCGATCAAGTGCGCGCCGCCGTTCATGAGTCCTCAAAAGGCGCCGCCGTGGTTTGGCGGAACCGAGATCGGCAAGGCCCTGGTGGCGTGCCGCCGCGTGCTCCGCGAGCGCGAGGAGGGGGACCGCATGATCGTCTTGGTGTCCGACGGAATGAGCGCTGACCTATACGGCGATCGGGCCCAGGAAATCGGCCAGCAACTCAAGGAAAGCAACATCGTCGTGCACGCCGTGCACATTGCCGAAACGACGATCCCAGGCGACATCGTCAACCTGGTGGCGATCACCGGAGGCGAAGTCTTCGAGGTCGACGATCCGCAGACGCTGATCAACGTCTTTGCCCGGATCGACAAGATGCAACAGACCGAATTGGTGCAATTGGCCCCGGAGACGTTCGACCACTTTGGCCCGTATTGCATCGCCGGTCTGTCCTTGCTGGGGCTTATGAGCACGGCACTCTTTGGCCTGAGGTACACGCCGTGGTAGCGATCCTGGCGACCGCCGCCGTCGTGATCCTGGCCGTCGCGGCCGAGGCGCTGCACGCCGCCCGCGTCCGCCGCGTGGCCGCGCTAGCCTTCGGGCCGACGGGGCGGCCGGCCCGCTGGGTGCGCCTCGTTCCGGCGTTGCGCGCTTTGGCTGCCGGTGGACTGGCGTGGGGACTAGTCACTCTCATGCTTCTGGATCCCAAGGTGCATCGCAGCGCCGACGACATCCCGGAATCCGAGATGCGGCACCTGCTGATCGTCTTCGACGTCTCGCCCAGCATGCGGCTGACCGACGCCGGACCCGACGGCAAGCAGACGCGTCGGCTGCGGGCTCGCGACCTGATCGAGTCGTTGTTCTCTCGCGTGGCCGTGCGTCAGTACCTGACGACGGTGGTGGCCGTGTACAATGGCGCGATTCCCGTCGTGGAAAAAACGCGCGATCTGGACGTCATCCACAACATCATGGACGACCTGCCCATGCACCATGCGTTCACCAAGGGAAATACGGACTTGTTTGCCGGCCTGCAAGAGGCGGCCCGCATCGCCCATCCCTGGCGACCCGGCAGCGCGACCATGCTCGTAGTGAGCGACGGCGACACGGTGCCGTCGACCGGCATGCCGCGGATGCCGGCCTCGATCGGGCATGTGCTGGTCCTGGGCGTCGGCAACCCGCGTCAAGGGTCGTTCATCGACGGCCGCCACTCGAAACAGGACGTTTCCACGCTAAGACAGATCGCGGCCCGGCTGGGGGGCGTGTATCATGACGGCAACGAGAAGCACGTCGGCTCCGATCTGCTGCGCGAAGTGACGCAAGGGGGCGAGGTGAGCCCGCTCGATCGGCTGACGAAGCGCGAGTACGCGCTCGCGGCGTGCGGCCTCGGGGCGGCGATCCTGGGGCTATTGCCGTTTGCCCTGCAGCGGGTCGGCACGGCCTGGCGGCCCGGAGTAAGGCGGAATGAAAAGAGAACCGGCGAGGCGACTAAGGGGCGCAGATCCAGCCCGCGGGAGGTCGCGGGAGTGGTTTAGGATCGACCGAAAAATAGCTTCTCGTCAATACCCTCGCCCCTTGCGGGAGAGGGCACCCGTGAGGGGTCAGAGAATCAGGAAGTTATTTTTCGGTCGATCCTTAGTTCAAAAGCGGACGGACGAGACACGAATCCAAAAGGAGGCTGAATCATGCGCGGCATCGTTTTAGCGGCGTGGTTGATGGTCCCGGTGGCGGTGGGAGCGTACCACTACGGTCCAGGCCAGCAGCGCCTCGAGCTCGACCAGACGCAAGACCTGCTGGCCGCGGCCCGACAGAGCGCCGACGCAGGCGACTACGGCACGGCCGTGAAGCTCTATAGCGAGGCGCTTGCAGCCTTGCCCGACGATCGTGTGACCGAGGCGCAGCGCATCCGGCTGGAGCGGGCCAAAGCGCAGATGCTCGTCCGGCAACTGCCCGCGGCATACGACGAAGTGGTGACGCTTGTGCCCCAGCTGCAGGACGCCCCGTCGACCGATCCCAAGCTGTTGACCGACGCCCGCACGGCCGAGGCCAACGCCAAGTACTACCTGACGTGGCTGATGCGGCTCGAAGGGCAACCGCGCGCCGAGTGGGAGCCGGAGATCGAAGGGTCGCGGCAACTCTATCGCTTGCTCGCCGAGCAGGCGCGTGACGATGGGGACGAACGGACGGCCCTGGCCCGGCAAGAGGATTTGGAAGCGGCCATCCGCCTGGCAAGATTGGACCTGAGCGAGCTGCAGGCCCTGCCGCTCCCCAGCCAGTGCCAGGGCTGCTGCAGCAGCAACTGCCAGTGCAAGGGGAAGTGCAAGGGCACGAAGAAGTCGATGGCCAAGAAGGAAGGCAAGGACGACGCCCGCGGCGCCAGCTCCGGTCCTCCGCCGGACAATGCAGGCAACTGATCGCCGGCGGTGACGTTCGTTCGGATGTGTGCCACTGGCTCCGCCAGGCATGTAGGAGGCGACTCCTGTCGCCGACCGGTCAGCGAGTGGTTAGGCGAGTGCCCGTTTGATCGGCAACGAAGTCGCCTCCAAGCGGTTTGGGTCGTTTAGAACTCCGAGACACCGATTGCAGACGAGAGGGCGACTGAGATGACCCGATGCGCGGCGGCCATTCTGATCGTTGGTAGCCTGGCGTTGGCGGCACTCGTGATGGGGGGCCGCGCGGTCGGTCAGGCTGTGCTGCAAGTTTTTCCCAGCGAGGTAAAAGGCGCTGTGCCGGCAGCGGCAGCGCCGGTGGCGCAGCCCGCGGCGACGCCGGCCGCGCCTGGCACACCGGCCGCGGCGGCGGCCAACGAGAGCGAACGTCTCAAGCGTCTGAAGACGCTCACATACGACCGTCGCCCATCCGCCATTCTCCGCGCCTGGTCGACGCCGCCCGACGCGGATGCAGAGGAGAAGAAGGACGAGAAAAAGGAAGAGAAGAAGCCGGCCGAGGGGAAACCGGCCGACGCCAAGCCAGCCGGCGGCGACACGCCCGCGGCGGCCGCCCAAGCAGCCTCACCCGCGGCGCCGGCAGCGGCGGCACCCGCCGCCAGCGCCGACCCGCCCGCCGCTCCCGCGGCCGAAGAGGCCAAGCCGCAGCCGGCCGACGAGGCGGCCAAAAAGCAGGAGGAAGTGAAGAAAAAAGCGGAGGAAGAGGCCAAGAAAAAGCAGGAAGAGATCAAGGCTCTCGAGAAAGAGCTAAAGGCATTGCAGCGGAATGTCACGCTGGGCGCCTGGATCGAAGTCAAAACATACCTGGCGGGGCTGCCGGAGAACGAAGCCAAGGATGGCTACGCGCAGATGCAGCGCTCGCTGGGCGGCACTCCGCAGGCGGGAACCAACCCGCAGGGCGGCGGTCAGCCAATGTCGGCCCCCGGCATCGGCGCCATCGCCGAGCAAAATGTCTTTCGCCTGGAGGACGTGCTGGGGCTGGCCGCGGCATGTCCTCACAAGCACGACAAGGACAGCATCGATCGCCTAGGGGCCATCCTGCGCCAAGCGATCAACTCGGGAATCGTCGTGCCGGACGCCGTCGCGTGGTTGCAGGTGCAGGCGGCAGAGCCGGACCACAAGGCGGTGCTCACGCGTCGCCAGTGCGCGCTACTGCTAGTGGCCGCCGGCCAGGTCGCGGAAGTGCAGCCGTTCTTGCCCCCCTTGGACGAAGCGGTGACGGCGAAAGACGCCGAAGGGATCAACCTGTTGGCTCGCTGCCTGTTGGCGCTGCACGGCAAAGATCGCAAGCCGGAGATGTTGGAGAAGGCCTGGCAAACGATCCAGGCGTCGCTTGCCCTTTCGGAGGCGGACAAGAAGCAACAAGAGGAAGCCTTGAAGCTGGCCGTCGACCTGGCGCCAAAGATTCGCGACGAGCTGGGCCAGACGTGGCTCGAGGAGAGCTTTACGCGCGAGCCCGAGCGCGGCATGAACATCATGGCCACGATCGGCGCGACGGCGTCGACGGCCCTTCAGTCGCAACCGCATTCGCCCGACGTGCGCCAAAAGGCGCTCGAGCTACAGAAGACGGCCGTCGAGGCGCTATTGAAAGCCTCGGCCGAGCGGGCCCACCAGTGGCAGCACACGCTGGGCTTGCTCGCCCACGCCTGGCGGCGCGAGGCGGAATTCTCCCGCGCCGCTTCGTCCTCCTCAATGTACGGTCCCCGGATGCAGCGCGACGTGTACGGCAATTTTTACTACATGAACGAGGACGACGAGATGACGATGGGCCGCATGCCCCAGCAGGGGAACCAGCCGCGTCCGATTCAGTCGGCGCAGGTGCTCGAGGCAGGCCCGAGCGAAGCATGGCTGGCGGAGTTGGACCCGGAGGCCCGGCCGCGTTTCTTCGCCATCTACGCGCAACTGTACCTGAAGGTGGCCGAGGAGGATCGCGCCTACCCATACATCGAGCGCTTGGCCGGCACGCACCCCGAGCTCGCGCGCGAGCTGGTGCACGAATTCTTGAAAGTGTGGACCAAGGGCCACGACCCCAACGCCAACCGCCGCTACTCCAACCCGTACATCTTCATGTACGGCTTCGAGCGCAAGGCCGAGAGCATTCCGCTCACGCGCAGCAAGCAGGAGCGCAACTTGAAGGAGCTCTCCGAATGGGTCAAGCGGCTGCGTGGCTTGAACCTGAAGGACCTGGACGAGAGCCTCTTTGCCACGGCCTTCACCACTTGCCACAGTAGCGCCGAAGTCTATCGGATGGACGCCATCGAGCAGGTGCTGGGCTCGATCGACGCGCTCGAGCCCAAGACGCTGGCCGAGCTCGTGCAGCAGATGCGGCAGCACCTGGCCGGTCAGTGGCGGATGCCGGCCGAGCAGGAGCAGAAGAAGACCCGCCGCAAGCAGAAGGACATCGAGGCCGAAGTGCTGCGCGGCTACCGCCTGGCCGGCACGGTGCTCGAGAACAGCCTCAAGAAGTACCCTGACAACTGGCGACTGAACCTCGCACAAGCCTGCCTCACGCACGACGAGAACAACTACCAGCAGGCCCTCGCGCCCGACTCGGACTTCAGCCATCGCCGGCTGGAGGCCATCGCGCAGTTTCGCAAGGCGGCCGAACTGTACGCCGCCGAGGTCTCCACCCTCCGTGAAGAGGACCAGACGACGCTCCCCTTCGAGCATTGGTTCTACGCCAGCTTAGGCGCAAGCGATCTGGGCGCTATCGACCACAAATCCACGCCCGATGACCGGCAGCCGGCCTTGATCCGCGAAGCCCTGGCCGCGCTACCGGGCGAAGCGGCCGAGCACCATCTGGGCCTTTTCGCCAACACGCTCTTCACCCGCATGAGCTCGGCAAAGCCCGCCGTGAAGTACCGCTATCTCAAGGCCGGTTTCGAGATCGTCGGCGATCACAAACAGGCCCGCGAGGCCCGCAAGGTCTTCGACTACTACAAGGACCTGGTGACCGAGATCAAGCTGGCGACGCGCGTCGACGGGTCGGCCACCGTCGGGAACGACGAGCCGTTCGGCGTGTTCATCGAGCTATCGCACACCCGCGAGATCGAGCGCGAAAGCGGCGGGTTCGGCCGCTACTTGCAGAATCAAAACGCCGGCGGCAACTACTTCTACTACAACTACGGCCGGCCGCTGGAAAACTACCGCGACAAATTCAAGGAGGCCGTTGCCACGCTATTGGCCGAGAATTTCGACGTGCAGTCGGTGACCTTCCAGGCCGAGGACGTCTCCAGCCGCGCGGCGGCGGAGTATGGCTGGCGCGTGACGCCGTACGCATACATGCTCTTGAAAGCCCGCGGACCGCAGGTCGACAAGCTGCCATCCTTGAAGATGGATCTGGATTTTCTCGACACGTCGGGCTTCGTGATCCTGCCGATCCTCTCGTCCGCCTTGCCCCTGGACGCCAGCAAAGTCGCCAGCGAGGGCCGCCCGCACGGCAAGCTCAACATCGTTCAGACGCTCGACGAGCGGCAAGCGTCCAAGGGCAAGCTGGTGTTGGAAGTGAAGGCCACGGCCCGCGGGCTCGTGCCCCCCTTGGACAAGATCTTGGACATGAAGTTCGACGAATTCGAGGTGACGGACATCGACGATCAAGGCGTCTCGGTGTCGCGCTTCGATCCGGACAGTAGCGAACCGGCGGTTCTTTCGGAGCGGACGTGCGCGATCACGCTCACCGGGCGCACCGACCTGGCCGAGCGGCCCAAGTCGTTCGCGTTCCCGGCCGCGCTCGTGGACGAGGCCGACATCACGTACCAGCGCTACAACGACGCCGACCTGGCCGAGGTCGATCGCGTCGTGTCGCTCGAAGAGCAATACGGCGCGGTGGAGCGTCCATGGCTGTGGATCGCCCTGGCGGCGGTGCCCGTCGTGCTGGTGGCCGGCGCAGTCGCTTGGAAACTGGCGCGGCGCACCAGAAAGCCGGCCGAGCGCCGCTTCCGGATGCCCGAAACGCTCACGCCCTTCACGGTCCTGGCTCTGTTGCGAAATATCGAGCAGAACAACGGCCTGTCGACCGACGCGAAACGGGAGCTGTCGGGCTCGATCCAGTTGCTCGAGCGCCGCTACTTCGCCGACGCGGACGTGCCGGCCCCCGACCTGCGCGCCGTGGCCGAAAGCTGGGTCAGCCGCGCGCGATAAGGCCCGCCGGCGGCTACTCCGCGGCGAACTGTCCGCGGGAGCCCAATGTGCCTGGCTCGTCGCGGCGGGGGACGCTGCGCGACTCGACGAGGTCGTAAAAGGCGATGGCCGCCGCAAGGCTCAGCACGTAGGCCAACACCATGCCGGCGAGCGCCGCCAGCGGCCGCTCGTCGACGTACTCCCACAACAGCGCGTTGACCACCAGGCACACCGGGAAGTGGACCAGGAAGAGGCTGTACGAGCGCTTTCCCCAGAAGCTGGCCCACGACCAGCTCGGTCCGCGTGCGCCGGCGACGCTGGGCAGATAGATCAACACCCCGGTGACAAGCGCCACCAACAGTCTTGGCCGCCATTCCCATGCGAGGGCGCTGGCCACGAGCGCGACGTAAACCCAGAATGCGGCGCGCGGCAGCCGGCCGGTCGTCGTCCACGCGACCAGCATCCCCAGGAAATAACTGCCGAAAAAATACACGGCGAACGTGTCGAGCCGATCGTCGCGATTGAGCCAGAAGAGCGACGCCGCCGCCAAAGGCACGAACATGAAGCAGGCCCCGCGAACGCCTCGGTCCGCCGCGCCGCGAAAGCGCGCGTCACACACGGCCAGCACCAACAGCACCAAGAGGCCCAACTGAAAATCGACCGCCAGGTACCAGATGCCCGCCGTCAAGGGCTCGTAGTGCAGGACGTCCTGGAGGAACACGGCGTGGGCTAGCAATTGCGCCACCGTCGGCGGCGCCGAGACCGACTCGTGGTCCATCGCGCGGCGCGCCGCCTCGTTGGCAACGATCGCCACCAGTAACGCCGCCAGGTACGGCAAGCCAATCCGCCGATAGCGGCGCACGACGTGCCGGGCGACGCCGGCGGCCGTCCACTTCTGCTCGCGGGTCACGCTCCGCGCCATCACGTAGCCGCCGATGACGAAGAACACCTGCACGGCCATCCGGCCGTATTCATAGAGGCCGTCGATCAGCGCCGGCACGATCGCGTAGGCCACGTCGGACACGGGGCCGTAAAAGGCCAGGTGATGCCACACGATCAGGTGCGACGCGCCAGAGCGCAACAGATCGACCATGCCCGATTTCGGGGGCGCCGCGACGGCCACCGGATCCGGCCGCGCGCCAACTGCCGGGAGGCGGGCGAGACGTCCGTTTCCCGGCCGCCGCCCACAGGCGGCGACGGATTCAGACTCCTGTTCGACACTCATGCGCTCAATTTCCGCTTCAAGCGTTTTTCCGAATGGCGCGAACGCGCCGGGCGTGCGAGGGGCGTACGTCGAGTATAGCTTGTGCTTCCCAGCCTGTCCCACAAGTGGATTCGTGAGGAACGCGGAAGAGACTTGGCGTGCCAAAACACGGCCGAGCCCGCCCAGGCCCGGCCGCCCGAAATGCGTCAACCCCGGTTGATTTCTGGGGTTGCGTCAGGAGGCTCCCGAAGCGCGCGTCTCGGAGAGACGCGCGACGTGAATGCGAGAGCCGGGAGTCGAACCCGGATGGGTTTCCCCACTGGATCCTAAGTCCAGCGCGTCTGCCAATTCCGCCACTCTCGCCTTTGAATCAGGATAGAGACCACGGCCGCCATCGTCGAGGCGCCGAATGCGCCGATGGGACTCTGCGGCATGTCAATTGTAGGGCACCCGCGGCGATCCGCGCGCCAGGTTGAAACGCCGCCGGCACTTCAGTCGCCGGGCGCTCCTGCGACCCGCTCTTGCGGGTCGATCCCCAACCATAGCCCCGCCGCGATGACACACAGGGCGGCGGCGATCGACAGGGCGCCGTTCCAGCCCAGCATCTCGCTTAGAAAGGGGGTCAAAGCAGGCGAGATGATGCCGCCGGCGTTGCCGCCGGTATTGAGGATCGCGGCCGAGGAGCCGGCGCTGGTGCCGCCCAGCTCGATGGCCGTGACCCAGAATGCCCCCTCACACAGGCCGACCGAGGCCATCATGCAGGCGAAGCATGTGACGATCGATCTTGGCTCGGCAGCCGCGAGCCCGAGGCCGAGGAAGGCGGCGCCGCCGAGCAAGCTGACCACGGCCACGAGCGCACGCCCCCACCGCGCGCCGAAGGTATCGCAGGCGCGGTCGGTCAGCCATCCGCCGGCGAACATCCCGCCCGCCATTGCCAGCAGCGGAATGGTGGTGTAGAGCCGGGTCGCGTCGCTGTCGAGCTCGACCACTTGCTTGAAGTAATACACGAGCCAGTTGAAGAACAGATATTGAAAGTAGCCCACCACGGCGTAGCTGAGCGTCAGCAATATCAAGCTGCGATTAGCCAGCAGCGCATGCCAAGGGACAGGTTCGCCTGCCGCCATTTCGACAGGCACGACCGCGCCCGTCACAAGCCGCAGTTCGGCTTCGTTGACGCCTCGGTGGCCGGCCGGGCTGGCCGTCGCATAAAGAGTCCACACAAGCGCGAGCGCCATCGTCGCCATGCCCGCGATCGCGAACGCCATGGGCCAGCCGACGTGCCCCATGAGCGAGCCGAACAAGTAATAGGGCCCGGCCGCGCCGAGCAGTGCGCCTGCCGTGACCAGGCCGTTGGCAAGCGTCCGCCTCTCGCGCGGCATCCACGCCGCTACGGCGCGGGCCGCGGCGGGGTGCATCGGTGCGCCGGGCACGCCCATCAACCCGCGCACCAGTAGTAGCGACGCGAACATCATGGCCGGTGCGACGAGAAAGCCGATTGCGCCCGTGAGCACGACGCACAGGCCGGTCCCCAGGCCCATCACGACGAGCGCGAATTTCGCCCCAAAGCGGTTGGTCAGCCATCCGCCCGGCAGCATGCACAGCGTGTACACGAGGAAAAAGGCGGAGTACACCAGGCCCATCGCCTTCTCATCGATGCGATAGTCGGGCATGATCCGCTCGGCGCCGGCCACCTGAATGCTGTTGCGGTTCAGGTGGAACATGAAGGTGTAGGCCACCAACAAGAGCACGATCCGCCAGCGCACCGCGGTGGCGCGCCGCGGCATTTGAGCCGGGTCAATCGCGTGGGTGCGCTCGGCTGTCGTCATAGCCATCTCACGGGGATGAACGGACACGTGAGCGCGCGTTGGAAAACCGCGTCACGCGAGGGCCATCTTACGTGCTGGACGGCGCATGGGCGAGCGCCAATAAGAACGGAGCGCGGCTGCCGAGGCCACCGCTCGCGAGAGCCCAGCCGCGGACCTCCAGGGTAAACCCGGGGGCTCGTCGCAGCACGTCAGCCGCAATCACTAGCGCGCCGGCTCCGCTGCCCGCTATTTGTCCAGCGTGCCCGACGGTTTGGGCGCGTCGGTCGGTCCCAGGCCTTCCTCGCCTTCCTTCGGCTCCTTCATGCGGACCATCAGCCAGGTCTGCGTCTGCTGGCCGCCGAAGTGGACCAGGACGGGCGTTTCATCCTTGGTGAGATTGTAGATGCCCGTCTCGAGCACGGTGCTCTTCTTGTCGCCGACGGTCCAGGCGGCCCGCTGGGTTGCCCGGTCGACGGCGCCCTGGATCGGCTGGGCGTTGTCGCTGGCGGTGTTGTAATACATCCCGGTGATGTTGCCCTGCTTGTTCACGGCCATCTGCAGGACCATGACGGGATGATCGTCGTTCGCGCTGGTCGAAAGGGAGAAGACGCCCAGCGGCATCCAGTCGGCGTTCTCAACGTCGGCCGGCGTCGGCGTCGCGGCGAGCGTCTGCGCCTGCTGAGCGTACTGGTCGGCGGTAGCGACCTGCTGGCCGTCGACGTACACGTTGCCGTCGTCGTAGGCGACGTTTCCGCCGTCGGCGTAATTGTAGTAGACCGGCTGCGCCCAACTACCGGCAATGAAACCGGTCAGCGCGCCCCATCCGGCGGCGCCCCACCAATAGCCCGGATAGTGCCCGTGCCAGTAGTTCCAGCGATTGGGCCAGGCATTCGGATGGTTGTGCCACCAGTTGTTGTTGAACCAGTTGTGGCGATTGTCGTTGAGATTGTTGCGGACGTTCTGGGCGTGGTTTTGCCAGTTGGGGTGGTTGTCGGCGAATTGTCCGGGCGTGCGATTGGCGGCGCGGTTCTGCAAGTTGCCCGCGCGATCGCCAGCGCCTGCGAGATTCTGTCCGGGCGTGCGATCGGCGGCGCGGTTTTGCAAGTTGCCTGCGCCGCGATCGCCGATGCCGGCAGCCCCTCGCCCGCCGGCGTCTTGCGGCAGATTGAGGAAACGTCCCAGGTCGCCGGGCGTGGGCCGATCGCCGAATCCGCCCCGGTCGAATCCGCCGGCGCGGTCGAAGCCAGCTTCCGGCCGGAAGGCCCCCACGCCGCCAGGGCGATCGAAGGCCCCACGGCTCATCGACGGGCTGCGGTCGACGGCGCCCGGCCGGGCGAAATTGCCGCCGCCGAAGTCGCGAGCCCCGCCGCCAAAGTCCCGCGCGCCGCCGCCAAAATCCCGTCCTCCGCCGCCAAAATCCCGTCCCCCGCCGCCAAAGTTGCGGCCGCCCCCGCCGAAGCCCCCGCCGCCGAAATGTCCGCCGCCACGGGCTGACACGTCACCGGGAATCGCCAGCAAGAGCGCCAAGGTCGCAAGCGCGAGTGCAGCCCGCGCCGTGGTCGTGAGCTTGTTCATGGTTAGTTCCTTTCTCGATGCCCACTCTAGCGTGCGCCGCCGGAGCGCACCGCCGTGATCGGAGCCACATTCGGCAGTAGCTCGCCGTCGACCTCTCGGCCGATCGATTGCCAGGTGAAGCTGTCGTCGTCGATTTTGGTGATGATCTGAACCGAGGTGGCCTTCTTGCCGTCCGGCAGCGTGCTCGTGGCCTTGATCAGCCAGCGGTCGCCCTGACGTGTCCACTCCCCTCCGCCGAAACCGCCCACCGAGTCGAACACCCAGGAGCGAATCCGGCGCTCGGCTGGGTCCCAGCCGATCACCTGCGTGCCGGACATCTTGAAGCCATCCTTGGTCGCGATCTTGAATGAGCGGGTCATGAACGTCTTGTTGGCCGTCCACTCGCACACCGTCTCGATCGCTGAAGCGTCGTCTTCGTCGTGCCAGCGGCCGATCATCCACGCGATGTCCGCAAGGCCGCTACTTTCATCCGATGAGCCGGGCAGGATTGTCTCGCGAACGCTCTCCAATTGCCATTTGCCGTCGCGCTTGACGTGGATCGCAATGTAGCTGTCGTTCTCGGGCGCTTCGTCGCCGCGGCGGACCGTGGCCAGGCCCTCTTCGACGGCCACTTTGTCGTCCAGCAGGCGGAGAGAGTCGACCGAGACCGAGAGCTTTGGCGAGCCGCCCTCGGCGAACATGGCGGCGTAGGCTTTGGCGATCTCCTCGCGGCCGGCGAGCCGCTCGCCCGTCTGCGGATTCAGATAGATTCCTTCCTCGGCCCAGTGAGCGGCCAGGGCCTTGGCATCGCCGCGATTAAACGCATCGATGAAGGAAGCAACCGAACGGCGAATCGTGGCCTCGTCGCCACTTGGGCCGCTGGGCTGTTTCTTGTCTTGGGCCCTGGCGAGCGTGCCGCCGCAAAGGGCAAGGGTCAGGCAGATTGTCGTTCGCATCATGGCGAGGGAACTCCCATGAAAAGGAAGCAGGGGCAACGCGAGCGAATACGGCACTTCCGGGCCGCTTCACGTAAGCATAGCTTTTGCTTCGGGCGCGTCACGCGCTATGCGAGGGGCAAACAGGAAACGGGGGGCATCCTGCCGGCCCAAATGATGAATGACGAATGCGGAATGATGAATGGGTGAAGCGGGCAACGAAGGCAAGGGCCTCCCCCCACTCATCATTCATCATTCCGCATTCATCATTTGCCGCCCCCCGGGCTCACGGCACCACCGGCAGCGTCACCCGCGATGGCCGCCCGGCCGAGTGGTAGACGCGATGCGTCGCCTTCTGGAAATCCGCTTCAGTGGCGTGATAAATGTCGACGAACTTTTGCGGATTGCGATCCACGAGCGGGAACCACGTGCTCTGCACCTGCACCATGATCCGGTGCCCGCTACGGAACGCGTGGCAGGTGTCGGGCATGGCGAACTTGACGACCGCCGGCTCGGCGGGCGTGAACGGCTGCGGGCTCTCGAAGCTTGCGCGGAATTTGCCCCGCATCACGTCCCCCCGCACGAGCTGCTGGTACCCGCCCATCCGCACGCCACTGGGGTTGGGGTCGGGATCGGGATAGTCGTCGGGATAGACATCGACTAGCTTGACCACAAAGTCGGCGTCGGTGCCCGTGGTCGAAACGTGCAGCTCAACTTCGATCGGCCCGGCAATCCGCACGTCCTCCGCGAGCGCGTCGGTCTGGTAGACGAGGACGTCGGGACGCCGCGAGGCGAAACGCTGATCTTCCACCATATACTCAGGCGCCATGGCGACGGTTGTCTTGCCGATGAACGGAACCGGCTTCGCGGGATCGCTCTGGTATTCATCGTGCGCGTCGGCCGGCTCAGAGGCTGCCGGAGCCTCCTGCGTCAAGCGGCCGCCGGCGCCGAAGTACATGGCCCGTTTCTGCGCCGCTTTCGGCGGCCAGGCGTCGTGCTTCTGCCAGACGTTGGTGCCGGTCTCGAAGACCCACGCCTCGGGGTGCACCGCTTCGCCTTTGCCCTTCAAGTGGAACTCGAAGAAGGCCAGCTCGATCTTCTCCTGATAGAACGGCGCGGTCTTGTCGTTGAACTTCACGTGGCCCAACGTCTGGCCGTCGCCGCGGGCCCAGCCGCCGTGTACCCATGGGCCCATCACCAGCACGTTGGTTGCGCCGGGACTGCGGGCCTCGACGTTTTTGTACGTCTCCAGCGTGCCGAACAGGTTTTCCGCGTCGAACCAGCCGCCCACGGTCATCACCGCCGGGCGGATGTTCTTCAGATGCGGCCGCAAGTTGCGGGCTTTCCAGAAATCGTCGTACGTGCCGTGCGACATCACCTCGTCCCAGAACGCTACTTCGTCCTTGAAGTGCCGGTGATTGGCCTCGGCCAGCGGGCCCAGGTGCAAAAAGAACTGGTACCCGTCCGGCGTGCCGTGGTCGAAGGTGAAAGCGAACTTCTTGGTCGGCAGGGGCCGCGGCCGGCCGAACGCCGACATGAAATTGAACACGTGCGGCAGGAACAAGGCCCCGTTGTGGTGCCAGTCGTCGCCGATGAACCAGTCGACGACCGGCGCCTGCGGCGACGCCGCGACGAGCGCCGGATGGGCGTCGATCATGCCGCAGGCCGTATAGAAGCCTGGGTACGAGATGCCGGACATGCCCACCTTGCCGTTATTGTTCGGGACGTGCTTCACCAGCCAGTCGATGGTGTCGTAGGTGTCGCTCGACTCGTCGATGTCCTGCGGCCCGTTCTTCACGGGGATGTACGGCCGGACGTTGACGAACTCGCCTTCCGACATCCACCGCCCGCGCACGTCCTGGTAGGCGAAGATGTACCCCTTCTCGCCAAAGAGGCGCGACGGCCCTAGATCGCTTTTGTACTGGTCGACGCCGTACGGCCGCACGCTGTACGGCGTGCGATTGAGCATGATCGGATAGGTCTGAGAAATGTCCTTGGGGACGTACACGGCGGTGAACAGCTTCTTGCCGTCGCGCACGGGGATCTGATACTCGTACTTCGTGTAGTGCGAGACGACATAGTCGTGGCCCTGGGCACAAGCGCGCTGTGCCGCGGCGGCGAGCACGACGAGCAGCACCAAGATCACGGCGCCCAAGCGAACCCCCTCTCCCCTCGCGGGAGAGGGCCGGGGTGAGGGGGCGGCAGCACCATCGGTGGTGTTCCATCGACTGGCCCGGCGAAGTACGCGCATTCGCATCTGATGAAGCTCCACTGATGTTTGAGACGTGCAGCCGCGGGCAAGCCCACTGGTGGCAAGAGCGTCTGTCCGCACCAACCGGGGTTTTTCAACCACTGTGGGAAGGAGTGCGACAGCGCCGCGGGTCCATGATAGGCAGACCAGACAGCCAAAGCCAGTTGCGGCCAGAGAGAGACGTCGCGATGTGACGAGCCTTTTGAGCCTACCCCGACTGCGCCGTCTTGTCGGCCCGCACGGTCTCGACGGGCGTCTTGTGCGGGGCGGTGGGCTGCCCGTTGGCTGAGACGCGGCGCGTGGGTGATGGCCCGATGATCTCTTCGATCTCTTTCTCGTCCAGCATCTCGCGCTCGGCCAGCTCATGCGCGAGACTGTCGAGCTTGTCGCGGTTCTGTTCCAACAGAGCGCGGGCGCGATCGGCCGCGGCGTGCAGGATCCGCGCCACTTCCTCGTCGATCACCTGGGCCGTGTGCTCGCTGAACTCGCGCTGCTCGTGGATCTCCTTGCCCAGGAACGGGTGCTCCTCGCTCGTGCGATAGGCGACCGGGCCGAGCCGTTCGCTCATGCCCCAGTGCGTCACCATGCGTCGGGCGATCTGCGTGGCGCGTTTCAGATCGTCCTCGGCGCCGGCGCTGTACTCGTCGAAGACCAGCTTTTCGGCGGCCCGCCCGCCGAGCATGAACACCAGCCGGGCGTGCAGCTCGCTTTCGCTGATGTTGAGCCGATCCTCTTCGGGCAGTAGCTGGGTGACGCCCAGTGCCCGGCCGCGCGGGATGATCGTCACCTTGTGCAGGCGATCGCCGCCGGGCACGATCCACGCCAACAGCGCGTGGCCGGATTCGTGGTAGGCGGTCATTTCCTTTTCCTTGCCGGTCAGGATTTCCTCGCGCTTGGGGCCCATCAAGACTTTGTCGCGGGCGATTTCGAAATCGCTCATGTCGACTTTGTCCTTGCCCTGCCGTGTGGCCCACAGCGCCGCCTCGTTCACGAGGTTGCGGATGTCGGCGCCGGTCAGGCCGACGGTGCCGCCGGCCAGGCGATCCAGGTCGACGTCGTCGGCCAGGGGAACCTCGCGGCAGTGGACCTTGAAGATGGCAGCGCGGCCCTTGAAGTTCGGCCGATCGACGGTGATGTGCCGGTCGAAACGGCCCGGCCGCAGGAGCGCCGGGTCGAGCACGTCCGGCCGGTTGGTGGCGGCCAGCACGATGACGGCTTCATTGGGGCTGAAGCCGTCCATCTCGCTGAGTATCTGGTTGAGCGTCTGCTCGCGCTCGTCGTGCCCGCCGCCGAGCCCGGCGCCGCGCACGCGTCCGACGGCGTCGATCTCGTCGATAAACAGGATGCACGGCGCGGCCTCCTTGGCCGTCTTGAACATGTCGCGGACCCGACCCGCCCCGACCCCCACGAACATCTGGATGAATTCCGAACCACTGATTGAGAAGAAGGGCACGTTGGCCTCGCCCGCCACGGCCTTGGCCAACAGCGTCTTGCCGGTGCCGGGCGGGCCCATCAGCAGCGTGCCCTTGGGGATCCGCCCTCCCAGGCGCTGGAACTTCTGCGGGTTCTTCAGGAACTCAACGACCTCGGTCAGGTCTTGCTTGACCCCCTCCAGGCCGGCCACGTCATCGAACGTGATCCGCTTCTTGCCGCTCTCATAGCGCTTGGCGGGGCTCTTGCTGAAGCCCGCCAGGATGCCGCCCCCCAGGAACTGGTCGCGCGCTCGTCGATACATGAACAACATCATGCCGATCACCAAAAAAATCGTCACGGCCAGGTAGATGGCCATGACGATGCCCGTGCTGTCGCTGAGCTTGTCGGCGTGGTAGTGATCTCCGACCTTCTCCAGGAGCAGGCGGTCGAGGTCCTGGCCGGCCAGCGGGCTGATGTCGGCGTAGAAATGCTCCTCAAGCGCCGGGGGCGCCTTCCCTTCGGTTTTGGCGTCCTCGGCCTTGGGCGCCTCGGGTATCTTCTTGAATTTGCCGCGCGCCTCCTTGCCGTGCACGCGCACTTCGGCGATGTTGTCGGCCTTGAGCTGGTCGTAGAAGAAGCCGTAGGAAATCGTCGATCGCCGGGTGGTGTCGCCGCCGAAATAAAATACCGCGGCCACCAACAGCACGATCAGGCCCAAGACGAGCGTGAACGTCGTCATGGGGGGGCGTGTCGGGGCCGGCTTTTGCTGAACGGGTGGGCCGCCGCCAACGGGCTGTTTGTCCATTCGAGAATGTCTCTTCCTGCTTGGCGACCGCCCCGCGGGTGACCTGGAGCGGCTTGATGGCCGGCTCGGGCGGGAAAATCCGTTGATCTATTGTACGCCTTAGGGCCCCTGACGGCGGCGCGTCGCCGGGGGCTCATTGCCGAGCGCGGGCGCCTTCCCGCGGCCCAGCCTGCGGAATTGTACCGTACGAAACGCCGGAATTCGATGTAGCGCCGCCTCGTGGCTCGCCGGTTGGGGCTAAGGAAGTGAACAATTCGCCTCGGTTTCGCGTATCCCCTCCCTGGACTATGCCGCCGGCGCGTGCTCATAATCGGTCGTTCTCGGTGGGAGGGCGACGCCGGGCGACGCTCCCGCCGAGCCGCGACGCGCGAAGAAGCGGCTCAGCAGCAGCCTCGCCCTTCCGCACGCAGCGGCGCTTGAAGAGGCGTGGTCAGCAAACGACAGGGTTGCGTTTGTTTTCGGGGAGGCTTCGGGCATGGACTTGAAACTCGCATGGCAGGACGGGACGGTCACCAGCGTCAGCGCCACGGGCAGCGTGACGCAGGACGCGTTTGCGCCGGAGGAAGAACCACTGGAACGGCAGTTCGGGCCCGACATCTACGCGACGCGCGTCGTCCTCGGCCTGGCGAAGGCGAACTACCTGGATTCGCGGGGCGTCGGCTGGCTGCTGAAGTGCCATAAGCGTTTCCGCGAGGCCGGCGGCGCGCTTGTGTTGCACTCGATGTCGCCGGAGGTCAAGCAGGTGCTGCGCGTGCTGCGGCTGGACCAGGTGCTGGAGCTGGCCGACGACGAGCAGGCCGCCTGCGCTCGGGCGGCCGCCGCCGTGGCGCATGAGTGAGCCCACGCCGCCGGTCGAGCGCCGCGGGGCGGTGGCCGTCATCGTGCGCGAGGATCGGTTTCTGGTGATCCGCCGCGCGGAAGGCATCGTCGCGCCGGGGGGCACCCCGCTGCGGTGAGAGCGCGACGCGGTCTACTGCGGCGGGAAGAAGCGACGGTTGAACACTTCCGGATCGAGCGGGTCGACCGCGGCAGCCGCGTCGGTCGGGGGTTCATCGGCTGGTGGCTTCTTTTTCTCGCTCGACGTGCGGCGCGAACGGCTCGGCTTGTCGCTAGCCGCGCGGCGCTCGCCCGTACCGTCGGTCGTCGAGGCCGTGGGCGGCGGCTCGTCCCGCCGTCGGCCGGGAAGCCGCTGCAGCAACTCATCGCCGGGGCTTTCGATGCTTTGCGGCTGCTCCGGCGCCGGCGCCTGGGCGACGCGCATAATCCATTGCACGAGCTGCCGGTACTGAGCCACTTCCTTGCCGGTGAAAATGGCCGCCTTGGCCGTGCCGTGGGGCGCGATCGGCACCGTCAGAAGTGGGCTGGCCGGCGGATCGTGGCGGTCGATCAGTTGCAGCACGGCGTACAAATTGCGCTGCGTCAATCGCCTGCTGGCCGACTGGCCCAGTTGCGTGCGTAAAAGTTGCAGCCGGCCTTCGGACTGCTGCCCATGACAGCCGGCCCCCGTGCAATTGTTCAACAGCAACGGCTGGATCGTATTGGCGAAGGTTTCGACCGTGCCGCGGGGCATGCCGCGGAGCATGCGGTCCAATTCCTCGCTCGTCGGCGCGGCTGCGGCGGGGGCCGCCTTGCGCGGCGGACTTTGCGCCGGCCGCTCGCGGGCCAGCTTCAATTGACGCTCGATGAGCCCGACGCGCGGGTGGCGGGGATCGATCGTGGCCGCGGCCGCGATTTCGCTGGCCGCGTCGTCGAAAAGCTCCTGCCGGATGCACCACAGCGCCAGATCGAGGTGATCGGTCAGCTTGTCGGGATCGATCGACGTGCGCTTGCGCTCGTAACCCTCCTCCAGGTCGCGGCAGACCAGCTCCACCGCGTCGGCCGACAAGCGAATCTCGCCGCTGGCGAGCGTCACGTAGTACATGTTCCCGACGCGCGTGACCTGGCCCGACAGCACTTGACCATTGCGCAACAGCAGGACGCGCGCTTCGGGGGGTTGCGGCCGGTCGTCATCGTCGGCGCGCGCAGCGGCCGCCACGACGAGCGCAATGAGTGCGACCGACAATAAGCGACAAGGGAGGCGCATGGTGGGCGGACAATAGGCAAGCGAGCGATTCCGGTCAAGGCGAATCATGGGCCGGTGCAATCAGGGCCATTCTGTTTTTCAAAATGGCGAGGCGGGAAAATGGGACTGGCTCCGAGCGTAAACAGCGCAAGTCCTTTCAGACGAACGTTGCGTCTCGGTGCCTGTCCCACTTTCCCGCCGGTGCGCCGCCGGCAAGCTTGAATCTGTGAACGGCCCTGCCGGCGCAATCACGCAGATTGCCCCAACCGCGCAAGCACGGTAGCGTAGAGTCGTGCGCGGGGAGGGCGAGGCTCCCGCCGAGCCGCGCCTTTTGCCAATGCCGAGGCGCTGCGCGGTCGAGAAGCTGCCAAGCCTGTCAGCAGCGTTGTCCTGTGCACGAACGCAATCTCAAGCACCCAAATATGGATACTCTCGGCGGGTCATTTTGGCAGGACTTGATCGGCCAGGAGATCGTCCTGGATCTGTCGAGTCCATACGTCGTGCTAGGGCGGCTGGTGATGGTCCACCCGGATTCCCTTGAACTCACCGGCATCGACGCGCACGACTTGCGCGACACGCAAACCACGCGCGAGAAGTACGTGCTCGACTGCCGGCGGCACGGCATCCGTCCGAATCGCGAGCGGGCCTGGGTCAACTTGCGCGAAGTCGTCAGCGTCTCCCGCCTGGCGGACGTGGTGGTGGATTGACCCTAGACGCAACCGAAACTCGCAACCTCCCGGCCGTTCGGGGCGATTCCACTCCTCCACGCTTGGACTAGACTAGAAGGTTGAGTGGCGTTTGGGCGGCCCGCCTATTTCTGCGGCGCCCGCGCCTCCGCAATTCGGGAGTCTTGTCGTGAGAAGATGCCTTCATCACTTCACGTTCGTAGCGTGCGCGATGTTTGTCGCGTGCCTCGCCGCGCCTGCGCTCGCCCAGTTTGGCGAAGTCGACACCGCCGGAGCGAAGAACGGCAAGGAAGCTGTGCTGCGATACGAGATCGGCATGATCGTCACCGCCGGCGGCGAGCCGTGCGCCGGGATCGTCGCCACGGTTCCCGTGCCCATGGATTGGCCCGAGCAGGAAGTCCGCATCGTCAGCGAGGACTTTTCGCCGTACGTCAAGCACGCCGCGTACCGCGAGCAGACGGGCGTCAAACAATTGGTCGTCAACATCCCACAGATCCCCGCCGGCGAGCAGGTGCGGGCCGTGATCACGGTCGAAACGACTCGCTCGACGCTCCTCCCGCCCGAGGACACTTCGGGCTTCGTCATCCCCAAGAAGCTCGACCGCAAGGTGCGTCCGTACCTGGCGGCAAGCCCGAAGATCGAGAGCCGCAACCCGAAGATTCGCAACCTGGCCAAGGAGATCACGGCCGATCACGAAGGCGCGTGGGAGAAGGCGGAGGCGATCTACGATTGGGTCCGCGAGCACGTCAAGTACCAGGACGGTCCGCTCAAGGGGGCGCTCGCGGCATTGAACGACGGCACCGGCGACTGCGAGGAGCTGACGTCCCTTTTCATCGCCCTGTGTCGCGCAAGCGGCATCCCGGCACGCACCGTGTGGGTCCCCGGTCACTGCTACCCGGAGTTCTACCTTGAGGACGACATGGGGCACGGCCACTGGTTTGCCTGCCAGGCGGCGGGCGACCGCAGCTTCGGCGGCATCGCGGAAGTGCGGCCGATCCTGCAAAAGGGGGACAACTTCACGGTGCCCGAGAAACCCCGCGAGAAGCTCCGCTACGTGGCCGAGTTCCTCACCGGCGCCGGCGGCCAGCCGAAAGTGAAGTGGGTGCGGGTACCGGTCCGCGGGCCAGCTTGAGGGAATGTTGAACGCGGTCGCCGCGTTGAGGATCGACAACATGCCGGATGAACGTGCCACGGTCGTCGATTGCACCGACGACGCGCTCGCCGTATCGCTAATGGACGGTCGAAAGATTATCGTCCCGCTGGCATGGTACCCGCGCTTGCTTAGCGCGACGGCCGCGCAGCGGGCCAACCGGCAGATCGGCGGCGGTGGGTACGGCATCCATTGGCCGGATTTGGATGAGGACCTCAGCACCGAGGGACTGCTGCGTGGAGCGCCGGCGCCACCGCAACAGCAGTAAAAAGAGCGCGCGAAAAAAACCCAGGGGACGCAGCCCCTGGGCTTGAGTCGCTTCGATGGACGTCTCATGGCGTTCGCAGAGCACCCTACGGCGGCACCGCGTGGCTGCGGCGGCTAACCGCCCGTGGCCTGTGGCCTGTTCTCAATACATGTCGTAGTCGCCGCCGTGGCCGGCGCCGCCCTTCTTGCCGGTCTCCTTCGGCTTCTCGGCGATCAGGGCGTCGCTCGTCAATAACAAGACGGCCACGCTCGAGGCGTTTTGCAGCGCGGTGCGGGTGACCTTGGTCGGGTCGATGATTCCGGCCTTCACCAGGTCCTCGTAGGTGTCGGTGGCGGCGTTGTAGCCGAAATTGCCTTTGCCTTCGATGACCTTCTCACACACGATGCCGCCGTCCTGCCCGGCGTTCGAGGCGATCATCGTCAACGGCGAGCGGCAGGCCCGCAGGATGATGTTGTAACCCACCTCCTGATCGTGCGAGAGGCCGCCCGGCTTGCACGAACTGCACGCCCGCAGCAGGGCCACGCCGCCGCCCGGCAGGATCCCTTCCTCGACCGCGGCGCGGGTGGCGTGCAGGGCGTCCTCGACGCGGGCCTTCTTTTCCTTCATCTCGCTCTCGGTCGCCGCGCCGACGTTGATCTTCGCCACGCCGCCAGCCAGCTTGGCCAGCCGCTCTTCGAGCTTCTCCCGGTCGTAGTCGCTGGTGGAGTTGTCGATCTCGCGGCGGATCTGGTCGATGCGGGCCTTGATGTCCGCGCTCTTGCCGGCCCCTTCGATGATCGTCGTATTGTCCTTGTCGACGACCACCTTCTTGGCCTTGCCCAAGTCCGTGATGTGCAGGTTCTCGATCTTGATGCCCAGGCTCTCGAACACGGCGGTGCCGCCGGAGAGGATCGAGATGTCTTCGAGCATCGCCTTGCGGCGGTCGCCGTAGCCGGGCGCCTTGACCGCGCAACACTTGAACGTGCCGCGCAGCTTGTTGATGACCAAGGTCGCCAGGGCTTCACCCTCGACGTCCTCGGAGACGATCAACAGCGGCCGGCCCGCGTTCACCACGGCCTCGAGCACCGGCACCATTTCCTTGACGTTGGCGATTTTCTTCTCGTAGACGAGGATGTACGGGTCTTCGAGCACGCACTCCATCTTCGTCGGATCGGTGATGAAGTACGGGGAGAGGTAGCCGCGGTCGAACTGCATGCCCTCGACCCACTCGACCTCGGTCTTCAGGCTCTTGCCTTCATCGACGGTGATGACGCCGTCCTTGCCGACCTTGTCCATGGCCTCGGCCAACAGTTCGCCGATCTCGGTGTCGTTGTTGCTGGCCACGGTGCCGACCTGGGCCATTTCCTTCTTGCTCTTGATCGAGATGGACATCTTGTGCAGCTTGTCGGTGAGGTCCTCGACGGCCTTCTCGATACCCTGCTTCATTTGCAGCGGGTTGACGCCGGCCACGACGGCCTTGAGCCCTTCGTTGTAGATGGCCTCGGCCAGAATGGTGGCGGTCGTCGTGCCGTCGCCGGCCACGTCCGAGGTCTTCGAGGCGACCTCGCGGACCATGCGGGCGCCCATGTTCTCGTAGACGTCCTCGAGGTCGATCTCCTTGGCCACGGTGACGCCGTCCTTGGTGACGGTCGGCGAGCCGAAGCTCTTCTGCAAGATCACGTTGCGGCCCTTGGGACCCAGCGTCACCTTGACGGCCCGGGCCAGCTTGGAAACGCCGCGGCGAATGGCCTCGCGGGCTTCCTGATCGAAAGCAATGGTTTTTGCCATCAGTGGAAATCTCCTTCGTTATTCGTTCGGCCGGCGCGCTTGCGCCAGCGGTCGATCGGATTACTCGATCACGGCCAGGATGTCGTCCTCGCGCATCAGGAGCAGTTCCTGGTCGCCGATGCGGAACTCGTCGCCCGCGTACGAGGTGAACAACACCCGGTCGCCCACCTTAACCTGCAGCTTGCCGCGGGTGCCGTCGTCCAACAGCTTGCCGTCGCCGACGCTGACCACGGTGCCGCGGGCCGGCTTGTTCTTGGCGGTGTCCGGCAGCACGATCCCGCCGGCCGTCTTCTCCTCCGACTCCTCCCGCTCGACGACCACGCGGTCGCCCAAGGGCTGGAGCTTGATCTTCGTGGGCTTCTTGACCTTGGTCGCCGTTGACATCGTTTTCGTGCCTCCGAAATGGTCTACAAACTATCGGGAATCGGCCGCGAGCGTTCGGCCGAGCCATTGGGCTGCCAAACGTGCGCATCCGTAGCGCAGTCGGGCGGAGTGCAAGCAATTGCCGGGCCAAGGCCGCGCGATGATGGCTTAAGATATTGCAAACCAATCGGTTATCGCTCCGGCAGCCTCTTGGCGCAGTGCCATGGGTCACCGGTTCCGGCAGATTGGTAGTGAAATCCGCCTTCCGCCGCTGCCATAATGACAGGACGGCTTGGCGGGCTGCCTTCGGCGCGCACGCGTGGTCGAAAAATCGCACAGGACTGGCTACTACCCAGTGCCCCGCTGGCGATTAGAATGCGTCGGCTAGCCCCCGCCTGGACCTCCCACCCACCTGGCAGGAACCCCATACATGCGCTCCTCGACGGCCCTCCTCATCGGCTTTTTGCTTTTCGCCCTGCCCAGCTCGCTTTCGGCCGTGGACATTCCGAAGGAGTTGGCAATGCTGAAAGCGGTCGGGCCGGAAGGGGCCGGGACGGCGGCCGCCCGTGCGGCGTGGAGCCGATTGTCGCAGGGAGACGCAGCGTCGCTCACGGCACTCCTGGGCGCGCTCGACGACGCAGGGCCGCTGGCGGCCAATTGGATTCGCGCCGCGATCGACACGATTGCCGAGCGCGAGTTGCAGCACGTGGGCAAGCTACCGGTAGCGCCGTTGGAGAAATTCACCCTCGACACCAGTCACGCGCCCCGCGCCCGGCGGCTGGCGTTCGAATGGCTGTGCCGCGCGGATGCCAAGGCGGCGGATCGGCTGATCCCGGGCATGTTAAACGACCCAGGCGTCGAGTTCCGCCGCGACGCCGTGGCGCGGCTGCTGACCGAGGCCGAAGGCCTGGAGGCGGCAAGCAAGGGCCCCGCGGCCGCCGATGTCTATCGCCGCGCGATGTCCGGGGCCCGCGACCTCGACCAGGTGCAGAAGATCGTCAAGAAGCTCGAGTCGTTCGGCGACAAGGTCGACGTGCCTGCGCATTTTGGCTACGTGCTCCGCTGGAAGCTGATGGGGCCGTTCGACAACACCGACGAACAAGGGTTCGACGTCATCTATCCGCCTGAGCAGAAAGTCGACTTCGCGGCCGAGTGCGAGGGGAAATCGGGCGCGGTGAAGTGGATCGATCACGCGACCGAGGACCCGTACGGCAAAGTGGACCTGAACAAGGCACTTTTGAAGGCCAACTCGGTCGTCGGCTACGCAGCTTGTGAGTTCGTGGCGGACGAGGCCCGGCCGGTCGAGCTGCGGCTGACCTCGATGTGCGCGAACAAGCTTTGGCTCAACGGCGAGCTACTGGCGCAGCATAAGGTCTATCATGCCGGCGCGCGCATGGACCAGTACATCGCGCGCGCGAACTTGAACGCTGGCCGCAACCTGATCCTGCTCAAGATCTGCCAGAACAATATGAAGGAGGAATGGGCGCAGGACTGGGACTTCCAGTTCCGCGTCTGCGACAAGACGGGCACGGCCGTGCTGTCGCGCGATCGCGTTGCGCGTGCGACGGAAGAAGCGTCGGCACGATAGACACTCAGCACCCCTCACCCCCCGCCCCTCTCCCACAAGGGGAGAGGCGCGTAACGCTGCACACGAAGGAAACGACCGTATGCGACGATCGCTGATCTGCACCACGCTGCTGCTGATGTGCGTGTCGCCAATCCGGGCCGCTGATTGGCTGCACTTCCGCGGGTCGGACAATCGGTCAGTCGCCGCCGACGGGCACCTACCCAGCGCGATCGCGAAGGATGAAGCGGGCACGGAACACAACGTGGCGTGGAAGGTGCCCGTGCCGGGGCGGGCCGTCGCCAGCCCCATCGTCGTGCGCGACAACGTCATCGTCACCTCGGCCAGCGGATACAGTCAGGACCGGCTGCACGTCCTTTGCTTCGACGCGACCAGCGGCAAGCTCCGCTGGGAGCGGCAGTTCTGGGCCACCGGCCGCACGCTTTGTCATCCGACCAGCTCGGTCGCTGCCCCTTCGCCCGCGAGCGACGGCCGCCGCATTTTCGCCCTCTTTTCCTCGAACGACCTGGCATGCCTCGATCTGGATGGCAACCTGCTGTGGTACCGCGGGCTGACACATGACTATCCGACCGCGGCCAACGACGTGGGCATGTCGTCGTCACCGGTCGTTGTGGGCGACACGGTGGTCGTGCAGGTCGAGACCAAAGGAGACTCGTTCGCCGCCGGCCTGTACGCGAACACCGGCGAGACGCGATGGAAGATTCCACGGCAGGCCGACATGAACTGGACTTCGCCAGCCGTGCTGCCGGGCCGCACGCGCGGCGAGGACGCCGTGCTTTTGCAGTCGCCCGGTCGGATCACGGCGAACAACGCCCGCACCGGCGAGCAGGTGTGGACGTACGAAGTCGCGTGCTCTTCGATCCCTTCGCCAGTCGCTGATGGCGGCATCGTGTTTGTTCCGGCCGCTGGGCTGACGGCCCTACGGCACCAGCCGGACGCCAAGGCGGCCGAGGTGCTGTGGTCCAGTAATGCACTTGCCCCGGGGAGCGCCAGTGCGATCGTGCACCAAGGACGCGTCTATGCGATCAACGGCTCCGGCGTGCTCCTGTGCGGCGACGCCACGACCGGCGACGTGCTGTGGAAGCTGCGCTTGAAAGGACCCTTCTGGGCCACGCCCGTGATCGCCGGCGATCGGCTGCTGGCCGTCAGCCAGGAGGGACACGCGCAAATTGTCCAATTGGGCGACAAGAGTGGTGAGATCATCGCCCAAGGCGACTTAGGCGAGCCCGTCTTCGGCACGCCGGCCGTGGCCGACGGCGCCGTTTACGTCCGCAGCGACGGACACCTGTGGAAGATCGCCGAAAAGTAGCCGGCAGCGGGCAGCCGGAAGAGGGCAGTGAATATGCCACTGGCGCTCGGCCGATAGGTGCCAAACAACCTTCGGGCTTAGCCGGCCTTGCAACCAGCCGAATCGTCAGCGAGTCCAGCTCAATCGGCGTTTCTTCTGGCCCACGACTTCACGTGCGATACTTTAGGGAGCCGCACCCATTGCGACGAACGCGGTTTGTACTCGCGCCGATTCTCGCCACTGAGTTGCGCCGTGCCACAGTTGCCAGAAACGATTGAAATCCGTCCCTGCGGCCCGCTCGACACGGCCATTCGGCCGCCGGGGTCGAAGAGCATCACGAACCGGGCCCTCGTCTGCGCGGCGCTGGCCGATGGCCGCTCGACGCTTGCCGGCTTGCTCGCGAGCGAAGACACGCGGGTGATGATCGATGCCCTGCGCAAGCTGGGCGTCGCGGTCGGTATCGACGCCGCGACCTGCACCGCGACGATCGAAGGCTGCGGCGGCCGTATCCCGGCAGCCCAGGCGGACCTGTACGTCGCCAATAGCGGCACCACAGTCCGCTTTCTTACCGCGATGCTTGCGCTGGCCAGCGGCACGTTTCGGCTCGACGGCACGCCGCGGATGCGAGAGCGGCCGATCGGCTCCCTGATCGCTGCGCTGCGCTCGTTGGGCGTTGACGTGGCGAGCGAACAGAACAACGACTGCCCGCCGGTGCGGATGGTTGCGTCAGGCCTCAAGGGCGGCGCCGCCACGATTCGCGGCGACGTATCGAGCCAGTTTTTGAGCGGACTCTTGATGGCCGCTCCGTACGCCCGGTCGCCCGTTTCCTTGGCGGTTGAAGGCGAGCTCGTTTCGCAGCCCTACGTGCGGATGACGCTCGCCGTGATGGCGGCGTTTGGCGTGGCCGTCGATGGTGCGGACCTGCGCCGCATCGCAGTCCCGCTCGCCCACTATCGCGGCACCAGCTATGTGATCGAGCCCGACGCCTCGGCAGCCAGCTACTTTTGGGGGGCGGCGGCAATCGCCGGTGGCCGCGTGACCGTCGAGGGGCTATCGCGCACGAGTCTGCAAGGGGACACAGCGTTCGTCGACGTGCTTGAACGGATGGGCTGTCGAGTCGAACGCGGCGCGGACCAGATCACGGTGCGCTCAGGGGACCGGCTCGTGGGCGTCGAGGCGGACATGAACGCGATCAGCGACACCGTGCAGACGCTCGCGGCCGTGGCGCTTTTCGCGGAAGGGCCGACAACGATCACCGGCGTGGCCCACATCCGCCACAAAGAAACGGACCGCATCGCCGCATTGGCCACGGAATTGCGCAAGTTGGGCGCTGGCGTCGTCGAGCACGACGATGGGCTGGTGATCGCGCCAGGCCCGCTTCGCGGCGCGGCGATCGACACGTACGACGATCATCGCATGGCGATGAGCCTGGCCCTGGTGGGCTTGCGCGTGCCGGAGGTCGTGATTCGCGATCCGGGTTGCACCGCCAAGACGTACCCCGAATTCTTCGCCGATCTGGCGCGATTGACGCGATCGAGCCATTTGTAGCGGCGCAGCGGATTGGTTCGGGCGCGGGCAACTGTCGGCTATAATTCAGCGAGCCTGCGGCAACCTGTCGCGGGCCGTTTTCCCGCCTCGCGCTGCTGGACGAAGCAGCACCTTCCGCGGCTTGAAAGGCTACCAATATGATCTGGTACGCGATAACGATCTTTTGGAGCGCCTTTTTGCTCTTCCTGGTGCAGCCGATGCTGGGCAAGCAGATCCTGCCCTGGTTCGGCGGCACGCCGGCCGTGTGGACGACCTGTCTTTTGTTCTTTCAGGTGTTGCTGCTGGGCGGATACCTGTACGCGCATGGGTTGACGGCGTGGCTGAAGCCGCGGGCCCAAGCCGTCGTGCACCTGGCGGTGCTGGCGGCGTCGCTATGGTTCCTGCCGATCGCGACCGACCCGGCGTATCGCGCCCGCGTCGAAGGATCGCCCACGTGGCAGATCCTGGCGCTACTGACGTTCACCGTCGGCGCGCCGTATTTCATTCTGTCGACGACGGGCCCCTTGTTGCAGTCGTGGTTTGCCCACACGCACGAGCGAAGTCCTTATCGGCTGTACGCGCTATCGAACGTGGGCTCGCTCCTGGCCCTCTTGAGCTATCCATTCGTCGTCGAACCGCGGCTGAAGCTGGGAGAGCAGACAGGAAGCTGGTCGTGGGCGTACGGTCTTTTCGGCCTTGCCTGCGCGCTGTGCGCGGTGCAGTTGCTGCTGATGGGCAAGCGCGACGCGGCGACGGCCGACGGGGGGCTGCCCTCGGGAACGCCGTCGCCCACACCGGCCGCCACCGCCGACGTCACCGCGCCCCATGACGACCCGCGCCCCGGTCCGGGCACGATGGCGCTGTGGCTGGGCCTGGCCACCTGTGCGTCGGCCATGCTTCTGGCGACGACCAATCAAATGTGCCAAGAGGTGGCCGTGGTCCCGTTTTTGTGGATCCTGCCGCTGACGCTCTACTTGCTTTCATTCATCATCTGTTTCGACAGCCCACGCTGGTACGTCCGGTCGGTGTTTCTCAGCTTGCTCGCCGTTTCGGCGGTCTTGGCGACGGTGATTCTGTTCGTCGGCGTGGACATTAGCGAGGCGACGCAGTACATCGGCATCGATGCGCCCATCTTTTCGCAGGTATTCATCTACGCCTTGACGCTGTTCGCCTGCGCCATGGCCTGCCATGGCGAGCTGGTCCGCTCGAAGCCGCATGCCAGGCATTTGACGCTCTTTTACTTGCTGATCAGCATCGGCGGGGCGCTCGGCGGCGTATTCGTGGCGCTGGTGGCGCCGCGAATCTTCAACGGGTACTGGGAATATCACTTGGCGCTGTTGGGCTCGTGCATCCTGGTGATCGCGGCGCTCGTGCGCGATCCGGCCACGCGGCATCACTTTATCGATCGCGGGCGGGTCACCGGCTTGGCCGCCGCCTTGACGTTGGTGGTGGCAGGACTGGCCACGGCCCTGGGCATCCACGCCAGGACTTATTTCAAGAATAACCTCGTCGCCGTGTCGCGCAACTTCTACGGGCTGTTGCGCGTCTACGACGAGGAAATGAACGTGGGCGACAAGGACCACCCGCGGATGGAGCCTGTGCGCAAGCTGGCTCACGGCATCATCACGCACGGCACGCAGTTTTTGGATGCGGAGCGCCGCCGCATCCCGGTGAGCTACTACTCGCCCGACTCGGGGATCGCGCTGGCGATCGGGCGGTACCCGCGCCATCCGACGACAAGCAGCGAGCAGGAAGGGATCAAGATCGGCGTGATCGGCCTGGGGGCCGGCACCGTCGCCGCGTTCGGCCGGGAGGGGGACACGGTTCGCTTCTATGAGATCAACCCGGTCGTCGTGGAGATGGCCCAAAGGCATTTCACGTACCTCAGCGACACGCCGGCCACGGTCGAAATCGCCGAAGGGGACGCCCGGCTGGTGCTCGAAAACGAGCTGGCCATGGGCCAGTCGCAGCAATTCGACATCCTGGTGATGGATGCCTTCAGCAGCGACGCCATCCCGATGCACCTGGTCACCAAGGAGTGCGTCGCGATGTACCTCAAGCACCTGAAGCCGGGGGGCATCCTGCTCGTGAACATCTCGAATCGCAACGTGGACCTGCAGCCGCTCGTGCTGGGACTAGCCAAGGAGTTTGGCAAACAGGCCTTTTACGTCGATGCCAGCGGAGACGATCCGAAACGCCGCAGGGCGGGGCGCGGATATTACCCGTCGAGCTGGGCGATCATCACCAGCAATGAGGAGTTCCTGAAGGACGAGCAAGTGCAAGCGGCCTTCGCTAGCGATGGATCAAGCCGGGGCGCCGCGCGGCATTTTGGGCGCGATGTGAAGCCGATCCTATGGACCGACGACTACGGCAGCCTGTGGCAGGTGCTGAAGTAAAAAAGGGCGCGTGAGGAATCCAGCGCGCCTAGCGACATTCTGGAGTACGACGACGCGACACTGACTCGAGCAGTTCGTCGGCCCGCCGCATAAGACCGGGCACGGCAGTCGGCGCACCCTCGGAATCACTGGCCAGCAAGTTGCCTCCGCAGTGCTGGCACACGAGCAACCGGCCCAGGTACTCGACGCGCACGTGCAACGATCGACCGCACGTCGGGCACTCCTGCACGAAGTACGTTGACTTCGCCATATCGGTATCTCCTTCTACCGTTCGCCCCGCCCAAAGGCTAGGACCCCGTTATCGTATCCGACGGCGTTAGGGATTCAACAACAAAATCGCCTTACAATTCCGCCACACAGGGGGGGTAGGGCTGGAGCGGATACCGATTGGCGTTCGGAAAAATGACAGTTGATAGGACCTTCGGGAAAGCAGCGGGGTTCGCGTGGAATCTCGCGTAAAAATTTCGGAATACAGTCGACACCTCACGCCAGGCGGATGTGTGCGACTTCGTGGGCGAGCATCCAAGCCAGCCAGTTCTCTTGTTCCTCGGACAGCTCGACCTCGGTCTTGTTTTGGCTATCCAGCGGCGAAACCAGCGCGATGCAACCGTCCTCGTACCACGAACGTGCTTGCGCCGGGTCGATCCAATACTCGCCGTCGGGAAGCTTGGGATGCCCCGTATCGCCAGGAATGTGCATGAAATACGCAACCTCGTGGCGGAATCGGTCCGACATCGAGAAGGGCGGCAGTGCCGGATGATCGACTGCGTAAACCAGGACGCCCATGGCGTGCCCCGAGAGGGGTTGAGAGACATCGGGCCGAACCCACCTGTGCCCGCGAATCTAGCACGACCGGCCGGGCGAGGGAAACAGGATGGGTCGGAGCCTAGCGGTTAATCGGGGGCGGACGGCCAGGGGCGGGCTATGTTTTCCACAGGCAGGGACGCTGGCGTCCTACGGCGCCTAACCGAACTCTTCATCGCGGAGTGACCATTGATAACGCAATCATACGTGGCATCCCGACTGCTCGCGGCCCTCGTCGCCGCGGCCTTGCTCGGACCGGGGAACGCTACCACCACCAAGAAATGGAAGCTGCCTAGCTTCGATCGCGTCAGTAGCACGGCCGAAGAGCTGTTCCGCAGCCGCTACAACTACCGCGACGGCGACATCATCTCCCGCTCGCAAGTGCAAACGCTGTTCGAGCAGTTGCGGCACATCGGCTGGACGGTGCGCCGCGAGCAACAAGACGAGCTATTGGATCGGATGCTCGACGACAACAATTTCCTGGTCCGCCAAATGCGCACCAGCGATGGCCGCAAGTTCGCGGCGCAAATCGCCCGCTATCCCAACGCCTACGATCGGCTCGATCGGCTGGCGCGCATGCCGACCGGCCGCTCGGCCGTGGCGCGGCTCATCAAGGGACCCGACGGCTACAAGATGCTCGACTACATGGCCACCACGCCTTGGGGCCACAACATGGGCCAGATGCTGTCCGACACGCCGACCGGCCGGGATTTCAACAAACCCACCGGCCGCATCTACATGCTCTCCGATCTGCTCTCCGAGCTTGAAGACGTGTACAAGCAGACGGTGAGGGCCATGCAGAACGCCAACGCGAACAATCCGGCCGCGCCTCTCAGCGTGCGCGGGTGGCCGACTCAATGAGCACCGTCTCCACCGGCAGGCTCGGAAAGTCGCCACTGGCGCGCGCGGGAACCTGGGCAATCCGCTCCACCACGTCCATGCCCTCGATCACGTCGCCGAAGACGCAATAGCCGTAGTCGTCGGCGGTCGCTCCTCGATGATCGAGCTGCGGGTTGTCACCCAGGTTAATGAAGAAGGGCCCGGTGGCGCTATCCACCCCGTCGAGCGGCCGCGTCATAGCGATCGTGGCGCGGAGATTCTTAAGGCCATTGGCGGCCTCGTTCGCGATGCTGTAGCGGCTCCTCTTCTCGCTCAAATCGGCGCGATATCCACCCCCCAGCACGACGTAGCCCGGCTGAACCTGATGGAAGATCGTCTGGTCGTAAAACCCGCCGTCGACCTGGGCCAAAAAGTTATCGACGGTCGCTGGCGCCTTGGCCGTGTTGAGCCGTAGTTTGATCGGCCCTAGCGACGTGTGCAGTACGACGACCGGCGCGGGCTCGGTGCGCAGCGCGCCGCCAACGGCCGCGGCGGCCGTGCCCCCGGCGCTCGTGCCACTTGGCGCGGCCGGGTCGGACCTGGTGCAGCCGACCATGAGGCCCAGGCATGCAAGCAAGGAGAGGCTTGTGACGAGCGATCGGCCGTCGACCATTGGGTTACCTCGCGCTTGGGAAGGGAGAGCATGCAGCCCGGCAAGGCCGCCCGTCGGTTGGCGTGCAGAGCACCCTCCGCGATGCCCGCCCCGTCGTGGACGGAAAGGGGCGGTATCATCCGGTCGAGGTCTATTTTTGGCAATGCCGGTTGGCGGGCCGGACACTAGGCCGTAGGACCTTTGTGAGGGGGCGTTCGCCTGCTTACCGGCTTGGCCCGTCGGGGCTGGCGTTGTGGCGAAATGAGCCGCGGTGTCGTCCGCTCTGCTACAATGATCCTTAGGTTGTAGGCCGGGGTGCTGGGGATTCTGGCCGCTAGCATTTAGAGGACGCGTGAATCGGTGTTCAGCCGCTGGTACACCGTCGCCGTGCTTTTCTTCTGGCTAGCCACGATGGGCTGGCTGGTGAAGCAGAAGATTCTGCCTCCGATGCTCATCGGAGAGCCTCCCAGCTACCGCACGATCCTCGAATCGGATGCCGAGAGCGAACCGGTGGCATGGGAAATCTTCTTAAACGGCCGCCGGCTGGGCACCGCCGCCAGTCGCACGTTTCGCAAGCCGGACGGCATGGGCGAAATCCGCAGCAGAGTCGTCCTGGACGAACTGCCGCTATCGGAGCTGACGCCGGTGTGGATCTCGGCGTTCGTCAAACTGTTGGACGATCGCCATCGCAACTCCCAGACGATCATCAGCATCGTCGCGGACGGAGCGATCGAGGTCGAGCCGCTCGGTCGCCCCATCGGTTTCAGCTCCGTCACGGAATTGGGGCCACCGAAGAACGACGTTCTTCACCGTTCGGTCCTGTCGGGCATGCACCTGGGGATCTCGATGAAGGGCCGAGTCGATCGCGATACGTTGCACGTCCTGGTGCAATCCGGCGATTTCGTCTTCCAGACGCACCTCGATCTGCCGGCCGATGCGCTGATGGCGGACGCCTTGTCACCGCCGACGCGGTTGCCCGGGTTGCGGGTGGGGCAGACGTGGACGGTGCCGATCTACAGTCCATTCCTTCCCCCGAACGCCCCCTTGGAGGTGTTGCACGCGACGGTCGAACGAAAGGACCCGATCGTCTGGCAGGATCGGATCGTGCCCGCCTTGCTGGTCGTCTATCGCGGCGACCCGGGCCTGGGGTTGAGCAGCAATCAATCCGCCCGGGCGCAGGTGTGGGTCGATCCCAAAGGGCAAGTGGTCAAGCAAGAGCTGTGGCTTGCCTCGTCACGGCTGCTATTCGTCCGCCTGGACCCCGAGCGGAGGATCGATCCCGAGCTGTTGCCGAGCGCCGAGGCGGAGTTGCGTTTGATACCATCGAACGGACGGGACGATCGTGACGGAGCGGAAGCCGCGGCCGACGAGGATCGAGAATGATCGAGTTTTGCCACGTCAGCCGAAGCTATGGGCGGAAGGTCGCGGTGGCCGACCTGGACCTGGTCGTCCCCAGCGGCGAGCTGTTCGCATTTCTCGGCCCCAACGGTGCCGGGAAGACGACATCGATCAAAGTGCTCGTCGGCCTGCTGCGCCCCAGCAGCGGCCGGGTGCGGGTGTGTGGTTTTGACGTCGAGAGCGAAACGCGCCAGGCCAACAGCGTGGTGGGATACATTCCCGACGAGCCGTATTTGTACGACAAGCTCACCGGTCGAGAGTTCCTGCAGTTTATTGCGGGCATGTACGGCTTGCCGACCCACGTCGCCGACGAACGGATCGCCCGGGAGATCGCCCGCTTCGAGCTGGCCGACTTCGTCGACGACTTGTGTGAGAGCTACTCTCACGGGATGAAGCAACGGGTGGCGCTGGCGGCGGCGCTGTTGCACGATCCGGACGTGCTGGTGCTTGACGAGCCGACTGTGGGGCTCGACCCGCGCACCGTCCGCATGATGAAGGATCTGTTGCGCGAACGGGCGGCGATGGGGACCACGGTCTTCATGTCCACGCACTCGTTGTCGGTGGCCGAAGAGATCGCCGACCGGGTCGGCATCGTCGACCGCGGACGGTTGCGCTGCGTGGGCACGATCGACGAGCTGCGTCGCCGCTCCCGGTCGCTCGGGAAAATGTCGCTCGAGCAGTTGTTCCTCGAGATCACAGCCTCGCCGGACGAAGCGGCCGCGGCCGCGCCCGTCTCGGCCAGTCCCGACGAGGATGCGGCGTGAACGATGCCTCGGTCAATCCGTCTCGTGCGTCGCGCGAGCCGCTCGACCGGTCGTTTCCGGCTCGCGCTCGCGTGCTCGCTGCTCCCGAGGAAACGGCGCTCTTCTGGCGGCTGCGGCGGCGGTTGATGACCAACTCGTTTCGCGAGTCGATCGCCCGCTCGCGGTTGCGCGTGGCCCTGGCCACGGCCTTGACCTTGGTCTTGTGGGTCGGCCTGTTCGTGCTCTTTCTGCTCGGCTTCGAGTTTCTCGATGACGCCATTCCCGAGCCGGTCACGCACGACGAGACGGTCCGCGCGATGTACAGCATCTTCTTCGCGTCGCTGACCGTGATGCTCGTGATCTCCAACGCCATTATCGTCTATAGCAACCTGTACCGATCGGACGAGGCGACGTTCCTGCTCACCACGCCTGCCCGCGCCGAACGCGTGTTTCTCCACAAGTTCCAGCAAGGGATGTTGTTTTCCAGTTGGGGATTCCTGCTGTTGGGAAGCCCGATGCTCGTGGCGTACGGTATCGTCGTCGAGGCGCCATGGTTCTACTACGGCGTCCTGCTGCCGTACCTGGCTGCGTTCGCGTATATCCCCGGCAGCTTGGGGGCCATCCTGTGCATGCTCGTGGTTCGCTGTATCCCCACCAACCGCGTGCACGTGCTCACGGTGGCTGGCGTCTTGGCGGCGCTTGTCGGCGGCTGGCTGATGTGGTCGCTGGCCAGCCGCCAGACGAGCGAACTGTTGACCCCCGGTTGGTTCCTGGAGATGCTCGCCCGTCTCCGCGCAAGCGAAAGCCGGATGCTGCCCAGTTGGTGGCTGAGCTCCGGGCTTTTGGAGGCGGCCCGCAGTGGCTGGCGAGATCCGTCAGCCCGGACGGCGATGGTCGAAAGCGTGCTGTTTCTGGCGGTGACGACTTCCAATGCCCTGGTCCTGCACCAGTTGGCCGTGTGGACGGCGGGCGTGACGTACCGTTCCGGCTACAGCGCGCTATTGGGCGCGCACGTGGCCCGCCGGCGGTTGAAGATGTCTTGGATGGACCGCGCGGCCTCGACAGTCATGCGGCCTCTGAGCGCCCGACTGCGTCTCTTGATTGTGAAGGACCTGCGCCTGTTTCGCCGCGATCCGGTGCAGTGGTCGCAGTTCCTGATCTTCTTTGGCTTGCTGGGCTTGTACTTCCTCAACACGCGGCGGTTGAGCTACGACGTGAATTACGCCTCGTGGGTCAACATGATCAGCTTTCTCAATCTGGCCGTGGTCGGATTGCTGCTGTCGACGTTCACTACGCGGTTCATTTTTCCCATGATCAGTCTCGAAGGGCGCCGCTTCTGGATCCTGGGCCGCCTGCCCGTCAAACGCGACACGATCCTGTGGAGCAAGTTTCTCTTCGCTGCCGCCGGCTCGCTCGTGCCGTGTGCGTTGTTGGTGCTTCTCAGCGACCTGATGCTGGGCGTCTCGCCGTTGGTGGTGTGGGTGCACCTATTGGCCTGCGCCCTACTGTGCTCTGGGCTCTCGGGCATCGCCGTGGGCCTGGGGGCCAAATTGCCTAATCTGCGCGAGGATTCACCCGCGCGGATCGCGGCGGGGTTCGGGGGCACGCTCAATCTCGTCCTCAGTGCCCTGTACATCGTATCGCTGGTGGTCATGACGACCGTTCCCTGCCACTTCTACTTGTTGGCCACCCAAGGGGGAAACGAGGCGCTGCTGCTCAACGCCTCGCGGCAATGGAATTGGTTAATGCTGGGACTTCTTGGCGGTTGTCTCCTGGGGATTGCCGCGACGGCCGTTCCCATGGTCGTCGGTTTCAGGGCCTTCCGCGAACTGGAGACGTGAGGATTGCGGGCGAACGGCGCAGTGCTGGGCGAGCCGGCAGTGGCGCCCGAGCACGCCGCCGCCGTGCGAGTCCTTGGCGAGGGGGTCAGGCGGTCAGGCACATTTTTCGGCCGAAGGTGGCTTCGGAAGAATTGAGAACGGCACGTGCCGAAAAATGAGCCAGACCCCGGACTTTGCAGTTCTCCGTGCCGGCGGTCGATCACCCTTTTCGGTCCCGACCGCTTTCCTATAATGCGGTGGCTTCGCGCCACGCACGGCGCTTTGCCGGGATGGCTGGAAGGAGGAATTGCGTGATGGAGCCAGTGTCCAAAATCCGCGTGGGAGCGGTGAGCTATCTCAACACGCGGCCGCTCATCTACGGACTCGAGGAGTTGGCGCCGCGGGTAGAATTGGTACTGGACGTGCCGAGCCGGCTGGCCGACGATCTGGCGGCTGGGCGCTTGGACGTGGCGCTCGTCCCGTCGATCGAATACTTCCGCGGCAGCGCCTACGAAATCGTCTCCGACGCGTGCATCGCCTGCCGGGGGCCAGTTTTGTCGGTCAAGATGTTCTCGCGCGTCCCTGTGCCTGAGATCGGCACCCTGGCGCTCGACGACGGCTCGCGCACCAGCGCCGTCCTCGTGCAGATCCTGCTCAACGAACGATACGGCGTCCGCCCGCGGATCGAGCCCTTGCCGGTCGATTGCGGGCTTGCGGACAGTGGGGCCGATGCGGTGCTTCTGATCGGCGATCGGGCGATCCAGTCGCCCGGCGGCCGGTTCGCCGCCGTGTGGGACTTGGGAGACGAGTGGTGCCGCTGGGCTGGACTGCCCTTTGTATTCGCGATGTGGGTGGCGCACGCAGGACGCGATCTGCCGAGCATCGAAGCAGCGCTCGGCAGGGCACGCGACCAGGGCGTCGAGAACCTGGAAGGGATTGCCGCGTCGGAGGCGGCGGGCCTGGGCCTCACGCGGCCCGAGTGCCTGTCGTACCTGCGCGATTGCCTTCATTTCCGGTTGGGAGACCTTGAAAGGCGGGGCCTGGAACTGTACCGCGACTTGGCCGTTAAGCTCGGCTTCCTGGAAAGTTCGCACTCTGGTGAGCCATACATCGCGGCCCGCACTGCTTCTGGCGAAGCAGTGGCACACGCGGGCGGCGCCATTGTGCGCGTCCCGGACACGCCGCCGCGCTTCCACCGCGACGCCGTGGCTCGCGATGCAATCGGTCGTTAGGAGGCCCGCGCAGTGGTTGCTTCGATTGCCGCCGTGCTCGACAAGGCCGTGGCCGGCGAGCGCCTCAACCTGGACGAGGGCCTACGGCTCATCGAGTCGCGCGACCTGGTGGCGCTCGGGCGGGCCGCCGACGCGGTTACCCGGCGGATGCACCCGGAGGCGTACCGGACCTACAACATCGACCGCAACATCAACTACACGAATATCTGCACGGCGGTCTGCGACTTCTGCGCGTTCTATCGCAAGCCGAAAGACCCCGAAGGATACGTTCTCGATCGCGCGGAGCTGCTCCGGAAGATTCAGGAAACCGTCGACCTTGGCGGCGACCAGATCCTGATGCAAGGGGGCCTGCACCCCGAGTTCAAGATCGAGTGGTATGAGGAGCTGCTGCACGATATCAAGAGCCGCTTCCCACAGGTCAACGTGCACGGCTTCAGTCCGCCCGAGATTCATGCTTTCACGAAGGTCTCGAAGCTGCCGCTAAAGACGGTGCTTTCGCGGCTAAAGGCGGCCGGGTTGGGCAGCCTGCCCGGCGGCGGCGCCGAAATCCTCGTCGACCGCGTTCGCCGGGCGATGACCCGCGGCAAGGTGATGACCGACGATTGGCTCAACGTTTGTCGCGTCTGGCACGAGTTGGGCGGGCGCGGCTCCGCCACCATGATGTTCGGCCACATCGAGACGCTGGCCGAGCGGATCGAGCACCTCGAGCGGATCCGACAGTTGCAGGACGAAATGGGCGGTTTTACCGCCTTTATCTGCTGGACCTTTCAGCCCGATCATACCGACATGAGCCACATCCCCAAGGCCGGCTCGTTCGACTACCTCAAAACGCAGGCCGTCGCCCGCTTGTACCTCGACAATATCCCCAACATCCAGTCGAGCTGGGTTACGCAGGGGCTGAAGATCGGCCAATTGGCCCTGTGCTACGGGGCCAACGACATGGGCAGCCTGATGATCGAGGAAAACGTGGTGGCCTCGGCGGGCACGGTACACTATCTGTCGCTCGCGCAGATTCGGGACGCTATCGCCGAACTGGGCTATATTCCGCGGCAGCGGAATGTGTTCTACGACCTGATCGATGCCGAACCGACAGTGGTCGGTGTTGGCCCAGCGATGAGCTAAACTGTAGTACCAGTTTTGCGGGCGGCGATCAGCCCAACGGCCGGCTCCCCTCCGGAGGATCGCGCACGTGTCTTGTGTGTGCCACTGGCTCTGCCAGTGTTGCCCGAAGCGGGGAGGCACTGGCGGAGTCAGTGGCACCCTGATCTGCAAACCAGCTAAGGCGACGCGGGGCCATTGAGACAAGCATCGATTTCCCCTGTCGCTGCCCGCCATGATTCACGCCCACAACCTCTCCAAGGAGTACTCCGACTTGCGGCGTGGCAAGTTGGTCGCGCTGGCGAGCGTGAATTTCTCGGCCGAGGCGGGTGAGATTTTCGGCCTGTTGGGTCCCAATGGCGCCGGCAAGACCACGGCGCTGCGGATTATCAGCACCGTTTTGCGCCCCACGGGCGGCACCGTGACCGTCAACGGCTACGACGTCGTCACCCAACCCTCCGAGGTGCGGCATCAAATCGGTTTCGTCTCGGCCAATACGGGCGTTTACGACCGCATGACCGCCTGGGAAGAGGTGGAATACTTCGGTCGACTTTACGGCATTGTCCAGCCGCGGCTGCGGGCCCGCATGGAGTACCTTTTCGACCGCCTGCAAATGAACGACATCCGCGACCTGTTGGGCGCGAAGATGTCGACCGGAATGAAGCAGAAGGTTTCGATCGCGCGGGCCTTGGTGCACGATCCACCGGTCTTGATTTTCGACGAGGCCACGAGCGGGCTGGACGTGCTCGTGGCACGTGCCCTTCTGCAGACGGTCGCCGAGCTGCGCCAATACGGCAAGTGCATCGTCTTTTCGACGCACATCATGCGCGAGGCTGAGAAGCTGTGCGACCACATCGCGATCGTGCATCGCGGGCACATCCTAACGTCCGGGCGACTGGACGAGTTGCGCGAAGTGCACGGCGAGCAGGACCTGGAGGAGTTGTTCTTCCGTTTGATCTCCGAGCACGACGCCGCGCACCGGCGGCCGGTGCTGATTTGACAAGGACTCTGGCTAGCGGCGTCGCATGAAGTGGTCGAACGTCAAATTGATCTTCCTCCGCGAGGTGCGCGACCAGTTGCGCGACCGCCGGACCCTGTTCATGATCGCGGTGTTGCCGGTCGTGCTGTACCCCTTGCTGGGAATGAGCATGTTCCAGGTGGCGCAATTCGTCCGCGAGCAGCCGACAAAGGTGCTGGTCGTGGGACGATGGCGGCTGCCCAACTCGCCGGAATTGTTCGAGAACGGGCGGTTTTCCGCGCGGTGGTTTGGCGATCAAGCGGCGAGCGAGCTGTTGGCCGTCGAATTCGTAAGCGAGCGCGACCTCGCGCCTGACGAGGAGCGCGACGCCGATCGATGGCGATCGGCGATCGACCTTGGGCGGTGCGACGCGGTTCTCTATGTCCCACCCGATTTCGGCGAGCGGTTAGAGGAACTGCGGATCGCCGTGCGCGACATCCGCCCGGAGGACTCGGAAGCGGCCCGCGACATCCAGGTGCCTGCGCCGCAGGTCTTCTACAGCACAGCTACGGAAAAATCGCAACTGGCGATGCGACGCGTCGGGCAGGCCGTGAGCCGATGGAGCGAGGAAGTCGGCCGCGAAAACCTGGCGCTGGGTCACTTGCCGCAAAACTCGGCCGAGCCCTTCAAGGTTAGCGAGCACGATACGGCCACGACCGGCCATCGCGACGCGGCGCTGTGGTCGAAAGTGCTGCCGTTCATGCTTTTGATCTGGGCCTTGACCGGGGCGTTTTATCCGGCCATCGACCTTTGCGCAGGCGAGAAGGAGCGCGGCACGCTCGAAACGCTGCTATCCAGCCCGGCCGAACGCATCGAAATCGTGTGGGGCAAGCTGTTGACCGTCATGCTCTTCAGCACGGCCACGGCCGTGCTGAATCTGGTGAGCCTGGGAGCCACCGGGGCGATCGTGCTCAGGCAGTTGCCGCGGTTGGGCCCGCCGCCGGCGCTCGCGCCGCTTTGGCTGTTGATCGCGCTTGTGCCGGTCGCGGCGCTCTTCAGCGCGCTCTGCCTGGCGATCGCCGCGTTCGCGCGAAGCACCAAGGAGGGCCAATACTACCTCATGCCGCTGGTGCTCGTCACGCTGCCCTTGGTGATGATCCCCATGGCGCCGGGCGGCGAGCTAACCTTGGGCAACAGCCTGATTCCGGTGACGGGGATCGTGCTCTTGCTGCGCGCCATGCTGGAGGGAAACTATGCGCAAGCTCTCCTGTACGGCCCGCCGGTCGGGCTGGTCACGCTGGGATGCTGCTTGTTGGCCATTCGATGGGCGGTCGACCAGTTTAATTCGGAGGGGGTGCTGTTTCGCGAGAGCGAACGCTTCGACCTGCGGCTGTGGCTCCGTCAATTGCTGCACGACCGCGAGAGCACGCCCACCGTGGCGGGCGCCGTCTTTTGCGGCGTGCTGATCCTGATGTTGCGGTTCTTCATGGGGTTCGCGCTGCCGCAGCCAGACACGTTCTTTGACTTGGCACGCGTGACCTTGGTCAGCCAGTTGGCGGTCGTGGCCACGCCGGCCTTGCTGATGACCATCATGCTCTCCCGCAGCCCCACCAAGACGCTGCTTCTGTGTCCTCCGGTCGCGGGGTCGCTCATGGCCGCGCTCGTTTCGCTGCCGGCCGCGGTGCTGTTGGCCGCGGCCGTTTACCCGACCCTCAGTTGGCTCGGCGTGATCGTGCAGCAGCTCTATCCACTTAGTCCGCAATTGAAGGAGTTGCTCACCCGCATCTTCCACGAGCGGCCCGAACTATGGAAGACGCTGTTGATCATGGCCGTGGTGCCGGCCGTGTGCGAGGAACTAGCCTTCCGCGGGTTCATTCTGTCCGGCCTGAGGCGCATGGGGCACAAGTGGCGGGCCATCATCGTGAGCAGCCTGTTCTTTGCCGTCACGCACCTGATCTTTCAGCAGTCGATCCTGACGTTCCTTGTCGGGATCGTCATCGGCTATGTAGCGGTGCAGAGTGGCAGCTTGCTGCCGTGCGTCTTGTATCACATCACGCACAACAGCATCACGATACTGATGTCCAACGTGCAGTCGGCGACGCTTCGCGAGCATCCGGTGCTACGGCTCCTGGTGCGCGAGCTGCCGGACGAAGGGGGACTGGTGTGCACGTGGTCGGCCGTGGCCGTCGGCGGGATCGTGGCGATCGCGATTTTGCTGTGGTTCCGCCGCCTGCCGTCAGCCATGTCGCCCGAAGAGGCGTTGCAAGAGGCCATCGCGCAGCACGCCGAGCACGCGCCGACGTATCCGTGAGAGAATGATGAGCGGGAAGGGCGAGGCCCCACCTGTCCCGCGTTCACGGGACCGCTCCCCGCCGGCTCTTCCACCGCAGCAAGGCCTCGATGACGATGAGCGCCACGGCGGCGACCATAAAGCCGGTGAAGAAGATGTTCAAGCCGCCCTGTGCCAGGAGCCGCGTGTTGCCGGTGGCGCGGCCGTCTTCGATCATCCTGGCAAACGGCCCGCCGATCATGCGGACCGCCGCCGTACTGGTCGAGGCAATGACAAAACACATCGGCAGGATCGTGATGGCGGCGTAGCGGCCGCGGCCGGCGTTGAACATCACGGTCGTCACCACGGCCAGCGCGATCACGGCCAGCATCTGGTTGGCGATGCCGAACATGGGCCAGATCGTCTCGATCGAACCGGTCCAGATCAGCCCTCCCCACGCGGCCGTGACGATCGCCGTCGACAATACGGCGCCGGGCAGCCAGTCGGTGCGATCGAGCGGCTTGTAGATCTTGCCGAGCGCCTCCTGCAACAGGAACCGGGCGATCCGCGTGCCGGTGTCGATCGTGGTGAGGATGAACAGGGCCTCGAACATGATGGCAAAGTGGTACCAGTACTTGATCACCGATTCCAGGTTCACGGCGCCACCCGCCACGCGGCGCATGGCTTCCGTGAAAATCTGCGACATGCCGACAGCCAGCGTCACCGCGCCGCCCGTGCGTCCGCGGAGCGATTCGCCGCCGACCTGCCGCTCGATGGTCGGCAGGTTGTCGGTCGAGGCGCCCAGCTCCGTGAGCTTGTCGGCGTACTTTTCGACCTTGGCCAGGTCGATGTTAATCGCCCAGTAGTCCCCTTGCGGCAGCGCGGCGGCGGCCAATAGCGCGACCACGCCCACCAGCCCCTCGATCAGCATCGCGCCGTAGCCGATTCCGCGGACCTGGCTTTCGCGGTCGATCATCTTGGGCGTCGTGCCGGACGCCACGAGCGCGTGAAACCCGGAGATTGCCCCGCACATGATGCAGATGAAGCAGAAGGGGAATATCGGCCCGTCGAAATACGGCCCGCCACCGCCGGCAAAGAGGGGATTCACCATCGGCGCCTCGAGCTTCGGATTGGCCACGATGATCGCGGCGACCAGCAGCACGACCGTGCCGATCTTCAAGAAGCTCGACAGGTAATCGCGCGGGCACAACAGCAGCCACACCGGCAATACCGAGGCGATGAAGCCGTACAAGCAGATGGCCGTGATCGTCTGCTCGCGCGACAGGGAGAAGTACGGTTCGAGCGCCGAGCCGGGCACCCAGTTGCCGGCCACGGTGGCGGCCAGCGTCGCCAGCGCGCCCAAGAGCGACGCCTCGACCACCCGCCCCTTGCGAAGCTTGTACATGTAAAGCCCCACCACCAGCGCGATCGGCACCGTGCAGGCGATCGTGAACGTCCCCCAGGAACTGCCCGGCACGGCCACGCGGCAGCCCTTGGGCAGGCTCCAGCTTTGTATTTGGCCGACGCGCGGCGGAGCAGGTCCAGACGCCGGGGGAGCGGGCGTCGGGCCAGGCGATGCAGACCCGTCGAACGCGATCGTGAACCCTTCGCTCCGCGTCATCGACGCGCCGCCGGGGTACGTGATCTGCGTGCCGGCCGGCACGTCCGCGAATTTCTCGTCGACGTGAACTTGAATCGGTTGACCGGTGGGCGGATCGACTCGCGTCCCCTCGGCCAGCTTGATCTCCTCGCCGCCAAGCGCCTTGACAACCACCACGCCCAAGCCCGAGAGGGCGATCACCACCACGAACAAGATGGCTAGCGAAGCGGCGGCGCCGGCCACCGGCCCGATTTCCGCCCGCGCGATTTCGGCCAGCGATCGCCCGCCGCGGCGGACGCTGGCCGCCAGCACCAGCATGTCCTGCACGGCGCCAGCCAGGCACACGCCGACGACCAGCCATATCAAGCCCGGCAGGTAACCGAACTGGATCGCCAGGACGGGCCCGATCAACGGCCCGGCGCCCGAAATGGCCGCGAAATGATGGCCGAACAGCACCCACTTGTGCGTGGGATGGTAGTTCTGCCCGTCGTAGAACTCGTGCGCCGGCGTGACCCGCGCGTCGTCGAGCGCCGCCACCCGCGCCGCCAGGAACGCGCTGTAGTAGCGATAGGCGATCGCCAGGCAGCACAAGACGCCGATCGTGACGGGCATGGCGTACATGGGATCGCCGTGGCTGAGCAGTTCGATGGACGCGCGGAAGATGGCACGGAAGCCGCAAATCACACGATATCCAGGCCCCGTGCGGCGGACAAGTTCGCCTGGTTCGACTCAGGGCCATTCTGTTTTTCAAAATGGCGAGGCGGGAAAATGGGACTGGCTCCGAGCATAAACAGCGCAAGCCCTTTCAGACCAACGTTTCGTCTCGGTGCCTGTCCCACTTTCCGCCGGTGCGCCGCCGGCAAGCTTGAATCTGTGAACGGCCCTGGGTTCGACTCCAGGTAGACCCCTTGCCGGCAACTTCTATAATTGCGTGCTTTGGAACAGCAGGCGGCAGAAGGCAGTAGGCAGTTGTAGGGTGCTCTGCGAGCACCGTTTTTTTCGGTCCGGTAAAGCGGACCGCGCGGTTACTCGAAAGGGAGCTTATCGTGGCAGAGAAGATAGTGATCATCGGCAGCGGGCCGGCGGGCTGGACCGCGGCGATCTACGCCGCCCGCGCCAACTTGCGGCCGTTGGTTTTTGAAGGCGCCATCACCGAGGACAACCGTGTCGCGGGCACGTTGCCCTTGGGGCAATTGGCCCTCACGACCGAGGTCGAAAACTATCCCGGCTTCCCGGCCGGCGATCTGGAATCGTATCTCGACCATTCGCTCGAGGCCGCGCGGCGGGCCGGCATGGCCCCGCATCAGAAGGAGGGGGTCAGCGGTCCGGAGCTGATGGAGCTGATGCGGAAGCAGGCCGAAAACTTCGGCACGCGGATCGTCACCGACGATATCGTCGACGTCGATTTCACGCGGCGGCCGTTTCGCCTCGCCGCGTCGAACGGCGAATCGGTCGAGGCCGAGGCGGTCATCATCGCCACCGGCGCCCGGGCGAACTACCTGGGCCTCGAGTCGGAAGAGGCGTACAAGAATCGCGGCGTCAGCGCCTGCGCCGTGTGCGACGGGGCCCTGCCGCGGTTCCGCAACAAGCCGCTGGTAGTGGTCGGCGGAGGCGACTCGGCCGTGGAAGAAGGCACGTACCTGAGCAAGTTCGCCAGCCGCGTGTTCATGATCCACCGCCGCGATCAATTGCGGGCCTCGAAGATCATGGCCGAGCGGGCCATGAAAGACCCCAAGATCGAGATCGTGTGGAACAGCCACGTCGACGAAGTGTTGGGGAACGATCGCGAGGGGGTCACCGCCGTCCGCATCGCCGGCGCCACCGACGGCAAGAAGCGCGAGCTACCGGCCTCCGGCATGTTCCTGGCCATCGGCCACACACCCAACACGAAGTTCGTCGAAGGCAAGCTGGAATTGACCGCCAAGAAGTACATCAAGTGGACGGTCCCCTTCCGCACCAACACGAGCGTCGCGGGCGTGTTCGCCGCCGGCGACGTGGCCGACGACTACTACAAGCAAGCGGTCACCGCCGCCGGCACCGGCTGCATGGCCGCCCTGGACGCGGAGCGCTGGCTGGCGGGGCAGGAGTGACGCTGCCGACGCGCTGGGAGATGTCCCGCGCCGGAATTGCAAGGAACGCATGACGTGATGCAAACCATTCGTGTCGCCGAGGCGCGCAAGGAATCGGCCGTGGGGCGCGAGGTGCGGCTGCAAGGGTGGGTTCGCACCCGCCGCGATTCCAAAGGCGGCTTCAGCTTTCTGGAGCTGAACGACGGCTCCTCGCTGGCCAATATCCAGGTCATCGCCGACGGTTCGCTTGCCAATTACGAGAGCGAAGTCAAGCACCTGGCGGCCGGCTGTAGCGTCACGGTCGAGGGGCTGGTAAAGGCCTCGCCCGCCAAGGGGCAGGCCACCGAGGTGCAGGCCACGCGGATCATCGTTCACGGCGGGGCCGACGCAGAGACGTACCCGCTGCAGAAAAAAAATCACTCCTTCGAATTCTTGCGGACGATCGGCCACCTGCGGCCGCGGACCAACACCTTCGGCGCCGTCGCCCGCGTGCGCAATTGCGTCAGCCGGTCGATCCACTCGTTTTTCCAGGAGGAAGGGTTCCTCTACATCCACGCGCCGATCATCACCGCCAGCGATTGCGAGGGGGCCGGCGAGATGTTCAAGGTCACCACCCTCGACCTGGCCAACGTGCCCAAGGCCGCCGGCGCGATCGACTTCGCCCAGGATTTCTTCGATCGCCCGGCGTTCCTCACCGTGAGCGGGCAGTTGCAGGCCGAAATCTTCGCCTGCTCGCTGGGCAAGGTGTACACGTTCGGCCCCACGTTCCGCGCCGAGAACTCGAACACCTCCCGCCACCTGGCCGAGTTCTGGATGATCGAGCCCGAAATGGCTTTCTTCGAGCTAACGGACAACATGGCGCTGGCCGAGCGGTTCCTGAAACGCATCTTCGCCGACGTGCTGGCCCAGTGCCCGGAGGACATGCAGTTCTTTCGGGAGCGGATCGAGCCGACGGCGATCGAGACCCTGGAGCGGATCGTCACCAGCGAGTTCGTCCGGCTCACGTACACCGAGGCCGTCGACATCCTCAAGGCGTCGGGCCAGGCGTTCGAGTTCCCCGTCGAATGGGGGCACGACCTGCAGGCCGAGCACGAACGGTACCTCACCGAGCAGAAGTTCCAGAAGCCAGTCATCCTTTACGACTACCCGAAGTCGATCAAAGCCTTCTATATGCGTCTCAATGACGACAACCGGACGGTGCGGGCGATGGACGTGCTGGTGCCGAAGGTGGGCGAGATCATCGGCGGCAGCCAGCGCGAGGAGCGGCTCGACGTGCTGGAAGCGCGGATGCGCGAGCAGAAGCTCGACCCGGCCAACTACTGGTGGTACACCGACCTGCGCCGCTACGGCACCGTGCCGCACTCCGGTTTCGGGCTAGGCCTGGAACGGGTCGTGCAGTTCATCACCGGCATGGCCAACATCCGCGACGTGATCCCCTTCCCCCGCACGCCGGGAAGCGCGGAGTTCTGAGGAAGCCGGCAGCGGCGGATAGAAATTGAATCACGAAAACTCGAAAGCACGAAAAATGCGGGTGGGGTTTTGACGAAACGGGCCGAGCAGCCTCCGTTTAGCCGCCGCGGCCACGCGGCGTCCCAAGTCGGCAACGGGCAGTCACCGACATGGAACCGCCAAGGCGCCAAGGACGCCAAGGTGGGGAAATGTCGAATGTCTAAATCCGAATGTCAAAAGAAATCCGAATGATGAAGCTCGAATGACCAACGGTGCCGCCGCGCCGCCGCGATCATCATTCGGATTTTCGTGCTTCTTTTGACATTCGACCTTCGACATTCGTCCTTCCTATTCTTGGCGTCCTTGGCGACTTGGCGGTTCATTCTGCGCGTCTGTTGCAGAGCCGAATACCGGCCGCGACAATGGACCATGGGCACGGCACGATTTCTTGGAGAGATGACACATGCACCTACGGTTCGGAATGTTGGCGATTCTGCTCGTGGCCGCGTCCGCGGCGCGGTTGTTGGCCGGCGAGCACACGACCGACTCGCTCGAAAAAGTGAAGAAGCAAGTGGCCGACAAGAAGGCCGTGCTCGTCGACGTCCGCGAGCAGGACGAATGGGACAAGGGGCACTGCGAAGGGGCGCTATTGGTGCCGCTCTCGGACCTGGGCAAGAAGGGGAAGGGCGAAACCTTTGCCAAGGAGCTCGAAAAGAAACTCCCCAAGGATAAGGTCGTCTACTGCCACTGCGCCCGCGGCCGCCGCGCGCTAGTGGCCGCCGACGCCTTGAAGCAGTTGGGCTACGACGTGCGTCCGCTCAAGCCCGGCTACCAGGAACTCCTCGACGCGGGCTTCAAGCAGGCCGAGAAGTAGCGGTAGGGTGCTCTGCGAGCACCGGTGAGAAGCCGCGCCGGGCAACGGTGCGCACAGCGGTGGTGCGCACAGCGCACCCTGCAATCTGCCGGCTACTGGCGCCGCTCGCCGGTGAAAATCATGGTCGCGTCGGGCACTTTCGTGTCGGGCGCGTGGGCCATGGTTTGCGACACGTCCACGTCCTTGCGATCGCGCTCGCTGCGCCACCAGTTCTCGGCGTCCGCGTCCGACCAATCGGCGGCCGTTTCGCACCCGGCGAGCGCCGCGGCAATCTCCTTGGCGGTGGCCGGCCTGTCGTCGGCGGCTTTCGCCAGGCAGCGGAGGATGATCGCCTCGAGCCCCGCGGAGATCGGCCGGCCCAGCCGCTCCGAGGGCGCTTGCGGCGTCTCGCTCACTTGCTTCGTGCAGATCTCGATCAGGCTCTCGCCTTTGAATACGGGCGCCCCGGTCAAGAGGAAGTAGCCCACCGCGCCCACGGCGTACAGGTCGCCGCGGGCGTCGACCTTGTCGGGGCTCTGGATGGCCTCGGGGGACATGTAGAGCGGCGTGCCCGTCATGGCGCCGGCGGCGGTGAGCGTGGTTTCGCGCTGGCTGTCGACCGCCTTCACCAGTCCAAAGTCGAGGACCTTGACGAAATCGCAAATCCCGCCGCGGCGGTTGATGACGATGTTGGCCGGCTTGATGTCGCGATGGATCAGCCCCGCCGCGTGCGCTTCGGCCAGGCTGCCGCACACCTGCTCGAGGATCCGCACGACGCGCCGCTCGGGCTGCGGTCCGTGCCGCTTGACGAGGTTCTCCAGGTCGATCCCGTCCAGATACTCCATCGCGTAGTAGAAAATGCCCTCGGGCGTGTGGCCGTAATCGAAAATGGCGATCGTGTTGGGATGGCTCAATTGGCTGGTGATCCGCACTTCGCGCTCGAAACGGCCGATCGTGTCGGCGGTCGTTTTTTCCAGGTGCAAGAGCTTGATAGCCGTTGGCCGCCGAAGCATGGCGTGGTGCCCGCGATAGACGACGCCCATGCCGCCGGAGCCGATTTTCTCGTCGAGCGTGTACTGGCCAAGCTGCTTGGCCTCCAGGGCCGCCTTGCGCACGGCCTGCTGCATTCGGGCCACCAAGACGGTGAACAGGAAAATGGCCACGGCACTGACGGCCAACAGGCCGAACATCCCCCACGTCGCCAGCCGCAGCACGCGCAGCGCCGCGTAGGCCTCGTCGTAGTCCTGCTCGGTGGCGATGCCGAAGCCGTACTGCGGCATCCACGTCCACGCGCCGACGGTGCGTACACCGCGATAGTCGCGATATCCCTGGGCGTCCACGCCCGAGCCGCCCGTCGTGGCATCGGCGGCCATGCGCGTCAGCGGTTGTTCGGACCGCCGCTGCGGCGGCTGCGCGCCGCGCGTCATGTCGACGCCTGGGTCGCGCAGCTCCAACGTCAGGATCGAATGCGAGTCCGGCTTGTCGTCCAGCAGCCGGATGCGCTTCAAGTCGTCGTCGAAGCGGCTTTGCGACAGGAGCAGCCCCCGGCCGTCGAAGGCGTATGTCTCGCCCGATTCGCCGGCGCGGGCCAGATTCAGGATCCTAGTGAAATCGACCTCCGGCTTGATGCGCAGGCCCAGCGCGCCGATGACTTCGCCGGCGTCGTTCCGCAAGGGCGCGGCGGCGAACATCGTGGGGACGTTGCTGCGGATTTTTCCTTGCTCGTCCCGTAGCACCGCGATCGACGGGAAGGGACGCGAGATAATCGTCTTGCCGGCTAGAACCGCGGGCAGAAAGTCCGCGTAGCCGGGGAGCGCTTCCTTGCCGATCAGCTCGTCGCGCTGGGCGGCGACGATCTTCATCCGCTTGTCGGCCACGACGTAGCCGACGTAGCCGTGCATCTCGCGCCAGTGGGCGAGAGCCGCGGCCAGCTCGGCCCGGGCGGGCGACTGTGCCAAGGCAAGCGGCGCGACGTCGGCCGCGGAGGCCTGCTCGACGAGCTTCATGGCCGGCCCGCGGACCGCTGGATCGGCGGCGGCCATTGCCGCGGTCGACTCCTGGGCCTTGATCCATACTTGCAGCGCCGCGACATCGGCATTCAGGATGACCTTCAGGTCTTCCTCGGCGCCGGCCTTCATGACGCCTTCCACCGTCGCGTAGACCCACCAACCGATGGCCGCCAGCAGCACCGCGGCCACGAGCGGCCACACCCAAATCTGCTTCCGCAGGAAAACGTTGGTGGCGGTGAACGACCGCCGCGCGGTGGCCGACAGCGAAAGTCGCGGATTGAACCGTGCGTTCACAGATTCAAGCTTGCCGGCGGCGCACCGGCGGGAAAGTGGGACAGGCACCGAGACGCAACGTTCGTCTGAAAGGACTTGCGCTGTTTATGCTCGGAGCCAGTCCCATTTTCCCGCCTCGCCATTTTGAAAAACAGGATGGCCCTGGGCCGCGGCCCGCGGTTGGCTCAAGTTCCCGGTGCGGCGCGGTCGATTGCGGTGCAATGGCGCGGTGGTGCCGGCTGCGGTGAGTTTATTGCCTCCTCGTGCAAGCATTGCTGGCGCGAGGCACTCGGGCGGGGTGAGGCGCCTGCCGAGCCGCGTCGCAAGCCAACACCGCGACCTAGCACCGGCGAACGCGGTTGATTCGACCGCTCACCGGCGATATTCTGCCGCTCCCTATGCCCGCGGATCGGGCTTGAGTTTGTATTGTCTTCTTGAATCGGAATTGGCCACGCCACGGAAGGTCAGGCCCGCATGAGTCCGCTGTTGATTGTCTGGCTCGTCCTGGCCGGCGGGGCGCTTGTGCAAGCGTTCCTGCTGGGCTTGCAGACGTACGAGCATCGCCGCTTCGCCCGCAGCCGCCGCCGGCACGCGCGCGAAGAGCCGATGATGAACCGGGTGTTGCTCGTCGCGCCGTGCAAGGGAGTCGAATGGGGGCTTGCCGACAACCTGCGCCCGCTTTTAGCGCAGGACTACCCGAACTACGAGGTCGCCTTCGTCGTCGAGAGCGCCGACGATCCGGCCTGCGCCACGATCCGCCGTCTGATGGCCGCCGAGCGCCGCGTGCCGGTGAAGCTGCTGGTGGCGGGCAAGGCGACCGACACGGGTCAGAAGATTCACAACCTGCTGGCGGCGACCGCCGACTTGCCTTTCAACGTGGAGATCATCGCGTTCGTCGATTCCGACGCGCGCCCGCATCCGGGGTGGCTGCGGCTGTTGGTGCAGCGGCTCGACGATCCGCGCGCGGCCGCCGCGACCGGCTATCGGTGGTTTGTTCCGGTGCGCCCGTCATTGGCGGCGTACATCCAGTACAGCATCAACGCCTGCGCGGCGATCATCTATCGCCGCGATGCGCGGGGACTGGTGTGGGGCGGCTCGTGGGCCATCCGCCGCGACAAATTCGAGGCCAGCGGTTTGCGCGAGGCCTGGCGAGGCACGCTCAGCGACGACCTGATGGCCTCCCGCGTGCTGCGCGCCAAGCGGATGCCCGTCACGTTCGAGCCGGCCTGCATGCTTCCCTCGCCGCTGGAGCTCGATTTGCGCCAGATGCTCGAGTTCCTCAGGCGGCAGTACGTGATCGGAAAAACGTACACGCTGCGCAACTGGTGCATTGGCTTTGCGGCGATTGTGTCCTCGGCCCTGGCCTTCTGGGGCAGCCTGATCGCGGCCTGGTACGGCGTGGCGACGGGAGCCGCCTGGACGTGGATGCCGGTGGCGTTTTGCGCGGCCTGGTACGCGCTGAACGTCGTACGGGGCTACTTGCGCCAATCGACGGCCCGCGAATACTTGCCGGAGCGGTTTCCCGCCTTGGAATCCGCTTGCCGGTTCGACACTTATGCCTCGCCGCTCGTGGCGCTGGTGAACGCCGGCGTCATGCTGGCGGCGCTCGTGGGCCGGCAGATCACCTGGCGCGGCAACACGTACCGGCTGTATCAAGGTGGCCGCATCCGCTTGCTCAGTACCGCGGGCGCGCCGCCACAGTTGCCGGAAAACGTGCGAATCGACCCGGCCCAGCCGCTAGTGGATCCCTTCCGCGTCAGGCCGAAGCAGACACTTTCAAAGTTCATGTAAGCCCGAGGAGGGTGCCATGCATGTCGTCTTGTGGGACACGCGAAAGCTCGACGTGGCCAAGGACTTCGCCGGCGGCTTTGGCGTAGGGCAGTACCACGGCTTCGGCGGTTTCCGCGGCCGCATCATTCGCTGGGCCTACAAGCGCGATCGCCGGCCCGTGGCCCTCAACTTCGCCTACCTGGCGGCTATCCTGCGGAAGCTCGGCCACACCGTTCAGTATTCGGAGGACCGCGTTCCCACCGGCGGCGACCTGTACGTCTTCAACCCCTCGTTGATCACGCTCCACTTGGAGATCGCCGCCATTCACGAGGTGCTGGCCAAGAACCCCCGGGCCAAGGTGCTCATCACAGGGCTCGTGGCGTACGCCCTCCCGGAGGCCTTCGACGGTCTGGACGTGACCATCGTCCGCGGCGAGCCGGAAAAGCTTCTGTGGAAGCTCGACGACGTGCTCTCGGCCACGGCCCGTACGGTCGACGTGGGCAGCGTTCGCGAGTTGGACCATCTGCCGTTTCCAGACTGGTCGCTTTTTGGCCCCTCGCGGTTCCGCATTGGTTACGACTTCACGCGATTTCCGACTGGCCTCATCCAGCAAAGCCGCGGCTGCACGTTCACTTGCAACTATTGCCCGTACATCGTGGTGGAGAACGCGACGCGGTTCCGCACGCCGGAGAGCGTGTTCGACGAGCTACGGCACGGCATCGAGACGTACGGCTTCCGCTCGTTCAAGTTCCGCGACCCGCTCTTTGGTCTGGATCGCAAGCGCGTGCTGCGGCTGGCGGAGCTGATCGGCCGGCTGCCCAGGAAGATCCAGTTCTCGATCGAAAGCCGCATCGACCTCTTAAGGCCTGAAACCTTGAAGGCCTTGCGGGAGGTGGGGCTGACGAGCATCACCGTCGGCATCGAGACGCCCGACGAGGACACGCTGCGGCACTACAAGCGGGCGCCCGTCAAGGACGACAAGCAGCGCGACTTCGTGACGTTGTGCCGTGGGCTGGGGATCCGAACAGTCGCCGGCTTCATGATCGGCTTCCCCGAAGACACCGTGAATTCGATCCGCGGCGTGCTGCACTACGCCAAGGCAGTCAACCCCACGTACGCCAATTTCAACATTGTGACGCCTTACCCGGGCACGGAGTTCTTCGCTCAGGTGAAAGACCAGATCGCCAACTTCGATTTCACGAAGTACACGGTCTACACGCCGGTGATGAAGTACCAGCATCTCACGGCCGAGCAGGTGCAGTACTGGCACGCGAAATGTTTCATGCGGTTCTTTTTCCGCTGGGAATGGCTCACCTCGAACGCCCACGTGTTGTGGCCGAGCTTGCGGCTGCTGGGCGTGGGACGGAAGTACGCGCGGCATGCGGCCGTGATGCTGGCGACAAAAGCGAGAGGGGCGCCGGCCGCCGATCAGGCGACGCCCGCCGCCACGGCGTCCGGGGCGCTACCGATAGCCGAGCACGTCCATCGCCGCACCGACGGCGCGCACGTTCACGCCGTGACCGACAAGCCGGCCGCCACCAAGAAGCGGGCGACGTGAGGACGCACCACGGAGACACGGAGAAGAAATAACGAATGTCGAAATCCAAATGTCAGAATAAGCACGAATGACCGAATGACGAAGGCATGAGGCGAGTCCTGCGATTCAGTCATTCGACCTTCTGACTTCGGATTTCTTTGGACATTCGAGCTTAGACATTCGTCATTCCTTCTCCGTGTCTCCGTGCCTCCGTGGTGAATCCTAATTCGCGGCGCGGATCACGATCGCGTGCCACGTGCCGGGGCCGTGTACGCCGGTCGTCAGCGTCAGCTCGATGTCGCCCGTCTTGCTCGGGCCCGTGACCAGCGCCAGGTTCGTGGGTAGCGCGTCGCTGCCGGCGCGATCGAGAGCCGCGAATAGATCGAAGAGGTCGGCCACGATCTGCGCTTCCTCGACGATCGCCACGTGTACCGGCGGGAGCAGGCTCACGATCCGCTCCTGGCCCGGCCGCGACCCGAGAGCCAGCGTGCCGGTCTCGGCGACTGCGTAGCTCACGCTTGAAATGCCGACATCGGCGGCAAGTTCCTGCGCGCGCTGCGCGTCCCCGGCCAGCGCCGTAAGCGACGCGTGGTTGTGGACCGCCATCCCCAAATCGGCCAATAGCTCGTTGAGCTTCAATCGCTCGAGCAGCGGATGTTGCCACGAAAGCGCCGCCTGCGGCTTCAGTTGAACGAGCAGGTTGCGCAGCGCCTCGCGGGCGGCGTCGATGCTCTCAACCACCACGGCCGTCCCGCCCACGGCGACGATCTCGGCCGCCAGCCGCGCCGGCAGGTCGTCGCCTGCGCCGGCATAGCCTACGTCGGCCGGCAAGTCGTCGCGGATGTGCACCTGGTGGGCCCGGCCGGCGGCTGCGGCGCTGCGGACGCGGGAAAAGAACTCTTCGCGGTTCAATCGCGTCCCTCCCGTCCTTCGTCGTGCCACCAATCGCGGAACCGGCTGGCGGCGGGCGCCGGGAAATCGCGGCTCGCCGTCCAACCCTTGAGGCCGCCAGGCAGCCGCGACATCCAGCCGCTCTTGCGCATCCGGCCCACGACGCGCGTCGCCAGCCACGTCGCCACGCGGTACAAGCGCGGGCTGCCGATCGTGCGAGCCCACATGCGGTACGCCATCGCCTCCAGCCGGCCCACTTCGCCCGGCATGTCGTGCAATTGCTCGCGCAGTTGAATGAGCATCTCGGGTATGGCGATCTTCACGGGACAAGCGGCCTGGCACGCGCCGCACAGGCTGGAGGCGTTCGGCAGGTGCCGGTTCTCGGCCAGCCCGTCGTAGAGCGGCGTCAGCACCGCGCCGATCGGCCCGGCATACACGCCGCCGTACGCATGGCCGCCCACGTTGCGATAGATGGGGCAGGCGTTCAGGCACGCGCCGCAGCGGATGCAAAACAAGCTCTCGCGGAGCGGGCCGGAAAGGATCCGCGTGCGGCCGTTGTCCAAGAGCACCAGGTGGAACTCTTCCGGGCCGTCGAGCTCGCCGGCGCGTCGCGGGCCCGTGACCAGCGACGTGTACACCGACATCTTTTGCCCGGTCGCCGCGCGGGCGAGCACCTTGAGGAACACCGGCAGGTCGACCAGCCGGGGGATGACCTTCTCGACGCCCACGATCGCGATGTGAATCCGCGGCAGGCTGGTGGTCAGGCGGATGTTGCCTTCGTTTTCCACGAGCACGATGGTGCCGGTCTCGGCGATGGCAAAATTGGCGCCGGTGATGCCGGCGTCGGCCGCGGCGAACTCGCCGCGCAGGCGGCGCCGGGCGAAGGCGGCCAGTTCGGTTGCATCGGCCGGCAGCGGCTCGCCCGCCGCCGAGCTGAGGATCTTGGCCACGTCGCCCACGCGCAGGTGCATGGCCGGCGCCACCAGGTGCGACGGGCGCTGGCCGGCGACCTGGATGATGTATTCGCCGAAATCGGTCTCGACCACGTGAAAGCCGGCCGCCTCGAGGGCGTGGTTGAGATGGATTTCCTCGCTCGTCATCGACTTGCTTTTGACGACGCGCGTGGCCCCGCGGCCGCGGAGGATGTCGACCACGAGTTGGCAGGCCTCCGCGCCGCCGGCGGCGAAATGAACCTTGCCGCCGCGCGCGAGCACGCTGGCTTCGAGCGTCGCCAGGTGCTCGTCGAGCCGTGCGAGCGTGTCGTTCTTGATCGCGCGGGCCCGCTCGCGCAGCAAGTCGGACTGCGGTAATGCGGCAAAGGCGTCGCGATTCCGCTGGCCCAGCGTCGTGCCCAGCTTGGCCAGGGCCGACTGCAGGCCGACATTGGCCATCGCGGCCTCGGTAGCCTCGAGGAACTCGTGATGCTCGCTCTTGGTGTAGTCGCGCGTCGTGGACATGTTGGATAGCTTAGCCGCCGCGGCGATGCCGCGTCAGTAGCCGGCTCATTCCGCGTGCCGGTCGAACACCGTGCCGCGCGGGTCCAGAGGCAGCCAGCAAAGGCTGGAGGCGACGTAGATTCCCGCCACGAGCACCGGCACGCGTTCCCACCCACCCCACGATTCGCCGACCATGCGGCCCACCACGATCGGGAACACGAAGGCGCCGATATTGCCGGCCATATTCATTACGCTGAACACGGTTCCCACGTGACGCCCGCCCATGTCGATGGTGATCGCGTAGGCTACGGGCCCGGGAAGGGCGGCGAAAAATGCCGCCGCGGCGATCAATGCCACGGCCACGTCGTAGCGCGGCTGGTACGCGGCGGCGAAGAACAGTGCGCCGCAGGTCATCATCGAGACAAACGCGGTGGCTTTCCGGCTTATGGCCCGGCTGCCGGTCCGCTCGAGCAGCCGATCGGAGATCATCCCTCCCAGCGGCGAGCCGACTACCACCGCCGCCAGCGGGATGCTTGTCAGCCAACCGGCCTGCTCGACCGAAACGCCGTACACCTGTTGTAGGAACTTGGGGTACCAGGTCCCGAAGAAGATGTACCCCGCCGCACGGAAGAATTGCTGCCAGGCGATCAACCACATGGACGGGCTTGCCAAGAGTCCGAGCCACGGCGTCCGTTCCAGAGGCATGGCGACGGCCGCGGCGTGTTGTGCCGCGCCCTCCGCGCCGCCGCGGATCACCAAAAGCTCGGCCGCGCTCACTGACCGGTGCTCGTCCGGCCGATTGCGAAACCAGAAATAAAAGACGGCCGTCCACGCCGCGCCGGGCAGGGCATAGACCGCGAACACCCATCGCCACGTCATGCTGGCCAGAAGCCAGCCGGTCAGCGCGGTGGCGATCACTCCGCCCAAGGACATGAAGCCAGTAAGCCAGCCGCTGGCCAGGGCGCGCTCAGTCTTGGGAAACCATTTGGCCAGTGTGCCGGTGGCGGCGGGAAAGATGCCTGCTTGCCCCGCGCCCAGAGCCAGTCGGGCGGCCATCAAGGTGGCCAGGCCCAATGCGGCTGCCGTGAATCCCGTGGCCAACGCGCAAAAGGCCACGAACAGCGCCAGCGACGCGCGGCTCCCCCACCGGTCGACCAGCCAGCCACTGGGAATCTGCATCGCCGCATACGTGAAGAAGAACGCGCCCAGCGCCCAACCCATCGTTTCGTCAGACAGGTCTAGCTCCTCCTGGACCTGCGTCACGACGACGCCCAAGGGAAACCGCTGGATGTAGGCGATCATCGCCGCCGCGCACAGCCACGCCAGAACCGCATACCGGACGGGAAATGGCCAGGGCGAGCCCGGCCGATCTCGATGGGTCACAGCGCCAGCTTCGACGTTGGTTGATCTCACGTTTCAGGTCTCAGAGGGATGTGGCATTCCTGAGAAGAACCAGGAGAACTGCAAAGTCCAGGGAGAGGGGGTCAGGCACATTTTTCGGCCGAAGGTCCGTCGGAAGGATTGAAGAGCGCGTGTGCCGAAAAATGAGCCAGACCCCGGACTTTGCAGTTCTCCTGCTGTGCACCGCAGGGCCATTCCGTTTTTCAAAATGGCGAGGCGGGAAAATGGGACTGGCTCCGAGCATAAACAGCGCAAGCCCTTTCATGCCAACGTTGCGTCTCGGTGCCTGTCCCACTTTCCCGCCGGTGCCGCCGTCCAGCTTGAATCTGTGAACGGCCCTGTGAGAAGAACGCCGCCAATTGACTTTTCCGGCGACGCGCTGTCAACTCGGCAACGCTGGAAACAACAAAACCACGGAGACACGGAGACACAGAGACGGAGACGCAAAAATGACGAATGGCGAAATCCAAATGTCTAAAGATATCCGAAGTCCGAAGGTCGAATGACGAATCGGAGGGCCTGCTTCGTGCCTTTGTCATTCGGTCATTCGTGCTTATTTTGACATTTGGATTTCGACATTCGGCATTTTTGCGTCTCCGTGTCTCCGTGCCGTGGTGAGTTCTTGGGTCCTACCATCAAGCGGGATCGTCGCCATGAAAATCACCGCCGTTGAGACGCACGTCTGCCACGCCCGCATGCGGAATTGGATCTTCGTCAAGGTCCTCACCGATCAGGCGGGCTTGTGGGGATGGGGCGAGGCTACGCTCGAATGGCACACCCGCGCCGTCGTCGGCGCGGTCGAGGACCTGGCCCCGCTCATCGTCGGCGAGGACCCCACGCGGATCGAGCATCTCTGGCAACTGATGTTCCGGCAGCACTTCTGGCACGGCAATGGAATCGTCCGCGGCACCGCCATCAGCGGAATCGATATCGCGCTGTGGGACATCCTGGGCAAGGTCCACGGCGTCCCCTGCCACAAACTGTGGGGCGGCCCGGTCCGCGACTACATCCGCACCTACTGCCACTTGGGCGGCGGGCGGATGGAAGACATGTACGAGCTCGAATCGGCCGACGCCAAGCGCTTCGCCGAGCTCGCCGCCCGCGCGGTCGACGAGGGCTTCACCGCCATGAAGACGATGGCCGTGCCCGAGACGATGCCGCTCGAGGGGCTGCTGCCGATCCAATACGCCGAGGCGTGCGTCCGCGCGATGCGCGAGGCGGTGGGGGACCGCATCGACTTGATGGTCGATTGCCACGCCCGCCCCTCGCCGCGGATGGGCGTCCTGTTCGCCAAGGCCCTCGAGCCGTACGGGCTCTACTGGCTCGAAGAGCCCTGCTGGCCGGAGTGCATGGACGCGATCGCCGACGTGCAGCGGGCCGTGCGCACGCCGATCGCCACCGGCGAGCGGTTGGTCGGGCAGCATGCGTTTCGCGAGCTCTTTGAGAAGCGGGCGGCCAGCGTCATCCAGCCCGACATCACGCACTGCGGCGGCCTGAGCGAGGCGCGGCGGATCGCGGCGATGGCCGAGGCGTATCGCGTGGCCATGGCGCCGCACAACCCGCAGGGTCCGGTGAGCACGGCGGCGTCGCTGGAATTCGGCTTCGCCACGCCCAGCTACATCATCTGCGAGGCGGTGCACCTGGACGTGCCGTGGCGCGCGGACGTGGTGAGCGAGGGTTTTGTCGTCGAGCGCGAGGGCCGGACCGTGCGGCCCAACACCCGGCCGGGCCTGGGCATCGAGATCAACGAGGGCGAAGTGAAAAAACACCCGTTCCAGCAGGAGCTTCCGCAGCGGACGTTTTATCCGGACGGGAGCGTGGGGGACTGGTGAGGGGCCAATGATGAATGATGAATGCGGAATGACGAATGGCCATCGGGGCGGGCATTTTGCCATTGGCGTGCGCATCACGCGAGGAGGGATCGATGAAGAAGCGGAATGACTTGGCCTGGGCGATCATGGCAATCGGCATTGTGTTGCTTGCTTCGTCCATCGTTACTTTAGGGAAGCTGAACCCTGGCGACATCAACAAAGCGAGCGCGCAGATTTCCGTGGCATCGCTCGGCCTGCTTTTAGTTGCCTATGGCGCGATTCGTTTGATGCGGCATGGCCAGAAGGCCGACGTCATCGCGTGTCCTGCTTGTGGACGCAAAAACTCCGTTCATACGAAGATCTGTCCGCGGTGCGGGCAGAGGTTCGATTCGGGCGAAGGCTGATTTGGGCTCGGCTTGCGTCAAATGGCCGCTTGTGTCGATGTTTCTCCTTCGTGCCAGCGGGACCATTCGGTGCGGCCGGCGAGCCAGGCGAAGCTCAGTAGGGCAACGGCCAGGGCCGCCAGGCCCATGTCTTTCTTGAGCATCGTGTCGTACAGGCCGTGCACTTGGGAGGGCGCCGGCGTCGCCCCGCGCGGGACGCCGGAGGGCTGGCCGGACGGACTCGGCGAGGGACGTGCCGTGGCGGGACGTGCCGCAGGCACTGCCCGCGGCGCCGGCTGCGGGTCGGCCAGCTTGTATTCCGCTTCCTCGATCTCCGGCGGCTCGGCCACGGCGGGGATTTGCACCACGCTCCGGCACGCCGGACAAGCAGCCCGCTCCCCCCGCCAGCCGGTCCGGCGCATTGAGCTTCTTCCCGCACGCCGGACAGAAGACCCGGATAGGCATAGGGGCCCCCGAAATCAATGATGAATGCGGAATGATGAATGATGAATGGGAGCTCAGCGCGTCATCGTCTTCCCACATTCATCATTCAGCATTCAGCATCATTCAGCATTCATCATTTGAACGACCCTCAAACGCGACCATCGAAGCGAACGCCGGAAGGGCGTTACGCAATGATCTCTCGTATCGGTTTGCCGAAGTCGATCTCCAGCCGCTTGCGGCCGGGGACTTCCAGGCGGCGCGGGTCGAGGCCGAGCTGGTGCATCACCGTGGCGTGCAGGTCGGTGACGTAGTGCCGGTTCTCGACGGCGTGGAAACCCAATTCGTCGGTCGCGCCGTGGGCGATGCCTCCCTTGATGCCGCCGCCGGCTAGCCAGATCGAAAAGCCGTACGGGTGATGGTCCCGCCCGTCGGAATTCTGGGCGCCTGGCGTGCGGCCGAACTCGGTGCCCCACACAACGAGCGTTTCGTCCAACAGGCCGCGCTGTTTCAAGTCCTTGATCAAGGCGGCGATGGGCTGATCGACCTGTCCGCACAGCTTCGTGTGACCGGCCTTGAGCTTGCCGTGGGCGTCCCATTCGCCGGCGCCGCCGTTAGAACCGTGAAAGATCTGCACGAAGCGGACGCCCCGCTCGACCAGCCGGCGGGCCGCCAGGCACTGCTGAGCGAAGCTCGCCGTCTCCTTGCGATCCAGTCCGTACAGCGCCCGCGTCGATGGCGTCTCGGCTGCGAAGCGGAGCACGTCGGGCACGGCCATTTGCATGCGGAAGGCCAGCTCGTACGACTTGATCCGCGCGGCAAGGGCGGCGTCGGCCGGGTACTCGACGGCCGCCAGGCGATTAAGCTGCGCGAGCAGCCGGAACTCGCCGGCCTGCTCCTCTTGGTACACGTCGGCGCCTGGCGCGGCGAAGGGGAGCGGCTGCTTGGGATCGACGGCCAGTTGCACGCCGTCGTGCTCCGGGCCCAGATAGCTTGCGCCGTGCCCGCCCATGCCGCCGCAGCAATCGGCGATGGGCGTGCCCATCACGACGAATTCCGGCAGATCGTCGTTCATGGATCCCAGGCCGTAGTGGACCCAGGAGCCGATCGTGGGGAACATGCCTTCGAGCGAATGCCGGCCGGTGTGGAATTGCAGTTGCGCGCCGTGGTTGTTGTCGGTCGTCCACATCGAGCGGACGATCGCCAGCTCGTCGACACACTCGCCCAGGTGCGGCCACCAGTCGCTCATCTCGATGCCGCTCTGGCCGCGCTTCCCGTAACCGACTTGCAGCGGGTACAGGTTCGGATGCGAGTGGTGCAGGCCCGGAACCAGTTCGCGGAGATTCTTCTTCAGGTATGGGCTGGCCAAGGGATCGGCCAACGGGGTCTCGGCCACCGTCTTGCCGGCGTACGTGTTCAAGGCCGGCTTCGGGTCGAAGCTCTCCATGTGGCTTGTGCCGCCGATCATGAAAAGCCAGATCACGCTCTTAGCCTTCGGCGCGAAGTGCGGACGCCCGTCGGGCGGCGCCCAGGCGCCGGCCGCGTCGGCGCGGACAATTCCGTCGCGGGCCAGCATCGCCCCCAGCGCCAGGCCGGTAAAGCCCATCCCCACGTCGGCCAGGAACGTCCGCCGGTGGATGCCTGTGCAGCCCGTGTTGTGCATGCGTCGCGTCATCGGATGGTCACGAAATCGTTGTGGTTGAGTAGCACGTGTACCAGGTCTTCGCGGGCGCGCTGGGCGGGATCGTCCGAGGGCTTGACGGCCGCCGCCTCGCCGCCGGTGAACTGCGTCAGCCGCGACGCGTCGGCCAACTGGGCGGCCTGGTCCGAAAGGAACTGCGCCGACAATGCCCGCTCGTCGGAAGTGGGCGGGCGACACAGCACCTGCTCGAACGCGGCCGTGATGAACCAATCGGCCGCGGCGCCCGTGGCCTGTCGGCCTGCCTCTTCCCACAGCTTCGCTGCCAGCAGCCGCGACTGAGAGAGCGCGAGCGGACTGTTGGCCAGGGCCAGCGCTTGCTGCGGCACGACGCTCTCGCTGCGGCGGTAGCATTCGTTGATGCTGGCGGCGTCGAAGAGCTTCAAGAACGTCATCTGCTTTTCGTTGGCGTGGCGGAAATACAGGCTTCGCCGCGGCGTGGTCAGCCCCGCGTTGTGGTCCAGGTCCGGTCCGCCGCGCGCGAGATCCAACGCTCCGGCGACCGCGAGCACGCTGTCGCGGACCGTTTCGGCCTCCATCCGCCGGACGTTCGCGCGCCACACGTAACGATTGTCGGGATCGACTTTGCGGCGGGGATCGTCCGCGGCGGCCGCCGACGCCATGCGGTACGCCTGCGACGTGACGATCAGCCGGTGCATGGCCTTCATGCTCCAGCCGCGGTCCATGAACTCGACCGCCAGCCAATCCAATAGCGCCGGATGCACGGACGGCTTGCCGTTAAGGCCGAAGTCAAAGACGGTGGGCACCAACGGCTCGCCGAAATGATGCATCCAAATGTGGTTGATCGCCACGCGGGGGGTGAGCGGGTTGCGCGGGTTGGCGATCCACCGGGCCAGCGCCAGGCGGCGACCGGTGCTCGTGGCCGGATAGAGCTTGTCGAGCGGCGGATAGTCCGTCCGCTTGGCGGCTTCCTCTTTTGCGGCGTCGAGCTTCTTGCGGGCCTCGGCAAGCTTGGGCTCGAGCTTCTTGCGCTGCTCGTCGGCTGAGGCGGAACGCTTGTTCCGCTCAAGCTCGGCGAGCTCCCGGTCAAGCGGCAGTAGCGCGTCTTCCGCGGCGCACACCGACGCTCGGTTCGCGGCGGCAAGTGCCTTGGCTGTTTGCTCGGCAACGTCAGCGGCGGGCGGCGTCGCGTAGCGCGCGTTATCGGCGGCAATCCGAGTTTCGACGCTCGTCAATTCGGCCTGTGTCGTCTCCAAGTGCTTTACGGCGACGGCGAGCGACGTCTCGGCTTCGACGACTTTTCTCGGCCGCGGCAACGCCGTTTCATCCGACGTTCCCAGCGATGGCCACACCCGCGCAAGATGCCGTGCGGCCTTGGCAATCACGCTTCGACCATGTTCTTCTTGTCTGTGCAGGCGGGCGAGTTTCGTGCGCGCGGAATTCAGGCCGGCCGTTGCCTTCTCGACGTTCGCCCGCGCCGCGGCCAGCGTCTCTTCGCGAACGTGCGATTTCAGCCCCGGGTTGTGCGCGGCGGGCGGCAGGTGCACCGGCTCGATCTTCAGCTCGCAAAATGCCAGCACGTCCGGCACGCCGGCCGACAGCGGGTTGTCCTCCTTCGGCTGGCTATCGACGCCGCGCACGAACAGGAACGTCTTGCGGTCGGCGTGGGCGTCGTACACCCGCGGGATGCCGTCTTTGTCGATGTCCGGTTGGCCCGGCAGGCGGTCGATGCGCACGTCGTGCGGCTCGAAGAAGGCCCGCAAGCGGTAGTATGCCTCCTGCGGAATCGGATCGTACATGTGGTCGTGGCAGCGGGCACAGTTGAGCGTCAGCCCGAGGAACGCCTTGGCCGTGTGCTCGACCGCGTTGTCGAGCCACACGTTGCGGTTGTAGCGGTACCAGTTTCGGGCGAGAAAGCCGGTCGCGCGAAGCGTGTTGGGATCCAAGGGCGCGGCCTCGTCGCCGGCCAACATGTCGACGATCATCCGGTCGTAGCCGCGGTCGGCGTTCAAGCACTCGACGATCCAGTCGCGCCATCGCCAGATATGCTGCTGGCTGTCGCGGACCTCCTTTTGGTAACCCGCCCAGTCGCTGTACCGCCACACGTCCATCCAGTGCCGGCCCCAACGCTCGCCGTACTGCGGGCTGTCGAGCAGCCGATCGACAACGCGTTCGAAGGCATCGGGCGCGGAGTCGCCGCGGAAAGCGTGCAACTCGTCGCGCGTGGGCGGCAGCCCCGTCAGGTCGAGATGCACGCGGCGCAGAAGCGTGGCTTTGTCGGCGGCCGCATTCGGCGCGAGGCCGTGGCCCGCGCGATCGAAGGCCAGAAACGCGTCAACCGGGTTGACAAAGCTGGCAGTTGCTCCCGCCGCGGGGACGTTCGGCCGGACCGGCGGCTGGAAGGCCCAGTGCTTGCGCGGGTCGGGGGGCGGCGGCTCGTCTGGGGCGATCGCCCCCTCGTCGATCCATTGCCGCAGCACGGCGATCTCGGCGTCGGTGAGCGGCTCTCCTTCGGCCGGCATGCGGGTTTCGGTCCGCGTGACGGCTTCGATCAAGAGGCTGTCGCCGGCGCGCCCCGGCTCGATCGCCGCGCCGCTGTCGCCCCCCTTGCGGATCGAGACGGCCGTATCCAGGCGCAGGCCGGACTCGCTTCGCAGAGCCCCGTGGCAGCGGTAGCAATGGCGCGCCAGCAGCGGCTTGACGTCGCGGATGTACTCGACCCCCGCGGCGACGGGCTCGGCCGCCGCGGGTGCGGTCAACGCAAGCAAAAGGCCAACGAACGGCGCGGCGCGGCGCATGGGAATGGGCGGCTTGCTGTAACGAGGCGGGGTCACCGCGCGGTGCGTGCCAGCGGCACTAGCCACGCGGCCATTTTTCAGGCGGCACAACGGCAACTGTCCGACAGGACCCAAGTCGATGTCCCGCCGGACGTTGCCCCGTGGCAATCGGTTGTACCAGAACGGCCGCGCGAAGTCACGGATTTCAAAATGGCGAGGCGGGAAAATGGGACTGGCTCCGAGCATAAACAGCGCAAGTCCTTTCAGACCAACGTTGCGTCTCGGTGCCTGTCCCACTTTCCCGCCGGTGCGCCGCCGGCAAGCTTGAATCTGTGAATGACCCTGGGGGGGCGGGCATCCTGCCCGCCTTGCCGCTCCCGTTAGAGCTTGGGCGATTGCGGTAGCCAAGCCCAGGGGTGGCCACCCCTGGGCTTCGCAAGCGTGCAAGCTCGAAGTCGGGCAAGATGCCCGCCCCCCGCAAGCAGCCCGCCATTTTGCCGCATCAGACTCTAGCCATACGACCGTTACAACCGATCAAACAGATGTAACCGGCAAAGTTTGCCGGACCGTCAAAGGCACGTAGCCGCCGCCCGCCGGCCCGAAACGTCGGTGACCGGCGGCAAAACGGTCGAGAGCAACCGGGCATCTGACCCGGGGGGACCTGGGGGAATGAAACTAGGTCGATTCGCAAGTCTCGCGGCGATGTTCGTCGCCGGCATGACCACGGCCGCTGAGCCGCGGCGCATGCCGCAGGCCGAAGCGCTGCGCGACTTGCGCCTGATCGAACCCTCGGACGCGCCGGACCAAAAGGCCCAGCGCGCCACGCGGACGCGCGGCGAGAAGCCCCCGGAAGCTCCTGGTTCCGCCTTCCGTGGCGCCCAGCATGCCGCCCGGCCCGCGCGCGCTACGCCCATTCGTATGGCGCAACTTCCTGCCGGTGGGCAGCCCGACAAGCGGACCGAGCCTCCGGCCCAGCCGTCGGAGGACTTGTTCGAGGTCAAGCCGACTCCCGATACGCCCGAAACGAAGCCCCCGGGCGAGATGCCCGATACGCAACCGCCCGCGGAAACCCCCGAGACGCAGCCCCCGGCCGAGGCTCCGACGGAGCAGCCTCCGACGGTGCCGCCGGAGCGATTCTTCGAGCCCGCGCCTCCCGGCGAAACACCGCCCGCGAAGCCGCGTCGCGCTCCGCCGCCGCGCGTTCGGCCGGAAGAAATGCCCCAGCCGACGCCGGCCCCGCCGCGTCCGCGTGGCAGCACGCCGCGCGCGGCGCCGGCGCCGCAAGCAGAGCCGCTTCCGCGGGCCGAGCCGTACGCCGGGCAAGGCCCGCTCGACGAGGAGGGCGAATGGCTCGACTACGACCCTTATGCCGAGGCCTGCTCGTCGTGCTGCTACAACGACGACGGTGGGGGGTCGTTCTACGACCATTATTGTCCGAGCACCTGGCCGGTGCTGCCGGCGCTGCCGCCGGGCACGTGGGTCAATGTCGATTATCTGATGTGGTGGGGCCGCGGGCAGTCGCTGCCCCCTTTGGTGACGATCGGCGGGGCGACCGGCGCCCTGGACACGGCCGGCGTTTCGACGATCTTCGGCAATCGCCGCTTTGACACCGACCTCCGTTCCGGCGGACGCATCACGGTAGGAACATGGCTCGATGCGGGGCGCACGGTCGGCATCGTGGGTTCATTTCTGGACATGCAGCGTGGGGTGACGAACTTCCGCGCCAATTCCGAAGGCGATCCGCTCTTGGCCCGGCCGTATTTCAACACGATCACGCAAGCCAACGACTCGATCATCCTCGCGCAAGCCGGCATCTCGCGCGCCGCGGTCGAGGCGCGCACCACGGCCAACTTCCTGGCGGCCGACGGTTATTTCCGCCATGCCATGCTATCGGGCACGCGGCGGCGGATCGACTTCACCTGGGGATATCGCTGGCTGGAAGTCGAGGACTCGATCCGCATCAACGATCGCGAGGTGATCACCGACGGCGGCGGCATCATTCCACTGGGCACCATCATCACGGGCCGCGATGAGTTCCGCGCGGCCAACCAGTTCAACGGCGCCCAGATCGGCATTCACACGGACCGGATCGCGGGGCGTGTGTCGTGGAACACGTTGTCGAGAATCTCCTTCGGCAATATGCGGCAATCCGTGTCGATCGAGGGAGACTCGGCCGTCCGCGAGCCCGACGCGAACCCCGTCGTCACCCGGGGGGACCTGCTGGCGCAACCGAGCAACATCGGCAGCTACCACCGCGACGTGTTTGCCGTCGTGCCCGAATTCAGCATGAACCTGAACTACCAGGTGACGCCGCGGATCCGGGCGACGCTCGGCTACACGATCATCTACATCAATCGCGTTGCCCAGGCCGGCGCCCAGATCGACACGTCGGTCGACCCGACGCAATTCGGCGGCGGCCCGCCGGGAAACGCGCCGATCTTCAGCTTCAAGCAGAACCCGTTCTGGATGCAGGGCATCAATCTCGGCGTCAGCATGCGGTTCTAATTGCGGCGCGACGTTCAGATCGCGCGTCAGCGGTCGGGAGGGCGCAGCTCCCGCTGAGCCGGGCTTTGGCGACGCGGCGGCTCGGCAGGAGCCTCGCCCTCCCGAGCGTATTTTCGCGCCTACGTTGGCGACACAACGTTGACGTTCACCAGCGAATTAGTGCCGGTGATCCGCAGCAGGTACGCGCCGGCGGCCAGGGCCGAATAGCTGACTTCCGGCGTGGCGCTCGCGGCGCCCGACGTGGCCACGGCCACCATGTTGCTGTTGTACAAAGTCAGCACGAACTTGGCGGCCGGATCGGGCGAAGTGGCATTGATGCGAATCGTGCCCGCCTTCTGTGCGTCGACGGCAAACCAGATCTCACCGCCGGTGATCTGCACGCCGCTCACCAGGCCCGTCGTGAGCTGCGAGCCCATGAACAGCCGCCTGGTGACCAGCTCCGGCCGCAGTCCGCGCTCGCCGAAGTTGTTGCCCGTGCTCGCGAAGCCGATAGTGACGACGAAGGAGAACTGGTCGTTCGTCGGGCTGGTGACGCCGGAGGCGGGCGTCTCCTTGCCGTCGGTGAAGAAGGCGGGCTGCGACTCGGTGACCGTGTACCCTTTGTCGTCGCTCTGCAGCAGGTTCTGGAAGCTGTAGGAGCCGTCGCTGGCGGTGGTCGTCACCATGTGAACGGCGGTGCCCTGGATGTTCTTGCCGGTCAGCGTAAGAGTTACACCGCCCAGCGGCTTCTCGTTCGCGGCTTTCGTGCCGTCGTTATTGGTGTCGACGTAGACGGAGCCGGAGAACGAGCCCGTCGCGTCGTCGTTGGCCAGCACTAGGGTGCCGGTGGGTTGACCGTTGAACGTCAAATCGGAGTTTACCGGATTAGTGAAGTCGATTTGGAGCTGTTTGTCATTCTCGACCGTTGTGTTGCCGATCGACTCGATTTCGATCTGCTTTTTGGTTTCGCCGGGCGCGAAGGTGATCGTGCCGCTTTTCGCGATGTAGTCGATGCCCGCCAGGGCCGTGTCATCGGCGGTCGTGAAGTCGACCGACACGGTCTTCGCGCTGGGCGCAATCGCGCCGCTGGCATTCACGAGGAACAGGTCAAACCGGACGATCACGGGGATGAAATCGCCTTCGTTCTGCGTTTGCTTGGGGGTAAAGACGATGCGCGGCGGGTTGTCGTTGTCGACAATAATCGCGTCCCCGGTGTCGTCCGCGATCGGTACGGCGCCACCGGCGCTGCGAGCATTGGAGATCTTGACCGAGTACGTCTCATCGTCTTCTTCGTCGAGCGTGTCGTTGGTGACCGTGATCGAGATGGTCTGCGTCGCAACGTCTGCCGCGAAATGCAGGCTGCCGGTGCGGGCGGTGTAGTCCTCTCCCGCCTTCGCCGTTCCATCGATCGTGGCGAAATCGACGTCCACGGGGACATCCGAGCCGTGCGACAATCGGACGATGAAGTTCTGCGTCCCGCTCTGGCCTTCCGTGAAATTGCCGGCGTCCTCGATCGAGACCGTGAGCGGCTCGTCGTCGCGGATGGTGCCGACGGCCAGGCCGTCGGCGATCGTGGCGTTTAGCGGAGCACTCTCTGAAGCGGACAGGTTGACGAGGAAGGTCTCGTTTTGCTCGGGATCCGTGTCCCCCTTGACGGTGACGCTGATCTGCTTCGATATTTCGCCGGGGGCAAAGGTGAGGTCGCCGCTGTTGGCAGTGTAATCGGTCCCTGCCGTTGCGCGATTGGCGCCCGTGGTGGTATCGTTCCCTGTAGCGAAGTGCACGGTAACGGTCTTGCCACTGGCGGCCGAAAGCGTGACGTTGAACGTCATCGTCGGCGTGTCGGCCGTGTCGCCTTCGGCGACCTTGGCGTCGGTGATCGAGATGGCCGGCAGTGGATCGTCGTTGGTGATTGTGCCGGTGACTTGCGGCGTGACGATGGTCGGGCCACCTGTTGGCGCGGAGAGATTGACGAGGAACGTCTCATCGGGCTCGTTGGCCGTGTCGCCCTTGACGTCGATCGAGAATTGAGCCGTCGTCTGGTTAGCGGGGATGGTCACGGTGCCTGTCTTCGGCACGTAGTCGATGTCGGCCGTGGCCGGATTCGCTCCGCCGGTGTCCGGCGCCGTGGAGAAATTGAGCGTCACGGGGTCGTTGACGGCCTGGGTCAGCGTGACCGTGAAGATGAGCGGCGTGGTGCCCGAGTTGCCTTCGGCCACCGCGGCCGTGGCAACCGAGGCGACCAGGCCGTCGTCGTTGCTGATCGTGCCCACGGCCTGTCCGTCGGCGATGGTGGCATTGCTGGGGGCCGTCAAGTTGACGTGGACGTGCTCGTTAGCCTCGGGCGTCGTGTCCCCCTTGACGGTCACGGTGATCGACTTTGTCGTCTCGCCGGGCGCAAACGTCAGGGCGCCGCTACTGGCGGTGTAGTCGGTTCCCTCCGTGGCATCGAGGTCGCCGGCGGTGGCGAAGTTCACAGTGACAGTCTTGCCGCTGGCGACCGGCAGCGACACGGTGAACGTCATCGTCGGTGAGTCGCCCGCATTGCCTTCGGCGACACTGGCGTCGGCGATCGAGATGGCCGGCGGTGGATCATCGTCGAGGATCGTGCCCGTTGCTTGGGAAGTGCCGAGCCCGATTCCGTTGGGCCCTTTCGGGTCGGTGAGATTGACAAGGAACGTCTCATCGGGTTCGTCTAAAGTGTCTCCCTTGACGTCGATCGAAATCTGAGCGGTCGTGTGATTGGCGAGAATGGTCACGGTACCGGTCTTCGCCGCGAAATCGGCGTCGGTGGCGGGATTGGCTCCGCCGGTGGCCGTGGCGAAGTTCACTGTGACGTCCTGATCAACAGCCTGAGACAGCGTGACGGTGAACACGAGTTTGGTCGGGGTGCCCGTGTTCCCCTCCGTAACCGCGGCCGACGCAATGGATACGGCAAGGTCGTCGTTGGTGATCGTGCCGACGGCCTGGCCGTCTCCGATCGTGGCGTTGCTGGGGTCCGACAAATTCACGTCGAAACGTTCATTCGGTTCGCCCTGGGTGTCACCCTTGACGGTGACGCTGATCGTTTTCGACGTCTGGCCGGGATCAAAGGTGAGGTCGCCGCTGGTTGCCAGGTAGTCGTTCCCCTCGGTGGCGTCCTTGTCGCCTGCCGTGGCAAAGTGCACGGTGACCGTCTTGACGCTGGCGGCCGAGAGCGTGACGTTGAACGTCATCGTCTTATCGCCCGTATCCCCTTCGGTGACGCTTTTGTCGGCGATCGAGACCGTCGGCTGATCGTCGTTGATGATGGTGCCGATGGCTTGCGACGTGCCGATCGTCACGCCACCGGTCGGTGACGAGAGATTCACCAGGAAGGTCTCGTCGAACTCGTCGGTGGTGTCCCCCTTAACGGTCACAGTGATCGACTTTGTCGTCTCGTTGGGCGCAAACGTCACGGCGCCGCTATTCGCGGTGTAGTCCGTGCCCTCGGTGGCGGGATGCGCTCCCGTGGTGTCGGGCGCGGTGGCGAAATTCACCGTCACGGCGCGGTCGACGGGCGAGGAAAGCGTGACCGTGTACGTCAGCGCCGTCGTGCCCGAATTCCCTTCGGCGATCGACGCCGGGGCGATCGAGAGGATGCCGTCGTCGTTGACGATGGTGGCGGTGCCCTGCGCCTTGGTGATGGTGGCGCCCTGGGCGTTGCTCAAGTTCAGGAAAAACGTCTCGTCCGGCTCAATGACCGAGTCGGTGACGATCGCGAACGGAAGCGTCTTCGAGGTTTCGCCCGGCTGGAACGTGACCACCCCAGACGCTGATGCGAAGTCGGTGGTTGCCGTCGCCGTGCCGGCGGCCGTCGCAAAACCGACCGTGATCGTCCGACTGCTCGGGTTGGAGAGGGTGACGGTGAATTGGATCGACTTCTGTCCGGTAGTTCCTTCGACGATCGAGGGATCGTCTACCGAGATGGCCGGCAGATCGTCGTTGGTGATCGTCCCGGTGGCCTGCGACGTGCCGAGCGCGGCGCCGCCCGTCGGCGCGGAGAGATTGACGAGGAACGTTTCGTCGGGCTCGTCGGTGGTGTCTCCCGTGACGTCGACGGTGAACGTGGCGCTGGTCTGGTTGGCCAGGATGGTGACGGTGCCGGTCTTCGCGGTGTAGTCCGTGCCCGCCGTGGCGGCATTTGCGCCGGCAGCGTCGGCGGTGGCGAAGCCGACCGTGACGGCGTGGTCGACGGCTTCCGAGAGCGTGACTGTAAAGGTGAGCTGCGTGGTGCCGGTGTTCCCTTCGGCGACCGAGGCGTTGCCGACCGAAACGATTGTGCCGTCGTCGTCGACGATCGTCGCGGTGCCCTGCGCCTTGGTGATCGTAGCGCCCGACGCGTCGTGCAAGTTCAAGAAAAACGTCTCGTCGGGCTCAGGGGCCGAGTCGGTGGCGACCGCGAAGGGCAACGGCTTCGAGGTCTCCCCCGGCGCGAACGTGAGCACTCCCGATGACGACGCGAAGTCGACCCCTGCTTGCGCCGTGCCGGCGGTCGTCCCATATTGGACGGTAATCGTCTGGCTGCTCGGGTTGGAGAGGGTGACCGCGAACGGGATCGACTTCGAGCCGCCCGTTCCTTCCACGATCGAAGGATCATCGACCGAGATCGCTGGCAGCGGATCGTCGTCGGTGATCGTGCCGGTGGCCTGCGATATCTCGATCGTGGCGTGCGTGGCGGCCGATAGCTTGACGAGGAAAGTCTCGTCGGGCTCATCGGTTGTGTCGCCGCGCGCATTGACTGTGATCGTCTTGCTCGTCTCGCCGGCCGCAAAGGTGAGGGTGCCGCTGTTGGCATCGTAGTCCGTGCCCTCGGTGGCCGGGTTGGCCCCGCCCCCTTCGGCGGTGGCGAAGTTCACCGTCACGGTCTGACCGCTGGGCCGGTCCAGCGTGACAGTAAACACTAGCGGCGTCGTGCCCGTATTGCCTTCCGCGGCCGTGGCCGGGCTAATGGACATAGCGGGCACCGGATCGCCGTCATCGGCGATCGTGCCAACGCCTTGCGCAGTGCCAATCGTGGCGCGCATCGGCGCGGACAGGTTGACAAAGAACTGCTCGTTGGCTTCGTTGAGGTTGTCGGCGTTGATCGTAATGGCGATGGTCTTGGTCGTTTCACCCGGGGCAAACGTCAGGTCGCCGCTGGCGGCTTGAAAATCCTGGTTGGTGGGATTGGTGTTGATGTCGTCCGCCGTGCCGGCGGCGGTCGTCCAGTGAACCGACGAGTCGACCTCGGTGCCGCCGGATTTCGTCACGGTGAAGACGAGCTGCGTGGTGCCGGCAGTCGGCTCGGTAATGACGGCGGGGCTGTCGATCGACAGGGTGGGGACCGCGTCGTCGTTGGTGATCGTGGCCGTGCCCTGCGGCTTAGCGATCGTGGCGCCCTGGGCGTTGGTCAGATTCAGGAAGAAGGTTTCGTCGAGCTCGAAGACCGCATCCGTGGCGAGCGCGAAGGCAAGCGTCTTGGAAGTCTCGCCCGGCTCGAACGCGAACACGCCGGAGGCCGAGGCGTAGTCGACGTTCGCCGTCGCCGTGCCGGGACTCGTCGCGTACTGGACGGTGATAGTCTGACTGCTGGGGTTGGTGAGGCTGATGGTGAACTGAATCGACTCGGCGCCTCCGGTGCCTTCGACGATGGTCGGATCGTCGACGGAGATGTTCGGTATCGGGTCGTCGTTGGTGATCGTGCCGGCAACCTGGGCAACGTCGATCGTGGCGTTCGAAGGCGTGGAGAGATTCAGGAAGAACTGCTCATCCTGCTCGCGTGTCGTATCACCGTTGATCGTCACTTGGACGGTCTTCGATGTCTGCTGCGGATCGAACGAGAGCAGGCCGCTGGTGGATTGGAAGTCGGGATGGGCCGGGTCCGCGACCTCGTCCACGGCGGTGCCCGGCGCCGTGGCGTAGTTGACGGTGATCGTCTGGTCGCTCGGCTTGTCGAGCGTGACCGTGAACGTCATGGTCGTAGTGCCGGCGTTCCCCTCGACGATCGATTGGTTGGTGACCGAGAGCCTTGGCAGCGCGTCGATGGTGAGCGAGACGCTGCCATAGTCGATGTTGGCCGGGAGCACCTTGGCGGGTGGTTCGAACAACGCGGTGTCGTGCTGCGGCGAGATATCCGCCGGGTCGGCGGTGAACGTGACGACACCCGGGCCCGCGGCCAGCATCTGCACGCTGAACAACAGGAACTCGTCCGAGCCGAGAGGCCCCGGCGCGCTTTGCAGACCGCCTGCCTCGTCGATCAACCCGGCCGTGGCCGTGCTGCCGGCGGGGGCGTTCGGGTAGTCGGTCGAGTGGACGATCGGCCCGCTGGGCGTGGCCAGGGAGGAGTTAAACGTCACGTCCGTGTAGGCGATTCCCACCCCCGGCATGGTTGCGCCGTCACGGACGTCCTGCACGAAGGCCTGCAACACGAAATTCCGCCCCTGCGAAATCGACGTGATCGGCGTGCCGCCCGTGTCGGTCACTTGCAGACGAATGCGAACGTCGTGCCCGGCCTGGTCGTTGAGCGCGCGGATGACGAGCAAGGCGTCGATCGGCGAGAGCTGCCCGTCGCCGCTGGTATCGAGAAATAGCGCGGGCGTGCCGCTGCCGCCCCCCGCGGCATCGGCCGCGGCACGCGGCGCGGATGTGGCGCTCTGCGCGCTGGCGGAGAATGTGTAGGCGCCCTGGGCGTTGAGCTCGCCGAGCACCAATAGCGCGTCGATCGGGCTCACCGTGCCGTCGCCGTTGACGTCGAGCGCGTTACTGGCGTTGTGCAGCGCCGATCCCGCGGCCAGCGCGTCGGCGGCCAGCAGGGTCCGCGGCTCGAGCCATTCCATGCCCAATCGCGTCGTGCGCGATCGGCGGCGTTGCGAATTTCGACGACGGGCGCCGGAACCAAACAAGCGGAGAAGGCTCATCGTTGACGGGGCCTCTGGAGGATGCACCTAACCAAACGGGGCGACGCCAATTTGGCGCGCGTGCCAAGGGCAACACGTCGCGGTCCTTGCGCTAGGGCGCTCTCGGAAATGCTCGACCGATGGACGCGCCTAGGGTCATCCCGCCGGTTCGCGCCACGGTCGCCGGTCGTAAGCGAGTTAATCGCGGTCGATGCCGCGATCGTTCTGGCCCGCGCACTCCGGCGCATCCGAGAAACCTCTGTTCCTACTCGAACCGAGCAGATGGCCGCGCCCCAGACGAAGTGGGGTGGCGACGCATACTGTTGGGGCAGACCCTGCCGACGAGTGAAGCTTTTCGGACGATTCTCCTAGGCTATCCTCGCCGTACAAGGGCTGCAAGCACTTTGCAGCGTTGGACTTGGCCAAAGCGGGGCCGCTCCGGTGGCCTTCGCGGCGATGCCACCCGTTACGATCGTTAATTCCGCCCTTCGCCCGGCGTAGCTGCACGGCCCCGTCGACGCCAGAATCCGCGGCGGCAACCCAGCACGGCGGCCAGGAGAACTGCAAAGTCCGGGGTCTGGCTCATTTTTCGGCACATGCGGTTCTCAGTTCTTCCGAAGGAGCTTCGGCCGAAAAATGTGCCTGACCCCCTCTCCCAGGCTTTGCAATTCTCCTGTCACGGCGGCGGGGTCATTCTGTTTTTCAAAATGGCGAGGCGGGAAAATGGGACTGGCTCCGAGCATAAACAGCGCAAGTCCTTTCAGACTAACGTTGCGTCTCGGTGCCTGTCCCACTTTCCCGCCGGTGCGCCGCCATCCAGCTTGAATCTGTGAACGGCCC
>JACPPG010000090.1 GCA_016191115.1 Planctomycetia bacterium | reverse complement strand
GGCAAGGACAGCGTCGAATTGATACGCTCGGCCATGGTGGCGTACTCCTGGGGAATTGGCTTTGTGACTAAACCAAATTCAAACCCAAGTACGCCGCCTTTTTCAACTCATCTCATCCACAACTTTCGGTTATAGCTCGGCAAGCGATTCCCGCGATGAATGTACCGAAGTTATTTTTCGGCCGGTCCTTATTCAGATCGTGTCGCGCATCATGTCGGCTAAGATCGGGTATAACTAGGGCGGAGGGCGGCGTCCGCTAGTCGCTTCTCGAACACACCTTCACAACAGGAGGGCCATGTCGATGAAACCGCTACTCGTCGCGACAATTTTGCTCGTCTCCGCGATCGCCGTCAGGGCTGTCGAGTTTGACAAGCCGGTGCGCTTGGAAGCCGCGGGCGCGGCCATTCGCGTCGAAAGCCCGGGCTATGCGGCGCCGTGCTGGGCCGATATCGACGGCGACGGCAAAAAGGACCTGCTCGTCGGGCAGTTCAACATGGGAAAGATTCGCGTCTTCAAGAATCTCGGTGATGGCAAGCTCGCCGCCGGCGAGTGGCTGAAGGCCGACGGGGAGGTCGCCCAAGTGCCGGGCGTGTGGTGATGCACGAGCTCCACTCCACAGTTTGTGGACCTCAACGGCGACGGTTTTAACGACATTCTCTCCGGATCGTATTCGCGCGACAGCAAGCCGATGGCGGGGCTGTTTCAAGTCCTGTGGGGCAAAGCCGACGGGACTTTCCAGAAGGCGGAAGTTCTCAAGGGCACGGACGGCGAGCCCCTGCTCATCCCGCTTGGCGCCGACAAGGACGCTTGGATCGACTGCATTTGCACCCGGCCCACCGCCGTCGATTGGGACGGCGACGGCAAGCTGGATCTGATCACCGGCAACTTCACCGGCACCTTCTACTTGTTCATGGGCGAAGGCAAGGGCCGCTTCCTGCCCAAGGGAGAGCTGGTTGCCGGCGAAGGCGGCCCGCTCAAGATCAAGGGCAACCACAGCGACCCGTTTTTGATCGACTGGGATCATGACGGCGATCTGGACTTGCTCAGCGGGTCGAGCGAGGGGGGCGTCCAATGGGCGGAGAATAGCGCAGGCCCTGGCAAACCGCCGACGCTGAAGCCCTTTCAAACGCTCATCGAGCGGGCCACGCCTGCTGCGCCGGGGCGAACGCTGGACGAAGCCGATCTCAAAGGCCCCGTCGCGGCCACCCGCATTTGGGTCGATGACATCAATTCCGACGGCAAGCTCGACATCCTGGCGGGCGACATGATCACGCTCATCTCGCCGGCCAAGGGGTTGAGCGAGGAGGAGATGAAGACGAAGTCGGCCCAGTGGCAGAAGGAGTGGGAGGCTGTCATCGCGGAAATGAATTCCACGGCCAACGACGAGAAGAAGCAGGCCGAGGTCCAAAAGCGCGTGCAAAAACTATACACGGAACGCGCCAGTTTCATTCGGGAGGAAATGACCGGCTTCGTCTGGCTTTATTTGCAGAAGTGAACCCGCGGGCGATTGCAAATCCCCAGCCGCGGAGATAGTCCGCCTGTGCGCAAGGGCCCTGGCCCCATGACCGACGCACAACCAGGCCCCGCCGCCGCTGGTTCCAGTACGGGCTGGGGAGGCTGTTTGTTTTGATGACGGTGTCGGCCGTTGCGTCCTGGCAGCTCCCATCGGTGATAAAACAGCACCGCTATTGGCGCTGGCCAGGGCTGAGGATCATCGACTCCCTCCAGCGCCTGGTGCCCGAAATCCGCGCCGAGCACTTGGTTGCGGCGCCGGCGGGCGTGCGGGCGCAGGCGCTTGCGCGCGACGGCAGCCTGGTCGACGATTTCTTGATCCAGGAGCACCTTCGAGTGATCACGTCGGCAACGCCCCCTCGCCGGCCGCCACGGCCTGCCTCAATATCGGCAACCTGATCGTCGACCGGCTGGAGAATAGTAGGCAGTTGAAGCCGGCAGTAGGCAGCGGGCAGTTCCAATCGCGCCGCCGCCGGACCTCATGCGCAGACAAGCGAGCCTCCGGGTTTATCCCGGAGGTCTTTTTCCGTGTTGCCGTGCGAAGAGGACTGGCCACCGAGGGCTCCGAGGGCACAGAGATTTTGCGGACGTGCCGCAGCCATTCCTGGTCGTTCAATTTGTGAAATCTGTGTAATCTGTGGATAGATCTCGTTGCTTCCCGTTCCTGGTGATTCGCGATGCCAGATCAATGTGAGGCCAACAATCCAGGTCCTGAGACGGGTCGCAGAGACTCAAAGCCCCGCCGCCGCTGGTTCCAGTTTGGGCTGGGGACGATGTTCCTCGCGGTGACGGCCTGCGCGATAGCCGCCTACTGGCTTCACCTCCGGGCCGCTCGCGAACAGGCGCGATCCGAATGGGATCGCACATACTCCGCGTTTCAAACATACGCCGCGACGGCGAAGGACGCTTGTGAGGCGTCGCTCCGGTTGTTTCGCGCCGAGGCAGCCGTGCCGTTCGCGGATCGCCGCAAGGCGGCGGCCTCACATCTGGAACGCGTCGAGCAGGTTAGAAACTTCGCCTATGGACCTGCCTCGGAGTGGATGATGGGAGTCTCTGATGAGCCGTCGCTGGCCGAAGCGAAGGCCCGCAAGGCCGAGATCGACGCCTACGACGAAGCGGCGCGGATGGCAGCGGACGCACGTTAAGCAGCCGGTGCGGTAGAATGTCTTTTATGTCCACCGTCGATCGAAAGCCTCGCGACAATGTGATAATCTCAACAGTCGGCCTCCCGTGGGAGGGGGTGCCGCCGTGGCCCCTAGGCTCGTTTGGCGAAGGCGGCATCGGCACGGCGATTCTCCTGCCCGCAGAAACCACGGATGATGAACTGGTTCATGTTCGGCGGCTGTTCCCAGAGACGAATGTCCGACCGTTTCCGCCCAAGACCGATTGACGACTCGCAGCAATTCCGCGAAAGCGGCAGGTCCAGAAGGGTCTGGTTCTTGAACGATCGGAACTCTGGAAGTAAGCGCGACCACTGGGCGTTCCCCATGACCGCCACGCCCAAACCCCGTCGCCGCTGGTTCCAGTTCGGGGTGGGGACGATGCAGCGGCCACGGCTGCTGCGGTTAGCGCTACGTCTGCCGGATGCAAAATAGCCGGCTCTCCGTGGTACAATCACGATCATGTCCTCCGACGCACCACGTCGTCGCGCGACCTCAATCGGGCCTATCGAGATACTGCTGCTCTGTGTCGGCGCGCTCGTCTTGGCTCTAATGGTTGCAGGCATCGTCGCCGAGCCGAAGAGGAGGGAGGACGCACAGCGGCAGATCCGGGAAGCGGAAGAGAGATTCATCGACCTTCAGGTTGCAGAAGTCGAAGCCGGCCGCACTTCGACCGTTGTCTTTTACAGTACCGCCGACACCGACGCGCAGGTCGAGCGATTGAAACTGCTCCCTTCGCTAAAGGAAGTCGTGTTTCAAGCGACGGATGTCTCCGGCACCGGCATTGACCGCTTGCGGCATCAACCGAACCTCACGCGGCTCCGCTTCGAGGGCGCTCCAAAGCTTGACGATGGTGCAATGGAGGCGTTGACGGCGCTACCGAAACTGGAATCGCTCACGCTTGACTATACGCGCGTCTCCGACAAGGGAATTGTCGAGCTAACCGGTCTCGCAAAGCTCACGTCGCTGACGTTCTCCTACGATGGCCGTGGCGCTCCCTTACGGTGTCCGATGACGGACGTGGCGCTCGATAATCTGTCCGCCTGCGCGCAGCTTCGCGAGCTGCGCTTCGAAGGCGACTGGTTCAGCGACGCGGCCGTCGAACGGCTCCGCCAGGCGTTGCCCGACTGCGATATCACGACGCACCGCTTCGAGCCGGAGCGCGGTGCCGCCAAGCCGAAGAATTGAAGTCGAGTAGTGCTATGTTGCCCACGTCCCCACCCCGCCGCCGCTGGTTCCAGTTCGGGCTGGGGACCTTGTTCGCCGTGATGACGGTAGTAGGGGCAATCCTGGCATATTATCTGAACTGGATTCACGAGCGGCATGCAGCGCTTTCGGATTGGGATTCGAGCGCGTGGGGGCCGCTTCACGTCGACGCCCCCGCGAAAGCCCCAGGGCTACTCGGCCTTTTTGGCGAGCGAGGATACGGCTGCCTGTGGAAGGAATCGTCGAAACCCCTAAGCGAGGCCGAGAAGGCGCAGCTTGCGAGAGCGGAGTGTCTATTTCCCGAGGCGACGGTCCTGTGGATGGTCGAACCATAGCCACCCCCAGTACCCTGAGTTTAGCCACTCCCCCGAGACCTCAGGTTGCAATGATGCCAAAATCACTCCGCCGCCGCTGGTTCCAGTTCGGGCTGAGGACGATGTTCGTCCTCCTGGCGGTTGCCGCGATCCCGCTGGCATGGTGGCGAGCTGACATTGCCCTGGCGATTCAGGAACACAGGGCTGCGACGCGGATCGCCGCGCTCGGCGGCAAGATGTCGCGCGAAAGCGAGATCAGCAAGATGTTTGGCGCCCGGTCGCGCGCGGACGATGGGTTCTGCGTCGACGTTTCGAACGTCGCGCTCACCGATGCGGACATGGCCATTCTGGACATCGTACCGAATGTAATCATGCTTTGCGCGGAAAACACGGCCATAGGTGACCCCGCGCTTGCGCATGTCCGCGGGCTGACAAATCTCTGGGCGGTCGACCTGGCCGGCATACGGGTCACCGACTCGGGCATCGTCGCATTTAACGCACTTCCACGTTTGAAACACCTGTACCTTGGCGGCACGTCGATCTCGGACGACGGCATCGCTTCTTTGACGGAATTGACGGGGCTGGATATTCTCTCACTGCCATATACGGGGATAACGGATGCAGGGCTGAAGCATCTGAGCAATTTTCCGCGATTGCGCCTTATCGACCTGCGCGGCACCAAAGTGACCGCAAACGGGATCCAAGTGCTGAAGGAGCGTCAACCCAACCTCGCCGTCGATTGGCCGTGACAGAGGGACGTTGCTCTATCAGTACCGGGACTGAAAGTTCCATGGCCAAGACTGAGCGCCCGCATTCGATCAGCATCCTGTTCATCGGCAACAGCTTCACGGCTCGCAACAATGTGCCGGGGCTGTTGGCCGGGATGGCCTCGGCGCGGGGGTTGTCCGTCGAACACGAGCTGATCAGTGTCGGCGGGGCTTCGCTGCGGAATCATTGGAACGCCGGCTGGGCCGCCAAGAAGATCGAGACCGGCGGCTACGACTACGTCGTGCTGCAAGAGCAAAGCACTCTGCCGGTGAAGAACGCCAAACGCATGGCCGAGAACGTGCGGCTGTTCGACGAGTCGATCAAGCGGGCCCGCGCGAAGACGGTGCTCTACATGACCTGGGCCCGGCGGCACACGCCCGAGGCGCAGCAGGCGATCACCGACGCGTACAACGCGATCGGCGAAGAACTAGACGCGATCGTGGTTCCGGTGGGCACGGCCTGGCAGAGCTTTCTGGCCGCGCACGACAAGCCCGTGCTCCACGACCGGGACCAAAGCCACCCGACGCTGGCCGGATCGTACCTGGCGGCCTGCGTGTTCCTTGCCACGCTTCTGAAGCAGAATCCCATCGGCATCGAATCCGGGCCAGAGGGCCTCGACAAGCGGGACATGGCGGTGCTGCAAGAAGCTGCTTGGAAAGCAGCTCGGGGCCGCCAGCGGTGATGGATGAGTAGTAGGCCGTAGGCAGAGGGCAGTAGGCAATGAAGAGCGACTAGCGCTCAAATGCGACAATGTCGCGGGCGCGAGCTCCGGCTAATTGCTAGTCGCTAGTTGCTAATTGCTGCGGCGCAAGCGTGTCGGCGGCGTTCTCCGCGGGCGCCAGCTCCGGCGAATTGCTAATCGCTAATCGCTGCGGCGACCGCTTCCACGCGCGCTGGCACATGTTTGTGCCAGGGTGTGCCGGCTAGCCAGTCGCGGTGGTCGCTTGCTGTGAGCTCGTTGGGGGCCACGCCGTGCACCGCTTCGTGGCCGTCGTCGCCTGGATACACAAGGCCCTGGCCGTTGGGCAGGCTCACGTGGCCGGACTGCATGCGGTCGGTGATCTCGACGACGGTTTCGGCCGCGCCGCGCTTCGTGGTGACGCGGACGCGCGCGCCCGCGGTCACGCCCAGCGATTCGGCATCGGCCGGGCTGATCCGCAGCGCGCCCGCCGCCTCCTTCCCGCGCGAGGCCGGGTTCCGAAGCACGGTGTTGGCGGTCGACGAGCGGCGCTCGCCCGCCGTGAGCACGAATGGAAACCGCGGATCGCGGGCCGGCTGCTCGGCGGCAAGCCGGGCAAGCTCCGCAAGCAGCTCCGGCACGGCCAGGTTCACGCGGCCATCGCGCGTGGCCAGTCGCTTCCACGTGTCTTCGTACTCGTCGATCGTGAAGGTCACGCCCGAGCGGCTGTTGAGGATCGCCTCGAAGAGGCGTTCGCCGGGCTCGAATCCTTCGCCGGTGAATCCGGCGCGGCGGACGCTTTCGGGGAAGCTCATGGCGCAGGTGTGCGCCGCGCCCCACAAGAGCGCGGCGGCCGCACGGCCCGGGCCAAGCGTGGGACCAAGCGTCTCGTAGAGGATCACCGACACCATGCCCGCCAGGTCGGGTCGCTCGCCCACCATTTGCATGAAGGTGGCGCCGTAGGCGGCCCGGCCCTGGGCCGCGGCCGCGTGCAAGGGGGCCAGGTCCTCGGGCCTGAGTCCGCCGATGGCGCGGACCAGCCGGCTGTGAATCTCCGGCTCGGCGAGCGTGTCCGGCAGCGGATCGAAGAGCGGCGCCCGCAAATGGAAGACATTCTCCGGGAACTCGAGATTGAAGAACGTCGCCTCCCACTTTTCGAACTGCGAGGAGGCCGGCAGCACGTAGTGCGCGTGCCGGGCCGTCTCGGTCAGGGCCACGTCGATCACCACGACGCACTCAAGCGCGTCGAGCGCGGCCCGCATCCGCTGGCTGTCGGCCAGCGAGTGGACGGGGTTGGTGCTCTCGACGATCATCGCCTGGAAGCGATTGGGGTGATCGGTCAGTATCTCGTCAGGGATGGCGTTGCACGGGATCAGCCCGGTGATGATCCGCTGGCCGGTGACGGGGCTCGTGCGGGCCTTTCCGCCGCCGCCCAGGCTGGCCATGCCGGTGTGGATGTTCATCGCGCCGCGCTTGGCGAAGTTGCCGGTCAAGAGGTAAATGAGCTTTTCAAGATACGAGTTGAGCGTGCTGTGCGGCGCCTGCTGGATGCCGAGGTCCTCGAACATCGACACGCTGGCGGCGCCGGCGATCCGGCGGGCCACCGCGCGGACCTGCTCTTCGGGCACGCCGGCCCGCGCGCAATAGTCGGCGATCGGGATGCCGCGAAGGGCCTCGAAAAGTGGCTCGCCATTGCTGGCGTGCTCGGCGAGGAAAGCACGGTCGATCAGGTCTTCTTGCACCAGCACGCCCAGCATCGCGCTAAGGCACCAGGCGTCTCCGCCGGGCCGGACCTGAAGGTGATAGTCGGCCAGTTCGGCGGTTTCGGTGCGGCGCGGATCAATGACGATCAGGGTCCGGGCGGGATCGGCCGCGACCTCTTTCAGCACCACGCGGGCGCGGGGGAAGCCGTGCGACTGCCAGGGGTTTTTGCCGACGAACACGGCCACCTCGGCGTGCTCGAAGTCGCCGGTGGTGTGGCAGCGCGGGCGGCCGTAGAGCTGACCGTCAACCCAGAACTCGCCCGTCTTCTCCTGGGCCAGCGCGTTGGAGGTGTAGATCGAGCCCAGAGCGGCGCGGGTCGCGCGGGCGTAAGCGCCGCCGAGGTGGTTGCCCTGCCCACCGCCGCCGTAGTAGAAGATTTTGTCGCCGCCGTGGGTGTCGCGGATTTTGACCAGCGAAGCGGCCACTTCGCGGATGGCCGTGTCCCAGTCGATCGGCTGGAACGTGCCGTCGGCCCGGCGGCGCAGCGGGGTGGTCAGGCGGTGGCGGCCGTTCTGATAGTAATCGAGCCGCTGGGCCTTCTCGCAGGTGTAGCCTTGCGAGCTTGGGTGGGCCTTGTCGCCGCGAATGCGGGTGATCCGCCGGCCGTCGACCGCGACCTCGATCCCGCAGTTGATGCTGCACAGGATGCAGGCGGTCTTGCGCCAATTGTTGTCCATGTTGACCTCCAGGGTTTTGCCACGCCAGGAGGGACGGACGCGAAGTGCGTGACTATTGTAGCGGGGAGGAGAGTAGGTGCCCAGGATGGGCGGGCGAAGCGCAGGGCCTTTCACATATTCACCCTGAGCGGCGGCGCGCCGGCGGGAAAGTGGGACAGGCACCGAGACGCAACCTTCGTTTGAAAGGGCTTGCGCTCTGTGGGCTCGGAGCCAGTCCCATTTTCCCGCCTCGCCATCTTGAAAAACAAAATGGCCCTGGGGCGAAGCGGGAAAGCTGCAACGTCGGGGTCTGGCTCATTTTTCGGCACGTGCGGTTCCCAATTCTTCCGAAGGACCTTCGGCCGAAAAATGTGCCTGACCCCCTCTCCCAGGACTTTGCCGTTCTCCTGGGGCGAAGCTCCCGCTGAGCCGGCGCCGGCGAGCGGCGCCGCGGCTCGGCGGGAGCCTCGCCCTCCCCATGACATTCCCACTTCCCATGAATCAATCGGAAGCTATGAGGTGCACCGCAAGATTTCGAGCCACTGCGGCTCGTGCTCGAGCGTTGCCTGTGAGAGGTTATTGGGTCCCGCGGCGCGGAGGATCATGCCGGCGAGCCACGGCTGGCCATCGGCCAGGAAGCGGCCGGCGATCGAACACCAGGGCGTTCCGCGGCCGCGGTTTTCGGGGAGCGGGATATTGGCAAATAGCGCGGCGGCGAAACCGTGCGTGCTGAGTTGCGGTGGCCACAGCTTGATCCGCGTGCCGTGCGCGACCACCACGGCGTGCAGGTCCGGCACGATCTGGTCGATGATGCCCGGCAACCGGTCGATGGCCGGCTGCGCGCGGCCCCGCCCCACCGGCGCCAGCACGAGAATCACCAACCGCACCGGCACGTTGTAGGCAGTCAGTTTTGGTCCCTTCGAGGGCGGTCCGGTGGGAGCCAGTTGATCGAGACTGGCGTCCGCGGCGGGGAGTTCCGGCGTGGACTTGCCGCGACGAAAAAGCCACCGGGCGACGTAGCGCGCCGACCGCCACGCGGTCACTGCGAACACCGCCCCCGCCGCGGCGGCAAGAACGTATTGCAGAATCTGTGGATCGATAGCCAATTGCTGCGGCTCGGCCACGCGATCGAGAGCCAAACCACTCCTTCGCCACGCGCAAAAAAATGGGCGCCACGCCCATGTTGCATGCACGCCAGCGCAAGCATGGGCATGACACCCGCCACGCGCAACGTGAGCACCGCCACGCGCAGTTACAGGGGCCATTCTAGCAAGCGACGCCCGGCTCGCGGAAGGGTCGCGCTCTGCTTTTCTCGAAATCGCCCTGCCGTGGGCGGCGCGACGGTATACAACGCGCGCGGCCGCGGCCTTAATGCGAAGGTGGACATGCAACCGTCAGCGGTACGCAGTAGGCTGTATACAGCAGCGAAAAAATCAAGACGCCCCACGCATTAGGGTGAGCGCGTGCCGATCATCGAGACCCAGTCGCTCTCGCGCAGCTATGGCCGCCGGCGAGGCATTGAGGCCGTGGACCTCGCCGTGCCGGAGGGGGCGATCTTCGGTTTCCTCGGACCCAACGGCGCCGGCAAGACCACGGCCATCCGCGTGCTGGTGGGCCTGCTTCGCCCGTCGCGCGGCACGGCGCGGATTTTCGGGCTCGACTGCTGGCGCGACGGCCGGCGCGTGAAGGCCGAGATCGGCTACATGCCTGGCGACCTGCGGCTTTACTCCTGGCTCGACGGCGCGGCGGCACTGTCGATCTTCGGCCGGGTGCGCGGGCGCGACCTGGCATCCTATGGGCGCGAGCTGGCCGAGCGGCTGGGTCTGGACCTGCGCGTCAAGGTTCGCAAGATGTCGCGCGGCATGCGGCAAAAGCTGGGGCTGATCCTGACCTTGGCGCATCGGCCGCGGCTGTTGGTGCTCGACGAGCCGACCGTGACGCTCGATCCACTCGCGCAGTTGGAGGTGCACCGCCTCTTGTCGGAGATGGCAGCCGCCGGCCATACCGTCTTCTTCTCCAGCCACACGCTGAGCGAGGTCGAGCAATTGTGCGATCGCGTGGCCATGATTCGCGAGGGACGGTTGGTGGCCAACGAATCGCTCGAGGCGCTGCGCAGCCGGGCCGGGCATGAGGTGACGATCCGCTGGCGGGACGCCGACGCGGCGCGCGCGACCGAGCCGCCCGCCTTCCTGCGGCTGGCGAAACGCGACGGCCTCGTCTGGAGCGGCATGCTCGACGGGCCGGTCGAGCGGCTGGTGCGCTGGCTGACGGACCGCGCGATCGACGACCTGGCGATCGGCCGGCCCGACCTGGAGACGCTCTTTCAGCAGTATTACGCGGCGGGCGAGGAGCGACGATGAACCGCCAGGAGAACTGCAAAGTCCGGGGTCTGGCTCATTTTTCGGCGCAAAGCGATTCTTCCATCTCTTCCAGTGGAGCCGCCGAAAAATGTGCCTGACCCCCTCTCCCAGGACTTTGCAGTTCTCCTGGATGAACCGTGGCCTGATCGTGAAGGCGGCCCGCGAGTTGTGGCCGGCCACGCTCTTCTGTGGCGCGCTGTTGGCGGCCTTCGAAGCGCTGTTGGCCTACGTCTTGCCGACTTTGCAGGGGCAGTTCGCCGAAACCATGCTGCAATTGCGCTTCATGCAAACGTTCTTAAGCGCGATGCTCGGCACCGAGGTCTCCAACCAGTTGGGGCCCGAGACGTTCTTTTCGCTCTCCTGGGTGCACCCGGTTGTGCTGGCGACCGTGTGGGCGCATGCCCTGGTGTGTTGCACGCGGGTACCGGCGGGCGAGATCGACCGCGGCACGGCCGACGTGCTGTTGGGGCTGCCGGTGACGCGGTGGGAAATCGTGCGGTCCGAAACGGTCGTGTGGCTGGCGGCCGGGCTGGCGATGTTGGTGGCGGGCTTCGTGGGGAACGAGCTGGGCGGGTGGAACGTCCCAGGTGGCGAGCGGCCGCGGCTCGGCAGAATGATAGTCGTCGTGGCCAATCTGTTCTGCGTGTACGTCGCCGTGGGCGGGCTGGCGTGGCTGGTGTCGGCCGCGAGCGATCGGCGCGGGCCAGCCATCACGGTCGTGTTCGTGATTTTGCTCTCCTCTTTTCTGCTCAATTTTCTTGCGCAATTCTGGGAACCGGCCGAGCGCGTGCAGTTCCTGGGCCTTTTGAACTACTACCGGCCGCTGTACGTGTTCCGCGATGGAACCGTGCCCTGGCGAGACATGGGCGTGCTCTTGGCCGCCGGGGGCGTCCTGTGGACCGCCGCCGGATGGGTGTTTGCGCGGCGTGACGTGTGCACCGTGTGACTGCCGCGGCGGCGGCTAACGCGAGAGGAATCGTGAGTAAATGCCGCCGGCCAATGGGGCCAGAACCTCGGCCACGGCCTTCAACCCGCCGTTTTCCTCGGTCAGGTCCAGCGTCAGCCGATCGCCGGAGGCCTTTGGCACAAGTTCCAGAGCGCGCTCGTCGAACATGGGGATCGTCTGGCGAACCTGGTCCAGCTTGCCGAGCGCCGCGATCGCGGCGGGCAGCTCGCGCTCGAGCGTCGCCGCGGCCTCGGCGTCGGCCGATTGAATCACCACGTGCACCGCCGTTTTCTTGGGCGCCAGCTCGACGCCGGCCACGCCCCACGCGACGCCTTGCGTGAACGTCTTGGTGGGCACGCCGCCCAAGTCGGCCGGCAGCGTCGGCAACAATTGCTCGATCAATCGGCGAATCTCGATCGACGGGATGAAGAGCAGTTGCAGGGCGCTGGTGCCCGCGGCCTCGAAGGCGGCGGCGATTTCGGGCCGCGGCGTCGCTTGCGCCTTCTTCAGCCGTTCGAGCGTGGCCGGATGGGCCGTGACCAGCGAGCCGGCGATCTCTTCGCTTTTGAACTGCACGTGAAGCGACTTCGCGATGGCGCGGCGCAGCTCCGGGGCGACTGGTCGGGCCGGCGTGTTGCCCGCCAGCGGCATGAGGAAGAAGAGCGGCAACCGGGCCACGTCGGCGATGCTGACGACGATAAAGACGTCGGCGGTGCTTCCCTCGGGCAGACCGCCAGTCAACACGTTGATGGGGGTGGCGTCGGCCTGTAGCTGGTTGCGGGTCCGGTCGGACAATTGCGCAAGTTCGGCCAAGCTGGCGATGCTCTTCACGCCGTCGAAGGCCCGCAAATCGATGTGGGCGATAAAGAGCGTCTGCGCGTCGACGTACGGGGCCACGGCCTCGGCCAGCCGCTTTGCATCGCTATCCTCCGCGCAGGCAGGCGGGGCCACGAGCGCGCTCGGAACAAGGCCACAACAGACAAACAGCAGCGTGCGCATGGGTCGATGTCCTGCAAGAGTGAGTCGCGGCGATTCTGAGTGCGTTCGAATCTTACCCCGCGCCAACTTAGTCGACGACGCCGCGCGACGCCATCGCGGGGGCGGGCATCTTGCCCCTTTGGGCCCACTAAGGATCGACCGAAAAATAACTTCCTGATTCTCCGACCCCTCACGGGTGCCCTCTCCCGCAAGGGGCGAGGGTATTGAGGAGAAGTTATTTTTCGGTCGATCCTAACGAGCGCATGTGGGGGGCAGGATGCCCCGCCCCCATTGTTCACGCAGACGGATTGCCGATCGACAGCAGCCGGGCGAGCGATTGGGCCAGTCCGTCGAGCACTTGCTGGTTGGGGAGGGTGAACGCGAGGCGCGGCCGCCCGTCGGCGCCTGTCTCGACGCATTGCTCGAGCCGGGCGCGCAGATCGCGGACGACCGGCTCGCGCGGCGGCGGGACGTCGGGACGGTCGGCCGTCAACTCGCCGAGGAAGTTGAACACCGCGCCCAATAGTTCTCCCCCCGCGGCGGCCACGCGCCCGCGATGCTCGTCCTCGACCACGGCGCCCGGCGCCGCCACAGCGGCCGACTGGTCGCGCGGCGCTTCGGGCCTTGCGCCTAACAGGATTTCCAAGCGGGCCTTCAGTTCCTCCGTGCTCGACGCCAGGTCCACCTGGTCGACGTCCGACTGGGGATCGAGCGACGCCAGCGCCAGGTCTTTCTTGGCCGACAGCGTGGCCAGCAAGTTCTCCTCGATCGTTTGCTCGGTCACCAGCACGTGTACCTGCACGGGCCGCTTCTGGCCCATACGATGCGCGCGGCCGATCCGTTGTTCGAGCACGGCGGGGTTCCACGGCAAATCGACGTTGATGACGGTATTGGCGGCTTGAAGGTTCAAGCCCGTGCTGCCGGCGTTGGTGGCGAGGAAGAATCGGCAGCTTGGCGACGTTTGAAACTCGTGGACGATCGCCTGCCGCTGCTTCTGGGGTACCGAGCCGTCGAGCCGCACGAAGGGGAGCTTGCACTTTCCCAACATCGGCTCGATCAAATCGAGCATGGTCGTCCATTCGGAGAAGAGGACGACCTTCCGGTCGGCCTCGTCCATCAGATCGTCGAAAAGCTCGGCCAGTCGCTCGAGCTTGGTGGACCAACTGGGGTACTCCTTGGTGACCAGGTACGTGGCGTTGGCCGCCATGCGACACATCAATAGGGCCGCGCGCAACCTGAGCAGGTCCATCTCCGTCAGGAACTTTTTGGCGACGATCGAGGCCACGGTCTTCATGTGGCCGTCGTGCAGCGCTTTCTGCTCGTCGCTGGGCGGAATGCGGACGATGTCGGTGGTCCGCTCCGGCAGCTCCAGCTTGACGCTCTCGCGCGTGCGGCGAAGCAGGATGGGGCGCAACCGCTCACGCAAGTGGTCCAGCCGTTTGTAACCAAGCACCTTCCCTTTCTCGTCGACGACGCGGTGGCGGTTAAAGAAGCGAAAGCCCGGCCCCAGCCGGCGGTCGTCGACAAACTGCACTACCGAATACAGGTCATCGAGGCGATTCTCGAGCGGCGTGCCGGACAGCACCAGGGCGAACCGCGACTTGAGCCCCTTGACGACCCGCGCCGTTTTCGATTCCCAGTTCTTGATCCGCTGTCCCTCGTCGAGCACGATCAGGTCCCAGGGCGTCTGCTCGATCGACAACAGGTCGCGGAGGACCTGCTCGTAGTTGCAAATCGTGAAGAAGCAGTCCTTCTGGTACTGGCTCGTCCGTTCGGCGGTGCGGCCGGCGATGAGCTGTACGTCGCGGTCGCAGAAGCGGTGAATTTCATTGCGCCATTGCGACTTGAGCGACGCCGGGCAGATGACCAGCACCTTGCGGATGCCGGCTTCGCGGGCCAACAGCTCGGCGACGCCGACGCCTTGGATGGTCTTACCCAGCCCCATGTCGTCCGCCAATACGGCCCGGCCGGCGCCGACGGCAAACGCGATGCCATCAAGCTGATACGGCAAGAGCGGCACTCTCAACATGGCCGTGCGCAGCGGATGGCGCGCCGGGTTGCGGCGGATCTCGTCCACGAACCCGCGAATGCGCTCTTCGTGCAGGCGCTGCTGGATAAACTCCTCGGCGTCCGGATACACCTGGAATTCGTGCGGGATCGCCTCGAGCCGTTTCAACCGCCGCATCAGGTCCAGCACGTCGTTCACCGGCTTGCCGACGAGCGGATGGACGATCTTCGATGCATCGGGGGGCAGCTTGTCCGGCGCGCCTACCCATAGCGCAATCTCGGCGCCATAGCGGAGGTAAACAGCGATTTGCTTCTGTCGATAGGGCCGGCGGAGCTGGGCGGGCGTGAACTTGCGTCGCGCGGCGGCGATCACCTTGAGGATGTGCTTGCACGTGCCCAGCGTGTTGGCGCGAAAGTCGGGGCAGGAGCAATACGATTCCCCTTCGGCCAGCCCGCGCAGCGCGACCTTGTACGTTTTGCCGCTTAAGAGGCTGGTGACGGCGTAGTCGGCCCATGGCGCGGCGGGATCGCTTGTGGCGATTTTCATCTTCTCGGAGCGGGCCCGCTCCTGGCGGTCGGCCACGGCGCGGCGCACGAGTTCCTCTTCGGAGAGGTCGGGCACGGGCTCGCGCTCCGGCGGCGGCGCGGCGAGGCCGAACGACGATTTGTTCTCCAGCAGAACCGAAAACATGGCCCCGACGTGCTCGCACGCGCCGTCGCAGCGGTCGCAGTTCCAGCGGAGCCGGTCCTTGGCCTCGCCGGTGAGCGTGAGGGTGGCGATCGCCTCGACGCCGCCGTCGCGTGCCAGGAACTTGACGCGAAACAGATCGCCGCCCAGATAGACGTCCTCGCGCAGATCGATCTCGCGCTGCGAGCCGGCCATGATCAGCCGGCGCCCCTCGTCGCCGATGAGCTTCGCCGCTTGCAGAAAGTTCAACCGCGATAGCCGGTCGCGGAACGTGAGCTTATGACTTGGCTTTACCGTCGCCATCCTCGCGCCCTCCGTGGAAGTTAGTGGTCAGCGGACAGTGGTTAGTGGACAGTTACGGCCGCTTGTTTGTCAACTGTTGACTGTCCTCTGACAGGGCCGTTCACAGATTTAAGCTTGCCGGCGGCGCACCGGCGGGAAAGTGGGACAGGCACCGAGACGCAACGTTCGTCTGAAAGGACTGGCGCTGTTTATGCTCGGAGCCAGTCCCATTTTCCCGCCTCGCCATTTTGAAAAACAGAACGGCCGTGTGTCCTCTGAGTCGTGGGAGAGGGGGTCAGGCACATTTTTCGGCCGAAGGTCCGTCGGAAGGATTGAAGACCGCGTGTGCCGAAAAATGAGCCAGACCCCGGACTTTGCAGTTCTCCTGTGTCCTCTGAGGTCGCTTGATGCTTGCGCGCATCATCGGGTGGCGGGGGCAAAGCGCAGCTTGCCCCAGAACCATCGGCACGCTGGGGCCTACTGCGCTTTGCCCCAGGCACCCCCGAGGCGACTGAGCCGTTGCGAAGGGGTACGACAGTTCCTTCTCTGTCCGCCGACCACCGGTCACTGCTTTTGCTGGTCTGGGCCAGGTTGATCGCGGTCGCCGCCCGGTCGTCCTTGCCCGCGCCGGCCGCCCAATAGGGCGCCGAATTCGCCGCCGCGGCCGCCGAACAGCTTGCCGGCCTCGTCGAGGATCTTGGCCCGCGCCTCGTTGTCGAGCTTCGAGGTGGTCCAGTCGCGCAACAGCGTCTGCATGAGCGCGCCGGCAAGCTGCCGTTCCTGGCTGGGCTGATCGACCACGAGCTGGAAGATGCCGAAGCACATCTCCTGCGTGCTGCCGTTGCCAAACAGCACGCGCTCGGGCGGCTTGCTGGGGTTGAGCGGGTTCTCCTCCGAGTTGTCGTACCGGCTCGTCACGTCCAGCCTTGTGCCCGCGGGCAGTTTCACCGGCTCGTGAAACACATAGTTGTCTTGCCAGTAGAAATTCCAGTCCTTGATCCAGATCAAGTCCTCGGCCTTGCCGTCGGGCAGGGTGGCCGTGAGCTTCATCTCTTTGCCGATCAAGTGCATGTGCGGCAAGAGCGAGATCAACGTCACGTCGGCCGGCAGCGTCACCGACGAAGTGACCGTGTGGTCGCGCGATCCGGCCGGAATGTCGATCAGGATCGAGCCCACCACGAACGGATTGCGCGACATGGTGCGGTCGACCGGCTTGTCGGCGAAGTACAGGGCCACGGTCGACTGGTCGGTCTCCTCCTTGCCCGTCGGGTGCATGTGCAACTGAAGCACCAAGTCGGTCCCCTTGCGGACCGGCATGCCGGCGTTCTGCGGGTAGTACCGCGGGGTCATGCCCGGCGTCCACACGCCGATGATGCCGGCGACCGGGATGCCGATCGAGCCAAAGGTGGTGTAGCCGGGCTCGGGCGTTTCCGCATCCTTACGGCGGCCGACTCCGGAATTGTCCAAAAACAGGATCGCGTGGTGCACGACCGACGGGTTGCCCGGCCGGAATTCGTAGCCGACCACCATTTTGTTCTCGGGCAGGTCGAGCGGGATGATGTAGTGCTGGAAGACGTCTTCGCCGCTGGCGTGTACGGTGAAGGGCGCGGGGGCCTTGAGCTCGAGGTCCGGCTTGCCCAACCGCCAGCCGGAAGCGAACTGCGGCTGCGGCGGCAGATCGGCCGCGTCACCCTCGGGCGCGCCGGCCTTGGCCCACGCGGCGATCAACTCGATTTGCTTATCGGTCAAGTGCCGTTCGCCCAGGAATCGTCCGTGGCCGATCTCCGCTTTCCACGGCGGCATGAGGCGATCGCGCGTCACGTCGGCCAGGAACTCGGCCCGCTTCGACGCGTTGTCGTACGACAAGAGCGAGAACGGGGCGACCTCGCCCGGCCGATGGCATTCCGCGCAGTTGGCAAACAGGATCGGCGCGATGTCGCGGTTGTACGTCGCCTTCGCGGCCTCGCCGGCCGGGCGCTTGGTCTCAAGCAGGCAGCCCACCGGCGTCGTGCGGGCGACGGCCACCGGCTTGTCGTCGAGGATCGCCGTGAAGGCGTCGGCCAGGTCGTGCGTGGTGGCGGCCGGACGCTTCTTCCCCACTTCGCCGTATTGATCGTCGATCCGGCCGCGATAGACGACCTGGGCGTTCTTGTCGAGGACGAAGGCCTCGGGCACGTGCGTCGGCTTGAAGGTGCCGGCCAACTCGCCCGAGGCGTCGAACAGGATCGGGAACTCGATCTTGAATTCCTTTTGGAACTTGTCGGCGGCGGCGCGAGTGACGCCGGGCTCGGATATGACGCCGTAGAACCTGGCCGGCTTGTCGGCCAACGAGGCGGCGATCCGGTTCAGCTCCGGCACGTACTCGCGCGCGATCGGGCATTCAGTCGTGATAAACACGAGCGCCACCGCACGGTAGCCTTCGCCATTGCCGATGCGGTGGGCGCGGCCCGCCAGGTCCAAGGCCGAGAGGAAGCGGGCCTGCGGGATGTCCGCTTTGGTTGCCGCGACGGAATCGCCACCGCGGGCGGATTGCCACGTCACCGCGGCCGCCCCCAGGCATGCCATCGCAAAGACCAACCGCCGAAATCTGCCGCTCGCCCGTGCGTGCACGTCCGTTGAACCGTTCATGTCCTGGATTCTCCTTTTCTTCCGCCGCGCCGCAGAACAAGAGGAGTTTTTGGTGATGGTCGTCCGGCCGCCTTCAAGCCCACAGGTTGACCGGCGACACAGCGATTCTACTAGGCGGCGGCGCGGATCGCAACGCGAAGGCGGATGGTTGCAGGGCCGTTTACAGATTTAAGCTGGACGGCAGCGCACCGGCCGGAAAGTGAGACAGGCACCGAGACGCAACGTTGGTCTGAAAGGACTTGCGCTGTTTATGCTCGGAGCCAGTCCCATTTTCCCGCCTCGCCATTTTGAAAAACAGAATGACCCTGCGGATGCTTGCCTGCCAGCAAGCGACGTTCGGCGCCGGCTTTCGCCGCAGTTATTACCGTCGCGGAAGCGGGAATGTTTCGGGAGAATGACCTTCGACAGCACCTCAGGGACGCGCCATAGTGGAATAGCCGGTTAGGCAAATACTTCGTCGGAATCGCGGCCCTCGCCTCGGTCGAGCTGATTCAGGCCGCGACAAACCTCCCGGCGAAGCTCCTCAAAATTGGTGATCCTGCCCGCGTTGGGCTCGGGTCGAAAGTAGGAGATCTCTTCGAGAGCACGCAAAGCGTCGCGCAAAACGTCGTCTTCCGACAAATAGCCACCGTGCGCCATGCGGTCTTTGACGAGCTGGTCAACATCCGGCGGAAACTGGTAAGACATCTCGATCGTCTCCTAACAACTAGAGTACCCGCCCCCGACGGTCGGGCCAATCAAATTGCTTACGCAGGCACACGCGAAAAGGTGCCTGCCTCCACGTCCCGTGCGATCGCGTTGAGGCTGGCGCCGCGGCCGGTGGTGATCGTGTAGCCGACGCGCTTGAGGTAGTCCACCTGGGCGTCGTTCCAGCCTTTGGCCAGTTGCAGCGTGGCGGCGCCTTCGGTGTGCAGACGCGGGGCGGCGTAGGCGTCGGCCAACGACGCGCAGCGGCCGATCAAGGGGGCGAGCACGTCCACCAGCGTGTTGGGGATCCGCCGCCCGCCGTGGGCGCCTAGCGCGACGACTGGCCGGCCGTCGCGGACGATCACGCTCGGGCACATGTTGTTGAGCGGCCGGCAGCCCGGGCGCGGCGAGTTCGGGTAGCCGGGTCGCGGGTCGAAGCGCGACATGCCATGCCCGAGCACCAGGCCCAACCCCTCGACCGTGACTTGCGCGCCGAAGGCCTCGCCGTGCGTGAGCGTAAGCGCCACCATCATGCCCGTTTTGTCGGCGGCGGTGAGATGGACGGTGCCGCCGGCGGTGCGGTCGTCGCTTGCGCCTGGGATCATCTGTCCGTCGCGAACCGCTTTGCGCACCCGCTCCGCCGATTGTTCCGCATACCCTGCCGACACCAGGCGGTCGACCGGCAGGTCGCCGGCGTCGGGATCTCCCAAGAGCGCCAGCCGATCGTGCCACGCCACGCGCATGGCCTCGACGCGGGCGTGCGTCGCGTGGGGATCGGCCGCGTCCATCTTCTCCCAATCAAGCGCCCGCAGCGTCGCCAGGATCTGGAGCACGCTGAGGCCGCCGGCCGTCAATGGCGCCGTGTGGATCGTGTGGCCACGCCACGTGAGCGATAGCGGCGCTACCTCGCGGGCTTTGTACGCGGCCAGGTCGTCGCGGGTCACGAGGCCGCCGTGCTTCTTGAATTCGCGGGCGACCTGGTCGGCGAAGCGGCCGCGATAGAACGCGGCTACGGAGTTGTCTTTCGCCAGCCGCTCGAGCATTGCCGCCAGGTCCGGGTTGCGGAAGGTCTCACCCTCCGCGAGCACCCGCCCAGCCGGCAGGAACAACCGCGCCGATCCGGGGTCGCGAGCGAATTGCTCGGCGGCGTTGCGGGTCGCACGGGCGAATCCCGCCTCTACGGCAAATCCGTCGCGCGCCAGACGAATCGCCGGTTCGATCAGCCGCTCAAGCCGCCGCGTGCCGAATCGATCGATCGCAAGCTGCAAGCCGGCCAAAGTCCCCGGCACTCCGGCCGCGAGCCAACCGTGCTGATTGATCCGCCCACGCACACGGCCTGAAGCGTCGAGCGGGTACATATCCTCGCGGGCCGCGGCGGGCGCCGTGGAATTGAAGTCGATCGCGGAGACTTTCCCGCCCGGCAAGCCAATGACGGCGTGCCCGCCATAGCCGCCAATGCCGCACGCCGGCACCGCCACGACACCGGCCACAAGCGCGGCGGCCACGATCGCATCAACGGCGTTGCCGCCATTGGCGAGCACCTGAATGCCGGCGGCAGCGCCCTGCGGATGACCGATCACCAGCCCGGGGGCCTCGGGAGTGTTGGCAGCGCCGAAAGTTTCGGCCACGTCCGTGCCACCGTGCAGCATCCACCAGCCTGCTCCGGAGAGCTGCAAAAGGTGGCGCCGCGTGAGACGCGGCATCCGGGGGGTGTCGTGGGGAGATTCTGACATGATCTTTGGTTCGGCGGAAGCGCTATGACAACTACTTGTCACCGCCTGCCAAGACACTCATGGACAAAGGGAGATTCTATACCACGTCATCATGTTCAGGGGGGCGTTTGTGCCAGACCCACAATTGCTCGCGACCATCCTGCAGATCTCGGACTTGCATTTCGGCGAACCGGACCCGGTCAGCGGAGATGCACGCGACTTTTCCGCGATCCCACCGATCGTGCAGAAGCATCGACATTTTGACGGTCTTTTGGGGCACCATTTTCGGGCGCTCGAGCATCTCCAGGAGTTCTGTGAAGGCCTCCGCACGGCTGGCGAGCAACCTTACGTCGTCGTCACGGGGGACGTGACCCGAACCGGGAACGGCAATGAGTTTGACACCGCCGACGACTATCTGATTAGCCGGTTGATTTTCGGCAACAAAGTGGCCGGGCTCATGTTGGGGGACTGGCGCGATCGTGCGATCACGGGAAACCATGACCAATGGCCGGGCAACCTGACGATCCTTGGCGGTCCGACGGCCGCCCGGGTCACGTACTTTCCTCTCAATACGTTCCCGTCGGAGTTCCCCATTCCCTTGCCGGGAGGCAGAACGATCCGCCTGATCAAGATCGATAGCGACGTGGACGTCCATCCTTTCGGAGCCAAGCGTTTTTTTGCCCACGGCTCGTTCGTAAGCCAGCTAAACACCCTGGGCATGAGCCTGGCGCCCAAAGCTGACGGGGAAATTCGCGTTCTCGTGTTGCATCACTCGCCGGCACACACCAACTATGTCCTGGGTATCGACAGCGCAAGCCGCGACGAGCTCGCGCGCGTGTTGCTGGACAAGGATATCTGCGTCTTGATGACGGGCCACATGCACAAGCCGCTCTTGCACAACGGGCCACCCGATGTGAAAAGGCCGCACATGGTTCTCGAATCGCGCTCCGGCACCACAACCCAGATGGACGTGGTGCCGGCAGCCCGGCTAGCGGCTCTTTGGCAATCGGACTTCGCGGCAGGTTTGCCACAACAGCTTGATCCTGCACCGCATCTTCGAGCGCAACGGGACCATTGACTGGGACGCGGAGCCGTATGTGCGGAAGCTTCAGGGCGGTTTTTGCACCACCGGGCACGCGATGCGCGTGCGCGTGTGGCCGCGCCCTTAAGACGAGACAGACCCTTCAACCGCGCCGCATGCCGGCCGCTTGTCGCACCGCGGGGCGCGGAGTGGCGTCCGCGCGTCGCTCCACCCAGCGATGGTAGAGAGATTGCCGGCGCTCTTGCGCCTGGGCCCAAAACGCCACGCCACGGCTCCCGCTTAGCTCCGCCACATAGTCCGGAATCACCAGCGGCCTGACGCGCGCTACTTCCACGATCCAACGAACCAACGGCTCGGCAGCTTGCGGGCTGCAATCGCGGGTCGTTTGCACTTCCTCAACAAGCAAAGTCCAGGGGACGTAGACGCCGTCGCCTCCATCCGCTTGACTTTCCGATCGGGCGACGACGTAGCGAGGTCGCGCGCCCGCATCCGCAACGGCGTGGACCTGCTCCAGGACAACCATCCACGGCGTGCTTGCGGGCCATTGCTTGCGCGGCCATGCGGCAACCGTGAGAAAACGGTTAAGAAGCAGCCGAATACCCTCGCACGCCTCCAGCACCACGACCGAAGTGATGCCATATTCGGCCAGCGCCATAATGCGATCGCGGTTGAATTCGACGACGATCTCCCGCTGCAGAATCTTCACGACCTGCGGATCGGCCTTGAGTCCTGCAAAGCAGGCGTCCCAATCCAAGAGATCGTCGGGCAGCTCTTGAATCAAACCCTCGGCGAACGCGGTTTGAATTTCGTTGACTTCATCACCAAGCGCCCGTGCGATCGCGGCATCGAGCTCGCTTTGGTCTTCTTCACGCATCTCTGTTTCGCCTAAAACCTCGTACACACTGGCCAACCACTCGCCTGCGTCATGGATCCTGACCTGCTCGTCCTCCGTGTATGCGACGTCTTCTCCCTCGGCCAAAACCTTTCGAATCTCCGTTCGATGCTGTCTCACTTTCTCCAGAAGGGCCGTATTGCCCTGGGAGAGGGTGGTGTCGTGCAACAATTGCATCCAAGGACTGAGTGGCATGGGAGAGGCTCCTGGCATGGGGACCGCTGTGTTGGTACGAATCGCGCCTATCAACCGCTCGACGCGCCGGCGCCGAGCGAGTGTTACGTCAGAGAGGGGTATTCCAAGCCGCAAGGCGACGTCCCGCGGACTGCGGCCGTCTTTCCACAGCGTTCGAGCGACTTGCCACTCGCCAACCGGCTCTTCACGCCGCGACGCCATGTTGGCCGCGACTCGTCCCATGCCGTCCAAAATGGCTTGCCTGATGCGGTGCCGAGTGACGCCGTGCCGGGCCGCCAAGACGCGCTCGCTATCGCCGGAGTCGACGGCGTCCTGCAACACGGCCCTTTCAGAGGGAGGAAGCCGCTCGACTGCGCCGCGCAGCGACGCGAGATTCTCCTTCGTTGCGACTAGCTCGGAAGGCTCCGGCACCCCGTCGTGAGGGCCGCGTACGATCTCGCGCAAATCTCTCATCCTTCCTCGCCAGGCGGCCATTTGGGCAATACGTCGTCTTGCAAATCGAGTGAACGCAACTCCTATGTACGCGGAAAATGTACCCTTCTCTGCCGCAAAGCGCTTCTCTAGTCCCGGCCAGGCGTCCACGAAAAAATCGTGAACCACGTCCAGCGTTTCGTCGGGCGCGAGCGGAAAGCCTCGGCGGCTCAAGTGGCCCAAAGCCCGGAAGAATACCGGCAGGTACTGCCGATACGCGTCCTCAAGCTTTGGGGCGCTTGGCACGACGGCCGACGGAACATGCTGCCCGAATGTCTCTTGAGTCAAACGGTCGAACCATTTGGGGATAAGGGTAAAGTAGGGATCGCCACCCGTAATATAATTGGCACCTGGGGGGCCATTTGGTTGACCGTTTGGTGAAGATTTCCGGTTTTTTGGGCACGTACAGATGCCTGCCCAAACAAGCCGGGAATCGGCAGGCTGGATATCCATTGCGTTTGTCCTGCCCGTTGGTTGCGTGAATTCCGTGGCCCCCGACGCGGCCGCGTCCATGGCCGCGGTGGCAATTCCGGTCGGCCTTGGTATGCTCAGGCGTCGGGCCAGCCGCCGGATAACTATCGCGGCAGCCCTGACCATAGTGGGAACGCCTGTCCGAGGAATTGCCACTCATGCCCGGCTGGATGACCAAGGGCGAGCGCTGTCACGGTACGCTGGACCGGCGGGCCTTTGTCCGCAGTGGGCTGGTCGGGCTTTCCGCGCTGAGGCTCGCGGACCTCTTGGCGCTCGAGAGCCAGGCCGCGGCGGTGGGGCGCCCGGTCAGCAGCAACAAGGCTCTGCTGGTGCTGTGGCTGTGGGGCGGGCCGAGCCACATGGAAACCTTCGATCTCAAGCCGCTCGCGCCGGCTGAGTACCGCGGCGAGTTTCAGCCGATACCCACCAGCGTCCCGGGCATCGAGATCAGCGAGCATTTGCCGCTCTTGGCGGCGCGGGCCGATAAGTTCGCCATCATACGTTCTTGCCATCACGACAGCCCCGGCCACGTCAACAGCACGCACACCATGCTCACCGGTTACCCGGGAGAGCTGGCCGAGGCGCCGCCGTTTCGCCCCAAGTACCCCGACGTGTGGGCCGTGACGAATCACGTGCTGGGCGAGCGCGTGGCCGGCATGCCGCCGCACGTCGTACTGCCGCTGATGCGCTACCGCGGCAGCGCCTATCTGGGTCAGCAACTCGAACCGCTCGTGGTGGCCGGCGATCCGAACGAGCCCAGCTTCGCCATGCCGAATCTCACCGCCAAGGCGGACGCGCGGCCGAGGATCGACACGCGGTTGGGGCTGCTCCACGAATTCGATCGGCTGCGGCGCGATGTCGATGGCTCGGGCCAGTTCGAAACGCTCGACCGTTTTCATCAGAAGGCGGCCGCCCTGCTCACCAGCGAGCGCGTCGCCCGCGCCTTCGATATCAACCAGGAAGAGGCGGCGACGCGCGACCGGTACGGGCGGAACGTGGTCGGCCAGCGGTGCCTGCTGGCGCGGCGGTTGATCGAGGCGGGGGCGCGGATCGTGTCGGTCGATTTTCCTCATGTGCCGGGTCAGAAGGCGTTCAGTTGGGACGATCACGCCAGCGTGTGGAACATTTTCAATGAGATGCGCGCCCGGCTGCCGGTGCTCGACCAGGTCGTGGCGGCGCTGATCGACGACCTGGCCGACCGGGGACTCAGCGACGAAGTGCTACTCGTGGTCATGGGCGAAATGTCGCACACGCCGCGGCTCTCGAACTTCAACGGCCAACCCGGCCGCGAGCACTGGGGCAACAGCATGTCGCTCTTGCTGTCGGGCGGTGGCTTGCGGATGGGCCGGGTGGTGGGGGCCACCAACCGCAAGGGAGACGAGGTGAAGGATCGGCCCGTCACGCCCGCCGACGTGCTGGCCACCTGGTACCACGCGCTGGGCGTGTCGCTCGATCTGCAATTCACCGATCACGCCGGCCGCCCCACGCCCATCCTGCCTCACGGCCGTCCGATCGCGGAGTTATGCTAGAAGGCTCCGCGCGTCGCGTCTTTCGTTGAGCTGATGCAGCCGTCCGGCCGCATCCGCGGATCGTTCTGCCTTGCATCCGCCAGACACACCTCGTTTGAGTGAACCATGCCAAGCCGCCTCTTGATGATCGTTGTCTCGGGATGGGCTCTTCTTTCGACTGCGCGTGCGGTCGAAGGCGCGCCGCCCGCTTTGCCGACATCGGTGCAACCGGGCGATCTCGGCCGGTGGGTCAATCCGTTCGTGGGCACGGGCGGGATCACTTATCTTTGCGGCAACAACTTCCCGGGCGCGACAGTCCCTTTTGGAATGGTCCGCCTTAGCCCGGATACCGTCTCCTCGACGGGGCGGAGAGCCGCGAACACATCCGGCTACTACTACGGCGACGAACGAATCCTTGGCTTCAGCCACACAAGGTTGAGCGGCACGGGCGCCGTCGACGGCGGGAACTTCCTCGTCGTGCCGAGTATCGCGCCGTTCGCGCCGAAAGATCGGCAGCAAGGGCTCGACGTGCGATACTCCCACGACAAGGAAACGGCGTTTCCCGGCTACTACGCCGTGGTGCTGCCTGAGCCCGGGATCCTCGCGGAACTGACGGCGACGCGCCGCGTGGGCGTCCATCGCTACACGTTTCCCGAAGGGCAAACGCCCCACCTGCGGATTCATGCGACGAGCGCCCTGGGCAAAGGTCGCAGCAGCGAGGGCGAGGTCCGCGTTTTGCCCACGTCGCGCGAGGTTGAGGGGGCCGTGCGGACGTTCGGGACGTTTTCCGGGCGTCACGGCGGGCACAAAATCTATTTTGTCGCGCGCGTCAGCCAACCGTTCGCCGCATTCGGCACTTGGAAGGGGGACGCGTTTTCGGCCGGCCAGGACGCGGCGGCAGGCGATGAGGTGGGCGCCGATCTGACTTTCGAGAACGCGGGCCCGCAGCGGACGGTCGAACTAAAGCTGGCGATCTCGTATGCGAGCATCAAGAACGCCCGCGCCAACCTGGAATCAGAGGTCGGGGAACAAGACTTCGACCAGGTCCTGGCGAAAGCCAAAGAGCAATGGGAAGAAAGGCTCTCGCTCGTCCGCCTTGAGGGCGGCACGGATCAGCAGCGAGCGATCTTCTACACCGGGCTCTACCATTCGTTCTTGATGCCGACCGTTTTCAACGACGCCAACGGCGAATACGTCGGTTTTGACGGGCAGGTGCATCAGGCTTCCGGCTTCACGTATTACACGGACATGTCGCTGTGGGACACATTTCGCACGGTCCATCCGCTGTACACGCTGATTGCCCCACGCGAACAGCGCGATATGGTCGTCTCGCTGGTCGAGATGGCCAAGCAAGGCGGCTACCTTCCGCGATGGCCTTCCGGCACCGGCTACACGAATTCCATGTTCGGCACGCCCGCCGACATGGTCGTTGCCGAGGCGTACCTCAAAGGCATTCGTGATTTCGACGTCGAAACGGCCTACCAGGCGATGCGCAAGACGGCGCTGGGCCCGACGCCGCCCGATTCGCCATTCAGCGGTCGCAAAGGGATCGAAGACTACCTCAAGTTCGAATATTGCCCTTCGGACCTGATGTCGCAGGCCGTGTCGCGGACGCTGGAATACTGCTACGCGGATCACGCCGTCGCGCGGCTGGCCGAGGCGCTAGGGCATAGCGAAGATGCGGCCTTGTTCGACAAGCACGCGCAGTACTATCGCAACTTGTGGAATCCAGAGACCCAGTATTTTCAGCCGCGCGACTCGCAGGGGCAGTTCGTCGAGTTCCGCCCGCTGCTATTGACCTACGTCGATCTCGGCAAGAAGTATACCGACGATTACGTCGAAGGAAGCGCCTTGCAGTGGCGATGGGCCGTCTCGTTCGACGCGGCCGGTCTGATTTCGCTGTTCAAGAGCCGCGAGTATTTCGTGGAGGAGCTCGACGAGTTCTTCGCCAAATCGGAGCCCGGCGTTGGGCTTCGTCCGAACGCTTACTATTGGCACGGGAACCAGCCGGACATTTATGCGGCTTATCTATTCAACGCGGCCGGCCGTCCCGATCTGACGCAGAAGTGGGTTCGCTGGATCCTCGACAAGAAGTACGGGGACAAGGAGAACGGACTGGACGGCAACGACGATGGCGGAACGCTCTCGGCCTGGTACGTGCTCAGTTCGCTGGGCTTGTACCCGACGGCCGGCTCGGATCGCTACCAGCTCGCAAGCCCGTTGTGGCAGCGTGCCGAGATCATGCTTGGCGGCCACCGGCTCACGGTGGTAGCCGACAACTATGCCCCCGCTCACCCGTACGTGCAGAAAGTTCGGCTGAACGATAGGGTCCTCGATCGCACGTGGGTGAAGCACGGCGAAATCGCGCAGGGCGGAGCCCTGCGGTTCGAAATGGGGTCCGAGCCCGCGCCACGCTGAGGTGCGCGCTCGCCTGCCCGTTCGCCCCACAGGGCCATCCTGTTTTTCAAAATGGCGAGGCGGGAAAATGGGACTGGCTCCGAGCATAAACAGCGCAAGCCCTTTCAGACCAACGTTTCGTCTCGGTGCCTGTCCCTTTCCCGCCGGTGCGCCGCCGGCAAGCTTGAATCTGTGAACGGCCCTGGTTCGCCCCAGGCCTTTCTGGCATTCAATGGCGGGCCCAGCTAGAATCGTGGGCTGCCAACTTGCCTGCGTTTGTGCCCATCCCCAGGGCACTAGGCCGCGTTCCCCAAGGCGGTTCCGATGATGCGGACTCTCCACGTGCGACTAGCGTGCGCTGCGCTCGCGTTGTTGGCCGGCTTGCTGGCCGTCGGCAGCGGGTGCGGCCGGCGCGCTGCGCCGGTCGACGCCAAGCCGGCAACCGCGGAAGGGCCGCTCGCGACGTTGACCGTGGTCGACGTCACCCCGCGCGTCTGGCCGCAGACCGTCCGCATCCAGGGAACGCTGGTCGAGGATGAGTCGGCCGCATTGGGCGCGAAAGTGTCCGGTCGAGTCCGCGAAGTATTGGTCGAACTGGGCACGCGCGTCGACAAGGGGCAGCCTATCGCTCGTTTGGATACGGAAGAATTCGACCTGCGCGTGAAACAAGCCGAGGCTCAGGTGGCGCAGGCCCGGGCCTCGCTGGGACTCAAAGGTGACGCACGTGACGAGGACCTCGACCCGCGCGAGGCCGCGCCGGTGCTGCAAGAGCTGGCGCTTTTGGAAGACGCCCGGCTGAACGTCGAGCGCGCCCACCGCCTGACTGGCAGGGCGGGGCTGACGCAAGCCGTCTTGACGCAAGAGGAAGTTCAGGCCCGCGAGTCCGCTTTGCGCGTGGCCGAGGCCCGGCACGCGGCGGCCCTGAATTCCGTGCACGAGCACCAGGCGCTCTTGGCGCTGCGGCGGGCCGAATTGGCGCTCGCCCAACAGAACCGCGAGGACGCGATCCTCAAGGCCCCGTTTGTCGGTGTGATCCAACAGCGCCACGTCGCGCCCGGCAGTTACGTGACCGTGGGTCAGATGGTGGTGACGCTCGTGCGCATCGATCCATTGCGGTTCCGTGCCGGCGTTCCCGAGCGCGCGGCCACGGGCCTCGCGCTCGGCCAGAAGGTGCGCATTTTCCTGGAGGGCGTGCCCGACCCGATCGAGGCCCGCATCGACCGCATCAGCCCGGCCCTCGACGTGAGTAGCCGGGCGCTCGTGATCGAGGCCGACGTGAAGAACGCGGGCGATCGTTGGCGGTCGGGCCTGTTTGCCGAGGGGGAGATCGTGTTCGACGCGCGGCAGCAGGCGCTGGCCGTGCCCGTCACCAGCGTGGTGACGTTCGGGGGGATGGAGAAGGTGTGGATCGTCAAAGACGACAAGGCCGCGCCGCGCCCCGTGCGCATCGGGCGGCGCGAAGGGCGATTCCTCGAAGTGCTCGGAGGATTGCAGGCCGGCGACGTGGTGTTGTCCAACGGCCAGCAGGGGCGCGAGGGCATTGTCCGCGTGCGCCGCGAAGGGGCCGACAATTCCGACGACCACGCGGCGCTCCTGGGACAATGAAACGCGCTCGGGCTCAAGGAGCTATCGCTTGCAGTGGCTAGCTGAGATTTGCGTCCGCCGCCCGGTGTTCGCCTTGATGCTGGTGCTCGCCATGTTCGTGGCCGGCGTCACGGCCTACCAGGGCCTGGGCGTCGATCGCTTTCCCAAGATGGACCTCCCGACGCTGATGGTCTTCACGACCTACCCGGGCGCCTCGTCGGAGGAAATCGAGACCGAGATCACGCAAATCCTCGAAGACGCCGTGGCCACGGTGAACGGCATCGACGAGCTGCGCAGCCTGTCGCGCGACGGCAATTCGCTCTTGCTGATCACGTTCAATTTGAATCGCGACATCGACGCCGCGGCCCAGGACGTGCGCGACGCCGTGGCCGGAGTGCTGCGCCGCCTGCCGCCGAACACCGATCCTCCGGTCGTGCACAAGCAGGACCTCGACGCTTCGCCGATCCTTTCGCTCGTGCTGTCGGGCAATCGCGACAGCCGCGAGCTGTACGTGCTGGCCGACCACTACGTGAAAAACGTGATCGAGTCGGCGCAGGGCGTAGGCCAGGTGTTCATCAGCGGCGCGGCCGACCGCGCCGTGCAGGTGAATATCGAGGCCCGCCGTCTGGCGGCCTACCAGCTTTCGATCATGCAGGTCCGCGACGCCCTGGTGCGGCAGAACATCGACATTCCCGGCGGGCGCGTCGACTCGGGCGTGCGCGAGCTGAACCTGAGAACCCTCGGCCGGATGGAGGACCCGTCGCGATTTCGCGAGCTGGTCGTGGCCAGCTCCAAGGGCGCGCCGGTCCGCTTGCGCGACCTGGGGGAAGTCGTCGATCTGTCGAAGGAAGTGCGGACGCTGGCCCGCTTGGACGGCAAGCCGGCCGTGGTGATCGACGTGCAGCGCCAGTCTGGGACGAACACGGTGGACGTCATTCACGCCGTGAAGGATCGTTTGCCGCGCTGCCGGGAGCTTTTGCCGCCGGGCGTCGAGTTGTCGGTCATTCGGGACCAATCGCGATACATCGACGCCGCGATGCACGAAATCCAGGGGCATCTGATCGCGGGGAGCGTTCTGGCCACGGTCGTGGTGCTTTTGTTCATGCGCTCCTGGCGCTCGACGCTGATCGCCGCCGTGGCCATTCCCGGTTCGCTCGTGGCCACCTTCGCCGCCATGCGGCTGTTGGGGTTCACGCTCAACAACGTCACCATGCTCGCGCTCGTGTTGATGGTGGGCATCGTGATCGACGATGCCATCGTGGTGCTCGAAAACGTGTTTCGGTTTATCGAGGAAAAGGGGATGTCGCCGGCGCAAGCCGCCATCGAGGGGACGCGCGAGATCGGCCTGGCCGTCTTGGCCACCACGCTGTCGCTGGTGATCGTCTTTCTGCCGGTGTCGTTTCTGTCCAGTGTGACCGGGCGGATGCTTTATGAATTCGGCATGACGAGCGTGGTGGCAATTCTGATCTCGATGCTGATCAGCTTCTCGCTCACGCCCATGATGTGCTCACGGCTGTTGCGGCCCGTGCGGCAAGGCGCCTTCGAAGCGCCTAAGTCGCGGCGCGGATTTTATCACTTGCTGGAAGTGGTGTACGAAGCGTGCCTGCGATTTGCCCTGCGACACCGCGTTCTGGTGTTGCTGGCGACGCTGGCGGTCGTGGCCTCCAATATCCCCTTGTACAAGGCGGTGAAGCAGGACTACGTGCCCACCAATGTCGACGAATCGGAGTTCGAAGTCGGCATCACGGCCCAGGAGGGAACGTCGATCGCGGCAATGGACGAGACGATGAGGGCCGTCGAGGACGAGCTGCGTCAAGTGCGCGGAGTCAAACGACTTTTGGCGACCGCGGGCAGCTCCACCTCGGCCGCGGTGAATAACGGACAGATTTATGTCGAGCTCGACGACATTGGCACGCGGACCTTCAGTTTCGGCCGTTTGTGGCGCGCGACGCTGGCCGGCCAGCCCTCGGCGGCGTGGAGCGGAAACTACTCGCAGCGCGACGTGATGCAGCAGGTGCGCAGCCGCTTGAGCCGTTTCAAGGAGTTGACGATCGGCGTCCGCAATCAGACCAGCCTGCGGCAGGGGGCGCCAGTGGATATCGACTTCATCATCGAAGGGCCCGACATCAATACCCTGGCCCAGGTGAGCGAGCAATTGCGGCAGAAAGTGGCCGAGTTGCCGGGCATCGTCGACACGTATACCACGCTGCGGATGGACAAGCCCGAGCTGTGCGTCGACATCGATCGCGAGCGGGCCGCGGCACTGGGGGTGGACGTCCGCGAGATCGCCGAAACCCTGCGCATCGCCGTGGGCGGGGACGATCGCGTGTCGCGCTATCACGATCCGCACGCCGACGACACGTACGACGTGGAATTGCGACTGGTGGCGCTCGACCGGGGGAGCCGCGACGCGATCAGTCAGCTTTACGTTCGCTCGAACCCCGTGGCGTGGGCCACGCCCAGCCGCGGCGCCGCCAGCAGTGGCGGTGGCGACGGGGCGGGCGCACGGCCGACGGCCACCTTGACGCGATTGGAAAACGTGGCCGACTTCCATTACGCGGAGACCCCGCCGCGGATCGATCGCGTGGATCGTCAACGGATGGCGGCGGTGCGGGCCAACCTGGCGCCCGGCTTCGCGCTGGCCGATCGCATCGAGGCATTTCGCGAGGCGGCCAGCGAAATGGGGCTGCCACCCGGGTTCACGACGCGGGTCTCGGGCCGCGGCCGGGAACTGGAGCGCACGTTCAAGGACTTTGGCTGGACGTTCGCGCTGTCGTTCATCTTCATGTACCTGGTGCTGGCCGCGCAGTTCGAGCACCTGGTTCATCCGCTGACGATCCTGGTTTCGCTGCCGCTGGCCGTGCCGTTTGGGCTGGTAAGCCTGCTTTTGGGCGGCGAGACGCTGAACCTGTATTCGGCGCTGGGGATCCTGGTCCTGTTTGGCGTTGTCAAGAAGAATTCCATTCTGCAGGTCGATCACACCAACCAGTTGCGCGCAGCCGGCTACGACCGGCAGGCCGCCATCCTGCAAGCCAACCGCGACCGGTTGCGGCCGATCTTGATGACCACCATCGCCTTCGTCGCCGGCATGCTTCCGCTGTTGATCGCCTCGGGGCCGGGCGCCGAGGAGCGGCGGTCGATCGCGGTGCTGGCCGCCGGCGGCCAGACGTTGTCGCTCGCGCTGACGCTGCTGGCGACGCCGGTGGTCTATTCGCTCTTCGACGACCTGTCGCTGTTCGTCTCGCGGAAACGGGCCAGGGCAGCGGAGGAAGGGCCGGCGTTGGAAGCGCACGCGTCCGCCGCCTGGCAAACGCCCCTCAAAAGAAAAGCCGGCAGCGCCGCCAATGCGGCGGCGGCGAGCGCCATCCAAGTGCCAACCAGTTCCGGCGACGCATGAAAAGCCCCGCGGCCGCGACCCTGTCGGTGGGTCGACGAAGATGGCGTCAACTCGGGTCACGCAACGCATCGAGCACGCGTTGCTTCTCGCTTTCGTACAAGAATTCGTCGTACGAGTTGAACGTGCGGGCCTTCTCGCCCAACTTGGGTGGCTTCACGACGGCCGCCTTCTCCCGGGCCCGCGCCTCGCGCCCGGCCAGTTTCCGGGCTTCCTGGCCGAACAGGTCGTCTTGCACGGCGAAGCTCTCACCCGCGCGCTGGCCGGCAGCCACCAGTTGCGACATGCGGGCCTCGGTGGCGGCGCCGCGGCGGACCACGTCGTCGAGCGCGAACGTCAGCCGCGTAATCTGCCCGTCCAGCCGGCCAATCACCACCATCAAGCCCGGGGCGGCGGCGTTGTAGGCATCGCGAGCATTCTGCGGGACGTTGCCCTTCGAGTCCGTTTGCGGATTCGACAGCACGCTCAACTGCCCGGCCGCGATCGCGCGTTGGTTTTGCAAGTTGACCAACTGCCCTGAGTAGTCGTTGAAGCTGTCGCGCAGCGTCGCCAAGTCCTGCCCCAATCGTTCCCATTCTTTCCGCAGCTTGTCGGTCTGCTTGTTTTTGTCCGCTTCGCTCTTCGATCGGGCTTGCGCCAGGTCGGCTTCTTCTTTCTGGATGCGCTGGACGGTTTCCTGTTTCTCCTTTTGCGCCTGGATGAAGGCGGCTTCACCGTCTCTCCGCACGTTCGCGAATAGCTCGGCCACGGCCTGGACCTGCTGGTCGAAGGCCTCCCGCCGCTTGCCTGTCACCCGCGCCAAGATGCGCGTCTGGTATTGCGTGCGCACGGGCTCCTTGACGGCCGCGGCCCCCGGCCCTTCCAGGAAGCCAAAGGCGGTGCCGAGGAATTGCGCCGCCTCGATGCAGCTTACTTCGTCGTCGCTCGTGGCTTCTTGAGCGGGAATAAGCTTGGCTAGCGCTTCCAGCGCCGCCAGCGCGTCAGGGTATTTCTTCAACGTCAACAGCAGCCACGCCCGCAGCCGCTGGCCGTGCAAATACTCGGGGTTCGCCTTCACGAGCTCGCCGGCCTGCTGAAGCGCCTCGCCATAGCGCTTCTCGTGCACAAGCGCCACGATGTAGGCGTGCCTGACGCGAAAGTCGTCGCCGGCCGCAGGCGCGAGCTTCTTGAACCGCTCCTGGACCACAGCGCGAGGCGTTCCCGGCGGAACCTTGGTCTCCACCGCCTCGAAGATCGCCTCGACCTTTGCTTGTGCGTCGGCGTTTTGACCCACCGCCGACAAAGCGAACGCCGTCACCACGATCGCGATATTCATGGTCGAGCCCGCGATGGATTCCCTGTCCGAGGAAGGATCGAGCCCGCACTGCCCATGAACCGCGTGGGGCTCAGTGTAACCCGCGGCGTTCGTACGCGACGGCCTGTGCGCACCATCATTGTCGCGCCAACTGGACTGAAAAGCAAGAAGCGTAAAGAGGGGCCGGAGCTAGATTCGATTGCGACGCAGTTATCGGATTCAGCGTCGGGAGGCGTTCAAGGGCAGCGATCTCGCAAAGCGACGTGTCGGCGCAGACAAAGAAGTGTCGATGCGGTCATGCTTGTGCAAATCCATGGCTATGCTGAGTTGCAGCGCATCGAGCGTCCGCGATCGCCTCGATGTGCCATACCCGTCAACGAGTCTTTCCGCTTCGCGGTAGTGGCTCGTCAGAACGCGCACGACGCGAAGGGCGTGTTCGGATATCTCGCCCAGGAATCTCTTGCGCGCGATCTCGTAGTCGGCCAGAGGCAACTCGCCCATGCGAACTTTGAGCGTCAAGGCAGAAACGGTCTCGATAACGGCTAAGGATCGACCGAAAAGTAACTTCCTGATTCTCTGACCCCTCACGGGTGCCCTCTCCCGCAAGGGGCGAGGGTATTGAGGAGAAGGTAACTCTTTAGCCGTGTGGAGTGGTTTTTTCTGGGAGTGCGGGTAGTTGGCCGGTGGCGAGGTAGGTCGCCAGGGCTTGGGTGATGGTTTGGATCGGATCGAGTCCGCGTTGTTTCAAGGTGCGATAGATGGTCATCAG
>JACPPG010000093.1 GCA_016191115.1 Planctomycetia bacterium | reverse complement strand
GGCCGACGTCAACGCGACGCTCTTGTCGCTTTTGGGCGTCTCGTCACAAGCGGCAATGACAACCCGATCCGGGCGGCCCATCACCGCCTTCGGAGACGGAGCGCCGATCAAATCGCTGGTGGGCTGAACGCAACGCTGCCTCGTCCGCTCCTGATCTCCAGGTCCGCTGAGCCCTCCCCGGTATCGGTATTCAGCCAGCCGGGTGGGGCTGTCGCGCGACCAATTGTTAGAATTTGGTTAGCTAGCTAACGCGAGCCGACTGGTACAGGTAGCCGCCGGCCTGGGCTGACTTTTTCGGGTGGCTGTGGCAAAGCGCAGCGTGCCCCAGTGAGCGCGACGACCGGCGCGTCGCGCTTTGCCCCAGCCACCCCGTGTTTTCACTTCGGAAACAGTTGCGGAAACAGGTCCGTGTCCGGCCAATCGTCGATCGCGTTGAGCGCCTCGTAAACGCGGTCGCGCGTCTCGCGCATCGGGTTGCGGGCCCCCTCGCGCTCGTCGGGGCTGGTGTTGTAAAGCACGGCCCAGTCGATGCCGTCGGGCAAATGCTCGAGCCACGCCATCACGCCCGGCCGGCCGCCGTCCTTCGAGAAGCGATGGCGGCCGTCAACTTCGCGGACCGTGTCCCAGCCGAGCCCGAAGTGCGTGCCGTTTTTGCGCACCTCAAGCGGCTCCGGCGGCACGGCCAGCATGGCGGCGATCATGTCGCGCGAGAGGAAAGGCTTGCCGCGGGTGCCGTCAAGCGCGGAAATGAATCGCACCAGGTCGGCGGCCGACGCGATCCAGTTGCCGCCCGAAGCGCCCATTTCGCGGTCGTGCCCTCCCGGCAGCTCGCGGCGGCCCCCGGCGGCGTAGCGGTGCACTTCGCCGGGCGCGTAGTTGGGCTCGACGGGCTCGATCCGCATTCGCGTGATACGCATCGGTGCCAGCACCTTCTGCCGGACGAACGGCCCGTACGGCTGGCCGCACGCCCGCTCGATCGCCAGCCGCAGGATAATGAAGCCGAAGTTCGAGTAGTGCGACTCGGTGCCGGGCGTGAAATCGAGCCGCTCGGATTGGGCGATCCGCCAGCGGACGCTGGCGTCGATCGGTCCCGCGATTCCCGCCCGCCGCGCGATGCGCACGGGGTCGCGCGGCCCGTCGGTGTCCTCGCTGCGGTTCCAGCCACCGGCGTGGTAGAGCAGATCGCGGACGGTGATGTCGCGGACGCGCGGGTCGACGACCGGCAGGCCAGGGAGCGGCTTCAAATCGGCCAATAGATCGACAATCTTGGCGTCGAGCGACATCCGGCCGTCTTCGACCAGCCTCAGCACCGCCACGCCGGTGAACGGCTTCGTGACGCTGGCGATGCAAAAGAGCGAGTCCGCGCGAACCGGCTGCCGGGCCCGCACGTCCGCCCAACCGTACCCGTGGGCCAGGACGAGGCGACCGTCCTTGGCGATCGCCAGGCTGGCGCCGGCCATGTGGTGGTCGCGCAGGATCGACTCGATGATGCGGTCGAACCGGTCGAGCGTCCGCGCCGCGTCGGCCGGTGCCGGCGGCGCGGCCGCCGCCTCGCACAGCAAAGCGACAGCGAGCAGAACAGCGCACATCAGAGGACGTTTCCGCACGCGTCGTTCATTCGCGCTGGCCGCTTGTGGAGCCGGAGCCCGCGCCCTCAGCGGCGGCAGCCGGCTTCTCGGTCTTCGGCGCCCTCCCGCCGGCGAGGATCCCTGCCTGCCGGTCTTCCTTCGGGTCGACCGAGGTGTAGAAGCCGAACATCATTTCTTCCCACGTCTGGTCGCCGAAGCTGACCGTCTCGGCCGGGTTGGGGTTGGCCAGGTTCTCGGCCGAGTTGTCGAAATGGGCCGTGCACTCCAGCCGCGTCCCCTTGGGGATCAGCTTCGGCTCGGTCAGGTAGTACCGCAACTGCCAGTTGAAGTCGTAGCTCGGCACGTCCAAAAGCGTCTCGGCGGTGCCGTCGGGGTACTGCGCCTCGAACTTGAAGCTCTTGCCGCGCAGGTGCATGTGCGGCATCAGGCTCAAAAGCATCGTGTCCTTGAGGAACTTGTGCCGGGCCTTCACCTCGAAGTTCCCCTCGCCGGGTGGAATCTTGAACGCCACCTCCCCGACCAGCCCGTCGCGAAGCGTCTTTTTCACCGTCTTCGGGTCGGCGAACTTGAAGCCCACACAGCTTCGGTCGTGGTGTACCGAGCCGTTGGGCGTGTAGTGCAACTGGAAGACCAGCTTCGACCCGGCCGGCACGAACGTGGCGACGCCCGGGGCGTTGATGTGCGGCGGCGTGCCGGGCGCGTAGCCGGACAACCCGCCGCGGGCGGCGAAGTCATCCTCTCCCTTCCCGCGCGTGAAGACGATGATGTGGTGCACGACCGAACGATCGCCAGGCCGGGCCTCGGAGGCCTGCACCCATTTGTCCTCGGTCCAGCCGGGATCGACCGTGAAGAACTGGTACTCGACCACGCCCTCGGCTGGGACCTCGAATGGCTCGTCGCGCATGTAGACGACCTGGTCGGGCACGCCGATCTGCCAGCCTTCGGCAAACTGCCGCGGCGGCGGCAACTGGCTCTTGTCCCCCTCAGGGCAGCCGCCCGCGATCCAGGTGGCGATCAGTTGCTTTTGGTCGGCCGTAAGCCGCGCGTCGTTAGCGAAGTGGCCGTGGCGCGGGTCGGCGAACCAAGGCGGCATCCGCCCGTCGCCCACGACCTCGCCGATCATCTCGGCCCAGCCCACCACCTCGTCGTACGATGTCATGCTAAAGGGCGCGATCTCGCCCGCGCGGTGGCAGTGAACGCAGCGATCCTGGAGCACGCGGGCGATCTGGTTCGAGTACGTGACGTCGCCTTTCGCGTCGCGCTTCACGCGGCCGATCAGGCAGCCGTCGGCCTTGACCGTGGGCTTGCTGACCGGCTTGCCGGCGAGAACCTCGGCGATCGCGTCGGCCAGGTTGCGCTCGTTGAGCTTCGGCTTGACGTAGCCGGCGCCCGTCTTGAATCCGTATTGATCGTCGATCCGCCCGCAATAGCGCACCGTCCGGTCGGCATCGAGCAGAAACACCTCCGGCGTGCGCGTGGCGCCCAGCTTGTCCGCTAACTGGTTGCCGAGGTCCTTGAGGACCGGGAACGGGAGCTTGTGGACCTGCGCGAAGCCGGCGATGTCCGATAGCGAATCCTGCAGGTTGGCGTCGACGGCCAGGAAAGCGACCCCCTGCGGCGCGAACTCGGCGGCCAACGCGGCCAGCCGCGGCGCGTAGACCTTGGCCAGCGGGCACTCGGCCCCCACGAAGGCGATCACGATGGCTCGCTTGTCCTTGAAGTCATCGAGCGCGAACTGCTTGCCGCGATGATCGGGAAGCGAGAAGGCCGCCACCTTGCGCCCGACAGGCGACTGTTCCGCCGCGGCCGCGACGCCCCGATCGACGCGACCAGTGGTCGCCAATGCTGCCAGGAGAGTGGACCACGCGATCAAGCGCGCACGTCGCATGCGACACCTCATTGGGTTGAAGCCGTAAATCCGTGACTACCGTGTCCGCGCACGCCAGTGCTGTCCGCCTATCGTCCCACGATTGGATCACATCCGGCGGCGGCGTGCCAGCCGCAATTTCTGGCGGCGAGGCAAAGGCCGAAGCGCTTGCCGGCCGTACCCCGATCGCGGCCCATTGGTTTCGCGGCCGAAGCGCAAAAAAGCCCCTCTCCCCGTCTGCCAGGCGGGGAGAGGGCCGCCGTCTGCCCTTGCCCCTGGCGCTAAAGTCGGCAAGCGGTTTTCGGCTTTTGACTCTTGCAGGAAGTTCGCGTCTTTGGGACGCGCGATCCGGGCTTAGGCGCCCGGTTGGCGGCGGCCTTGGCCGCCACGCTCCGGAAACTCGAACTTCTTGCCTTTCATCTTTTCGAACTGGTCGCGCTGTTCCGCCGACAGCACTTGCATCGCCTTTTCATCCTGCTCCTTCTGCATGGCGGCGAATCGCTCGCGGCCGCCACCGCCACCACCCCCACCGGCGGCCTGGAACGCCGCCCGGCGCTGCTCCTGAGCCGCTTCGGCCAATGCCTTCAGTTTTTGCTTCTGCTCGTCCGACAGCTTGAGCGCCGTCGCGGTCTCGGGATCTGATAGCCCCGCCGTGCCGCGCTGTTGCAGCGAGAGCTGGTTCAACCGTTCGCGCTGTTCGGGATTCAATAGGGCGTCGGCCTTGGCGTAGGCGGCCTTTGACATTTTTGCCATTTCGGCGCGCATCTCGGTCATTTTTTCGCGGCGCTCCTCCGCGGACAGGTCCTGCAGCCCGGAGAAGGTCTCCTGCATTTGCGAGCGCATTTCACCGGCCATCTTCTGCACGGTGGCAGTCTGGTCGGCCGATAGCTTCAGCTCCTTTTGCACCGTCTCCATTCCCAGCAGGCCGACCTTGCTCCCCTCGGCCGTCTGCCCGCCCATGCGGCCGCCAAATCCGCCCCCCCTCTGCCGATCCTGCGCCGACGCGGCAGCGGCGTTAAGGACGATGGCCGACAGGGCCAAGACCGCGACAACCAAATGGCGTGGACGCGACATAATGATGCTCCTTGCATTCAAAGGTTCGTGTGACGTTTCGCTGCGGGCTCTTCTCCCAGGTAGCCAATCCCTGAAACGGCGTGCTGTTGTTCTCGCGCTTGGGCGCGGTTTGAAGCGTTAGAAAAATCCTCCCCCGCCGATCGGCGGCATCCCCCGTTCCTTGCGGCGATCCGACATGGCGCGGGCAAACTCGCTGAACTGCGCGCGCTGCTCCGGCGTGGTCATGTCGAGCATGCGCTTGCGCATCTCGCTCCCGCGCTGCGGATCGAAACGCGGCTGCCCGCCAGATCCGGCGCCACCACCGCCCGGCCGCGCGTTGCCTTGGCCCGACCCGCCCCCGCCCGGCCGGCCAAAGCCGCCGGCCGCGAACATTTGCTGCATCTCCTTGCGGCGCGCTTCCATCTGGTCGATCTGGCGGTCCAAGAACTCCCGTCGCTTCTCGGCCGGCAGGGCGAAGTACTCCTCGATATCCTTCTGGAACCTCTGGGCAAAGGGGGGCGGCGTCTTCATCATCTCCTGCCGCTGCTCGGGCGTGAGCTTCTCGAACTCCTCGCGCAACTGGCCGAACGCCTGCCGGCGCTCTTCGATGTCCTGCGGTTGCAGCTTTTGTCCCGCCGGCGGCGGTGTAAACAGCTTCGCCTGCAGCTCTTGCACCTTGGCGACCTGTGGGTCGGGTCGGCCGCGCGACCAGAAGGCCCACGCAGCCACGCCGGCCCCGACAATTCCGATCGCCGCCAGACCCAGCACGACGGCTCGCTTCATGACGCGCCTCGATCGCAAGCTGCGGTATCAGGGGATTGCGTAACAGGGCGCTCGCCATGAACGCCTCGACCATCGCCAGTGCGCACCGCCACCGCCCGGCTGGCTACCAAGGAGATTCAACCCCAGGCGCCAGGCGGAAGTTTCCCGAACCGGAAAAAAAAACTTCTCGCCGTGGGCCGGCCGGAACCGCCTGGAGCCGCGCGGTCACAGACCCGAGAAGGGTGCGAATGGCCCTGACACATCGGGCATAGGATAGCCGGCCTGATGGCTTGATCCGGCAGCAATCAGGCATCCTGACTGCGCAACCGCCCCTGCTGGCCGATCAAATTCGGCACGAGCACCGCGTGCGGCCCGTCCACAACCAAGCGCTGCCCTTGGCGTCCTGCGCCGCTCTGCCGGGGGCTGCCGGTACGGAACTCGGAGGCCGACCGCCCGGCCGGCGACAGCGCCTCGACCGACAGCTTGATGTCCACCGAGAAACAGCCACGCGCGTCAGCCGTGACGACCCAATGGGGCATGACGACCACGGATTGCCCAATCCGCTCCCATCCCTCCTGAGAGCGGCTGACTGAGAAGACTGGGAAGGCCCAGAAGCCGGCCGGCTGCGAAACGTCGAGCCGCGCTAATAGCCCCAGGGCGCGATCGGCCAGCCGGACGCCCGCCGCGTCGGCGAGGTCGACCGTGACGCCGCTGTCGCCCAGCGACCTGCCCTGCGCATCCAGCAGGCGGCGATCCCCGCCGTCCAGCGGCGGACCGGCGAAATTGAACTCAATGCCGAAGTGCAGCGGCTGACCCGGCAGCAGGCCTGCCAGTGCGTAGGTCACGTCCACGGTCGCGCGGCCAGCCGGCAGCGAGATCTGCTTGCTGACGGTCATCGTTCGGCCCCAAGCCGCACCACGCCGCGTCAGTTCCGCGCGGACGCCGCCGCGGATGCGGCGCAGCCTGGCTCCGCAACGGCCCGAAGCGAAATCGCCCCGCTCGATGGCCCGGCCGGCGGCGACGTCGGCGAGCGTCGTCGAAACATCGAAAAAATGGTCGACCAGGCTTTTGCGCGGTGTCGGCGGGCCAAGGGGCTGCGGCCTCGTTCGGGCTCGGCCGATCGCGGCGCTATCGTCTTTCGGCGACTCGTCGTAGCGCGGTTCGGCGTGCTGGGCGAGGGTCGCCAGCAGGTTGCAACCGGCCTCGCGCACGTCGAGTTCGTAGAGCATGCCGCCTCGTTCGGGCGCGACGAGCAACATCAGCTTGTCGCTTGCCAGAGCCAACTCCTTGTGTACGTCCAGGTCGAAGTCGTCGGCGACTGCCGCGACCCAGGGGCCGTCGCGCCCGGCGGCGGCGTCCAGCAGGCGATCGGCGGCGATCAGGTGCCGGTAGACCGCCTGACGCAGATGCGCGAGGTGTACGCCGCCGAACAGGCCGTGCCAGTACGCGCAGCCGCACTGAGCCTGGTATAACTCGTCGCGGGCTTGGATGACGAGGTCTCCGGCGGCGCTCGCCTCACTACTGAGCGAGGTCGGTTGGGACTGCGAAGGCGGGCAGGATGCCCGCTCCCCGGCGGTTGACTCCAGCCGGCGGCTGACCATCAGCATCCGGCAGTACATTTCGTTGATTTCGGGGTACTTCACGCGGAAGTTGCGCCACGTTCCGGCAGGCGCATCGCCCGTAGTCTGCCGGTCGCCCAACGACGACCAGACGCTCATCTCCCGGTAACTCCCCTCCGGAATGTAGACCTTGCCCAGTGGCGGCACGTGGTCAATGCACTCGGTCAAGGTGGTGACATGGAGCCAATCGGTGGCGGCCGCTAGTGCGTCGAAGAACCGCCGCAGCCACCGCTCGTGATACACGTGCTCCCGCATGCCCGGCCAGGCACCGAATTTCTCGCCATCGTCGGCGTAGATCACGATCCCGCCGGGCGTTTCGCCTGCGGCGCGGCGCAAGTAGTCAATCGTCTGGGCAGGCTCGGCAAAAGGAATCAAGTACCGCAGCGGCTCGCGGCCAGCAAAAGCGGCGACCAGTTGGCCCTCGTGCTCGGTGAGGTAGTAACCGGCCAATTGCGTCTCGGCGAGGCCGGCCCGAAGGAAGTGCACGTCGTCAAGCACGGTGTGCTCGATTCCGGCGGCGGCCAGGTCGCCTGTGAGGGCCGGCTCCCAGATGCGCTCGGCCAGCCACAGGCCGCGCGGGGCACGGCCGAACCGCTCGGCCAGCCGTTGCCCATAGGCACGAATCTGGCCGCGCCGGTCGCGCGGCGGCAGCATGGGCAGGATCGGGTCGTGATAGGCGCCGCCCAAGAGCTCGACACGGCCGGCCGCCACCAGCTCACCCAGCCGGTCGACGTATTCCGGATGTTTGGCCGACAGCCAATCCAACAGCGACCCGCTTGCGTGCAGATTGAGCGGCAGTGTCGGATAGTCGGCCAGCACGTCCAAGAACGGCCGATAGCTGTCCTCGTAGATCCGCTCGGCAACGCAATCGAGATTCCCGACCGGCTGGTGATTGTGCAAGACGAGGACGAAGCGCAGGCGGGCATCCATCGCGGGCATCTCCAAGGGAGCTGGAAGCGCCCGCATCGTAGCCCGTGGAGCCGCAAACGACCAAGATCAGTCGCTAGCACCGAGAAACAAGGCGAAGGCGCGAACGGCGCGAGAACCGCGTCACCCTTAAGGATCGAAGGCTACTCGATCAGCCACGGCCCAGGCCGCTCTTCCGCCTCGGCCGGCTCGCGGCGCTCCCATTCGCGGCGCAGCTCCCCCAGCCCGTAGGCGCACAGCTCGAACTCGTGGCTGAGACGTTCAAGCACTTCGTTTTCGTCGCGATTGGCGTCGCTGGCGATGGTGCTAGCGATCAGGTAGGCCCGCTTCCCCTGCTCGCGATAGTCGACCAGGTGGTCGAGGCGCGACTCGCGCTTGAGCCTCCTTAGGGATTCCGGGTACACGCCCGACCAGAACAGCGTGAAGTCGCCGATGTGCCGGTGCACCTCGCGGCGGGCATCGCCCACGCGGGCTTGCGCCTCGAAGAGCATCTGGGCCACTTCCTCCAATCGCCGGCCAGCCAGGTCGCGGACGTCGTAGATGGCGTCGCAGCGGACGAACCGGGCCAGCAGGACCGACAGATAGTCCACCAGCGGCGGATCGACCACCCCAAGCCGTGTCTGGAAGACGTACTCGGTCAAGCCCGCGAAGAATCGGTATAGCGACGGTTGCGAACGGCTGCGGTCCATACCTCGGCACTCCTGTATCGGCCGGGTCCAAGCGGCCTTTGGGCGGGCGGCGGCGCCGCGCCGGCGTGCAAGCGGGGCGCCTTCCTACAATTATTCTCTCAAAACCGCCCGTTGCCCAAGGAAATCTATTCACGCCCGTTTCCGCCGGTCAAGGGCGGGATGGGAAATGACCGTTGTGGGGCCTCAGCGGCGGGCGGCAGCCAAGCCCAGGGGTGGCAACCCCTGGGCTTCGCCAAGCGGATCGGCCGCTCGTTTCGGCCGGGCGACCTCCCCGCTTCGACGTCGCCCCTACCCCAGTGCTCCCACCAGCTCCGCCACGTAGTCGCCCACCTCGCGAAGCACCTGGCCGCGGGGGCGGGTGGCCGCCTCGGCCACGCGCCGAACAATGGCCGAGCCGACGATCAGCCCATCGGCCACCGGCGCCAGGGCCCGCACGTGCTCCGGCCGGCTGATGCCGAATCCCACGCAAATCGGCAACTCGGTCTGCTCGCGGAGCCAGCGGACGTTGTCCAAGAGGTCCTGCGGCAAGGCGGCCCGCTCGCCCGTGATGCCAGTGACCGACACATAGTACAGGAATCCACTCGACGTGCGGGCGATCCGCAGGGCCCGCTCGCGCGGCGTGGTGGGTGCGACCAGTTGCACGAGGCTGAAGTCCTCGCCGCGGCAAATCCCGGCGAGTTGCTCCGACTCGTCGGCCGGCAGGTCTGGCACGATCATGCCGGCGATGCCGGCCGCCTTCGCCTCGCGCACGTAGTCGGCCGGGCCGTGCCGCAGCGCGATGGCGTAGCTGACCATCGTCACGATGGGTATTGGCAGACGCGCCCGCTCGCGCCCGACCATCTCGAAGATCTGCGCGAGCTTGACGCGCCGAGCCAGGGCACGAGTGTACGAGGCCTGGATCACCGGTCCGTCGGCGATCGGGTCGCTGTAGGGGATGCCCAGCTCGCACAAGTTCGCCCCGCGGCGGGCCAGCTCCACCAGCACGAGCGCCGTGAACTCCAGGTCCGGGTCGCCGGCCGTGACAAACGGCATGAAGGCCTTTCGCCCGCCGGCGCGTAACTCGCGAAATACGTCGTCGATCGCGGACATCGTCACTCAGGGGCGGGTGGAATCGCAGGCCGAATGACGAATGTCGAAACTCAAATGTCTAAAGAAATCCGAAGCTCAGAATTCCGAATGACATGCACGGGTCCCTCGTTCGGGCATTCGTCATTCGGTCATTCGGATTTCTTTAGACATTTGAGTTTCGACATTCGGACATTCGTCTGCTTCGTGTCCATTGTGTCTTTGTGGTCGGTCTTTGTCCGTGGCGGCTGGGCGGTTCGTCAAGCGTGCCTGTTTCGTTTCACGCGATCGCTTCGCCGCGCAGCCGGGCGACCTCGTAGGCGTCCTTGTCTCCCCGGCCGGACAGGCAGACCACGATCGCCTCGTCGCGTGGGCGGCCGCGGGCCGCTTCGATCGCCTTGGCCACCGCGTGCGCGCTCTCGAGCGCCGGCAGAATCCCTTCGCTCCGCGCCAGTGCGTCGAACGCAGAAAGCGCCTCGTCGTCGCGGGCGAACGTGTACCGCACCCGGCCCGAGTCCTTCCAGAAGCTGTGCTCCGGCCCGACGCCCGGGTAGTCGAGCCCGGCCGAGATCGAATGGACGTCGCTCGTCTGCCCGTCCTCGTCCTGCATCACGTAGCTGAAGCTGCCGTGCAGCACGCCGGGCGCGCCGAACGACAAGGGGGACGCGTGATCGCCGGGCTGGCTGGAGCGGCCCCCCGCCTCGACGCCCAGCAGCTCGACCTTTTCGTGCTCGATGAACGGGTAGAACATGCCGGCCGAATTGCTGCCGCCGCCGACGCAGGCCACGACCAGGTTCGGCAGCCGCCCGAGCTGCCGGCGGCATTGCAGGACCGTTTCGCGGCCGATTACCGACTGAAAATCCCGGACGATCAGCGGAAACGGGTGCGGGCCAACGACCGAGCCCAGGATGTAATGCGTCGTCTCGACCGAGGCCATCCAGTCGCGCATGGCCTCGTTGATGGCGTCGCGGAGCGTGCGCGAGCCGCTGGTGACCGGGCGGACCTCGGCCCCAAGAATCCGCATGTTGAACACGTTGAGCTTCTGGCGGCGGATATCCTCTTCGCCCATGTACACGACGCACGTCAGGCCGAAGCGGGCACAGGCCGTGGCCGTGGCGACGCCGTGCTGCCCGGCGCCGGTCTCGGCGATCACCCGGCGCTTGCCCATCCGCAACGTCAAGAGGGCTTGGCCGAGCGTGTTATTGATCTTGTGGGCGCCGGTGTGATTGAGGTCCTCGCGCTTGAGATAGATTTCCGCGCCGCCGCACTGCTCGCTCAGCCGCTTCGCGTAGTACAGGGGCGATGGCCGGCCCACGTAGTTCCGCAACAGCTCGTCCAACTCGGCGGCAAACCGCTCGTCCTTCTTCGCCTCGTCATAGGCCACGACCAGTTCGTCCAACGCCCGCATCAACGTCTCCGGCACGTACCGGCCGCCAAAAGCGCCGAACCGCCCGGCAGCGTCGGGCACGTCGGTCGTGGCTGAGGAATGGCTGGTCGTGCTGGACATGCAGGGTTCCCGGCGACGGCGGGGCGATAATGCGGAAAAGTCGATTGTCAGCCGCGGGCCTGCGCGGGTCAAGGGCGTCGATTCACGCGGTGGGCTCTCCTCCTACTCGACAACAAGCCGTTCGGATGCAAGATTGCGCCTGCGGTTCACCGACGGCGATCGGCGCCCATCCTTGCGATCGGCTAAGCCCCAAGGGTTGTTCGTGATCGAACGGCCGAGCGCCGGTCCGATGGGCAGCGCGTTTCTCAATGTCCACTGTCCACCGACCACTGTCCACTGACTCATGCCGGAGCTTCCTGAAGTCGAAACGATGCGGCGCGGGATCGCGGAAATCGTCGGCAGCAGGATCGCTGCGGTCGAGCGATGCCGAACGCGCGCGCGACCGATTTTGATCGAGCCGGCTGGCGGCCGCTTCGCCCGTAAGCTCGTCGGTCGGCTGGTCGCGGCGGTCGACCGGTTGGGCAAGCGGGTCGTCGTGCGGCTGGATAGTGGCGACGCCCTTGTGTTCGAGCCGCGGATGACGGGCCTGGTGCTCTTGGCCGATCCGCCGACGCGCGAGCACCTGCGGCTGCGGATTCAGTTGCAGGCGGCCGATTCGCCGGGACGCGCCCGGCGGCGATCCACCCCCCGCACCCGCGAACTCCTGTACTGGGACCAGCGCGGGCTGGGGCAGGTTCGCGTCGCGTCGCCGGAAGAACTAGACCGGCGGTACGGGCCCGGGCGTCTGGGCGCGGACGCGCTGGCGATTTCTTGCGAAGCGCTCGCACGGGTTCTGGAAGGCAGCCGACGGGCGATCAAGGTGGCCCTATTGGACCAGCGGGCCGTGGCCGGGATCGGCAACCTCTACGCGTCCGAAATCCTGCACCTTTCGAATATCCATCCCGCGCGCCGGTGCGACCAGTTGCGGTCCGCGGACTGGGCGCGGCTGCACGAGGCCATCCACCTCGTGCTCGAAGCGGCCATCCGCCACGAGGGGTCCACCCTTTCGGACGGCACGTACCGCAACGCGCTCAACCAGGAAGGTGGCTACCAGAACGAGCACCGCGTGTACGATCGGGCCGGTGACCCCTGCCCGAGCTGCGGCCGACTCGTCGTACGGATCGTGCAGGCACAGCGGTCGACGTTTTTTTGTCCGGCGTGCCAGGCCCGCCCGCGCCACGTGCCCAAGCGGAAGAAACCAGGTCAGCAACCCGCGACAACGCGAAAAAGGGTGGCGCGCGTCCCACGTTCCTAACGCCGGAACCAAGCGCCTGCGTCCTAACTTGGGCAAACGCGGTGTGTCCCAAGGTATCGGCGCGACGGGGGCATGCTACGCTTTACCGCAGCCACCTTGGCATTCATCATTCACGGTTGGCATGAACAGCCCGTCGCCCAATCCGCACGCCGCGCCCCTTACGCTGCTGAGCGTGGTGATCCCGGCGCGCGATGAGGAGGGCTCGATCGCCTCGACCGTGGAGCACTTGCACGTCGAGCTCCGGCACCACCAGATTCCGCACGAGATCGTGGTGGTCGATGACGGCAGCCGCGACCAAACGTGGGAGCGATTGACCGCGCTACAGGGCTCGATCTGTCCGCTAAAGCCCGTGCGGAACCCGCAGCCCGGCGGCTTCGGCCGGGCGGTGATCCACGGCATCGGCGCGGCGCGCGGGGATGCGGTCGTCGTGATGATGGCCGACGAGTCGGACGACTGCCGCGACGTCGTCCGCTACTGGGAGAAGCTGTGCGAGGGGTACGACGCCGTGTTCGGCAGCCGCTTCATCAAGGGGGGCGGCGTGATCGACTATCCGGCCGTGAAGTACGCGCTCAATCGCATGGCGAACCTGTTCATCAAGACGCTGTTTCGCATCCGGCTCAACGACACGACAAACGCCTTCAAGGCCTATCGCCGCGCGACGCTCGAGGGCTTGCGTCCGTTCCTGTCCCCCCATTTCAATCTCACGGTCGAGCTGCCACTGAAGACGATCGTCCGCGGCTATAGTTGGACGGTGATCCCCATCACCTGGCGCAACCGCCGCAGCGGGATCGCCAAGCTCAAGATCCGCGAGATGGGCAGCCGGTACCTGTTCATCGTCTTCTATTGCTGGCTGGAGAAGTACTTCAGCCGCGGCGACTATCGCAAGACCGATGAACCTGCCGTGAACCCGCCCGGCTGACCAAACGAACCATGGCGAACCGCAAGAAACCAGAAGCGCCGCGCGACGCCCCCGCGCGGCCGGGCCTCGCCAGCCACGTCGCCGCGCGCAGCCTGGTGGTGGCGCTGGCCGCCGCAGCGCTCACGTACTTCTTCTTCGCGCCGCGCTTCGTGCTCTTTCCTGCGCTTGAGACCGAGGACGCACGCTACATCCCCGAGGTCGGCCGGGCCACCGACGTGCTGCGACTGGTCGCCGACCCGTGGACGCCGCTACCGGCCGATTCGATCCACAAGGTGACCGAGTGGCGACTCTTCTTCCCGGTGATCTGGCACTACCTCGGCTTGCCGCGCTGGCTATTGTTCGCGGTGCCGTACGTCGGGTGCGCGCTCGCGCTGTGGCTGGCAACGTGGCTGACCTACGCGCGGCTGGGCAACTGGTGGCAGACGTGGATGGCCGCCACGCTGTTCGCCGCGCTCCCTTGGTTCTTCGTGTCTACCGGCTGGCTTCTGTTCTTCGATTCATTCGTGACGCTCAGCCAACTAGTGGTGGCTTTCGTGCCCGCCCGCTGGGCGCTCGCCCTTGCGTGCCTGCTGACGCCGTGGATTGACGAGCGGTTCGTGATCGCGCTACCGGTGTGCCTCGCTGTGCGGGCGGTGGCGCTAGGCTACATCCAAGGGCGCGAGTGGCGCAAGCTGGCGATCGACGTGGCGGTTGTCGCCGTGGCCAGCTTTCCCTACCCGGCGATCCGCGCGGCCGTGTGGCTCCAGGGCGACCCGAATAGCACCGCGTACGTGAGCGTACACCGCGAAGGCGTCCGCAAGGTGCCCCTCTTGCCGCGCTTGTTTGGTAAGCGTCCCGAGCCGTTCGTCACGAGCTTTACCGAAGGGCTGTGGAGCGGCTATCGCGCCGCCTGGGTCTTCGTGGCCGCCGGTGTCTGGTTCACCGCTCGACGGCTGGGCTGGGCCTGGGGCGCGGTGCTGGGCGGAATCGCCGCGACCACCGTCGTTGTGGGGCTGGTGATCGCCGCCGACATGTCGCGGATGATGATGATGGTCTGCCCCACGCTGCTCTTGGGCGTGTGGATGTGGCGCCAGATGCGCCCGGCCGGGTTCGAACGGGCGCTGACGGTCGTGCTGGTGGCCAACTTCTTGCTTCCGGCGGCCATCGTGGTGTGGGACCTGCGGGTGCCCGTCGTGTATCTGCACGCCCAGATCGCTCAGTTGAACTCGCCCCCCTTCTTCCTGACGGCCGAGGGCCTGACCGAACGGGCCAACCAGCGGGCCGCCAAAGGGGAGATCGAAAGGGCCACAAGCGACTACGACCGTGCGATCGCGCTCGATCCGGCGTACGTGCTGGCGTACGCCAACCGCGGCATCATGCGCGGCCGGACTGGCGACAGCGAAGGCGCGCTCGAGGACCTGAACGAAGCGGTCCGCCTGTCGCCGAATATGTCCGACGCCCGCTTGGTCCGCGCGAAACTCCTGCTGGCCCGCGGCCAGGTCCAGCCGGCGATAGCCGACCTGCGCGCGGCCGTGCAGTTCGCGGACGCAAAATGGCCGCAACGCGCGGAAGCGGAGCGGCTGCTGGAGCAAGCGACAAAGCCGCCACCGTAAGCCGCGACCGGTAGCGGGTCCGCATGCTTCGTTTAGCCGCCGCGGCCACGCGGCGCTCCGCCCGGCGTGGCCGCCGGGGCTAAACACTCTAAACGATCGTCCGTTCCGGGGAGCGCTACCGCTCCGGCGCCGGATACGGTGTCAGAAATGTCCACCGCTGCGGCGCGCGGCCGGCTTTGACGGGATTTTGCTCCACGTATCGAACCGCACGGTGGACTTCCTGATCCGGCATCAGAGCAGCCGCAAAAAGCGGAATTTCCATCCGCTGGATCAGCTCGGAGAATGACGCCGCAAGGCAGTCGATTTGTTCGTCACCGAACATGACCGCCGGTCGAAGCAGGTGTCGCTTCGCTTCCCGCCGCGCAGCGACGTCGTGCGGCCGCTTGGCAACGCTCCGACGTGTGCCCGGCGATCGCGGAGCGCCGAATGGGCGCAAATGCATCGCACGTACTTCGTGCGACCACGATCCGCGCGGATCGTTGGGCAACCAGAAGCCATACGCTCCAAACGTGGAGTGATAAGCGATGACGCCGCGTTTCATGCGTCCAAGTGTATCGGCGGAACCGCGGCGGTGCATGTTTAGCCGCCGCGGCCACGCGGCGCTCCGCCCGGCGTGGCCGCCGGGGCTAAACATTGCCGGCTATCCCCTACCAGCGCACTTGGTCCGGGAAGAATTCCGCCGCCAGGTCTTCGTAATAGGGGCGAAGCGCCGCCACGTCCGGTCGCTCGTGGCTTTTGGTGTACAGGTCGTACGGGCTGAACTTGCGGACCCAGCGGAACATCTTTTCGTCGTGCTCGTTCATCAAGTGGCCGTACTCGCGCTCGCGGTGGATCGGGTAGCACGAGTGATACCGGATCATGTACAGGCCTTCTTCCGGCAGATAATCCTTCGCCACGTGATACAGGTATTCGTCGTGTCCCCACGACATGAGCACATTCGCGAGGCCGCACCGCGCGCCGTAGATGCCCGTGGCCGTCTGGTACTCAGGCACGCCCGCGTCGGGGTTGTCGGCGAAGAACTCGGCGAAGACGATTTTTTGGGAGTACGCGCAGCCGACAGGAAACGTGTCGCCCACCACGGCCCACTGCGGCTCGCCAAAGAGGCACAGGATCTTGCCCAGGTCGTGCAGCAGGCCGGTCAGGATGAACCACCGCGGATGGCCGTCGCGGCGGATGGCCTCGGCCGTTTGCAGGCAGTGCTCGATCTGCGAGAAATCGGTGTCGGGGTCGCTGTCGTCCACGAGCGTGTTGAGGAACTCAAGCGCCTCCCAGATGCCCATCGTCCGCTTCGCCAAGGGGAGGTACTCGGCCCGCTTCTGGCGGACGAAGTCGAGCGTCTGGTGGCGATGGTTGAGGCGGTAGAACTCCTTGACGCTCGCGCGGGCCTCGGCCCGATAGTTGCGAAACTCAGCCGGCTTTTTTTTCTGGGCGAGCGCCGCGCCCGATTCGGATTCAGAATCCGGCTCCGGATAGCGCCGCTTGAGGTCGTCTTCCCACTCGTCGAGGCTCGAAAGGGGCGTGCGGTCGTCCATGGGTAGGGATTAGGGGTTGGGGGTTAGGGATTAGGTGGAAAAGCAAGGCAAGCTGCTGCCACAATCTTAAATCTCAAATCTCGGTAGTGGCTCAGGGTTGTGTTGCCTGCCGTCGTGGTTGCGAAAAGCGACTGCGGCGAATAATGCCCGAGGCGACCAGCCACGCCGCAACTGCGCCCATCGACCAGACGCCTCCCCTGCGGGCGATCTCGTCAAACGTTGGCTCGCGATCCTGAATACCTTGGTCGATCCACCCGTCTCCCGGCTTCTCGCCGACGGCAATAAAGCAGCCGATCGGACTCGAACTCCAAACGTGTTCCGCAATCGGCCGGCTTGCTGCTTGCCACCAGACAATCCCAAGCATTGGGCCAACTGTGAAGAAGGTCCCCAGTCCGAACTGGAACCATCGGCGGCGTGGTGACGTCGCATCGGCCATGGCGATATTCTCGCCGGCAAGATGTCGCGTACGCAACGGTTGTATTGTATAACCCCCAACCCCCAACCCCCAAACCCTAACCCCTGTTTCTTTGCCGGAGCTGGTCCACCGTCACCGCGGCCACGATGATCATGCCGATGATGATGTCCTGCGTCGGATTCCTCAATCCCAGGATGGTGCAGCCGCTGGCGATGGTGGCCATCATCACCGCCCCGGCCACCGTGCCCAGGACCGAGCCGCGGCCGCCGTTCAGGCTGCCGCCCCCGATCACCACGGCCGCGATCACCTTCAATTCCATGCCCACACCCGAAGTGGGGTTGCCGCTCGACAGCCGGGCAAACTGGTAGCAGCCGGCGATGCCGACGAAGAGCCCTCCCAGCGAGTAGACGGCGATCTTCACGAGTGGAACGTTGATGCCGCACAGCCGCGCGGTCAACTCGTTGGAGCCCAGGGCAAACACGTACCGGCCGAACACCGTGTACCGCAGCACCGCCGAAAGCGCCACGGCGAGCCCCACCGCGATCCACGCCCCCAGCGCCACGTTGGGGACGCCCGCCGGCAAGCCAGGCACCGCGTGCGGCGCGATCAGCCACTCGGGCTGCGGATGCGTCGTGACGAGCGTGTCGAACCACGGCGGAATCTGCGCCAAGGGGGGCCGGATGGTTGTCTCGCGGGCGATGAGTTTTCCGAAGCCGAGGTAAATCGTCATCGTCCCGAGCGTGACAATGAACGGGACGACGCGCAGCGCGCTCACAAGCGCACCGTTAACGAAGCCGACCGTGTAGCCGGTCGCGACGCCGGCTGCGACGGCGACCGCGCCCGAATAACCCCGGTCGAGACACCAGGCGACGACGGTGGCCGAAAGCGCGAGCGCCGTGCCGGCCGCCAGGTCGATCCCGCCGGCGATGATGATCACGGTCATCCCCAGCGCGGCGACGATCACCGGCAGTGCCTGCACGGCGATCGTCCGCGCGTTGCTGGGCGTGCGAAACACGTCCGGCCCGGGCTGCAACCATTCGGCCACAATGAAAAACGCGATCACAAGCCCAAGAGCAAAAAGCGGGCCCACGGCGCCGGCCACCGCGCTCGCGCGGCGGAGGATCGTGACTTGCGGGCGCGGCGGCCTGGTCACGTCGGAGGTCGCTGGCTGGCTCACGATTCGTCCCCTCCGATCGCGCAGGCCATGACGGCTTCCTCGTTCCACTCGCCGACCGCGCGGATGTCGCGCAGCCGGCCGCGCGACATCACGGCCAGCCGGTCGCAAACGGCCAGAAGCTCCGGCAGGTACGAGCTGACGAAGATCACGGCTTTGCCCTGCGCCGCCAGCTCGCCGATGCGGCGGTAGATCTCGGCCTTGGTGCCGACGTCGATGCCGCGCGTCGGCTCGTCGAGCAACAGCACGTCGGCCTCCTGGTGCAATACCCGCGCGAGCGCTACCTTCTGCTGGTTCCCGCCCGACAGCTCGACGACCGGCTGGTCGGCCGCGCGGCCTTTGATAGCCAGCTCGTCCATCCAGTGGCGAACCGCGGCGTCGCGGCGGCGGAGGTTGAGCCAGCCCAGCCGGCCGTACGGGCGCAAGCGGCTGAGCGTCAGGTTGTCGGCGATCGAACGCTCCTGCGCCAGCCCTTCGCCCTTGCGGTCTTCGGACACCAGCCCCAGGCCCGCGCGAATCCGCGCTTGCACGGTTGCTCGTGGCGCGTACGCGGCGACGCGGACCCGTCCCTCGCGGACCGGGTCGAGCCCGAAGACGCACCGCAAGAGCTCGGTCCGCCCCGCGCCGACGAGCCCCGCGATGCCCAGCACTTCGCCGCGGCGGACGCGCAAATTGACGTTCCGCGGGACGGTCGCGCCGCTGAGCGCCTCGAGCGACAAGATGTCCTCGCCCGGCTCGTGCGGCACCGACGGAAAGAGCTCGCTCACGCTGCGGCCGACCATCAAGGCGACGATCTGGGCCTCGCTCGTGCCGGCGAGCGTCCCGCTGCCGACGGTGCGGCCGTCGCGCAGCACCGTGTACCGATCGGCGACCAGGCGGATTTCCTCGAGGAAATGGCTGATGTAGACGATGCCCAGCCCGGCCGCGCGCAATTTCCCGATCACGCGAAACAGGTGCTCGACGTCGTGGCGGGTCAAGGAGCTCGTAGGCTCGTCGAAGACGATGATCTTCGGCGCAAGCACCAGGGCCCGCGCGATCTCGACGAGTTGGCGGGCACCGACCGACAAGCGGCCAACGGGCGTCTCGGGCCGCAGCTCGGCGTGGCCCAGCATGTCGAGCGCCCGCATCACGCGCTTCTGTTGCCGGCCGCGCAGCAGGCAGCCGAAGCGATGCTCCTCCTGGCCGAGCATGATGTTGTCTTCCACGCTCAAGTCGGGCGCGAGGTTCAATTCCTGATAAATCATTGCCACGCCGGCGGCGCGGGCGTGATGCGGCCCGCTAGGGGCAAAGGGCGCGCCGGCGAGCTCCATGCGGCCCGCATCGGGCCGGTAAGCGCCGCTGAGGACTTTCATCAGCGTGCTTTTGCCGGCGCCGTTCTCGCCGATCAACGCCAGCACCTCGCCCGCGCGAACCTCGATGGCGACGTCGGCCAGCGCGGTGGTGGCGCCGAAGCGTTTGGTGATGCCGTGCATCGAGAGCAGGGCGGGGGCGAGAGTCATCGGACGTGCGTGCGGGTCGGGCGGCCAGTTCCGTGCGCGAAAACGGAAAGCTTCTATGCTAACAGCGGCGCATCGTGCAACCTAGTCCGCCGCCAGGGCTGTTCACAGATTTAAGCTGGACGGCGGCGCGCCGGCGGGAATGTGGGACAGGCACCGAGACGCAACGTTCGTCTGAAAGGACTTGCGCTGTTTATGCTCGGAGCCAGTCCCATTTTCCCGCCTCGTCATTTTGAAAAACAGAATGACCCTGCCAGGGCCGCGTGCGACTACGGTTGAGGGTGGACCGAGCACGTTGTCGGGAGGGCGAGGCTCCCGCCGAGCCGCGGTGCCACGGCTCGGCGGGAGCCTCGCCCTCCCGATCCATGGCGCCCGTGGAGCCGTCTCGCGGCCGGCTCGGCGCCGAACCTGCGGCGCAACCTGACGTCTCAATCCCAAAGCGGCTCGGCCGGAGCCTCGCCCTCCCGAACGCACTATCCTGGACATAGGGACTGATCGCGCCAAGGCTTGACCCATCCTGCCCTGCGTGATATCCCACCTCAATCGTGAAGTACGAACCTCGCTTGCACGTCGTGCTCTACCAGCCCGAGATCCCCTACAACACCGGCAGCGTCGGCCGGACGTGCGTGGCCGCGGGCGCGAAGCTGTGGCTGGTCCGCCCGCTGGGGTTCCGCGTCGACGACTACTACCTGCGTCGCGCCGGCTTGGACTATTGGCAGCATCTGGAATGGGAAGTCGTCGACGATTGGCCGTCGCTCGTCGCCCGCCTGCCGGAGCGGCCGCCGTATTTCTTCACCAAGACGGCGACGCGCAGTTACACGAGCGCATGCTACGAGGCGGCCGACGTGCTGGTGTTCGGCAACGAGTCTCAGGGGCTGCCCGCGGGCCTGGTCGAGCCAAATCGCGAGCGGGCGCTGCGGATTCCCATCCGCGCGGAAGCCCGCAGCTTGAATCTGTCGAACGCGGTGGCGATCGTGGTGTTCGAGGCGCGCCGGCAGTGGGAGGCGCGTGGGGTGCCGCCGATACCGCTGCCGGAATCTCCTTCCAACCGTACAGAGTGAGGTGAGAATGCCGACGATTCGCGCCGTGGACCTCAACGGTTTCGCCGCCGCGCTCTTGGCGGCCGGCGGCCTCGGCCAAGACGAAGCGGCAATCGTGGCCGATAGCCTCTTGCAGGCCAACCTGCGCGGGCATGATTCGCACGGCGTCATGCGCGTGCCGTACTACCTCGACCAGCTCGCCAAGGGAGAGTTGCGACCCGGCACGGCGCTAAAAGTGATCAAGGAGGGCCCGGCCCTCGTCATGGCCGACGGCGGCTGGGGCTTTGGGCAGTCGCTGATGCGCGACCTGACGAAGCGACTGATCGAAAGGGCGCGCGGCGGCGGCGTCTGTATCGGGACGCTCATTCATAGCGGCCACGTCGGCCGGCTGGGCGAATATTGCGAGCAGGCGGCCGCCGAGGGCTGCGTCTCGATGCTCATGGTCAACACGCACGGCGCCGCGCGCCGCGTGGCCCCGCCCGGCGGCAAAGCGCCGCGGCTGGGCACCAATCCGCTCGCGATCGGGGCACCGCACGCGGCAGGACCGCTGGTTCTCGATTTCGGCACCAGCGCCACGGCCGAGGGGAAGGTCCGCGTCAAGCGCATCGCCGGCCAACTCTGCCCGGGCGGCTGGCTGCTGGATAGCTCCGGCCGTCCGACGAACGATCCGAATGCACTGTACGCCGACCCACCCGGCACCATCCGGCCGATGGGTGGCGACCAGGCGTACAAGGGGTTTGGCCTGGCGCTACTGATCGAAGTGTTCGCCGGGGCGTTGTCGGCCGGTGTGACGATCCGCGAGAAACCGATCAATCAACTCGGCAATTGCGTGTTCATGATGGTGGTCGACCCGGATCGGACGTGTGGTGAGAGCCATTTTGCCGCGGAAGTCGCCCAGCTTGTGACCTTCGTCCGCGGCTGCCCGCGGATCGACGGCGTCGAAGAGATCCTGTTGCCAGGCGACCCGGAACGCCACACATTGGCGCGTCGCGCGGCGGAAGGAATTCCCATCGACGACGGCAACTGGACGGCGCTCGTGCGGCTGGCGGAGACGTTGGGCGTGGCGGTTCCTGCATAGGGCGAGTGGTTCTTGCGGAGCGATGGGTCATGCAGCTTTTCTGGGCGAGATCGGGTTTTGCACGGTGCGCGGCTGCGACGCTGGTCGCGCTGGCGCTTGCGCGCGTGGCCGTCGCCGATGAAGCCGCCGATGGCGCCCGCGGCACGGCGCGCGCCCGCCCCGTCGTCAAGAACCCGGAATTCCTCGAAGCGTACGCGGCCACGTATCGCTTCACGCACGGCCGGCCGGCGGCGATCGAGGTCAGCCGGCGGGGCGACGCGGTGTTCTTCCTCCGCTCCGGTCCGCGGAGCTTCGTGCGCGATCTGTTTGAGTTCGACACCGCGACGGGGAAAGAGCGCCTGCTGGCGACCGCCGCGAAACTGCTGGGCGGCGGCGAGGACAAGCTCACCGCCGAGGAGCAGGCACGGCGCGAACGCATGCGGCTGGCGGCCCGCGGCATCGCCACCTACGAAGTGTCGCAGGATGGCAGCCGAGTGCTGCTGCCGCTGTCGGGCCGGCTGTTCGTCGTCGAGCGGGCGACGGGCGCCGCCACGGAGATGTCGAGCAAGGCGGGCGCTGCGATCGATCCGCGATTTTCGCCGGATGGAAAATTCGTGGCCTGCGTCCGCGACGGCGACGTGTACGTGACCGAGATCTACGCGGGGGTCGAGCGCCGGCTGACCGAAGGGGCAACCGAGACGCTGACCCACGGCCTGGCCGAGTTTGTGGCCCAGGAAGAAATGGACCGCATGCACGGCTATTGGTGGTCGCCCGACAGCCGCGTGCTCGCTTACCAGGAAACCGACACGTCCGCGGTGGAGACGCTGTACATCGCCGACCCGGCGCACCCCGAACGGCCTGCCCAGTCGTGGCGCTACCCGCGCCCCGGCAAGAACAACGCGCAAGTGCGGCTGGGCGTGGTTTCGGTATCCGGTGGGCCTACGCGATGGATCGATTGGGACCGGGAGGCGTTTCCGTATCTGGCCGGCGTGACGTGGGAGCCTGGCGCGCCCTTAACGGTGCTAGTGCAAAACCGCGAACAGACGCTTGAGCTTTTGTTAACCGTCGATGCCGAGTCTGGCAGAACGACGGAACTGCTGCGCGAGACCGATCCGGCCTGGGTCAATCTCGACGAAAGCGTTCCCAAGTGGCTGGCGACGGGCGAAGAGTTCCTCTGGTCCACCGAAAGGCGCGGCGGCTGGCAGCTTGAGCTGCGCGCCCGCGATGGCGCGCTCGTGCGTGAGCTCACGCCCGTCGACCTCAACTATCGCCGGCTCCTGGGCATCGACCAGCAGGCGCGCCTGGCCTACGCCGCCGCCGGCGAGAACCCGACGGAAATGCACGTTTACCGCGTCCTCCTGGGCGACAAGGGCGGACCGCCCGAGCGACTAACGCGCGAGCCGGGGCTGTACACGGCGGCGATCTCGGAAGAGGGCGGCGCGTACGTAGTGTCGGGAAATACGCTCGCCGGCGCGATTTCACAAATGGCCTATCGCCGCGACGGCACGCCGATCGGCGAATTGAAAAACGTGGCCGAGAAGCCGCCGTTTCAACCCAACGTGCAGTTGGCCGAAGTCGGCGACGCGCCGCGAATGCACGCCGTGCTCGTCCGCCCGGCCGATTTTCAAAAAGGGCGGAAATACCCGGTCGTCGTGAGCGTCTACGGTGGGCCGCACTCGCAGATGGTCTTGGCATCGCGCTCGCGGTACCTGCTCGACGCGTGGCTGGCCGACCAAGGGTTCATCGTCGTCTCGCTCGACGGCCGCGGCACGCCCGCGCGGGGCCGCGCGTGGGAGCGGGCCATCAAAGGCAACTTGATCGACGTGCCCCTAGCGGACCAGGCCGAGGGGCTCGCGGCCTTGGCCGCCAAGTACCCGGAGGTGGACTCAGGGCGCGTGGGCATCTTCGGCTGGTCGTTTGGCGGCTACTTCACCGCGATGGCCGTAACCCGGCGCCCCGACGTGTTTCGCGCCGGCGTGGCCGGGGCGCCGGTGACCGATTGGCTGGACTACGACACGCACTACACCGAACGATACCTGGGCCTGCCGCGGCGAAACGAAAAGGGGTACGAAGCCAGCAGCGTGCTGACGTACGCCGCCGACTTGCGGCGGCCGCTACTGATCGTGCACGGCACGGCCGACGACAACGTGTACTTCTTGCACAGCGTGCGTTTGGCCGATGCGCTGTTCCGGGCTGGCCGCGAGTTCGATTTCCTGCCGCTGTCGGGCCTGACGCACATGGTGCCCGATCCTGTCGTAACGCGACAGTTGTACACGCGAATCGCGGAGTATTTCCTAGAGCACCTGGCGGCCGTGGCGCCGGATTGACATCGCGTCTCGACCGGTGGACGCCGACTGCGTGTAGGCGAGCCCGGCTACTTGGCTGCTTGCGCTTTAAACTGGCCCAAGCCCGGCATTTCGATCGTGGCGACTTTGCCCGCGGCATCGAGACGGAAGGTGATCAATTGCGGCTCGATCGTGCGGTCGCGGAACTTCGCGCGGAACGTGTCATAGTGCCAATGTTCGAGATCGGCGGTGAAGGCCGGCCCGCGCCGTAGCACGAGCTTCCCGTCTTCGAGAGTTATCTCGGCCTCGCCATAAAGCTCGTCGGCGTAGCGGCCGGCGTATTTCTCCAGGGCGAGCGACGGTTTGGTGTCCTTCGCGCGCTCGGCTTCCTGCTTGGCCTTCGCCTCGCGAGCCTGCTCCTCGAGCTTTTTTACCCACGCCTGGCCTTCGCCGCTCCAATCGCGCGTGCCGGTCTTTAAGAATTGATCGAAGACGTGAAACATGAGCATGGTCGGTAGCGCGGTGCCGCCGCGATTCATAAGGATCACCAGGCCCAGCTTCTCCTCGGGGATCAGGGCCACCTGGGCGCGCATGCCGTCGATCGCGCCGCCGTGCTCGACGATTTTTCGTCCGTGATAATCGTGCAAGAACCAGCCCAACCCGTAGGCCAACAAGTGCGCGTCGGGGTAGAGGCGCTCGCTGTTCTCGTCCTTGGGCATCACGGTTTGCGAGGCGTGCATTTCCTTGACGGCCGCTTCGCTGACGAGGCGCTTGCCGTCGATCGCGCCCTGGCCCAGTTGCAGCCTTACCCACTGGGCCATGTCGGTGACGCTCGAGTTGATCGAGCCGGCGGGGGCGATGTTGTCGATATTGCGCCAGGCGATCGGCTCGACCTTGTCCTCGATCTTGACGTGCGGCGTGGCGACGTTGTCGCTGGCCGACAGCTCGCGGACGCTGGTGCAGGAAGACTTCATCCCCAAGGGCAGAAAAAGCCGCTGCTTGATGAAATCGTCCCAGCCTTGCCCGGCCGTCTTCGCCACGACCTCGCCGGCGGCAAGGTACATGATGTTCTGGTAACCAAAACGGCTGCGGAAGCTCCATTCCGGTTTCAGGTAGCGGACCCGGCGGAGGATCTCGCCGCGGTCGAACGTGGTGCCGTACCACAACAGGTCGCCGCGCGGCAGGCCCGAGCGGTGGCACAGCAGGTCGCGGACCGTCAATTCGCGCGTGACGTAGGGGTCGAAGAGCGCGAGCGTCGGCAGATATTGCGTCGCCGGATCATCCCAGTTGAGCTTGCCTTCGTCGATCAAGATCGCCAGCGACGCGGCGGTGAAGGCCTTGCTGGCCGAGCCGATGGCGAAGAGCGTGCCGGCGTCGACCGGCTTGTCCTCGCCCAGCTTGCGAAGGCCAAAACCCTTCGCGTAGACGATCGTGTCATCCTTGACGATCGCGATGGCCGTGCCGGGCACCTGCCAATCGGTCATCGCCTTGGCGACGTAGGCGTCCAAGCCGTCGAGCGGCGCGTCGGCAGCCGTGGCGCGCGTCGCAGCAAGGATGATGGTGGACAAGGCAAGCGCCACAAGCCGCAAATAGCGATGCGATTGGATCATGGTGACGTCCTGGGCGATGCGCATGGAGTGTGCCACTGGCTGTGCCAGTGCAAAATGGAAGCCCGCGATGGCGAAGTTGAAGGATAGTCAGCGGCCAGCGCATGGGCAACAACCGGTCACCGAGCTAGCCGCCGCGCCGATATAGATCCTTGCGATGGCCGACCCGCACGACGAGGACGACTAGCCGGTCGTCTTCAATCTCGTACAGCACACGGTATTCACCGACCCTAATGCGCCAGGCGTCTTCCTCGCCGGCGAGTTTAGCCGAACCGCGCGGGCGCGGGTTGTCCGCGAGGCGATCCACGGCCGCGATGATGCGCCGCTGGATCGTCACCGGCAATCGCCGCAGCGCCCGATCGGCCGACGCCAGAAACTCGATAGCGTAACCGGGCATGGTTACTTCATGCCCAGGCGAGCTTTGATGTGGGCGAGCGGCACGCGACGCCCCTTCTCCTTACGGGCGCGGCGAACCGCCCGGATGTCAGCTTCGTTCTCCAGTCGCTCGAGGAACTCGAGGTCGTCGATTGAAACAATGGCGGCCACCGGCTTGCCGCGACGTTCCAGCACCACGCGCTCGCCGGCATAGGCGGCGCGGTTCAGCGCTTCAGCCAGATTGTTGCGCACTTTCGCGACGCTCATATTCATGATTGCACCTCGATTGCCAAAGCGGCCCAATTGCCGCTTATGTACATTATAGCGTAAAAAGCTATTTACGCTATGTCGCTGATGCCGCTTATTGCCGCGGATTCACGCGCCCTTGCACCCGCAGCGGCAGGCCCTGGATCCGCAAGAAGCCCTCGGCGTCGGTCTGGTTGTACGAACCGCCCCCCTCCATGCTGGCGATGCCGGCGTCGTACAGGCTGCGCGGGCTGGTGCGGCTCGCCACGTCGACGTTGCCCTTGTAGAGATTGAGCGTCGCTTCGCCGGTGACCAATTGCTGCGCCTGGCGGATGAAGGCCAACAAGGCGTCCATCTTGGCGTGGTACCAGAAGCCGTAGTACACCATCTCGGCCACCTCGGGCGCCAGCCGGTCGCGCAAGTGCACGAGGTCGCGGTCGAGCGTCAATTGCTCGACGACCCGATGCGCCGCGTACAGGAGCGTCATGCCAGGCGCCTCGTACACGCCGCGGCTTTTCATGCCCACGAAGCGGTTCTCGACCACGTCGATCCGCCCGATGCCGTTGCGGCCGCCGATCTGATTGAGCTCGGAGACCATCTCGAAGGCGGTCCGCCGCCGCCCGTCGAGCGCCACTGGCACGCCCGACTCGAAACCGATTTTGACCGTCTCTGTTTTGTCGGGGGCCTGGCGGGGCGAAACCGTCATGCCGAAATCCACGAGCTCGACGCCGTTGACCGACAGGTCCTCGAGGTGGCCGGCCTCGTAGCTGATGTGCAGGCAGTTTTCGTCGGAGCTGTACGGCTTGGCCGCGGTCGCCTTCACAGGGATGTTCTTTTGCTGGCAGAAGGCGATCAGCTCGGCGCGGCCGGGAAACCGCTGCCGGTATTTCTCGATCCGCCACGGGGCGATCACTTTCACGGCCGGATCGAGCGCCTCGGCCGCCAACTGGAACCGGCACTGGTCGTTCCCCTTGCCGGTGGCGCCGTGGGCGAAGGCGTCGGCCCCTACCTCGCGCCCGACGGCCAGGCACACCTTCGAGATCAGCGGCCGGGCAATCGACGTGCCCAGAAGGTACACCGATTCGTACTTCGCCTGCCACTGGAGGACCGGAAAGGCGAAGTCCCGGCACAGCTCCTCGCGGGCGTCGACGATGCGGGCACTCTTGGCGCCGCACTGCCGGGCCTTGTCGAGCACGGCCTGGCGATCCTCGCAGGGTTGCCCCAGATCGACATAGACAGCATGGACGTCGTAGCCCTCGTCCTGAAGCCAGCCGAGGATGACCGAGGTGTCGAGTCCACCAGAATAAGCGAGCACGCAGCTTGGCATGGCAGAAGACGGCAGAGGGTCCTAGGGGCAGTAGTCGGTAGGGCGTTTAGCCGCCGCGGCCACGCGGCGCGTCATACCCGAGGAACCGCGCGCGACGAACGACCGCACGCATGTGGGATGGGACGCGGTTCACAGTGTCATGGTTCGCGTCGCAATCGCCGCGAGGCCCCATTGTGCTGCCGGCACGCCGGAGTGACAAGGGCTTGATGCGTGCGGGCAAGCGCGGTCACCAATCAGACGACGCCGGCCCGACGGCCGCCGGATCCGCTTCCGAACGTTGTGCACACTCGACGCGGTTGCGTCCCAGGCGTTTCGCGCGGTACAGCGCCTCGTCCGCCATGCGTATCAGCCCATACACGTCGCCCACCGGCTCTTGCGACGAGACGGCCACGCCCATGCTGACCGTCACCCGGGCTGGACCTTCGGGCGTTTCGATCGACACCTGACTGATAGCGGTCCGCAGCCGCTCGGCGTGGCTCGCGGCGTTGATCTGGTCGCAACCAGGCAGAACGATCAAGAATTCCTCGCCGCCATGCCGCCCGACGGCGTCGTAGGGCCGGGTCGTGCTGCGCATGACGTTGGCGACCTCGCGCAGGACGGCGTCGCCGGCCAGGTGCCCATACGTATCGTTGATCGCCTTGAAATGATCGAGGTCGGCCAGTATGACGCCCACCGACAGCCCTTGCCGCTGGCTGCGGCATACTTCATTCGTGAGCACGTCGAGGATGGCGGCGCGATTCCACAGCTTGGTCAGGGAGTCGTGCATGGCCATCGCCCGCAGCGCCTCGCGGGACGCGATCAACTGGTCCTGCAGGTACAAGATCCGCTTCCCGGCGCGGAGCCGCACGCGCAGCTCCTGCGGATTGAAGGGCTTGGTGATATAGTCGTCCGCGCCGGCGGTCAGGCCCTCGACGATGTCCTCTTGCGCCCGTTTGGCGGTGAGCAGCAGGATGTAGGTGTAGGGCTCTTGCTTGCGGCTGCGGACTTCGCGGCAGAGCTGGGTTCCATCCAGCCCAGGCATAAGCCAGTCGAAGACGACCAATTGCGGACTGTCGGGCGCTTGAAGAATGCGGAGGGCCTGGCAGCCGTCTTCCGCCAGCGCGACCTCGTACCCCCACCGCTTGAGCGAGGACTCAAGCAGCCGGCGGGAGATCGTTTCGTCGTCAGCGACAAGGACCTTCATACCCGCGCTTCCTGGGCTACCCGCGCAAGCGCGGCGTGGAGGCGATCCAGCTCTTCCTTCAAGACTCCCAGCGATTCATCGACCAGGCTCAGATCCCCGGTGTGGCCCATGGTCTCCAGCCGCAGGGCCGCCTTGGCGGCAGGGCCTGCGCCCATGCTTTGCATCGCGCCCTTGAGCGCGTGGGCCGCGCGGTGGATGGTCGAACTGTCGCGCTGCCGCGTGGCGGTCTCGATCTCGGCCAACAGGTGCGGCGAGCTGTCGAGGAACAGCTCGATCATTTCGGTCAACAGTTCCACGTCTCCTTCGACGCGGCCGCGCAAGGCCTCCAGATCGATCACGTCTCGATCCGGGGCCGATCCGTTTCCCGCCGCGGCTTGATCGCTGGCCGCGTCCGGCGCGGTCACCGCGGGCAGCGCGGCTACGGCCGGTTCGCGCACGGGCACGTCGGCCTGATCGTAGTGCCCGGCTTTGGGAACCAATGCCTCGATGGCCGCGATCAGTTCCTGCGGATTGAACGGCTTGGAAACGTAGCCATCCATGCCCACTGCCAGGCAAGACTCGCGGTCCCCGCTGATGGCCCGCGCGGTTAGCGCGATGATGGGCGTATGACCGCCGGTGCGTTTTTCCAACTCGCGGATCGCGGCGGTGGCTTCCAGGCCGTCCATCTCCGGCATTTGCACGTCCATCAACACAATGTCGAATCGCTGCGTGGCCAGGGCATTTAGCGCGTCGCGCCCGTTAGGGACAATGACGACGGTGTGACCGCGCTTTTCCAGTATGCCGGCCGCGACGCGCTGGTTTACCACGTGGTCTTCCGCCAACAGAATGTGCAAACTCCGCGACAATCGGGTGGCCGCTCCCGCCTTGGGACCGCGACATCCGGCGTCAGCGCGGGCGGCATCGCCTGCTCCCAGCGTCGATAGCATCGCCTGCAGCAACTCCGCCTGTTTGACGGGCTTCGTCAAAAAGGCGCAAACGCCGCTCGCGCGGCGTCGCTCCACATCCGGTTGCCGGCTTGTGGAGGAAAGGACGATCACTTTGGCGCCGGCGAGGATCGGGTCCGAATGGATCCGCGCCGCCAGCGCGAAGCCATCCATCTGGGGCATGTGGGCATCGACCAGCACGAGCGGATAGGGCCGTGCCTCGATGCACGCCCGTTCCATGCTCGCCAGCGCGGCGTGTCCGTCGGCGACGGAATCGGGTCTTACATCCCAGTTGCGCAGCACGTCCTCCAGGATCTGGCGGTTCGTGGCGTTGTCGTCGACGACCAGCACCCGCATGTCGCGCAGCCGCCCCTGGTTGGGCACGGGCGGCCGCGGCGGCACATCCTTGGCCAGGCCGAAGCACGACGTGAAATGGAAGGTGCTCCCCCGCCCGGGCTCGCTCTCGACCCAGATGCGCCCGTTCATCAGAGCGACAAGCTTCGAGACGATCGCCAGGCCCAACCCCGTGCCGCCGTACACCCGGGTTGTCGATTGATCTGCCTGTTCAAAAGCTTGGAAGATCGTTCCCAACTTGTCCGAAGAGACGCCAACGCCGGTATCGGTCACAGCGAAGTGCAGATAGGCATGGTCGGAGGTGTGCGACTCGACGCCCACGCGGACGACGACCTCGCCGCGCGGCGTGAACTTAATCGCGTTGCCAACCAGGTTGGTGATGACCTGTCGCAGACGGCCCTCGTCGCCCATCAACTCTTGTGGGACGCTGGGGAGAACGTGACACGCCAATTCCAGTCCCTTGTCGCCGGCGCGCAGCGCGAGCGTCTTGATGGTGTCTTCCAGGGCATCGTTCAAGTTGAAGGCGACGTTTTCGAGATCGAGCTTGCCGGCCTCGATCTTGGAAAAGTCGAGGATGTCGTTGATGAGCGCCAAGAGCGTATCGGCGCATGTCTTCACGGTCTCCAGGTACTCTCGCTGCAAGCGCGTCAAGTCGGTGTCGAGCGACAACTCGGTCATGCCCACGATGCCGTTTAGGGGCGTGCGGATTTCATGGCTCATGTTGGCCAAGAACTCGCTTTTGGCCCGGCTGGCCGCTTCGGCGACTTCCTTGGCGCGGACCAGTTCCGCCTCGCTGGCCTGCAGCTCGGCCGTGCGTTCGACGACGGTTCGCTCAATGCGGACATTGGTGGTCTCTAGTTGGGCGGTGCGAACGGCGATTTCCCAGATTTCCTTGCGCCCCTGGACGCATGACCGAATCAGGATGACGTCCTCAAAGAGCACCCATCCGGTATGCTCCAGCCACCGCCACCACGGTGCCCACAGCACGCCGAATACGGACTGCGGCCAAAACACCCCGCGCAGGAAATGATCGGCCGCCACGACGGCTGAAGCGGTGATCAGCACGCGCCAGTCGCGGTAGAACGCCAGGAACGCCAGCGAGCCGAACACGTGAAAGTGCGTTTCGATGCGCCCGCCCGTCAGGTGAATCAGCACCGCGGAGGTCAACATCTGCGCCACGGCGATCACGTGCCGGGTCAATGCTCTTCCAGGTTGCGCGATCGCCAGCGCGATGGGCACGCCGATGATCAGCCCTTCTAAAGCCACGGCGGCCCACACGTGCGGGTGCGTATAGCTGTCGAGCCCGGACCATGCTCGTGGCGAGATCCAAAACGCCGCGGCAATGCCCGCCAACCACTGCACGATGAAGAGCGTGGCAAACATCCGATCGGTCCGAGCGCAGATCCGCTGCTCGTGAGCGCGCGCCAAACAGCGAGCGCGCTCTTGCGTCGCTTGATCCAGCTCGGGTTGGTCTGATGCGATGGCCATCGGCGGTCTTTTTTAACGGGTCGCGCGGGCGACGATCGGACATCCAAAGACGGGCGTCTCACGCTCGGCGGCCGACTCACCCCTCAATAGCGCTACAAGCACGTCGCTGCCAGGGTTGTCGCCTTCGTGCCCGCGCGATGATGTAATGCCGCCGCTGAATTGCAGGCGACCGTCGGAATCGTAGAGGAGCGCATGCCCCGAGGTTTCCACGCAAAACCGCCTCGCTTCTCGCCCGTCGATGTCCTCGACGATCCGGCCGCCGGGAATGGCGGCTGCGTTGTCCCACAAGTCAGTTCGGTCCCAGTCTCGCTCCGCGGCCGACGGCGCAAGAAACACGACAAGCGGCTTGACGTTGGGACCGCACTGCGCCACGAGACGGTGCAGTTCGTCCAGGCTCGCCCGCGTGCACGGACAATGTGGATGCGCGAACATCACCAGGGTCGAGCCGTGCTCGTTGGGCATCAGCGTCGTACCCGCGGGCCACTCTTGGGGAGGCCGCGTGGGGTTTCCCGGCGTCGCCGCATAGCGCCACAGCCCCCACAGACCGGCGACAGACGAGATGCCCCAAACTGCGACCATGGCGATCGGCATCCAGCGGCGCCACCAGGTCGGGAACGGCGCGCGTCTTGGTCCCGTGCCCAATGATTCTGCCGCGTCCGAACTCACCGAAGCGGGGACTCGCGCATCGCTCGCGCATGGCGTCTGGCGACCATCGAGCCATCCATCGCATGCGATCATGCCCGCATCCTCTCGTCTCTCTTGGGGTGGACGCCGCCGCAACAAAGTATTCATAGCTCGGCGAGCCGGCGGGCGTGAACCAACGAAGGCGCCCGGCACCTTGCGACCGATGGGCGCGCACGTTGTGTACGGCAAATCTGAACCAAGCCGCACAAACGTCACGGAGTACGTGCGCACGCCACGGGATTCGCGTCGCAGTGTGAACCCGCGCGGGGGGTGGCGCGGGGGGTGAGACGGCAGCAGCAAGCTCAGCCTGCTTGCGTGGGAGCGGCGACGACTTCAATTCTGTCGCCGACAGCGAACGTGCCGTCGCGCAACACGCGGCCATGAATGCCGGCCTGGCAGTCCGGCTTGAGCACCGCTTGTAAGCCTGGGTGCAGGCGATCCATCAATCCGCAGGGCCTGGTCTCGGCGACGATCCGAACTTCGATCGTGCCTAGGCGAATTGTCTTGCCGAATAGATCGCCGAGACGCAAGCCCTCCACCAGCACGTTGGCGCGGCGCGTGTGCCAGGCCAGCGGTACAGCCAGCTCGTCCGCCACTTGCTGCCACTGCTCGGCCGAAATAAAGGTAATGCCGCGCGCGGCCTTGACCGGTAAATCGCCGGCAATCCCGCCGTCCGCCTCGGCTTGCGCTACGGTGATCTCGCGCATGGCGCCATTCTTGCTCGTCCGGATGGCGATCGCCGCGACACGGCCAACAAGCGATTCGGGCATGAGGGTTTCCCCGGGGCGGTGATGGAGAATGGGATGGAGAGACGGCCGGTGGACCGAGTCAGGTGGGCGGGACACACCGGACGGCGCCAGGGTTCGATACTAAGAGCAGATACTAAGAGCCCATCCGAGAACCGTCCGAAGAGAGGGGGACAGTCCCATTTTGCTCGGAGTAACCTCGCAAAATCGGGACAGTCCCCGACGGTTCTCGGATGGGCTCTAAGGAGGAGTCACTCAGAATTCGCGCCTGCGAGAGACCGGCGGCGGATCTTCCCGAGGCAGCCCGGGGCGTGGCGGTTCGTCGCCTGAGGGCGCCAGCACGTCTCCGGCGCTCACATCTTTTCCGGTCAAGAGCCGCACCGTTGCCGCCAGCTCGCGGGTGGCCAATTCCTCGTGTCCCAGGTAGCCGTAATGGTAGCCCAGCAGATAGTGGCCGGCGGGGTCCTGCGGCTGCGAACGAACGTGCCACTCGAGCGCGCGAAGGCGGGCCGTGTACTCCGCTGCCGAGGCAAAGTACTCGCGAAATCTCACGACGGGCTGACCCCACCGCTCCTGCGGCAAGAGCCGTAACGCCGTGTGCAGCGACTCGGCCGCCTCGGTGTACCTCGCCAGGCCGAAAAGCGCCTGCGCGCGGATGAGCCAGGCGTAGCCTTCCCCTGGCTGCTCGGTAACAACCGGCTCGATCTGCACCAGCACCGCCTGATAGTCGCCTGACTTAAGCGCTCTGACGGCCAACTCGATGAACTTGCCCAGGTCGGTCACCGGCCGGTAGACGTAGCCATTGGGACCGGTCGGTATGACCTGGTGTCCCGATGGTTGCGGAGAGCCAAGATTCGCCGCGGGATAGCCGAAGAGCGGCCCAAACGGGAAGGCGTCGATCGGGGGCACCGCGCCTTGCCGGATGATGCCTTGCGGGCCCGCGCCGTAGTCCGGCGGCGCGGCATGCAGCGAAGGTTCCATGGAGCCGGCGGCCAGCCCGACAACGAGCATCGTTGGCACTATTCGACCGCGGACCATGGCGAGGCTCCTACGCCTGCCCTCGATTCATGGTCTCAAATCTTGCCGTTCGCAGCAAGCAACTCGCGCGCAACGGCAGGGCCATTCTGTTTTTCAAATGGCGAGGCGGGAAAATGGGACTGGCTCCGAGCATAAACAGCGCAAGCCCTTTCAGACCAACGTTTCGTCTCGGTGCCTGTCCCACTTTCCCGCCGGCGCGCCGCCGGCAAGCTTGAATCTGTGAACGGCCCGGGGCGCAACGGGTGCAATCACGGTTAATGGGTCACGCAAGCGCGCATCGGGGAGGGCGAGGCTCCCGCCGAGCCGTGTTGCCGAGTGGACTATCGTCCGTGGCGGACCGGTTCGGCGGGAGCCTCGCCCTTCCGAACGCGCCATCTCGACCATACCGATTGGTCGCGCGCGGCATGGCGAACGCCGGCGATCGTCCTCACCGCAGCCCACTCCTGCGGTGCTCGCGTGAGCTCACTTCGACGTCGCGGCGGCAGCCAGGTGCTTGGCCAATTGGTCGAGGAAGCCCGGCCAACCCTGCTCGTGCTGGTCGCGATGCTCGGCTTTCTGGTAGCCTTCGTGGATCAGGACCAACAGCGTGCGGGCCCCGCGCTCGTGGAACTCGACGGTGACAAGCGTCTCCCCCTCGTCGAAGTCCGGAAAGTCGAAGCGGCACGTGAACACCAGCTTCTCGGGCCGCCGGATTTCGCGGTACTCCCCCAGCTCGTACCACAGGCGGCCGTCGGGCGCTTTCCAGCCGATGCGGTAAGCGCCGCCCACGCGCAGGTCGGCCTCGGACTCGACGATCGTCCACTCGTCGTTGAAATGGAACCACTGGCGCCGCTCGGCCGGATCGGTCCAGGCGCGGTACACGACGTCGCGGGGCGCGTCGAACTCGCGCTCGATGCGCAAGGCATACGTTGGGGGCGTCATCGTGCATCTCCTTTCGTTTGCCGCAGGTGCTCGGCCAGCCGGTCCAGCCGGGCGTCCCACAGGGCGCGGTACTTGTCGAGCCATGCCGAGGCGTCGCGCATCGGCCGGGCCGTCAGGCGGCAGCGGCGGACGCGGCCCGCCTTCTCGCTGCGCACCAGGCCAGCGCGCTCGAGCGCCGCCAGGTGCTTCATGATCGCCGGCAGGCTGACGCCGCGGCCGGCCGCCAGATCGCTGACCGAGGCCGACCCGCGGGCAAGGCGGGTGACGATCTGGCGGCGGCCGGGATCGGCCAGCGCCGCGAACGTCTGGCTGAGATGGTCGGAACACTTAACCATGTGGTTAAGTTTACTGGAAACAAAAACGGCGGTCAAGCGCCGCGTGGAAAAAAATCGGCCCTGCCACGGAACGCTGTGGCAGGGCTCGTGGGACGTTTCGCCGTTCTTGCCGCGCGCTATTGGACCGTCACCGACGCCGTGGCGCGGCTGGTGCCTCGATTGTCGGAGACGGCGATCGTCAAATAGTACGTCCCCAAGGGCGCGTACGACGGGACGACAAGGTCCTCGGTGAGCGTGTACGTCTCGCCCGCGTTCAGGTATCTCGACCTGGTCTCCGAGTACTTCGAGCCGTTGGGGAGGGTCAGCGTGGCGCGGGCCGTGAACTTCTTCCGTCGGTTCGTGTTGTTGGTGGCCGAGGCCTCGCCGTGGACCGTCCCGCCGATGCTGACCACATCGGGAGATAGCGACACTTTGACCGTCACGTCCGGGTTCTGCGTGCCGATGCCGGAGGTGGCCGACACCGTCGACGCGGCGAAGAGAACCACCGCCACGGCGACACCCGCGAGCCCCAACGCGGACACGCCAGCCAACCTTTTCCCTGTGCGATGCATCGCGAATCTCCTTGGAGCGAGGCAGGAAGAATGAAAGCCATTTGCCGCTAGCTCGGCCGGACCGGCGCGAGCGCGCAGAATACGCACGCAAGTCAGACCAAAGGCTGCCACCCGATTTCAGGGGCAACCGCCCGCCACAGTACCGGTATTTGCGCAAGTGTCAATGTTTTTCTTGACAATGTTGACGTTCGGGAGGGGGCGCGGCTCGAAGGACTGTTCGCCGTGCTCGCGGATCGCTCGTCACACGCGCTTGGACGGGAGCGTCGGATTCGCTAAACCGCCAAATGGCCCCTTGCGGTGCGCATAAAAACAGGGGAAGCCGACCAGAGCGTGGCCGGCTTCCCCTCCACGTACTCGTCATCAGAATCGGCTGCCTGACACGCCCCCGCCCACTAGCGGGAAGCGACAGCAGCCCGTCGGCTGCTCGTCAGACGAGCCACCTCTGGAAAGGTCTACACATATAGGGACCACCTCCTTCCTCTAGAAGCCCTCCCGCTTTCGGCTGTGCCAGTCCCAGAACTGGCGGTGAAAGCGGGCCCCTAGTCCGGTCCGGGCCACGTTAGCCCGAGACACACGCGACGAACATCATACTATGCCGATGGTTGCGCCAGGGTCAAGGTAAATGCGGCGAGCGGGCAGCGGCTGGCCACGATTGCGAAACCGAAAGCTTTCCCGGCAATTCCGGATCGATGCGCCATCGGAAAGACAGTTCCGCCGTCCGACGGGTTCAGCGTCGAAACGCGGATTCGTCGAGCCGCTCGCGCGCTGTTCTTGTACGTTCAACGATGCCGTCCTAGATTGGACTCGGCTAGGCGCGCTTGCCGAACCTCAACCGGCGAGGCGCCGGCAACACCCGATTCCGAAGGCGGAAGCCATGTTCGAGAAACACGCCTTTAGTCAGCCCCGAGCGGCGTTCACCCTCGTTGAGCTCCTGGTGGTGATCGCCATCATTGGCATCTTGATCGCGCTGCTGTTGCCGGCGGTGCAGGCGGCGCGCGAGGCCGCCCGCCGCACGCAGTGCCGCAACAACATGAAGCAAATCGGCCTGGCCTTACACACTTATCAAGACGCGATCGGCGCTTTTCCGCCGGTCTCGGCGTTGCCCGTTGGGCAGACGTTCGAGCCGTGGTCGGCCCATGCGCGGCTGCTCCCTTACATCGAGCAGGCGAACCTGGCGACTCTGATCGACTTCACCGTCAGCCCAGAGTTCACGGCTAATCCCATCGCGTCGCAAACGCGCGTCTCGATCTACCTGTGCCCGAGCGAGGTCAAGGACGAGCCGCGCCAGACGCCCACACTGATCCACTATCCGTTGAACTACGGCTTCAACGAGGGGACGTGGTTCGTCTACGACCCGAAGACGGGAGACACGGGAGACGGGGCCTTCGCGCCCAATCGCGCCTTCCGCGCAGCCGACATTACCGACGGGCTCAGCAACACGTTGGCCGCCGCCGAGGTGAAGGCATACCAGCCCAACCTGTGGGACACGGGCATGCCCAACGCCAAGGGCGCGCCGCCTCCGGCCGATCCGGTCACGCTCGCCGCCGACTTTGGTGGCACCTTCGACCAGAACGGACACACCGAATGGGTCGAAGGGGACGTGCACGAGACGGGCTTCACCACGACGATGACCCCCAACCGGAAGGTGCCGTACTCAACCGGCGGCGACACGTATGACGTGGACGTGACGTCGATGCGCGACGGCGAATCGGCCACCGTTCCGACCTACGCCGCGATCACCGCACGAAGCTATCATCCCGGATTGGTCAATGTCCTACTGCTGGATGGCTCGGTCCGCAGCGTGATCGACACCGTCGACCTGAAGGTATGGCGCGCCGCCGGGACGCGCTCGAGCGGCGAAGCGAGCACCCTCGACTAGAGGGCAAATGATGAATGCGGAATGATGAATGATGAATGGGATTCCACAGCGGGCTAAGCCGCAAGCGTCGTTCTTGACCGTATTGATCGAACACCTTTGCGCCGTGCTCCTGGTCTCGGCAGCGATGGCTGCCGGCCTTGTGGGATGCGCGCCGTCGGCCGGGCCGCCCGACGTGGACGCAGCTCGCCCGGCGGCGGACGAGTTCCTGCGGGCGATTCAGTCCGGCCAGTCGAGCCAGGCGTGGGAATCGACGACCGCGGAATTCAAAAGCGCTCAGGGACGAGAGAAGTTCCTCCGCTACGTCAAGGAACACAAATTCCTGGGGAAACCGCTCGACTTCGTGTCAGCCGAGACGGTGACGATTCAGAAGCGGCCCCAGGCGGAATACGTCTTCCGGTCGGGCGACGGCCGGGCCACCGTGCGGTTGCTGGCCCGCAACGAGAACGGCGCCTGGCGCATCGACCGGATGCTCATCGACTGACGCCCAGCGCCGCTTTGAGCACTCTCCGCGATGACATGGGGGCCGGTGGCCGTCAATCCGCGTGCGATTCGTTGAGAATCTTGCGGTAGGCCTGCCGGGCCACTTCAAACGCGTCGGCCGCGGCGGCCTGCTCGCTCTCGCGGATCTTGCGAGACTTTTGCTTCCAGCAGACGTCGACCGCGTCCAGGCACCACTGGGCGCTGCGGCGGCTAGCGCGGATCGGTTTGCCGTCTACCTCCACGAACACGGGATTGGTGTGCGAACTGGGGAAAATCCGCACGGCGATCCAACTGGACATTTTCGGCTTGTACTCGAACGCCAGGTCGTTGATCTTGCCGTCGGCCTCGATGGCGATGGTCTCGACCACCTCGCCGTTGACGATCAGTTCGACCGGAACCTTGCGCGAGTCGCCGACGCGGGCCCGCTCGACGTGCCAGTACGGCTTGTCCGACAGCTTCTTGCGGCGAATGTCCTCGCGCGGCTTTTCATCCAGTAGCGCGGCCGCTTTGACCTTGATCGGCAGCGATTCGCCCCCTTTCACGGCCAGGACGCTGGGCCTGCCCGCGGCGCCCTTCTCCCCGACGCCCAGGTTCTTGACGCTATAGTCGAACAAGTGGCTCAGACCGTCGCCGACGTAGCTGCGGCCGTCGCGCAACGCCATCACCCAAGCGTCATAGTCGAGCGGCTGGTCGGGCGTCGAGTCGAGCTTGACGTAGGCGCGGCCCAGGCCCACGCGGTCGCCGTAGATGCACGGGAAGTCGGTCTCACCGCTGATCCGGCAGGTGTAGCCGCAATTGAGCGTGTGATACCAAATGCTCAATTCCCAGACGCTAGGCGTATCGACCGACGAGATGAAATCGCACACGTCGTGCACCACGTCGACCACGTACTCGTTGGCGCCGATGCCGTCGAACTTCGGCATGTCGTAGGTCGGCAGCTTGGTGGCGGGCACTTCCAGCCCCCAGCCGCTGTGCGAGAACCCGACCACGCCCCCCTGCTCCTTGCCCCACTTCAAGACGGGCAGGTCCCAGCTCGGCCACTCCTCGATTTTCGTCGTGCCGGGGTAGTCGTCTTCCTTCAGGCGCAACAGGCACAAGTGCCCGCAGTGCGAGCTGGGAAAGCCCGACACTTCCACGTCGTACCGCATCACGTACTGCGGCTTGGACAGTGCACTGACCTTGCCCTCGAAATACTGCTTCTGGAAGTACCAGCACGGTCCCCACGACAGCACGCAGCCGATATTCAGGTCCTCGCCCAGGATGTGACGCATCATGTCCTCGGGCTGGACGCCTTCGGCCGGCGACTCGTAGTGCGCGCAGCCGGCGCTGTGCACGTGATGGTCGCCGGAATACCAGCCGTGGTTGGCCAGCTTGATCCACCGCTCGAGGCGGAAACTCTCGCGATGCTCAGGGGCATTGGGCACCTCGATCTGGCGGGTGAGAATCTTGTATTCCGGCCCGCGCGTGTACGTGACGTCGAATTTTCCGGGCGGGAGCAGCACGACCTCGCCGCTGTGGCGGTAGATCTGGTCGTGGAAGAAGAAATCGGGCGCGAGTCGCCGCGAGCGGGCCGGGTAGATGCGCCCCTTGGCGTCGCGGATGACGAACTGGCCGGTCGTCGGCGTGCCGTCGTCGTCGAGCACTTCGAGCGCGACGCGGACGGCCGGCTCGCACTCAAAGAGCACGTTGATCTCGTTGCGGAAGCCCAGGTCCTGCGTCCCTTGCCCCACGTCGAACACCAGCTTGGCCTCGCGGCGTCCCGCGTCGCGGCTGTAGAGCTGCACGATGCGGTATTCGACCTGCAAGCCGGAAAGCTCTTTGTTCAAGGGCTGCGACTCGATCACGGCCACGTCCATCCACCGATCGCGCACGTCCTGCGCCGTGATCGACTTCGGGGGATCGGGGCTGCCGGTCGAGGGTTTTTGCAGCTTCTGCGCGTTGGGGCTGCTCACGCGCAAGGGCGCGGTCACGCCGGCCTCGTTGATCACCTTCACCAGGAACACCCGCCAGCCGTTCTGCACCAGCTTCTTGGCCGCCGGGCCGTCGGCCACCTTCACCCGACTCTCCGGATTGATCGTGACGGCGGCCAGGCACAACGGATCGAGCACGGCCTGCATGTGCTCGATGCTCTTTGGCGCCCGCGGACGGGACATGGCCCCTTGAAGGTCCTTCTGCTGCTCCTCCGACAAGGGGGCGCCGGCCATTTCGAGCGCCTGGGCGACCCGCATCACCTGGGACGCCAGCGGCTGCTGCTCGACGTCTTTCACCACGGGCAAGGGATCGGCGGCGCCGGCCGTTTGGACTGCCAAAAAAGCGGCGGCGGCGGCCGCGAACGACAAAGCAAAAAATCGCTGGCGATTCATCGCAAGGCTCTCCGAAATAGGCATCCGGGCGCGAAAGTGGGCATGCTCGCCGATCAATCATCGACTGCGGCCGGGCGCCGCACAAGTGGCTGGAAGGAAGTAGGCGGTGGCAGAAGGCCAGTAGGCAGTTGGGAGAGAGCGGGGGCGGGATTTTTTTGAATTATTTGAATTGTTGAACGGTTCAAAGTGGCGATTTCGGCGTGCACGAAAGAAAGCGGGCCGCAGGCAGCCGGTAGGGTGTCCTGCGGACACCATGGGCGTGTCGGGCGCCTCGGTGCGCAGGGCAATGCGCCTTGCGCGCCTCGTGGTGCTCGCAGAGCACCCTACCGCCAGCGGCTCGCTGCCAGCCGCCTACTGGCCACCACCTATTCTCCTCCGCACGATGTCCAGGTGGTGCTTGGCATGGCCGGCAATCGCGTAGGCCATGGCGCGGGCCGTCGTGGCGTGATCGTTCACCGTGCCGCGCCACACCCTCGCGTCGGGGGCGAGATGCCGGAACAGGTGCACGTGTCCCCGGCGCACGCAAGCGAATTCCTCCAAAAGCTCGGCGATCGGCCAGCCGTTGAAATCCGCGAATCGCATGAAGTGCATCTCGTCGAAGCTCGCGAGCGGCGTGGCATCATTCCGCGCCAGCCGCAACGCCCGATAGCCGAACACCCGCTCGCAATCGGTCACGTGCCCGACGACTTGCTTGATCGACCAGGTGTGGGGCGGGTGCAAGGCGAGCGACTGCGCATCGGTAAGGGGGCCCAAGAGCGTCATGGTCTCGCCAAGCTGCCCGTCAAGGATTTCAACAATATCGCCGTCGGGCACGAGGCGGATGTAGCGGCCGAAATCGGCAGCGTATTCGCTTTCGTCGGGGCGCGAGATGGAAATTGACATGCGACACTCTCTCGATGGCGAGCGTTCGTCGTAGCGATTCTGGGAACCGGTCACGATCTTTGACCGGTTCCCACTGTACCATTACTGCCGGCTGGTTTCTGGTGCAAATCCCCTGCGGTTCGATGATGCAGATGAACCGCAAAGCGTTAGAATGCAGCTCGATCGTGCCGCTCTGGCAGCCGCCAGGCGACAACGCCGCCTGGCAAAGCATCGGCGCCGCACGCGTTGCCCAAGGGGACCGTCTCTGGATTGCCGTGGCGAGGAACGCGTGAGGAAATATGGCACGCAGCGAGTTGAACACAAACAGATTGACGGTAACGCTGCACGTGGTGTCAAGCCTTGATGGCTACATCGCCAGGCACGACAACAGTGTCTCGTGGCTCGACCTTTCCGGAGACGTGTACGAAAAAGGGGTTTCTGAAGAGAGTGCTGAAGAGGTCGTCAGAGCCATAGACTGCTATGTGCTGGGCTCTCGCACGTATGAGCACGCGCTCCAACTCGGCTGGCCATATGGTGATACTCCGACCGTCGTGGTAACAAACAGAAAACTGTCGTCCACGAGGAAGAGCGTGGAGTTCTATTCGGGCGATCTCAAAAGATTGGTTGATGAGATACTCGCGCCTCGATACGGAAACATCTGGCTCGTCGGAGGGGCTATGTTGTGCCAGAGTTTTCTCAGGCTCGGCTTGGTGGATGAAGAGCTATTGCAATAAGTTGTGGATGGGGAATTTTCAGGCGGCGGTTTCTTGGGGTTTGATTCCGTCGATGAATTGAGCTCCGGCGATCACGTCTGCTAGTAGCTGCGAACCGTTCAAGAGCCGCCATCTTTTGGAGGCGGATTGCATGAGTTTGAAGACCATCGTCAGGCAAGCGGCGCGGCTGCCGTTGCCCTTGGTGCGGCAGTGCCGCAAGCGGACCGTGGCGAAGGTGCTCTCGATGGGGTTGGTCGTGCGGAGGTGAATCCAGTGCTCGGCCGGGAAGTCGTAGAACGCCAAGAGCACGTCGCGATCCTTCG
>JACPPG010000088.1 GCA_016191115.1 Planctomycetia bacterium | reverse complement strand
ACCGTCAACAGTATGCTGAAACGCCTACTCGGCTCCGCGCTGAGAGCCCGCACGTACTGGAGTCAATGCCGCGAAATCCTCCTGCGAACCATCACCCTCAACGTCATGATCCTCAGACGACGCCAGGGTTTCTACAGAGCAGGTCAGGCACATTTTTCGGCCGAAGGTCCTTCGGAAGAATTGAGAACGGCATGTGCCGAAAAATGAGCCAGACCCGGGACTTTGCCGTTCTCCTGGGTTATGGGTCACTTCTTCATGTCCACGAATAGCAGGGCTACTACGCCAAACGTTGCCAGACCGACCACGCACCCGGCGACAAACCATCGGAGGGCTCTCCCGATGGCTCCGGGAATGGCGCATGCGCCACCAAAAGCGGCGAGGCACATCGCGGCTGGGAACAGGGCCGGGACCGGCAGGTCCCAGGCTGACGTGACGTAGATCGTCAGCAGGGCCATCGCTCCGATAGTAGCGAGGCCGAGCACACAGCCTGCACCGAACCATCGGACCGTTCTGCCGTACAGGGCCCCGGGAATGGCGCAGGTTACGCCAAACATCCCAATGAACAGCACAGTCGGCAGCAGCGCCGGGATCGGCGGTCCGCGATGGCGATAAGCAACTAGCGCTAAATCGACCGCGAACCAGGTTACGGCTGCCAAGAATTGACCAATCGTGAGCTCGGATCGATCAGGCCTCATCCCCCATCATACGCGGCCGAAGCGCCGGGCTGGAGCACACTTGGCCCGTCGTCGTTCGAACAAGGGTGCGCGATCGCGATGCCGCGGCACGCGCTCAACTGACCTTGCACGGAGCCGGCCGATTCACTAAGAACTGGCCTCCCATCGACGTACTGCGCCGTTCTGGCGTGCTAGCAATCGCGTGCTTTCAAACTTGTGCCTGGCCGTTCGCGTCACGATGGCGCAGCGGATTGAGGTGCGCTCAATACCCGCGCGGGCCGGACCTGCAAATCGCGAGAAGCCGACCATGCGTTTCGCTGCGCGCCAATGGATCGCCCCATCCGGTCGCGCAAGTGCCCGGCGCCAACGGCGGGCTTGGCCTTCGGTCGCGCCGCGGCTTGCGATCTGCTGCGCCGCGATCGCATCGCTAGCGATCGCTTTTGCCGAGGTCCGCGCCGACGACGAACCCTACACGGCCACCGTCCGCGCGGATTCCGTGCACGTCCGCAGTGGGCCGGGCACAACATATTATGCGACCGACACGCTTCGACAGGGGGACCACGTTGAAGTGTACGGCGTCGACGCCGACGGTTGGTGCCGCGTTCGTCCGCCTCCGGGCAGCTTTAGCTGGATTGCCGCCGATGCGCTGGACGTAAAGAGCGGCGGCACGGCCCGCGTCACGCGCGATCGTGCCGAAGCAGCGGTCGGCAGCCGCTCCGGCGAGCGTCGCGACACGGTCCAGGTGCTACTGGATCGAGATGAGGTCGTCGAACTGCTGCCCGGTCAGTCAGCCGGCGAAGGCACGGCGCCCGCCTGGTACAAGATCGCGCCGCCAGCAGGCGAGTTCCGCTGGATTCACGAGCACTACCTGCGCCCCGAGTCCGCGTCGCACCAAGAGCGCCGCGCGACGCGCCGCCCGCGCGGGCGTTCGGCAGAGGACGACGATCGCGCGGACCTCGTCGGCTACGAGTCCGAGCTGGACCAGCCCGGCCGGCTGAGGGATCTTACGTTAATGCCCGTGCTGAGCGGCGGCGCGGCCAATGACGATCGGGCCGTCGACGCGAAGCTGCACAAACTGGAGCTGGAAGTTGCGGAGATCGCGGCCGGCAAGGCGCGCGCGACGAATCTGGCCGCCCTCGAGGCCGACGCCCGCGACGTCGCGCGGCAGGCGCAATCGGAGAGCGATCGCAATCGCGCGGAGTTGTTGCTCTACCGCGTCGGGCGCATGACGGGGCGCGGGCTGCCGGCGGCGCGCGCCACGCCCGGACTCGTTCAGGAGTCGCCGCTAAGCGGCCTGTTGGCCCTTGCGCAGTACCTTGCGCCCGGTGAGGCCTCGGCGCCTGTTCTGCCGACTTACCCGGTGGCGCCGGCGCCGGGTGCGGCGGGCATTCTGCCGACGTATCCAACCTCCCCGCCGCCAGGCGCGGTGCCAGGACCAATCATCGCGCCCTATTTCCCGCCGCCGCCGACACGGCATTTCGTCAGCCTCGACGCGCTGGGCTGGTGGGCCAAAGCCGATCACCTGCCACCGCTCGTGACCACGAGCCCCATCGGCACCCCGCAGGGGCAGGCCGGCGTGCTGGGGCTGCCGACCACCAGCATCCTCTTCGGCAATCAGAACGTCCTGGGCGACATCCGTCCCGGCGGGCGCGTGCAAGGCGGCGTGTGGCTTGACCCGTACCAGGTCTTCGCCATCGAGGGGAACTACTTCCGGCTGGCCACCGAACAGACCACTTTTTCAGCCACGTCGACCTTCAGCACCGGCTCGACGACCGACCCCATTCTGGCCCGGCCGTTTTTCAACGCCTCGCCGGCCGTGAACGCGCAGAGCTCGATCGTCGTCGCCTTTCCCAACTTCATCCTGATTCCATTGCTTCCACCCACCACGATCAACCTCGATGGGACGGTGCAGGTCCGCGAATCGAGCAACATTCAGTCGGCCGGCGGCGGCGGACGGCTGGCGCTCGTCCCGTACACCCGCCCGTGGCGCTTCTTTGCCCTGGGCGCGTACCGTTTCTTCGAGCTCGATGAGACGTTGTCGATCCTCAATTCATCCAACCCGGGCATCGGCCCCTTTCCGCCGGGCAACGTGCAGAGCTTCGACAATTTCGCCACGACCAACGTCTTCAACGGCGGTGAGATCGGGTTGGCGACCGAGTATTGGCTGACTCGCTGGTCGCTCGTGGCCGAGACGCGCCTGGCGATGGGCAACATGCACGAGACGCTGTCGATCGACGGCCGCACCTCGGCCATCTCCGGCGGGTTCGACGCGTCGTACCTGGGCGGGCTCTTGACGCAGCCCACGAACATCGGCACCTACACGCGCGACCGCTTCGTGCTCATTCCGCAGGTGGACGTGAAGCTGGGCTTTCAACTGCTGCCGCCGCTGCGATTGACGGTCGGCTACAACTTCACCTACGTGACGCGCGTCCTGCGCCCCGGCGACCAGGTCGACACGACGGTGAACACGACGCAAGTGGCCGGCGGCACGCTCGTCGGCCCGGCCCGCCCGCAGACGCCCTTCCGCGACACCGGCCTGTGGCTGCAAGGCGTGACCGCAGGGCTGGATCTAAGGTTCTGAGGCGGCGGGGGAGTGTGCCCTACCCAACTGTGTCTCGCCGTTCGCCGCAGCGAGAACCGCGAGCGATACGCAGGCGGCGAAACAAAAATACCGGAGGTGGGAGTTGAACCCACACGCCCTTGCGGGCACTGGATTTTGAGTCCAGCGCGTCTGCCATTCCGCCACTCCGGCCAAGCAGGCAACTTGTCGATTCTTACGGCCGGATGGCGAGTGGTCAATCCTGGGAATGGCCGGCAATTCGTCGGTCTGTGGGACGCTCCTGCCGAGTAGCCGCAGCGCGTGGCAGCTTCGGCCCGGTTCCGTTCAACGATTGCGAGCAAGCCGGCCTCGCAAGGACAGCCGGCAGCCAGCCGCAGGCGCGATTCCCGGTTCTGAAGCGCGAGCTTCTGCTAACTGTGCGGCTTCCGTCGGGGCACGACGAACCATAGGACGGCCGCACCCGCAAGCGCCAGCGACCGTGGTTCTGGAATCGCGTGGATCGTGTCGGTGTTGAAGTCAAGGATGGCTTGAGCATCGGTGAACTTCGATCCGCCCAGAATATTATATTCGAATGTTGTGCCGTTCGCATCAATCAGTGAGATGAAAGCGACGAACGGATTGGCGTCGCCACGCAACGATATGCTGCCCGCGACTCGCAGTTGGACAAGGGGAACGATAGGAGTGCTCGCGATGGGCGTAGGACCGACAGGACCATACAATCCGATGAAGCCAACTGTGGTACCGCTTCCCAATTCCGGTTCGGGGCCAGTCCCTCCGGTGGCGCCGGTCACGAAGGGCTCCCAGAGATACCCGTAACTGCCGACAATCGGGTCGGACGTGATCACTTTGTTCTTCGCATCGCGCAAGTCGCCCGTACTGGAGGCGTACCACCAACTGTCGTACTGCTGGAACTCGACCGCGCCGAAGACCTGCGCGAGGGTCTGCGCGTCTTGAAGGGTTGCCGGGTTGTCTCCTCCGCCATCAAAGGGAGCCTCAAAATTACCCTGCTTCGGACTTCCGCCTGAGCCAGTTCCAATAAAGAAATTCTCGAGTTGAATTCCTAAATGTCCCGACTGCCCCTCCAGGTCCACGCCAATTGTGTAGACCTTTTGCCCTGCCGGTGCCGGCCCTCTCAGGTTCACACCCATAACAACGAGCTTCGCGGCGCTAGCACTAGCACCCAACACGAGAAGGATGACGACGCCGACGAATGTTCCCAGTCTCATTAGCGCTCTCCCTATTCACGAGTTCCAGGTGGCGAGTTGACGAGTGGACGCGGCCAGCATCGCGCGCCGATGGCGAGAGGTCAAGTCGGGAGACCAAGAACACGGCACGGGAGACTACACCTCTCGAAACCACCGCGTCCATTGGCAGCGGACCGTCGCACGGGCGATTCCATACCAGCGCCCGTTTTCGCACACCGGCTGACGCCGTTACCTATAGACAAACGGCGATAGGTGTTCGTTGGCCGAATCGGCCCCACATCGAGAAATACCGGAGGTGGGAGTTGAACCGACACGCCCTTGCGGGCACTGGATTTTGAGTCCAGCGTCTGCCATTCCGCCACTCCGGCCAAGCAGGCAACTTGGCGATTCTTATGGCCGGATGGCTAGTGGTCAATCCTGGGAATGGCGGGCAATTCGTCGGTCGCACGACGCTCCTGCCGAGTAGCCGCAGCGCGTGGCAGCTTCGGCCCGGTTCCGTTCAACGATTGCGAGCAAGCCGGCCTCGCAAGGACAGCCGGCAGCCAGCAGCAGGCGCGATTCCCGGTGCATCCTGCGCGCGGTTTTCTGCGGTAGACTTGTCCATGGTCGACCGAGCATGCTCGGATTGCTGCCATCGGCCGTAGAAGGAATGATCACGCCACACATTTTCCCCCCTCACCCCGGCCCTCTCCCGCAAGGGGAGAGGGGGAACACCAATCGATGCCGATTCTGCTTTTTGAAGACGCCCAGGTGACGCAGCTTTACCCGGTCTCGATCGGGAAGCCGGCGTTTCGGATTTCCTGCGGCGGGTACCGGCTGATCGACCTCGTGGCCGACCTGGGCCAGCCGGTGGACGTGCGCGTGCGGCCGCATTTGCGCGCCGTGCACGAGGCAGACTGTAGCGCTTGGACAACGTCCGCCGCGCCCGCGCCCAGAAAGCCGGACGCGCCGATTCTGATGGTCAACGCGCGGTTGGTCCCTTCGGCCGCGGCGATCGCGGCCCTGAAGGACGCGCTGGTGGCGGGCCGGTTTGGCGTTGTCTATGCGAACGAAGGCGCGTCAGCGGGCGGCCCTGCTGCGAGCGCTCAAGGCGGGCAGGATGCCCGCCCCCCGGCGAAAAACGGCGTCGAGCGCGGCCCGTCGATCGCGTTGGCGGTGCTGCCGCCTGCGACGGAGCTGCCGCCGATCGACGCGCAGCCGGCGGAGATGGTCGCGCACGTTGCGCAACTGGGCCTGCCGCGCCTCGACCTGGACCTGCCGCTCTTGGACTATCCGCACGACATCATCCGCTACCACCTGACGACGCTCCGCGGCAATCTCGAGTACCGGCTGCAGTGCGGCAACTATCGCGAGATCGCCGACGGCGTGTTTGCCGCCGCCGGGGCCACGCTCGGGCAGCACGTCGTCACCGACACCCGCAACGGGCCGATCGTGCTCGACGAGAACGCGGCGGTCGGACCGTATTGCTATATCAGCGGCCCGGCCCACCTGGGCACAGGCGCCCGGGTCATCGAGCACGCGGCGATCAAGGATGGCGTCAGCCTGGGCCACACGACCAAGATCGGCGGCGAGATCGAGGGCTCGGTTATCGAGCCCTTTACCAACAAGCAGCACCACGGCTTTCTGGGGCACAGCTACCTGGGAAGCTGGGTCAATCTGGGGGCCGGCACCTGCAACAGCGACCTCAAGAACACCTACGGGCAGGTGAACATGGAATACTGGGGCCAGCGCGTCGCGACCGGCATGCAGTTCGTCGGCACGATCGTCGGCGACTACGCCAAGACGGCCATCAACACCGGCATCTTCACCGGCAAGACCGTGGGGGCGTGCAGCATGGTCTATGGCTTCGTGACCACCAACGTGCCCAGCTTCGTCAACTACGCCCGCAGCTTCGGGCAGGTGACCGAGGCGCCCGTGGACGTGATGGTGGCGACGCAGGCGCGGATGTTCGCGCGGCGCAAAGTAAGCCAGCGGCCGTGCGACATTCAGCTACTCTTTGACATGTACGAGCTGACACGGCACGAGCGCCAGTTGGCCGGCGAGCCGCTGTCGCTGTAACCGCCGGCCGCTACAATGGTGCGACAGAAGATGACCACGGAGACACGGAGGCACGGAGAAAGGCAAGGAAACGCGACGAAGGGGAAGAGCCGCGGATCGACACGGATGAACGCGGATTTGCACCCCGAATTGTCTCTGATCCGCGTTCACCCGCGCCAATCCGCGGCTCTCTTCCGGCTTCGGATCGCTAGTTCTCGGTGGTGAGGGACAACTACGGATGCGCATTGCCGACGCTTATGGGCCGGGCAAGTTCGGCCTGTCCTTCGAGTTGTTCCCGCCCAAGACGCCGGCCGGCGATGAGGAATTGTTCCGGCACCTCGTGGACCTGGTAGCTTTCGAGCCCAGCTTCATCACCTGCACGTATGGCGCCCTCGGGTCGACGCGCACCAAGACGCTGGACGTCGTCGAGCGCGTTCACCGGCAATTTGGCTGCACGGTGGCGACGCACCTGACGTGCGTCGGCTCGACGGTTGACGACCTGCGGGCCTACCTTCGCGACGCGCTAGCGCGCGGCGTGGACAATGTCGTGGCGCTTCGCGGCGATCCACCCCGCGGCGACACGCAGTTCCAGCCGGTGGCCGGCGGGCTGCGGTACGCCAACGAACTGGTCGGCCTGATCCGCGGCGAGTTTCCGCAATTCAGCATCGCCGCGGCCGGCTATCCCGAGACGCACCAGGAAGCCGCCAGCCCCGAAGCCGACCTGGCGAACCTGAAACGCAAGGTGGACGCCGGCGCCGACGTCGTCATCACGCAGTTGTTTTACGACAACGCCGATTTCTTTCGGTTCCGCGAGCGGTGCGCGGCCGTGGGCATCGCCGTGCCCATCGTGCCGGGCGTGCTGCCGGTGACGAACCTGGCGCAGATCAAACGGATCACCAGCATGTGCGGCGCGCGGTTGCCGGCCGGTCTCGTCGCGGCGCTGGAATCGCACGGCGAGCGGCCGGAGGACCAGTTCGAGGTAGGAGTGGAATTCGCCACCGCCCAAGTCCAGGCGCTCTTGGACGCGGACGTGCCGGGCGTACACTTCTACGTGCTCAACAAATCGCCGGCCACATGCCGCGTGCTGCGGGCCGTGACCCGCCCGGCGTAAGCCGGCTATTCCGTCGCATGCAACACACTCGCGGAGCGATCGCGAGACGAGCGCAACCGCCGCTGATGTCCAAAACGGAATCTTCTTGCAACGCGCGGCGTGCGGCGTTAGGCTCGATCGCGCTAGCGGGTCAGTGAGCGACTCGCGTTTGAGCAAAGCATTTGGTTCTCGGTGCGCCGGCGCGGACGGTACCGCACGCTCGTCCGCGCGGTACGCCGTTTTGTGCGCCTGTCCAGGGGTAAATCGCAAATGGCAGAGTGGTTCGTCCGCCGCGGCGACAAGCAGGCCGGACCTTTCAGTGGCACGAAGCTGAAAGAGCTGGCCGCGGCCGGCAAGGTCCTGCCGACCGACGAGCTGCGGCAAGGCGCGGATGGCGCGTGGGTCCCGGCTGCTCGCGCCAAGGGCCTCTTCGCAGCAACGACTGATTCACGCGCGGGCGGACCGGTCACGGGCCAGTCGCCGGCGGGTTCCCCGCCCGCTGCGTCCAAATCTGCGCCCGCGCTCCGCCCCAAACCGCCGCCGGCGAGCGCCATCGAAGAGCCGCCGGCGCACCTTGTCCCCGCGCGCCCTGCGCCGCTGGTGCCCATTGTGGAGCAGGCCTCAGCCGAGACCAGCTCCACGCCGCTCAAGGGAATGGCCCTCGCGGTGCAGATGGCGCTTCTGCCGATTCGATACGCCACGAAAGGCAGCCTCGCCATTGGAGGTTCCTTCGTGCGATCGCGAGCGCTCAAAGCGCAACGGCGTCACGAGCTGGAGTTGGCGAAAATTCAGACTCAGGGGCGCGTCGGCGAATCGGCCGCGGCGCCGGCGCCCGCTCACGTGGCCGCGCCCGCGCAGCCAGTATCGATCGTCATGCAGCCGACGATGGTGCAGAACACCGTCGTCCGGGTCACGCAGAAGGCCGGCGGCCGCGGATGCGGCTGCGGCGGCTGCTTGCTTATGATCGTTTTGCTCGCGGTTGCGGCGACGTTTCTCAGTAGTATCACTAAGCACGGCGCGACCTCGGATGGAAAGGCGCGTTCGCCCGCTGTCGCGCCGGCAGCGGCGCCGTTCCCCGATTCGCCCGCGGTGGCGCCGATTGCGGAGCCGTCCGCCGATGATCCTGAGGCCGCGGACCCCAAGCCCGTGGATCCGCCCGCGTTGGAGATGCCCCCCAAGGTCGACGGCGAAGTGGCGTCCTTTGAGCGCATCGGAGATGCATTGGTGGTCATCTACAACTTACCGAAATCTGACGGACTCTCACGTGTCGCCGATACCACCGAGCACGACGTGGCCCGGATCTTGCGATGGGCGACCAAGCAAGGCCCATGGCAAACGCTCACGATCGAGGGGCTCCGGTTCACGCATGATGCGCTGGGTCAGCCCAAGGAAGGAACGCGCGCGTTCTACGCCACCTACCGCCGCGCGACGGTCGACAAGATCCAATGGGACCACTTCGATCCAAGCAACGCGCTGATGATCAACGACGAAGGCACGGGCTGGGTGCCGCGGCGGCCGCGGTAGGCAACACATCATTTCGAGCCACATGACAATCCAGTCGACTAGCGAAACGGCCATATTCGAGCGCATCGTGCTGGCCCGTGAGGCGGGAATTTCGCAAGACGCGCCACGGCCTCTGTTGGCGTTTGGCTTCAGCGGCGAGGACTCGGCGCGCATGCGCGAATTGTCGGAGAAGGCCCGGCAGGGATCGTTGACGCCGGACGAGCAGCACGCGATCGACAACTACGAGCGCGTCGGGCACTATCTGGCGATTCTGCAATCCAAGGCCCGCCTTGCGTTGCGCGATGCAACCGACCGTGCTAATCGCGAATTGCTCGACTGCTAGCAAAGAATGTCAACTCGATTCGCTTTGCGGCCCGATAGATTAAGACGGATGCCCACGCTCGCGCGATCCGTTCGGGCCGCCAGCCGGGATTGACCCGCGGGCGGGGAATCGGGTACTTCACCGCCGGGATGCCGCGACATAGGGCGTCCCTCGACGCTGCGCGACCGGACAACTGTTGACTGTAGCCTCCGCCGAGCCGGCCGCGCGCGAGCGGGCGATCCTCCGCCGCAAGCGGAACTTTGGGAGGCGCGTCGGTGGCCAGGCAGGATGCCCTTGGCGTTCGCGGCACGCAGCCGCACCGGCTGTGGTGGGTCGCTCCACTGACTGTCGCCGCCATTGCCCTCATCTCTCTCGTCGGGGGGGCGGATTCTCTCTGGCAACACGTCCACTCGGGTGAGTCGCGACCGTGGCGCGCGACCTGCGGCGTGGTGCTCGTCGCGCTCGGGTCGATGCAAGCGTGGATTGCATGGCGCGCTTTGCACGCGCACGCGGCATGCCCCGTCCGGCCGCCCCTCGGCCTGGCGGCACGATGGCTCGTGGTTGGCGTCGCCCTTTGTTACGTGCTCGCATTGCTGCTCGGCCCCGATCCGCACGTGCGCTATCTCTTCCGCGCTGCCGTTGCTCTCTGGTACACGGCCCTGCTATGGACGGTAACGGACGCGCGTGGTGCGGCGGCCTGGGGCAAGGCCGCGCGGCCGACGCCGCGGCGGGTCATCAACTTGGCGTGCGCACTTGTCGCGGCAGCCCTGAGCCTCGAAATCGCGCTCCGCGTGGCGGAGCGACGGGACCTTTGGGTCGTCGACGCCGAGGGCGCTGACATGAAGATCGTCGGCGTCCCGCCCGGATCGGGCCAGGCCGGCGAAACCCTGGCGGACATGGAGACCTTCGCGCCGCGCGGCGCACGCGCGTTCCGCGTGGCGCTTGTCGGCGACGGCGCTGCGTTCCAAAACGGCACGGGTCGCGATTTGGGTGAGGCGATCCGGCGCCGGATGGCCGACGCCGAGCTATGCCAGATCGATTGCGGCTGCGCGAACAACCTATCCCGGCGGAAAATGGATCAGGTCCTTGCCTTGCGACCCGACGTCGTGATCGTCTTCTTGCCCGCGTCCGTCGCGACAAGGGAACGACCGCCGGAACCCGGCGCATTCGACGTGCGTGGCCTGCGTATCGCGCGGCTCGCCCGACTCGCGGCACAGCAAGAAGCGCCCTGTGAGTCCTGGTCGCGGCCCCAGCCGCGACCGACCGACTACGAAAGCTATCTTACCGCGTGCGTTCCGCGGCTGGCCGCTTGCCGGACGCCGACGCGGGCGTGCGTGGAACAAGGTTGGAGCGATGCCCTGCACCGGCTGGCGACTTTGGCCGCGCGTTGCCATGCCGATCGCGTCACACTGGCGCTTGTGGTGATGCCGGAGGAGTTTCAGGTGAACGCCTCATTGTGCGCGGCTGTGGCACGACGTGCCGGGTGCGACCTAGAGGAGTTAGACCTGGAATTGCCACAGCGGCGGATGGTCCGGTTCGCGCACGAGCACGCCGTCGAATCGCTCGATCTGTTGGCCTGCTTCCGCGGTCGGCAGGTGTGCTTCGACGGGCCCACCGGATGTCTCAACGTGCACGGCAAGTCGCTGGCGGCCGAGTGCGTGGCGGGCTGGCTGGAGCTGCGCACGGAAGCTAATCGTCTGGTGCAATCGCCGACGGGCCGCTAAGGATCGACCGAAAAATAACTTCCTGATTCTCTGACCCCTCACCGTGCCCTCTCCCGCGAGGGGCGAGGGTATTGAGGCAGGGCCGTTCACAGATTTAAGCTCGAACGGCGGCGCACCGGCGGGAAAGTGGGACAGGCACCGAGACGCAACGTTGGTCTGAAAGGACTTGCGCTGTTTATGCTCGGAACCAGTCCCATTTTCCCGCCTCGCCATTTTGAAAAACCGAATGACCCTGGGTATTGAGGAGAAGGTATTTTTCGGTCGATCCTAACGCAGCGGCGCGGTCGGCTTCGCCGACCCGGCGGACGGCCGCGCGGCTTCGCCCGATAGTGAAACACCGTCGAACGACACCTCGCCCGTCGCTCCCAGCAAACCGATCCAAACGATGGCCATGCGGGCCTTGGGGGGCACCTTGAAGCTTCCTTGCTCGCGCCGCCAGGAAAACGTTCCCGTCCAGCCTCCAAACGCCGACTGACCGCACGGCGCCCGATTGTCGTCGAAGAAGCTGATAAAGAACTGGGGAACCTGATCGGGTGAATCCCCGGCCTTCACGTGCCGCGCCTTGACCCACAGGGCGACGTCCAACTTCGATACCGCGCGACCATCGATGCCGAACGCCTGCAGCGCCCGTGCGCTGCGGCCCGGCACGTCGTTGGTGAAGGTAATGACCTGCTTCTCGTCGGGCGCCATGGGATCGGCTTCGACTTCGGCATGGCGAATGTAGTACCAGCCCTCGGGAAAGCCGGTCTCGGACGAGACCCTTTCGAAGCTGCCGCCCGTGAGGACCGGCTTCGTCGGGTCCGGTTTCACGACCCGCAGCCGCTCCGCTTCGCCGGTCATCGGCACGAACATCGTCGGTTCGAGGGCCTGCGCCACTAACTTGCCCTGCTTCTTCGTAAACAGGTAAAGCGTCTGTTGAAACCGCTCGCCGACAGGCACGATCAGCCGGCCCCCTTCGCGCAACTGGTCCACGAGCGCTTGCGGGACCTTCTCCGGCGAGCAGGTGACGATGATCTTGTCGAAAGGGGCCTCTTCCGGCCAACCAAGATACCCGTCGCCGACGCGCGTGTGGACGTTCTTATAGCCCAAGCGCTCGAGCGTCGCGGCGGCCGTCTTTCCCAGCGGTTCCACGATCTCGATCGTGTAGACGTCGCGCGCGAGCGGACTGAGCACGGCCGCTTGATAGCCGCTGCCCGTGCCGATCTCCAGGACCTTCTCGTCCGGTAGCGGGTCGATCTTCTCGGTCATGAAAGCCACCACAAAAGGCGGCGAGATCGACTGGCCATGCCCGATCGGCAGCGCCATGTCGAAGAACGCGTTGCGGCGCTCCTTGGCAGGCATGAACTCCTGGCGGGGCGTCGCTCGCATGGCGGCGATGACGCGCGGGCTCTTGATGCCGGCGCCCACGACTTCTTCGTCCACCATCCGATTCAGCGCCGCGGTGATAGCGTCCGTGGGCGCGGCCGCGGCGGCCGGCCGCGCAAGGCCGGCAACGAACAGCAATAAAACGAGCCAGACACGCCGCCTCATAGGTCATCTTCCAAGGGTCACGGCGCTGGGAAAAACGCGCACGGCCGGGCGTTGGCCGCGGGGGCACCCACGCTTATCGACCTTATATCTTACGAACGCCCCGGCCGGATACGTCAACAACGTATCCACGCTTGTCCAACTCGCTCCGGAAAGCGGCAAACAGCTCGTCGCAGCCGGCGGCCTGGCCCACGCTGGGCTCAAAGCTGCGTTCGATCCGCACCATGGCGTGAATCGCTTCCGGAAGCCCCTTGTAAACGGTGCCCGCCGCGGCCAATACGGCGCTGCCGAAGGCGGACTCGGGCGCCGCCGCGCGATGCACCACCCGACCCGTGACGTCGGCGCGGCATTGCATCCACACATCGCTGGCCGTGGCGCCCCCAGTCGCGTACACAGCGCCGCCGCCCGATCCGCAGGCCGTGTCGAGGACCTCATACGCCAATCGTTCCACCAGCGCCGTTCCGACGAGGCAGGCCGCGTAGCGCTCAACGGTCTCTGCCGGCTCGGGCACGACGAAGCCGGTGGCCTGTGGCGCGACGAACGGAAAACGCTCCCCGCGCCCCACCAACGGATACGCGACGACGTGTCCTGGCAAGTGCTGCTGGGCCGCGCGGTCGAGCGCGCGCGAGTCAGCGCCGGCGAACCAGGCATCGATCCATGCTCCGCCGGTGTTGCTGGCCGCGCCCGGCAACCACATCCCGCCGGGAAGCCTGTGCGAGTAGATCGTGCCCTGCGGATGCCGCGCCAATTCGCGACTGATTCCCTTAAAAACCAGCGTCGTCCCGAGAGTCGTGTTGTAGTCGCCCGGCCGCGCGAGTCCGGATGCAATGCTGGCGGCGACGCCATCGGTGGCGCCCGCCACCACCGTCGTGCCGACGGGAAGTCCGGTGGCCGCGGCGGCCGTCGCCGAGATCCGGCCGATCGGCGTCGCCGACGGTACGACGTTGGGTAGGCGGTCGGCGACGCCGGGCCAGCGATCGAGCCACGCCGGCCAGCACTCGTCCAACAGGTCATACCCGGTCTTCAGCGCATTGCTGTAATCCGTCGCTGGGACGACGCCCGTCAATCGAGACGCGATGTAGTCTGTCTGATGCCAGCAATATGCGGTGCGCTCCCACGCAGCCGGTTCGCGCCTCGCCAGCCAGAGGATCTTCGGCAGCGCGTAGGACGCGTCGAAGCGGTGGCCCAGCCGCTCGCAGTAGTCCGCAGCGGCCTCGTTCAGCTCCGCGGCCTCGGCTGCTGAACGGGCGTCGCTGTACATGATGGCCGGCCGGGTGGGCTGGCCCGTCGCGTCGACCGGCACGAGCGTTCCGGACGTGCCATCGATACATACAGCCCGCAAATCCGTAAGCGCGTACCCCGCGCCCGTCACCGCGGCGACGACCGCGGCAATAGCCTGGCACACGGCCCCCCACCAGGCCTCGGGCGATTGCTCATGGCGGCCGGCCGCCGCCGCTCCCTCCGGCTCAGGCGGGCCGCTCGTGGCCAGAGCGACGCCTCCTCGGGCCACGACCCGGCCATCGGCCGCCACGGCAAGGGCCCGCACGCCACTCGTCCCCAGATCGAGCCCGACTAATAACGCTTGCTTGTCCACGAATTCGCTTCCAGGCCCCTTGCCGTCGCGGCGCGCCGGCCCAAGAATACGGGCCAAGCCGCGAATCACAAAGCGTTTGTAGGCGCCGCCATCGCTTGTTATTGTAGGAGGTCTTGAAACCTTTCCGTGATTGTGCGGGGTAGACACGGGAATCGCTGGCGCGGCGGCCGGTCTGCGTGTTTCGAACACTCTGTCGGTTCTCTCTTCTTCTCGCTGGAGGTCCCTTTCATGAAACGGCGTTTTGCGCACGGGCTCGTGCTGGCAGCGATGATTTGGATTGTCGGTTCAGCGTCGTCGATCGCGCTGGCCGACGATGCACCCAAGACACTCGGAGATTGGGCGCTGAAAGTCATGACCGACGACGGTCAGACGTTGGCATCGACTCTCAAGCTCAGCCAAAAAGACGGCAAATTGGCCGGCACGTTCGTCGGCATGGACGGAACCGAGGTGAAGGCCGAGGACATCACCGCCAAGGACGACGAGCTGGCCTTCACCGTCAAGCTCGACTTCCAAGGCACCGAACTGGTCGCCAAATTCAAGCTGAAGAAAGAAGGCGAGGCTCTCAAGGGCTCGGTCGACTACGACCTGGGCGGCCAATCCGGCACCCTCGACGTCACGGGCGCTCGCCCCGCGACGGGTGGAAAAATCGACGAAGGGACCTGGAACCTCGAGATCCAGACCGACGACGGCCAGACCCTGAAAGCCGCCGTGAAGCTCGCCAAAGACGGCGACAAGCTCACCGGTTCGTTCACCGGGGTCGACGGCACCGAGGCCAAGCTGAATGAAGCCAGCATGAAAGACGGCGAACTGGCCTTCAAAGTGACCTTGGATTTCCAAGGCAGCGAACTGGTCGCCAAGTTCAAGCTGAAAAACGCCGAATCCGGCGCCAAAGGCACCGTGGACTATGACCTGGGCGGCCAGACGGGCACCCTGGACGTGATCGCCAAGCGGCCTGGCGGCGGCGCCGGCGCGGCCGGCGGGGCAATCGGCAAATGGGACCTGGAAGTCACCACCGACGATGGCCAGACGCTCAAGTCCAGCATCAAGCTCGCCAAGGACGGCGACAAAGTGGGTGGACAGTTCATCGCTCCCGATGGCAAGGAAGTTAAGTTGGAGGACGTAAAACTTGACGGAAACGACGTGGCCTTCACGGTTAACGTCGATTTTGAGGGCACCGCCCTGAACGCCAAGTTCAAGGGCAAGATGGACGGCGACGCCTTGAAGGGACAGGTCGACTACGACCTGGGTGGCCAGACGGGCACGCTGGATTTCAAAGGAAAGCGGTCGGCGGACGCCAAGTAGCCAAGTGACTTGAGCCCCCCGGCGGCCTTGGTGTCGCCGGGGGGCCTTTCCCTGCTCATCCTTAGCGGTTAGGGCACCCTTGCGGCTTGCGGCGGAAATGAAAAAAATTCGGAAAATTATGTTGCAAGCCCTGGAAACGGTGGTTACTATTGCGGGCTGAGGCGAGAGGGCCGGTACGGTGCTGGTGTCTCGCGCCGCGGAGGCTCTGCAATTGTCGGAAGGATATCGAAGTATGCTGAATTCGCGTGCAAAACTGGTGCTCGCGCCGCTATTCGGGCTAGCGGTGATTATGGTTGCTGGCACGGCCATCGCTGCGCCACCGGCTTCCATTGACTGGATTACACAACCTAGTGGGACGGTTCTGACGTTTACGGGCACAATTGGCTCGGTGGGTTTGGACGGCAACGGTGACCCGATCGAGGACGCCAACGGCAACGTCATCTATTCCGAGTTGTATGAAGCCAAGAACCAGGCTAGTGGCGTGTCGGGTTCAGGGCCGTTCCCGGGGTTTAGCGATTCGACTAAAAGCTCCGCCAACGGTGTCTTTGCCACGACCGGCAACACGTTCCTGTCGTCGCTCAACTGGGGATCGCGCGTTCCGGATAACACGCCGGCTAGCGCGCTGAAAACGCACGTGGTCAACAACGGCAATTGGCTGCCAAATCAAAATCAGATCAACTCTCCGGGCGACTACGGTTCGCCTGCGCAGCCGGCTAACGCCGCTTTTAGGTTGCAGGCCGTTCCAGGCCAGCCCCTTGGTGCCAACGGCGGTGACGGTGGCCGCGTGGCATTGATCGGTTTGGCGGGAACTGTTGGCTCGGATAACCAGTCGGCGGTGGTCACCATGGCGGGCGACTTCAATAGCGCCTCATTCAGCACCGCCGAGCTGGAAATCCAGGGAACGCTCGGTCTGGTAGCCAACTACAACGGCAATGTTGTCCAGATCGACCCACAGCTCTTCATAACCCCTGAATTCTTCTTGACGCTCAACGGCGGCCTCGGGCGATTGGACAATGATCCGTCCTTTGTGGGGTCTATCATTCGTGGCAGCGGGGCGAACAGTTCCGACTACCTGCAGCTCGTCCATTTCGCCAGCCGCATCCAGGTGGCGTTCCCCGGAGCGTCAGACCCCTCGCTAGGGTTCAACACCGATCTCATCCTTGACATCGCCTTCACGGCCAAGGCCAATCTCAGGCCGGGCGACAATAACTTCGACGGCATCGTGGACGTGAGCGACATCCAGTTGATCGCCGCCAACTATTTGCAGACCGGCAAGCTCCGCTCCGGGAATGCCAATGGCGACGGCATCGTGGACGTGAGCGATATCCAGTTGATCGCCGCCAATTATCTGCAGACGACTCCTCCGCTGCCTGGTGGCGGCGCGGGTGCCGCCGTGCCCGAGCCCGCGAGCCTGGTGCTCCTGGGTGTGGGCCTTGTGGGGCTTGCGTTTGTGCGTCGTGTGCGAAGGTAAGGTGTTGGGAGTAGCCTGGATTGTCCTTGGACGATGTCCTAGGGCTGCTTTTCGTGCGTCGTTTGTTGTGACAAAGTAGGGTGTTTTTGAGATTGCCTGGCCAGCGAAGGCCGGGCCAAATGGAGATGCTAATGCAGATGACCGAATAAAGGCGTTCTTGCGTGGTGGCACGCAAAGAATCGTCGATTCGGGTAGTCCGGTTAGTGACTCCACCTCGAAACACTCAAACTTTGAATCGCAATACGAGCAAGTGAAGCAGCACTAGGAGATCTGACAGTGACGAAGAAAGTACTTTTGGCAATGTTGTCCTTCTCGATCATGGTCGGCAGCGCTCAGGCGTCCAAGTTGGTCGTCTTGGGTATCAATTTGAACGGTCCGGCGCCGGCCGGGCAGAAGGTGTACACGATTGGCATGGATACCCAAGGCGTCGGCGGTTCGCTGGCCCTGGGAAACATCACGTTCGTCGGGGCCGGCCCGGGCGGCAACCCGCTGCAAAGCAACTTTAACGGCGCCCCGGTCTTTCCTTTCCCCGAGGACAATCCCGATAGCAAGCAGAGCGCCTTTGACCTCGGCAATCTGGGCGAGCCGGAGTTCACTCAGTACGACAGTTGGTTCTACGCGGGTAGCTCGGGGCAACTCATAAACGCGAAGGGCAAAGTCGTTACAACTGACCCGATCGTGGGCCCGACTGGCCAGCTCTGGTTCCCGCAGGCCACCGGTATCCAAGGTGGGCAGGGTGCGGCCCCCGACTTCGGTAGTGGCACCGATTTTTCCATCACCGCCACCTATGGCACGTTCCCCAGCTTCGTGCCGGCGGGGATCTACCCGGTCGCGCAGATCCGCACGTCCGGCGACGTGCGGATCGGGTTCGGGCCAGGCACGAAACTGTCCGTCCAGCCCGCCGGTGGGGCCGAGGTCGCCACCAATGTGCTGAATGGTGACCAGTTGGCCGATCCGCAAGCGGTCCTGTGCTTCGGGCAGGACGCGGTCGTGACCCTCAGTGCCTGTGTTCCCGAGCCTTCGAGCCTCGTGCTGGCTGGCTTGGGTTTAGTCGCCCTGGCGGGCTTGGCCCGCAGGCGGCGCAAGTAGCAACTTCCCTCGCATGACCGGCCCCCGATGGGCCGGAAACCTGATATGTAGCGTGTGAAAAGGAAGCAGCGCCGGAGACGGCCCGCAAAGGTCGTCTCCGGCGATTACTTCCCGCGTTCGGCTGAACAGAAAGCGGCACGGGGCAAGCAATGTGTAGACGCGGCATCCGTTAAGAATGGCCCCGTCCTGCTGTATCGCACCTGGATGACTAGATAAGGAGAAAGCTGATGAAGTGGAAATTGGCTGTGGCAGCTATCGCCCTGTCGGCGATGGCCACCAGCGCCCAGGCCTCAAAACTTGTTGTTATGGGCATAAACCTGAACGGCGCAGCACCCGCCGGACAGAAGATCTATACGATCGGCATGGATACCGAAGGTGCAGCCGGCTCCTTGGCGCTGGGCAATCTGATCTTTGTGGGTACCGGCCTGGGCGGCAACCCGCTGCAAAGCAACTTTAACGGCGCCCCGGTCTTTCCTTTCCCCGAGGACAATCCGGATAGCAAGCAGGACGCCTTTACCCTCGGCAATCTGGGCGAGCCGGAGTTCACTCAATACGACAGTTGGTTCTACGCGGGTAGCTCGGGGCAACTCATAAACGCGAAGGGGAAAGTCGTTACGACCGACCCGATCGTCGGTCCATCCGGCAGGCTCTGGTTCCCGCAGGCCACCGGTATCCAAGGTGGGCAGGGTACGGCCCCTGAATTCGGTAGTGGCACCGATTTTTCCATCACCGCCACCTATGGCACGTTCCCGACGTTCGTCGCTGCGGGCATCTATCCGGTTGCCCAGTTGCGCGTCTCCGGCAACGTGAGCATCGGCTTCGCGGCCGGCAGCAAGCTGTCGGTGCAGCCCAACGGTGGACAGGAGGTGGCCACCAACGTCTTGGGTGGACCGCAGAATGTCGACCCATTAGCCTTCCTGGACTTCACCACCAACACGATCCACGGCATTCCTGAGCCGTCGACGTTGGCGCTGGCCGGTCTAGGCTTGGCAGGCCTGATCGGTCTCGCTTGGAGGCGACGGAAGTAGTAGTATTCGCTGGTCGTCGCGCGCCCCTCCGGGGGCGGGCGAACCACTGCCTTTAGCTTTCTCAAGCCGGAGACGGTCCCCTTGTGGGCCGGCTCCGGCTTTTTTTTGTTCGTCGAGACGGATCGGGTGCCCCTGTTTTCTCAGCGCGCCGGCACAGGTGGAGAACCACCCAAGGCAGGCGATGGCCACAACCATTGGGTGGCGCTGCGATGGCCACGAGCTCGGCTGGCGGCGCATGCGCGGGGGCGCCGCCCAAAGCCCGTCCCCCTGTGCCGCGAGGCCCCTACGACGTCCCGCCCCTGGCGCTACGGCTCTTTGAGAGCCCCAGCGCCCGGCCGCGCTGGATCATCGAAGTATTGAGACCGCGGAAACGGCCACGGCGACGGTTGTCGCGCCCTGTGCCGATTTCGCGGCCACAAAGGGGCGGCACCAAGCGCGCCTTGGGGAGGGCGAGGCTCCCGCCGAGCCGCATCGCCGAGCCCGAGCCGCAATCGCCGAACGGACGTCGTTCGTCGAGCAGCGGCTCGGCCGGAGCCTCGCCCTCCCGAGCCCTCGCCCTCCCGATGCGCAGCCCATTACTTTTTCCGCTGGAAAGTTTGCAATTCGCCGCCGCATTCGGTACATTCAGAGTCTGACCGTTCGTTCGATCCGGTCGTCTATTCCCGTATTCCCGGGGGGAGCACCCCTTTGGCACGCGTTAAGGGAGACAGTCATGCACGCCGCGCGTTCCCGTGGTGAGTCTTCGTCACCGACCACCGCCCACCGCCTACCGCCTCCGTTAGGGTGCGCTGCGCGCACCGGAATCACCGATGCCCATTGGCGCTCGCAGAGCACCCGACGGCCTGCTGGCCGGCTGGGCTTCACGCTGGTGGAGCTATTGGTCGTCATCGCCATTATCGGAATCCTGATCGGCCTGTTGTTGCCTGCCGTGCAGGCCGCGCGCGAGGCGGCCCGCAAGGCCCAATGCTCCAACAACCTGAAGCAGATGGGCCTGGCGATGCACAACTACTTAAGCGCGCAGGGCGTGTTCCCGCCCGGCGGCAACACGAACTACGTCGACCCCAAGGACGGCGGTCCAACGTTCGACTTCTTCATGAGCCCGACCGCCATGTTGCTGCCGTTCTTCGAGGGTGGCACGATCACGGCCATCTACGATCCGACAACGCTGTGGTATTACCAGAATCCGATGGTGGCCCGGCAGGTGATCCCGACCCTCGTTTGCCCGTCGGACGAGAAGGAAAACCCCATGTACATCAAGCAGCTCGGCCCGCCCAACGGTGAACCGGGTAGCGGAACCTTGTGGAATCTGGCCAGCCCGAACATGACGCTCGACGGCTGGTTCGGTGCGCTCGACTACATCCTTTGCAAGGGGGTGACGGACGCCTATTGCAACGCGCCCGAGAAGGTGCCCAGCTACGAACGGGGCATGTTCGACTTCAACTTGTACAACGGTCCGCAGAAGATCACCGACGGGCTGTCGAACACGTTCGCCGCGGGCGAGGGCGCGCAGAGCAGCAAGTGGCAACTCACCGTCAAGCCGGGCGGAAACCCGATAGTAATCAGTGGCGAGCTCGTCCGGCCGCAGTGGGCCTGGGAGGCGGGGCAAACGCAGGCGACGCTGTACTTGAACGTGTCCCAATTGCACGTCGCCGGCACGTTTGGCAGCACGCACATGAGGCTCAATACCAACCCCGTGCTGGAGACGCTCGTCAATCTGAACTGCATCGAAATAGAGAAATGCCCGACGGCGTGCGTGAGCAGCTTCAACGGCAACGGCGACCCGCACCGCTCGAGCAACTTCCGCGCGTCGCATCCCAGCGGCGGCAACTTCCTCATGGCCGACGGCAGCGTGAAGTTCATCCTGGAGACGATCGACTTCAACGTGCCGCTCGCGAACGGGAACCCGCCGCTGGTCTCCGGCGTGTACCAGGCGCTCTCGACCCGCGCCGGCGGCGAACCGGCCGCGGTGCCGTAGAGGACAATGAGATGAATGCGGAATGATGAATGTCATTCGTCATTTCCGCGTTTCGGAACTTTCGAGCCTGGGCGTTTGGCTTCCATCGTCTTCAGGCGCGTCATCGAGCGAAAGCAAACACCGGGTCGCGTATGTTTCGGGCCATTCATCATTCATCATTTCGCATTCATCATTTGGTTGCCTCCATGCCCTCCAAGCCAGTCCTTTTCACGCTCCTTTTGATCGTGTGCGTTGTCGCGGTCGGCTGCCGGCGCTCCCGTGGGCCGCAGACTCCCCTGTTCGACGCGGACACGATCAAGTCGCTGGTTGCGCAGCTCGGCAAGAAAGGTCCGAAGGCGTTCGGGACCGACCCGCGGGCAGCGGCCGCGATTGCCTTGGGGGACGTAGGCCCCGCGGCGAAAGAGTACGGCGCCGTCGAGGCGCTGCAGAAGCTGGTGAACGACAAAGATCCGCGCGTGGCGGAGGAGGCCAAGAAGGCCATCGCCAAGATCAACGCGCAGTGAGCGCGCGGCATCCGCAGATTTCACAGATTGCGCAGATGAGGAGCAAGAGGAAGGTGACGGACGCGGCCGTGTTCTTCAAATCCGCGAAATCTGCGCCATCCGCGGATCGCTCTTTTGCGCGATCATGACGGGCGTCGCCGCGGGGTGACGTGTTACATGCGTGACGCGCGCGGACATTTCGTTAGCCGCTCGTGAATCCGGCTTTCTCGCGCGGATTTTTGTTGCAATCGCGGCGCGGTTCCGGTATCCAATGCGATTGATCGGGGGCGGGCTCCTTCTTCAAGTGGAGCCCACACGAGGCCAGGACCAGTGTCGCGTGCGGGTGGCAGGATTCTCGTTTTTCTTTTTCCCGTCCCATGAACGGAGGAGGCGGTCATGCGTGCGCAACTAAGGTCGACTTTGCGTCGGATTGCGGTCCTGGGCGGATGCGCTGTGGCGTTCGGCGCCCGGCCGATTGGCGCCTATGCCCAGGCGCCGCGGCAGCAAATCCTTGCGTACTCCGGTCAGGCGGTGCCAGGAGTCACGGGGGCGCGGTTTGGTGGCATCGGAACCGACTTCATTGACTACATCGTGAATGGAATTGACAACAATGCCGATGTCGTTTTCGCCGCGACCTACGGAACCACCTCGCCGTACGGCTCAGATCGTGCGTACTTCCGATGGACAGATAACTCGCAAACGCTCGCGCGAATTGGCGATCTCTCGCCCGTGGTTGAATCGCAGCTCAGCCGCGGGGGAGACGTCGTTTATATTGGGAACGGCACCGATCTCATATCCGTATCACGCGGGACGCTGATTTCGTCAACGGCCGCTGGCGGGCTGTTCGCGGTTAACACTGCAGGCGACGTTGTGTACAGGATCGTCGGCGGTCCTTCGCTCGCCGCATATCGCAATGGCTTTGGCCCGAGCTTGATAGCGGTCCAAGGCGGGGCGGCACCTGGCGCAGGTGTTACCCTTCCGGCGGACACGGTGTTCGACGGCGGCGCCTTTGCTCCGTCGCCGGCCATGAATGGGGCCGGGAATACGGCATTCAGCCAGCCTTTGTCCTCGGCGATGAACGCCGCGATCAAGAGTGGCGTGTTCAAGGAGGTAGCCAGCGGTGGTGGCCGCGTACTTGTCGCCGTCGCCCACTCGGCAATGGCGGCCCCGGGAACGTCCGGTGCCGTCTTCGACGCCATGCTCAACTCGACCGCTGGAACCGTGAACGTCCGAAGCATCGGCTTCAACGATGCCGGCTCGGTCGTTTTCCGCGCGTCACTCGTGCAGACGGGGGGAGTCGGGAACTCGAACGACACCGGCATCTGGTCCGATCGAAGTGGAACACTGGCGCTCGTGGCGCGCGAAGGCGATGCCGCGCCGGGAACGGCAAGCAACCACCTTGGGTCGTTTGAACCGGCGGTGATCAACCACAACGGCCGGATCGCCTTTCTAGCGCACTACGCCGAGGCGCCCATTCTAAACCAAAACCTGACAGTCATAAACGCGCAGCAAGGGATTTTTACAGCGGCGCCCGGTGGATCGCCGTCGCTGGTTGCGACATCGGGCGGGACCGCGCCATTCTCGCAGGGTGCCAAGTTTGTGCAGTTCGACGAAGGTTTCCCGTCGCATTTCCTTGCAACCGACCTATACGGCGGGCATTCCCCATCGATCAATGGCGCCGGACAATCGATGGTGTTCCTGGCTACGCTAAACAAAGGGACAGAGTTGACCCCTGACTTCACTCAAGCCATATTCTCGGTTGACCCCTACGGAAACAATTTGCCCGTCATCGCCCTTGGCGACGCGATCAGCCCGGGCGGCGTCCCGAGCACGATCGCGCAACTTCGTTTCATGATTCCGGGACCGTCGGGCAACGAGGACGGATACCACAGCGCCCTCAACGACAACGCCGCCGCCATTAAGACGGGGCGTTTTGTCTACCAGGCGACGCTCGCCGACGGCCGTGACGTGATGATCGAATCGCAGATCATTCTCAAGGGCGATGCCAACTTCGACGGCATCGTGGACGTGAGCGACAATCAGGTCGTGGCTTCCCACTGGCTGCAGACCGGTATGAAGCTAGGCACCAACGGAGACGTGAACTGGGACGGGCGCGTCGACATCTCGGACATTCAGACGATCGCGCAGAACTATTTGCACGACCTGCTCGGCACCGGCGCCGGTGCAGGCACTGGCGCCACGGTTGGCGTGCCCGAGCCGTCGTGCTTGGCTCTGGCAGCGTGCGGGCTGGCCGGATTCGTTTGCATGCTAACTACCCGCCGGGGCCGAGATCGTTGCCAGCACCGATTCCAGCGTTGAGCACATGTAGCGTGCTCTGCGAGCACCGTCGCGTCGGGCAGCTTAACGCTTGAGCGACAGGCCGTGCCCGTCGAGAACGGCACGCACAACGGACAATGACGGAGGATGGTGCACGCAGTGCACCCTACGGTGCCGTTCTCGCCGGGAACCACCTGGCCGGCAATCCGCGGGCGTGGGGACCGCGTATACGTTTGGGCGGCCCGTGCAGCTTGTGTGCGCGGGGCGTGCGCGAAGGGTAGGGTGCGCTCGCGCGCACCAGAAATCGTGCGGCGGCTAGCATCGGAACCGAGGTCCTCGCGGAGCACCCCGCGCTTTCTGGGCTCGTGCGGTGAAACAACGCCCGGCCCGGCGGGGTACCGAGTAGATGGGCTGCGGGCCCGGCAATTCTTCGCGCAACCCGCTGGTCCCGCAACTGCGCGGTCCGCCGCCTAGCCGCGGTGGCTAAGCGGCCTACTAATTTTGCCTGCCGCGAAGTTGCCATTGGCCCGTATTAGCTGTACATTCAATGGATCGGTTCGGGACTCATTCGGGGGCCAGTATTCTCATCCAAAGCCCCCACGCAGTGGGCAGAATGAAAGGGAATTTGTCATGCACTCGAGGCCACGGTGTTCCGTAGGGTGCGCTATGCGCACCGGAAGCACGCGTCTCGGCCGGTCTTCTGTCGGGTCCGCTGTACGCACCGGGAGCACGCGTTTGGGCCGGTGCTCGCAGAGCACCCTACGTCCGGCAGCGGGCAGCGGGCAGCCGGCAGCGGACGCCCATTCATCATTCATCATTCATCATTCATCATTGGCCCGCCGTGCGGCCTTTACCCTGGTCGAGCTGTTGGTGGTGATCGCCATTATCGGGATCCTGATCGGGCTGTTGCTGCCGGCGGTGCAGGCGGCGCGCGAGGCGGCCCGCAAGGCCCAGTGCTCGAACAACCTGAAGCAGTTCGGCCTGGCGCACCACAACTACTTGAGCACCCAGGGAGTGTTCGTGCCGGGGGGGATTTATACCTTCGACGGCAGTCTGAACCTGTACGCGTCGTCCACCACGATGCTGTTGCCGTTCTTCGAGGGCGGAAACCTGGTGGCGATCTACAATTTTTCGAACGAGTGGAAAGACCAGTTGCCGCTAGTGGCGATGAGCGTCGTCCCCAGCTTCATCTGCCCGTCGGACGAGAAAGACAGTACTTTTGAGATTCCTCAATTGCAACCTAACGCCAGTCAGGGGCTCAACTGCGGAGGAACGTTTGGCGTGCTGGACTACATTTACTGCACGGGGGTGAACGATTCGTTCTGCGATCAGCCGGTGACGCAGGTCCCCGCCCAGGAACGGGGGATGTTCGCCTACAACATGCTCAACGGCGCGCAACAGATCACCGATGGGCTCTCCAATACGTTCATGATGGGGGAAGGGGCACAGGGAACGAAGTGGCAGGTCAAGCGTGGTTACGGGCAAGCGGCCGCCCCGGCGAGCGGCACGCCCTTCCAGCCCAACCAGGGTTGGATGCCGGGGCAACCGATGTCGAAGCCCGTCGTACAACTTGCGCTAGGCGGGCGCGCCGTTGGATACCAATTCGGTTGCACGATCGAGCGGCTGAACACCAACCCGGTGATGGAGACGATCGCCTTCGAGACGGCACTTCAGTACAGCGCCGATCAGACCGCCTGCCGGAACAGCATGCTTGGCGGGAAGCACCACATTAGCGGCTTCCGCGCGTCGCATCCCAGCGGAGGGAACTTCCTGTTGGCCGACGGCAGCGTGCGGTTCATCCTCGAGACGATCGACTTCAACGTGCCGCTGTCCACCACCAATCCCCCTTTGGTCTCGGGCGTGTACCAGGCGCTTTCCACGCGGGGCGGCGGCGAGCCGGCAAGCGTGCCGTAAGGTAGGGGCGAGTGACGGGGAAAGAGGCTCGCGATTTGTTCCAAGCCCGCGGGCCGCGGCCCCTGGGGACCGAAGCGACTGCTGATGCGGTCGCGTCGTGCTTCGTTCGACATTCGGATTTCGGGATTTCGACGTTCGTCATTTCTCCGCTCCACGGGTATTCTCGATGATCGGTGGTCGCCTTTCACCCCATGCTTTCGGGCGTCCGAGCGTTTTGACGCACACACAAGCCCGACGCGCAAGCGAGGGAACCGTGCGCGGCGCCCGGCGCCACCCTCGCTTCCGCGTCGGGCTTGTGGCGGTCTTGGCCGTGGCGGCCTTCGCGCTGGCCGAGGGATGCGGCAAGCAGATCCCCAGGGAAACGGAATCACCCGTCGACATCCCCCGTACCCCGGAAGACATCAAGAGCTACGTGCAGATGCTCGATCCGAATCAAAAACTGTTCGGCGGCTTCGGCCAGGACCCCCGCGTGGCGATCGCCGAGATGCTGGGCAAGATCGGTCCGGAGGCGAAGCAGTACGGCGCCATCCCCGCGCTTACGCGCCTGACCAAGGACAAGAACCCCAAAGTCGCGGCCGCCGCCAAGGAAGCGATCGCCAAAATCGAACAATAGCAAGGGGCAAACTTACCCGAAGGTTTCTACACTCCATCGGCCAGAAATTGAAGGGAAGTTGTCATGCACTCAAGGCAACGGTCTTCGGTAGGATCCGCTATGCGCACCGGAAGCACGCGTCTCGATCGGTCTTTTGTAGGGTGCGCTGTGCGCACCGGGAGCAACCGTTTCGGTCGGTGCTCGCAGAGCACCCTACGTCCGGCAGCGGGCAGCGGGCAGCCGGCAGCGGACGCCCATTCATTATTCATCATTCATCATTCATCATTGGCCCGCCGCGCGGCCTTTACCCTGGTCGAGCTGTTGGTGGTGATCGCCATTATCGGGATCCTGATCGGGCTGTTGCTGCCGGCGGTCCAAGCGGCGCGCGAGGCGGCCCGCAAGGCCCAGTGCTCGAACAACCTGAAGCAGTTCGGCCTGGCGCACCACAACTACCTGAGCGCGCAGGGGGTCTTCGTGCCGGGAGGCATTGTCGATCTCAAGCCCGCTACGTCGGGTACCGGCTACAGCGGCATCACGCTGCAGGCGTCGCCGACGACGATGCTGTTGCCGTTTTTCGAGGGAGGGAACCTGGTGGCGCTTTACGACTTCACGCGGTCGTGGCACGATCAACTGCCGACGGTCGCGATGAGCGTCGTTCCAAGCTTCGTGTGCCCTTCGGACGAGAAGGACAACCCGATCGACCTCCCACCGCTAGGGCCCAACGGCAGGCTGAGCGTCGCGTGCGGGCAGTTCCTCGGCGCCCTGGACTACATCTATTCCAAAGGGGTGACCGACGCCTACTGCGACGAGCCGGCGACCGGTGTGCCTGCGCACGAGCGAGGGATGTTCGACTACGACTTGTACAACGGTTCCCAGCAGATCACGGATGGTCTTTCGAACACGTTTGCCATGGGAGAGGGCGCCCAGGGCACAAAATGGATGATGAAGCGCAAGCTGACCGACCCGACTCCCATCGCGCCCAATGGGATTGCTACCAACCCAAAATGGGCGTGGATTGCGGGGGAGGGCAACAACAACCTGTACCAGCTCGCGTCCCCTGGGTTCTACATCACGGGCAACTTCGGGTGCACGCTCGAGCGGCTGAATACGAACCCCGTAGTGCAGACTCTCGCTAACGCGCAGTCCCTGACGACGAAGCCCAATCCGTTAGGACAGTATCCGTTCCCGTGCATGAGCCATGCGCAAGACCCTGCCGGTCTGGGCGGGACGACGGCGAAGCACCTGACGAGCGGGTTCCGTTCGTCGCATCCCAGCGGCGGCAATTTTCTGATGGCCGACGGCAGCGTGCGGTTCATCCTCGAGACGATCGACTTCAACGTGCCGCTGGCGACCGCGACGCCCCCCAATGTCTCGGGCGTGTACCAGGCGCTGTCGTCGCGAGCCGGCGGCGAGCCGGCAAGCGTGCCGTAGTGGGGTTAGCGAAGGGGCAAGAGGCTCGCGATTTGGCCCAAGCCCAGGGGCGGCGGCCCATGGGGGACCGATCCTAATGCGGTCGCGTCGTGCTTCGTTCGACATTCGGATTTCGACGTTCGCCATTTTGCCGCTCCACGGGAATTCTCGATGATCGGTGCTCGCCTTTCACCTGCGTTCGGGCGTCCGAGCGTTTTGACGCGCACACAAGCCCGACGCGCAAGCGAGGGAACCGTGCGCGGCGCCCGGCGCCACCCTCGCTTCCGCGTCGGGCTTGTGGCTGTGTTGGCCGTGGCGGCCTTCGCGCTCGCGGGCGGCTGCGGCCGCCGAGTGGCGCAGGAGGCCGACGAGCCGTCGTCGCCCGAGGATATTCGCGAGTTGGTCAAGCTGCTCAATCAAAAGGGGCCGGTCCTCCTCATTATGGGTCGCGACAGCCGCGTCGTGGCGGCGGACCGGCTAGCGGCGTTGGGCCCGCCGGCAAAAGAGTACGGGGCGGTGGAGCCGCTGCGGCGGCTAGCGACGAATAAGGACGCCAAGGTCGCGGCGGCGGCCAAGGCGGCGCTGGCGAAGATCGAGGGGCAGTGACGCATAGGGATTTGTCGCGCATGATTCCGAGCTTTCGCCCGACAAGAGCCGGCGATTGGCCGTCGCGGACGTAGCGATTCTCGGGAACGCACTGGTTGGCCTGTCGGCGCCGGATGTCATGTCCTTCATGCCGATCTTTCCGCGCGCTATTCAATGCCGTTTCGGCTGGTACAATGACTGTTTAGGGGTTGGGGATCAGGGGCTGGGGGTTGGCGGAAAAACGAAAGAGCGCGGCGCCTGCGAGCCATGGGCATCCACGCCGCGACCCTTCAACCGCCGGCTCTCGCTCCTCCTAATCCCCAGCCCCTAACGATCGACCGAAAATAACTTCCTGCTTCTCTGACCCCTCAGGAGTGCCCTCTCCCGCAAGGGGCGAGGGGTTTGAGGAGAGTTATTTTTCGGTCGATCCTAACCCCGAACCCCTCATCCTCACCGAGGACACTTTCCATGCACTTGCATGCTCCCTTTGCCACGCGCCGCGCCATGGGCGGCGGTGCCCGCGCGATCTTCGGTTGTGTCGGTCGCTGGGCGGCTCTTGCCTGCCTGGCCGTGGCGTGCGGCGTGTCGCTGGCGCGCCCGGGCGGCGCGGAGCCGTTGAAGGTCGAAAACGCCCCCAAAAAAGAGGCCAAGAAGTATCCGCAGGTCGAAGAGGCCAAGCAGAAGTTCTTGAAGATGGACGTCGATGGCGCGCTCGATCTATTGAAGGCGGCCGCCAAGGCGAATCCCGATCTACCCAATGGCCGCGTGCAGCTTGCCAGCTTCTTCTTCGCGGCCAATCGCCTGGCCGAGGGGCGCGCGCAACTGGAGAAGGCCGTCGTCGATGCGCCGGACGATCCCGAGCCGTACTTGATCTTCGCCGACCTGGCCATGCGCGAAGGCCAAACGACGGATGCCGGCTTGCTCTTCGAAAAGGCGCTAGCGCTTTCCCAAGCCACTAAGGCGCCGGATGAACGGAAGAAGGATTTCCTCAAGAAGGCCTACTTCGGCGTGGCTATGTCGGCGGTAGCGCACGAGCAATGGGAGGATGCCCGCAAGAACCTCGCCATCCTGATCACGGTTGACCCGGAGAGCGCCGCCGCCCACTTTCACCTGGGCCGGGTGCTGTTCGAGGTGAAGAAGACGAAAGAGGCCTACGCCGAACTGCAGGCCGCCGCGCGCATGGACGAGAAGATTGCCTCGCCCGAGGCCACCATGGCCAAACTATACGAACGAGCGAAGGACCGGGCGAATGCCGATAAGTGGATGGACCAGGCCGTGAAGGCCGCGCCCAAGAGCGCCAAGACGCGCATCGAGGTGGCGCAGTGGTTCATGGATACGAACCGGCTGGAGCAGGCGAAGCCGCAGATCGAAGAGGCGCTGAAGCTCGATCCCAGTTCCGAAAACGCGCTTTACCTGGCGGGCCAGATCGCCCGCTACTCGCGGGACTTTCCCAACGCGAAGCGATACTTTGAGAAGGCGTTTTTAGAGGCCCCGGCCAATCCCAGCATCGCCAACGAGCTGGCCCTCACGCTCAACGAGATGGGCGAAGACCCGCGTCAACGGGCCCAGAGCCTGGCGGAATCGACCTACCGGCAGAACCAGCAAAGCCCCCAGGCGGCGTCGACGCTGGGTTGGATCTACTACAAGATGGGCCGCCTGGACGAGGCGGAGCGGCTCTTGAACTTGGCTATGGCGCCGGTGACGGTGAGCCCGGACACGGCCTACTTCTACGCCCGGCTGGCCGAAGGCCGCAATCGCACGGATCAGGCGAAGGCGCTTTTGGAGCTGGCGCTCAAGACGCAGGGTCCGTTTGCGTACCGGCAGGACGCGCAGAAGCTGTTTGACCAGCTTGCCAAGCGTGCCCCGTCGTCGGCGCCTCCCTCCACGCCCGCGGCCCCGACCGGCAAGGGCGACGGAACGGCGAAGACGCCGTAGCTGGGGGGAGCGATTAGCAACTAGCGACTAGCTAGGCAATTGCGAATTGCTGCCGGCACTTACTCTTCCTGCGGGCGGCCGATGGTGCGGAGATATGTGGCCAGACGGGCCTGCAGGTCGAGCAGGTTCTGCCACTGCCGCTCATCGAGTGTGACACGCCCCTTTTTCCCTTCGACCTGCACTGTCTCGAGCAGGGTTCGAATCCGCGTGTGCAAGTACTCCAACAGCTCCGACAACTGCGCGGCCTGACTGGGGCCCAATCGCTCGGGCAGTTCGGGCGGCGATAGCCGGTGCAGGATGGCTTGCGATCCGGTGGCGCCGCTCCACCCCACTTCGAAATCGAAGCTGGGGTTTATGGCCGCGACGTCGCCGCCCGTGGCCTCGCCGCCGATCGTGCCGAGGCTGTCCCCTTCGGCGTCGCGGAGGCTGGCGAGTCGCTGGGCGATCTGTTCTTGCGAGCCGTAGAGCAGGACCGAGCGGCCGAGGGTGACCATATCTCCGAAACGGAGGATGCGCAGGTGTGTGTCCTCGCCGTTGACTTTGGTGCCGTTGGTGCTGTCGAGATCCGTAAGGACGACCTTATCGTGATCTTCCTGAATCTTGAGGTGAAAGCGGCTGACCCGCTCGTCGGCCAACTGAATGTCGTTCCCTTCCTCGCGCCCGATGGTGACCGGCGTGGGAACGTCCTCGTAGACTCGCCCCCGGTCCGCGCCATCGAGAATACGGATGGTGACCAGTGCCATGGGCGGAATTTGCTCGGTTGACGCCGGGGCCTGGGGCGTCACGCCCCTAGGGCGGCCGAATGGGGTTTTTGACCGAGCTAAAGCGCGCAGCGAGAAGCGGAGCCGCCCTGTCGCACTCGAGCCGGCCGTGGCTAGCGAACAAACGTAAATTATCGGCTCATCATTACTTATAGCATGTCGGCAAAACGGGGGTCAACGAAATGCGATGAGTCGCTGAAAACGGCCCAATCCGGCCGTGCATCCACGCATGGGAGTGGCCGGGCGCCCGGCAAGACTTGTTGTTTTTACAAGCGCTTGGGCGGCGTCGGGCGGTGCGTCGTCCCAGCGGGACGCGGCGGCGAATCGACCTTAAGGCGTTGGCCGGGACATCGTTGGGCGCGATAGCGATGCACGTCGCGGCGGGGGACGCTCGGCGTCTGGCATGCGGGATGCTTCTCGTCAGTCGCGTCAGGCAAAAGCGGCGAATCATGGACCGATCACGGAGTCGCACAGATGGACCGGCATGCCAAGACGCTATGGATGAAGGAGCTGCTCGCACACTTGCACGATTGTCACGACCGGTGGCACACGGCGGCCGGCGCCACCGAGCGGTACCTCGCCCGCTCGATCGTGCGCGACCTGGGGGAGCTGTCGCGTCTTTGCCAGTCGCTCCGTCGCGACGCGTTGGCCGCGCCGTCGTGAGAGCATAGCCGAAGGCCCGCCAAAACCAGACCATTCTCATTTCCCGCCTCGACCCCCACGTTACGGGGCCGGAGGGGCTCAATCGCGCCTCTCCGGCCCTCCCGCACGCGCCGAAGGGCAAAAGCGCCCTGGGGAGCGCCAACCCGCGGCGCAACGGGCAGACATTCGGCGGCTCGCTAGTTACACTCTAATCGCATCCGACTGTGGCGAACTCCCTCGGTCGCGGAGCGATTTGTGACGACTACGGACCACGACCGCGCGCTGGCGCTGCTCTTCGACCGCATCAACTACGAGCGCGCGATGACCATGCCCTACGGCCCGCGGCAGTTCCGGCTCGACCGCATGCGCGAGCTGCTGGCGCGCGTCGGCAGCCCGCAACAGGGGCTCGCCATCGTGCACGTCGCCGGCACCAAGGGAAAAGGGTCGACGGCGGCGATGATCGCCTCGGTCCTGACCACGGCGGGCTACCGGACCGGTTTGTTCACGTCCCCTCACCTGGTAAACGTCGAGGAGCGCATAGCCGTCGATGGGGAGAATTGCTCGCCGCGGGAATTGGTCGAGCTCGTGGAGCGGCTCCGGCCGATCGTCGAAGCCATGGACGCCGAAGCGGCGTGCCGCGCCGGCGACTGCGGCCCGACCTATTTTGAGTTGACGACCGTCATGGCGCTGTTGAGCTTCATGCGGCACCACGTGCAGGCGGCCGTGCTCGAAGTAGGGATGGGCGGGCGGCTCGACTCGACCAACGTCTGTTCGCCCGCGGTGTCGGTCATCACCAGCATCAGCCTGGACCACACCCGGCAACTGGGAAACACCCTGGGCGCGATCGCCTGCGAGAAGGCCGGCATCGTCAAGGCGGGCGTGCCGGTCGTGTCGGGCGTGACGGACGACGAGCCGCGTCAAGTGATCGAGCAAGTGTGTCGCGAGCGCGGCAGCCGGTTGATTCAGTTGGACCGGGACTTCGGCTATCGCTACTTTCCGCCGCTGCGGGTGGACCACTATCCGAGTGCCGGCAAGGTGGATTTCCACTGGCAAGGCGCGGCCGAACGATCGTACGAGGCGGTGTCGCTGGGACTGTTGGGCGCGCACCAAGGGGCGAACGCGGCCGTGGCATTGGCGACACTTGCCGAGCTGGCCTCGCGGGGATGGTCTCTTGCCGAAGACGACGTTCGGACGGGATTGGCCGAGGTTCGTTCGCCGGCCCGGGTCGAGATCGTGGGTCGCCGGCCGGCGGTGGTGATCGACGCGGCGCACAACGTGGCTTCGATCGAGGCGCTCGTGGACACGTTGCAGGCGAGCTTCTCGCCGGGCCCGCGCATCGCGCTGTTCGCTCCCAGCCGCGACAAGGACGTGCGGGGCATGTTGTCCAGTTTGGCGCCGAAGTTCGATACCATCCTGCTTACCCGGTATCAGAAGAACCCCCGCGGCGTTCCGATCGATGAATTGGCGGCACTCGCGGCCGAGCTTTCGGTCGATCATTGCCGGTGCTACCCCGATCCGGCCGCGGCATGGGGCGCCGCCCGCCAGATGCTGTCCCCGGACCACCTGTTGTGCGTAACCGGCTCGTTCTTTATCGCGGCCGAGATGCGGCAGGAAATCGACCGCCGGCCGCTCGCGCACGCTACTCCCGCCGTGCAGCCGGCCTGATGGCATCGTACGATTGGGTTGGGGACACTGAGGGCCGGTGGAAGTTCGCTTCGCGGGCTTAGCCCGTCGGCGCGTCTGCTGACGATGAGGTACTTACATGACTTTTCCATGGATCCGGTTTACCTGGCCGCTTTTGCTGCTGTCGACGCTGGCGACAGACGCGGCCGCGCAGAATGCCACCCCGATCGACGATCCGGCCGTCGCCGCCCTTGCGGCGCGGGCGTCGGTCTTTTTCGAGAGCGTGTCGGAGGACAAGATCCAAGAGGCCTTCGCCACGCTGCTTGCCGGCAGCCAGTTGGCCAAGGGAGACCGGCAGGAGCAGTTGACGCTGCTGATGAAGAAGACGCGCGATCTGGCGACGAACTACGGTCCCTATCGGAACCACGAGCGGATTGCCGCGCGGCGCGTCGGGAGCGATTTGGTCGTACTAAAATATCTCTACAAGTGCGAGAACTACCCGGTCGTGTGGTATATCGTCTATTATCGCGACCAGCGCGAGCCGCGGGGGACGGAAGCCGCGAGCGCGCTCGACACGTGGCGCGTCGTCACGCTGCGATTCGACACCGACCTGGAGGCCCTGGCCCGATAGCGCCGCGCGCCAGACCATGCGCCACCGCGTCGCAAGTCAGTCGGGCGGAAGGGGCCCGTCGCCACCGGGCATGCGGAATCGCGCCCGCCATCGGCCGGGTGGAAGATCGGGCGCCGCGTCGGTCGGATGCGCTGCTTCCCTCGCCAGGAAACCAAGCGAGTCCGCCAGTGCCGCACGAATGCGGTGCTTCTCCACCAGCCGCGCGATGAACGGATCGGCCCACGGGGGCAAGTCACGGTGGATCGGTTGCGCCGAGCCGCTGGCCGCCGCGGCGCCGTGAGCGTTGTCAACCTCGATGATCGTGCAGCGAATTTTGCGGCCCATCTCCCGGCTCCCCTCGCTTGCCGATAATCGCCCCACGATCGTGAAACACGCTCAACACCGCGCGGCGGCCGATTCTCAACGATCATGTGCGACACTCGGTTGTGGCACCCGCGCAAGGCGCGCCAAGCAATGTGCAACTTTGGGGCCAATCGGTGGAAAAGACACACGACGGGCGTTCGTCGACGCAATCCCCCTTTGGCGGCCAGTAAGTTGCGCCTTGATCGTCCGCCGGCGGACAACATAAGCGATTGGCCAATCTGGCCGGTTCCGCGCTACGCAGTTTTTTCAAACTGCTTTGCAAACGACCGTAAAAACGAACCGATCGTGGCGGCCATGACGCTGCGCGTGACGCACCCGATTGCGCCCGACCTTGCTCATTTTGGCAGCAGCGACTGTAGCGCCTCAAGCGCCTTTTGCAGTTGTGGGTCGACGTCCGCCGGCGCCTTGTCCGCCGCGTCGGGATCCTCGGGCGTTGGCTCGCGCTCGGCGATGACGTCGCGCTGGCGGCGGTGCTGCATCACGGTGGCCAGCTCAGCGTCGCTCAGCTTCATTTCGTATCCGCTGTCGGGCTGCACGCCCCAGTCTTCCTGGTCCTTGTCATCCGGGTAGCGGTGGATGTCCTGGCCATTGGGGCGCCAATAGCTGGCCGTGGTGAGTTTGAGCAGGCTCCGCCCATGCTCCAACGGGATCACGTTCTGCACGGTTCCCTTTCCCCACGTCCGCTGCCCGACGATGATCGCCCGATGATGGTCCTGCAGGCAGGCGGCGACAATTTCGCTGGCGCTGGCGGTGAACTGGTTCACGAGCACAACCATGGGGAGTTGGGCGTAAGGCGCGCCGCCGGAGGCGTCCCAGGTTTTGGTCTCGACGCCCTCGCGGCCGCGGGTGCTCACGATGCGTCCGTGCTCGAGGAACAGATCGCACGTCTTGGTGGCTTCATCCAACAGTCCGCCCTGGTTATTGCGCAAGTCCAGGATCAAGCCCTGCACGTGCCGTTCGGCAAGCCAGGCGAGGGCCGCCTTAAGCTCCTTTTCGGTGTTCTCGCCGAAGTTGGTCACGCGCACGTAACCGATGCCCTCGTGCCCCGCCAGAAAAAAATTCCAATGGTTGTCGGCATCGCGGACATCGCCCAGGACGGCCGGCACGGGGATCACGGCCCGTTGGATGGCGATCTCGACGGGCTCGGTGTCTCCCTTGTGCAGCACGGTCAGACGGACGGTTTCCCCTTCCTTGCCGCGGAGTCGGCCGACGATCTCCTGCATGGAAATGGCTTCGGCGTTCTTGCCGTCGATCTTGACGATCGTGTCGCCGGCGCGGATGCCCTGCTTGTAGGCCGGCGAATCGGCCATGGGGCTGGTGATCGTCAGCCGGTTCGTCTGCGGATCCCTTGCGACTTCGATGCCGATGCCGCCGAACTTTTGTTCGAGGCTCGCCTTGAACTCCTTGAGGTGATCGGGGTCGATGTAGGCCGAATAGGGGTCGAGCTTCGCCATCATGCCCTGCAAGGCCCCCTCGAACAGCAGGCGGTTGTCGACTTTGCGCAGGTAATGCTTGTCGACCTTGTTGAGCACCTCGGTGAACGTGTCGAACATCTCGCCGTACTCGGTGCGATGCGCGCTATCGGCCTGGCGGAAGCAGACGACCGACACCACGGCAATGGCCACGAGCACGAAGAAATTGTGGCGGGGCATGAGAGGCCTCTTTCGGGTGCTGCCCACAAAACTGTTGTAGTCCTCGTGCGATCCGATCCAATACCAGACATTGGTTGGTCCGTCGGTGACGTAGATGGCCCGATATCTGTACGTCACGCTGACGGCATGGCTGCCGCGGCGATGCCTGCCTCTCTTTGTGTCCTTGAGGCCCTGGTTGTCAAGCAGTGGGTGCCGCGAATTTTGCAGAAACCAGCCGGAAAGCATCGTCCCAGGGCCATTCTATTTTTCAAAATGGCGAGGCGGGAAAATGGGACTGGCTCCGAGCATAAACAGCGCAAGTCCTTTCAGACCAACGTTGCGTCTCGGTGCCTGTCCCCCTTTCCCGCCGGTGCGCCGCCGGCAAGCTTGAATCTGTGAATGGCCCTGCCCCGCGGCCCGCAGGGTAACGGAATCGGGCCGCCGCGATCAAGCGACATTTTGAGTCCTGGGCGAGGGGGTCAGGCAGTCAGGCACATTTTTCGGCCGAAGGTCCTTCCGGAAGGATTGAGAACTTCAAAATGGCGAGGCGGGAAAATGGGACTGGCTCCGAGCATAAACAGCGCAAGCCCTTTCAGACCAACGTTTCGTCTCGGTGCCTGTCCCACTTTCCCGCCGGTGCGCCGCCGGCAAGCTTGAATCTGTGAACGGCCCTCGTGGCAGCCCGCCGAACCTTCCACCCGCGCGCCCGATCCCTCATAATTGGGCGGCTTCGCGCCTTCTCATCTCCCCTGTCCCTTGCTGCTGCGTTTGCTGCCCATGAAGACCACGCTTACCCCCGGCGTTCGTGGCGAGGCGACGCATCGCGTCGTCTCGGCCGAATTGGTCAGCCACTATCACCCCGAGGCGCCGCCGGTCTTCGGCTCGCCGTTCATGCTGATGCTGATGGAGCACGCGGCGTTCAACGCCATCCTGCCGCACCTGGACGTCGGCGAGCAATCGGTCGGCACCGGCTTCGAGTTCGAGCACCTGGCCGCCACCCCCGCCGGCGCCACGGTGATCGCGCGGGCGGAAGTCCTCTCGATCGACGGCCGCCGGGTCACGCTGTCGGTCGAGGCCCACGACGAGCACGAAATGATCGGCCAGGGGAAGCACGTCCGCCACGTGGTGGAGATGGCGCGCTTCTTGAAGCGAATCCGGCACAAGATCGAGCCGTGAGCGGACCGCCACGTCCCGCAGCACAGTCGCACACCGCGCGAATGCCGGCCAACAGTCTACGGCACTCGTCGTAATTCAGAATGTCCCCTTTTTTCCCGCGAATGGCGGGACGGCCGCGACAGAAGCGGATCCGCCACCGAGGGCGCCGAGGGCACAGCGCGGCCTGCGGCCGCAACCAAAGGGGAGGAAAGAGGCGTTGCGCTACGGTAGTTTGGTGGTTTGTGAAGGCCATCCGTTCTACTGGAGACGCAACGCCATGAACCAGTTTATCAAGAAACATCAGTCC